>NZ_NIUB01000046.1 GCF_002197815.1 Pseudomonas oleovorans subsp. oleovorans
GACTTGGACTGGTCTCGATACTGGATACGATCAATCGGCTTAACCGCATGGCCTGAACCGCCGTGTACGGAACCGTACGCACGGTGGTGTGGGAGGACGGCGGCCGTGAGGCCGCCTCCTACCCGATCCTTTCACGCGAGTCACGCCATCCCGGCAGCGGGCAAACGGTAGATCCAGATGCGCCGCAGTATGGTCGAAAATTGCCCCCACAAGGTGCCGCAGTTGTAGTGCTGGCCGTAACGTTCGGCGATCAGGCGCACCCGCCAGTTCGGCATAGCGCCGCGCGGGCAGATCGGGGAACAGGTGATGCTCGATCTGATGGCTGAGGTTGCCGGTCAGGATATGCAGCAGCGGCCCACCGGACAGGTTGCTCGAACCGCGCAGTTGGCGCAGGTACCTGTGCCCACGCGTCTCCTCTGCCAATACTTCGGGTGCAAACACCGCCGCCTTCTCGGAGAAATAGCCGTAGAAGATCACCAGAAAGGTCCACAGATTGCGCAGCAGGTTGGCCACCAGATTGCCGGTCAGTACGGCCAGTGCATTGGCACCGAGCAGCAAGGCCAGCAGCGGAAACGCCAGATAGTCCTTGCCCCACTACCGAGCCAGCTTGGCGCCGAGCTGACGTGCCAGCGGCCGCACCTCCTCCTTGCTGATGCGGCCTTTCACCAGTTTGTCCAGCCGCAGGTGCTGGATGGCCACGGCGTACTGGAACACCAGCGCCTGGATCGTCACCCACAAGGGTTGCCAGCGCTAGAAGGGCTTCCAGCGCTGCTCGGGAAACAGGCGCACCACGCCATAGCCGACGTCATCGTCCATGCCCAGTACGTTGGTGTCGGTGTGATGCACGTGGTTATGCGTATGCCGCCAGAAATCGGCGGGCCCGACGATGCCCCATTCGTACTGGCGCCCGGCGAATTCCGGGTCGTTCATCCAATCGTACTGGCCGTGCATCACGTTGCGGCCCAGTTCCATGTTCTCGAGGATCTTGCCCAGCCCCAGCAAGAAGGTGCCGAGCAGCCAGGTCGGCGGAAACCAACCCAGCATCAGCAGCGTGCGGCCACTCCAGCAGCACAGGCGCACCACACCACGCACACGGCGGATATAGCGCGCATCGGCCTCGCCCAGATCAGCCAGGCTGCGCTGACGCAACGCGTCCAGCTCCTGGCCGAAGGCTTCGAGCTCGGCAGGGGTCAACTCACGATCAGGACGATTGCTCACAGGTCGATCTCCACATTCCCATGCGGGGCGCTGACACATAGACGGATGGGCTGCCCCGGCTCGGCGAACAGCGCACCGCTGCGCAGATCGCGCACCGTGCCGGCCAGCAGCAGGCAGGTGCAACTGGTGCAGATGCCCTGGCGACAGCCATGAGCCGGGCGCAGCCCGCTGGCCTCGGCCTGCTCCAGCAGACTGGCATTGCCGTCGCCAGAAACCTGCTGGCCGCTGCGCGCAAAGCGCAGACGAACCTCGCCGGTATCGGCCTCAGCCAGCACCGGCAGTGGACTGAAGCTTTCCGCCTGCAGGCTGCGCCCGCGCCCGGCGTCGCGCCACCAGCCGCACGCCTGATCGACGAAACCACGCGGGCCGCATATCAACAGGTGCGCGCCCGGCAGCGCCGCCAGCTGTTCGGCCGTCAGGCGGCCACCCGTCTCGGCACTGAAGGCCCAGCGCACCTGGAAGTTGGTGTAGCGCGCAGCCAGCGCCTGCAGCTCTTCGGCAAAGGCCTGCTGTCCCCGGCGACGCACCTGATGCAACAGCGTCACCGGCGCAGAGAAGCCACGCGCCAGTGCATCACGCAACAAACCGAGCAACGGTGTGATGCCACTGCCAGCAGCCAGCAACAGCACCGCATTCTGCCCCTGCGGCCAGGCGAAATCGCCAAATGCCTGACCCAACTCGACCACCTCACCCACCTCCAGATGATCGAGCAGCACATTGGACAAGCGCCCGCCCGGCTGGCGTTTGATCGCAAGCCCGATGCGCCCGGCGGCAGCCACCGACGTCAGGCTGTAACTGCGCCCGTGACGCACGCCATCCTGCTCCAGATACAGCTGGACATGCTGCCCGGCTCGCCAGTCCCGTGCATTGCCATTGCAGCGCAGCTCAATTGCCAGCACGTCGTCGGCCACCCAGCAGCGCGCCTCGACCCTGGCGAATACGCGGTTGAGGGGCAGCGCCGGGTGTAGCAGGCGCAAGCACAGATCGACATCCGCCTCATGCAACCAACCGGCCGCACAGAGTCGGCGCAGCGGTTGCAGACCGCGAGCGACATGCCGCGCCAGTGACAGGGAAAGCAGAGCCATAAGCAGAATCCAGTGACACTTGTGCACAAGGCTGACAGATAGCCTGTATTTCAGTTAACAGTCGCTCACCGAACCGCACCCGTGCGGTTCGACGCTGACGCCGTGCTTTTGCTAGAGTGCGGCATCGCTCAATGACCCGATTACGCATGACGCCACGCGCCGAACAGAAGCAGCAGACTCGCCAGTCTCTGATGGACGCCGCCCTCACCTTGATGGAGAGCGGGCGTGGCTTTGGCAGCCTGAGCCTGCGCGAGGTGACGCGCGTTGCCGGTATCGTGCCCACCGGTTTCTATCGCCACTTCGCCGATATGGACGAACTGGGCCTGGCGCTGGTGGCAGAGGTGGGCGAAACCTTCCGTGCGGCGATCCGCCAGGTGCGCCGCCATGAGTTCGAGATGCGCGGCATGATCGACGCCTCGGTGCGTATCTTCCTCGCCGAAGTGGCTGCCAATCGCGCTCAGTTCCTCTTTCTCGCCCGCGAGCAGTACGGCGGCTCGCAACCGGTGCGCCAGGCCGTTGCGGCCCTGCGCGAACGCATCACCAGCGACCTGGCCGCCGACCTCAAGCTGATGAACCGTATGCCGCACCTCGACGATGCAGCGCTCGACGTGGTGTCGGATCTGGTGGTGAAGACGGTATTCGCCACCCTGCCCGAACTGATCGATCCGCCCGCTGAAACCCTGCCGGCGCACCTCACGGCAGAGGCCAAGGTCATTCAGCAACTGCGCTTCATCATGGTCGGTGGCAAGCACTGGTTGGGCCTGGGCAAGCCCTCCGACTAGAGCGCACCAAAATTGCCCACCCCTAACGAAAACGCACCAAATCAAACCTGACCGCCTCACCAAGTTATCCACAACAGGCTTGAACGCCCCGCCTTGCGCCACTCTCCAGCCTTGGCAAGCCACTTGCACTATTTCCGGGCACATTGCCCCGGAATAGATACGCATGCTGGTGATCCACTCCCGAATCGCACCGCAGGACACCTGCGACGCTGAACTGGAACTGACCTTCGAAGCCCGCAGCAAGAGCCGCCTGCGCTGTTTCACCACTGGCGGTGAAGAGGTAGGCCTGTTCCTTGAGCGCGGCCAACCGGCGCTGGCCGACGGCGAATGCCTGCAAGCCAAGGACGGACGCATCGTACGCGTAAAGGCCAAGACCGAGCCGCTGCTGCATGTCACCTGCGCCAGCCCCTTCGAGCTGATGCGCGCCGCCTATCACCTGGGCAACCGCCATGTCGCCCTGCAACTGGGCGACGGCTGGCTGCGCCTGCCCGACGACTACGTACTCAAGGCCATGCTCGAACAGCTCGGCGCCACCGTCGAAGCCGTCCAAGCGCCCTACCAGCCCGAGCAGGGCGCCTACGGTGGCGGCCACCATCACTCCCATCACGGCGACGAGGAATTCAACTACGGCCCGCGCCTGCACCAGTTCGGTGTGCGCAAGTGAGCCGAGCCACGCCGACTACGCGCACCGGGGCCTGGGCATGAAACCGGCCTGGGCATTGCTGCGCCTGGCCAGCCCGCAGCTGCCCATTGGCGGCTACAGCTACTCGCAAGGCCTGGAATGGGCCATCGACAGCGGCCTGGTGCATGACGAAAGCAGCGCCGAACGTTGGTTGGTCGATCAGTTGCTGTTGAACCTCGCCCGCTTCGAAGCGCCGCTGCTGCTTGCGCATTGCCGTGCGGCGGACGAGTGCGACTGGACACGCCTGCAGGAACTGGCCGAACAGCACCGCGCCAGCCGGGAAACCCGCGAACTGGCGCTGGAAAGCCGGCAGATGGGCTATTCGCTGCGGCAACTACTCGCAGGCCTGCCCGAACTGGACGAAGCCGCACGCGAGGCGCTCGCAGCCCAGGACGAGCCCGGCCTGGCACTGGCCTGGGCGCTGGCCGCGCGCGCCTGGCAGATCACCCCGGACGATGCCCTGGCCGCCTGGCTGTGGGGCTGGCTGGAAAATCAGCTAGCCGTACTGATGAAGGTGCTGCCGCTGGGCCAGCAGGCCGCCCAGCGCCTGACCAGCCGCCTGCTGCCAACGCTCGAGGCCGCCCAGCAGCAGGCCGCCAGCCTTTCTCCCGAACACTGGGGCAGTGCCGCCTTCGGCCTGGCCCTGGCGAGCATGGCGCACGAGCGCCAGTACTCGCGTCTCTTCCGCTCCTGACGAGGAAAATCAGCACATGAACAGCCAACCTCTGCGTGTCGGTATCGGCGGTCCGGTCGGTTCCGGCAAGACCGCCCTCACCCTGGCCCTGTGCCGCGCCCTGCGCGAGCGCTACAACATCGCCGTGGTCACCAACGACATCTACACCCAGGAAGACGCCCAGTTCCTGGTGCGCAACGAGGCCCTGGAGCCCGAGCGCATCATCGGCGTGGAAACCGGCGGCTGCCCACACACTGCCATCCGCGAGGACGCCTCGATCAACCTGGAAGCCGTGGAGCAGCTCAACCGCCGCTTCCCTGGCCTGGACCTGATCATCGTCGAGTCCGGCGGCGACAACCTGTCGGCCACCTTCAGCCCCGAGCTGTCCGACCTGACCCTGTACGTGATCGACGTCTCGGCCGGCGACAAGCTGCCGCGCAAGGGCGGCCCGGGCATCTGCAAGTCCGACCTGCTGGTGATCAACAAGGTCGATCTGGCGCCCATGGTTGGCGCCTCGCTGGAGGTGATGGAGCGCGACACGCTGAAGATGCGCGGCGACAAGCCCTTCGTCTTCAGCAACCAGAAAATCGGCCAGGGTCTCGACGAGATCATCGCCTTCATCGAACGCCAGGGCATGCTCACGGCGGCCTGATTCCCCATTCAAGGAGAACCTCATGAATCTGCGCAAAACCCTCTACGCCATCGCTCTGTTCTGCACACCAGCGCTGGCCTTCGCCCACCCAGGGCATGGCGACTCCGGGATCATGGCCGGCCTGGCCCACCCGGTGTTTGGCCTCGATCACCTGCTGGCGATGTTCGCCGTTGGCCTGTGGGCCGCGCAGCAGAATGGCGCAGCGCGCTGGGCGCTGCCGGCGACCTTCGTCGGCAGCATGCTGGTCGGCGGCCTTCTCGGCTTCGCCGGTGTGGAAATACCGCTGATGGAAACCGGCATCGCCGGCTCGGTGCTGGCCTTCGGCCTGCTGGTAGCCGTGGCTGCACGTCTGCCGATGGCGGTATCCGTCGCCCTGACCGCCCTCTTCGCCCTGACCCACGGCGTCGCCCACGGTCTGGAGCTGCCGGATCTGGCCAGCCCCTTCGGTTATGCCATCGGCTTTATCGTCGCCACGGCCGCGCTGCACGCCATCGGTTTCGCCCTGGTGCGCTTTCTGCCACAAGCAGCCGCACCACTGGTACGCATCGCTGGCGCTGCGTCGGCCGCCACCGGTGTCTGGCTGCTGGCCAGCTAAGCGCCGATAGCTCCTGAGGTACAGGTCACCCATCGTGGGCGCCCGCGGCACACCCTACGCGATAGCGTAGGGTGCCGATGTAGACGCATACATCGCAGACACTGCCGGTAGCGATGCGCTACCGGCGCTTGCCGTTGCACTTGCCAACGCCCCTGCGCTGGGGCACAAAGTCCCGAACCGCTTTCGAGACCCGGCCCATGCTGCGCTTCACCCGATCTCTGCTCGTCCCGCTGCTGCTGATCGGCATCATCGTGCTGGTACTGACGCTGACCAGCCGGCAGGCGAGCATGCCTGCGGTGCTCGAAGACCTCGGCGAACGCCCTCTGGTGATCGCTCATCGCGGTGGCAAGGGGCTGTGGCCGGAGAACACCCTGTTCGCCTTCGAACGCGCCGCTGCCCTCGGCGTCGACATGCTGGAGATGGATCTACACCTGAGTCAGGATGCCAAACTGGTGGTGATCCACGATGACACCCTGGAACGCACCACCAATGGCCAAGGCCCGGTCGCGCACTTCAGCCTCGCCGAACTGCAAGCACTCGATGCCGGCTACAAATGGACGGCCGATGGCGGCCAGAGCTATCCCTACCGTGGCCAGGGTACGCGCATCGCCGCGCTGGAAGAGGTATTCGAGCGCTTCCCATTGATCCCCAAGGCGCTCGAAATCAAGGTGCCCGATGTCGGCATGGAAGCTGTGCTCTGCGAAATGCTGGCGGCTTATGACCAACTCGATCGCGTCATCGTCGGCAGCTTTCATGAGCGCAGCCTCAAGCGCTTTCGTGAGCTCTGCCCGGAGGTCGCCACCTCGGCCGGACCGGTTTCGGTGCGCCTGCTGCTGGCGCTGAATTGGCTGGGCCTGAGTGACCTGCTGTCGCCCTCCTATCCAGTGCTGCAGATTCCTCCCCAGCACAGCGGCCTGACCCTGGCCACCCCGCGCCTCATACGCAATGCACGGACGCGTGGCTTGCACGTACAGCTGTGGACGATCAACGAACAACCGGAAATGCGGCGATTGCTGGAAATGGGCGCCAACGGTCTGATCACCGACTACCCGGATCGCGCCTTGCAGCTGCTCGGCCGCTCCACACAGCTCGGCGCGCTGCAGCCACAATGATGGCGAGCAACTCGCCACTTGCTCTTCGAGCCCGCCCGACAGGCGCTTGATGGCCTTGCCACCAGCTTATCCACAGACCTGCCAACAGAATCCGGGGATAACCTGCTGTGCCGACAGAGCGGCCGGCGAAAATACTGGACAACTCGACCCGCCTTCGCTCTCGTCCGAGCCTTCAAAGGCGCTGATCAAAAAATCAGCAAAGCGCTGAAAGACCCGCCACATGGAGCCCTCAGCAATGCTTACAGCGCTTACCAACAAAACTATCCACAGACATCGTGGACAACCAACAACCGTCCCCCAAAAGCCCTTCTATATTGTCAACCCCCTGTGCACAAAGGAAAAATTCCGTTGCTCAAATATTCGTCAGCACGGCCTGAACGACGCACGGCGAGGCCAGCAGAGGAGCACCACCAGCTTACCCACAGAGATACCCACAGACCCCGTGGAAAACTTTATTATCAGCGCCTGGCACGCCATCTGCTATGAACATCAGGCTTCCCTGCCCCTTGTAAGGACACTCCATGTTCAGCTTCTTCCTCGCCGCCATGCTCCTCGGCTTCGTCTTCAATGCGGCCCCCGGTGCCGTGTTCAGCGAAACCCTGCGCCGCGGGCTGCGTGACGGCTACAAACCGGCATTGTTGGTACAGATCGGCTCGCTGGTGGGCGATGCCACCTGGGCCGCCCTGGGCCTGACCGGCCTGGCTCTGCTGCTCGACAGCGCGCAGATTCGCTATCCGCTGACGCTGGCCAGCGCGCTCTACCTGGCCTGGCTCGGTTATCAATCACTGCGCGACGCCCATCGCCCGCCGCAACCCAGCGACGATGCTCAGGTCGCCGCCGGTAGCGCATTCGCTGCGGGCGCTACGCTGTCGCTGACCAACCCGCAGAACATCGTCTACTGGGCCGCCATGGGCGGGGCGATGGCCGCCATCGGCGTTGCCCAGCCAACGCCGACGCACCTGGCGGTGTTCTTCGCCGGCTTCATGGTGTCCTCGCTGCTCTGGTGCTTCATCTGCGCCGGTCTGGTGGACTGGTTTCGCCGCGCCGCGTCGCTACTCTGGCACCGCCTGACTTACGCAGCCTGCGGCGTGGTGCTGCTGGGTCTGGCCGGGATGAGTGCGATGGAACTGGTCTGAGCGAGCCGCGACTATCGCCATCATCGAAACAATCTAACGGCGCGGCGCCAGCAACGGGACTAGCCTGAACCACATGTCCCAGCGTCAGGAAGCCGCGCCATGTACCTCAACGATCTGCTCAAGCAATTGCTCGCCAGTTACGCCTGCGCCACCTGCGGCATTGATACGCGGCACTGATACTTGGTGCGAGCGCAGCGGCTGGTTACCCTTGGCTCATTTGCCCAAGGAGTCGTTGCATGTTCCTGCGTAGTGTCTGTGTCTTCTGTGGTGCCAGCCCTGGCGCCAGTCCCGTTTACCGCGAGGCTGCCGAAGCGCTCGGCCAACACCTGGCCGAGCGCGGCATTCGCCTGATCTATGGCGGTGGCGCCGTCGGCCTGATGGGTGTGGTCGCCGATGCGGCGCTCAATGCCGGTGGCGAGGTGATCGGTATCATCCCGCAAAGCCTGGAGCGCGCCGAGATCGGCCATCGCAACCTGACCTGCCTGGAAGTGGTGGACGGCATGCATGCACGCAAGGCGCGCATGGCCGAGCTGTCAGACGCCTTCATCGCCCTGCCCGGCGGCCTCGGCACCCTGGAAGAGCTGTTCGAGGTGTGGACCTGGGGCCAGTTGGGTTACCACGCCAAACCGCTGGGCCTGCTGGAGGTGAACGGTTTTTACAGCAAACTCGGCGACTTCCTCGATCATCTGGTCGCCGAGCGCTTCGTGCGCCCGCAGCACCGCGAGATGCTGCAGATCGCAGGCAACCCGCAAAACCTGCTCGATGCCCTCAGCGAATGGCGACCCAGCGCGGCGCCGAAGTGGGTAGATCGCGCGCCCGTCTGAACCTGTACGCAGACATGTAACACAATGCTACGCTCTGCGGCTTCTCTCTCATGGAAGCCGCAACATGGCCGGAAGCAGCCTGCTCGCCCTGATCGACGACATCAGCACGGTACTCGACGACGTCGCCACCATGACCAAGATCGCCGCGCGCAAGACCGCCGGCGTACTGGGCGACGACCTCGCGCTCAATGCCCAGCAGGTCACCGGCGTCAAGGCGGATCGCGAACTGCCGGTGGTCTGGGCCGTGGCCAAGGGCTCGCTGGTCAACAAGGCGATTCTGGTGCCGGCTGCGCTGCTGATCAGCGCCGTGGCGCCCTGGCTGGTGGTGCCCTTGTTGATGCTCGGCGGTCTGTTCCTCTGCTACGAAGGCGCCGAGAAGCTGCTGCACAAACTGCTGCACAAGCATGAGGATGACGAACAACAGGCACACCTGGAAGCCATCGCCGACCCTGCCGTCGACCTGGTGGCATTCGAACGCGACAAGATTCGCGGCGCCGTGCGTACCGACTTCATTCTCTCCGCGGAGATCATCGCCATCACCCTGGGCACCGTCGCCACTGCCAGTTTCCTCAATCAGGTGCTGGTGCTCAGCGGCATCGCCCTGGTGATGACCGTCGGCGTCTATGGCCTGGTGGCCGGCATCGTCAAGCTCGACGACGCCGGGCTCTACCTCAGCCTGCGCACCAGCGCCTTCGCCCAGGCCTGCGGCCGCGGCATCCTGCGCCTGGCCCCCTGGCTGATGAAGGCATTGTCGGTGATCGGCACAGCGGCCATGTTCATGGTCGGCGGCGGCATTCTCAGTCATGGCCTGCCGCCGGTGGAAAGCGCCGTGCATCACGCCGCCGAATGGGTCGCGCGCGACGCCGGCCACCTGCTCTCGGCGATAGTGCCGACGCTGCTCAATGCCCTGCTGGGCATCGTCGCCGGCTTGCTCAGCGTACCGCTGGTCAGCCTCGCCACACGTCTGTGGCAGGCGCTGCGCAAACCGTAATCCGCTTAAGAACGCTCACTTTCTCATCAATCGTCTGCGCCCCTTGCCGGGCGCTGTCGAGGCTGGCTTTCCCCAAGCTTATCCACAGCTTGCTCCACGTCTTTCGTGGATAACCGGCCAGCGCCTTTCCAGACACGCGCGGAAACTTTGACTTCTCACTCAAGCAATTCATTTCAAAGCATTTTTCAGTGGCGAGCAGGTGTCCTGAGCAAAAGCTGAGCAGACACCCAGAAAGCCCGCGGAAACAGGCCTCGAGCGGGCATTGCAGAGCTTCCCCACAGAACTATCCACAGCTTTTCTGGATAACCAGGCGTGGCGTTCGGTCGCATCCATAAGCGCAGGCAGTTGTGCGAGCCTCTTCAGACCTGACCGGGTTATCAGAAACTGGAGGAATCAAGATGTTGCGTAACGTTGCCCTGCTGGCGCTGCTTGGGCTCGCCAGCACACCGCTTCTGGCTGCCGAATGCGCGGTGGATGTCGAGTCAACCGATCAGATGACCTTCAACACCCAGGCCATCTCCGTCAGCAAGAGCTGCAAGACCTTCACCGTCAACCTCAAGCACACCGGCTCGCTGCCCAAGACCGCGATGGGCCATAACTGGGTGCTGAGCAAGACCGCCGACATGCCCGGCGTGGCTACCGACGGCATCTCTGCCGGCCCGGACGCCAGCTACCTCAAGGCCGGCGACGAGCGTGTGATCGCCTATACCGATCTGATCGGCGGTGGCGAAAGCACTTCGGTGACCTTCGATGTCAGCAAACTGGCGGCAGGCGAGGACTACAGCTTCTTCTGCTCCTTCCCTGGCCACTACTCGCTGATGAAAGGCAGTCTGGCCCTGGTCGACTGAGGCCGCCACAAACCGTGGGAGATGCGCCTGTCGTGTCCTCCCACGAACCTCATCCCAGCGGCAGCACCGTCACCTGCACGTCCGGGTCGTGGCTGCCGCCCCCCAGAATCACCCCACGCAACGGCGACACGTCGGAGAAATCCCGGCCCCAGGCCAGGGTGATGTGCTCCAGTGCCGGGCGCACATTATTGGTTGGGTCGAAATCCACCCAGCCCTGCCGCGGGCAATACAGCGACACCCAGGCATGCGAGGCGTCGGCGCCAATCAGACGTGGCTGGCCGGGTGGTGGCTGAGTCAGCAGGTAGCCGCTGACGTAACGCGCCGCCAGGCCGCGCGAGCGCAGGCAGGCGAGCATCAGGTGGGCGAAGTCCTGGCAGACCCCACGCTTTTCCTCCAGTACCTGCAGCAGCGGCGTCGCCACCTGAGTGGCTTCGGCATCGAAACTGAATTCGTCGAAAATCTTCCGCATCAGCGCCTGGCACGCCTGCAGCAGCGGGCGCCCCGGCGTGAAGCAATCGTCGGCGTAGTCGGCGAACACCTGCTTGAGATGCACGTAGGGCGACTCGAAACGATAGCGTGCCGCCTCCAGCAACGCAGGTTCCATCCGTTTACCGCTGTAGCTGAGCGCGGCGCACGCGGCCTCCCAGTTCGGCGAGTTGTCCAGCTCCAGCGGCGCACGCGCCAGTACCTCGACGCGCAACCGCGCGCTGACGACCAGCGTCTCATGCGGGCGCTCGAACACCAGCCGGGTCAGCGGGTTGCCGAACACATCCAGTCCATCGCGACGCTGGCAGGGCTGCGGGTCGATGCGCAGCTCCCGTTCATGGCAACGCTGCCAGGGGCATTCGCGCGGCCACAGGTGCGCCAGTTGCTGGGCCAGGGAAACCGGCGCCGAGTATCGGTAATGGGTGTCGTGAAGCACCTGATACAGCGCGCTGCTCATGAGGATTGCGTCCGCTGGCTGACATCGACATGGGCGAAGAAACGCAGCCCGAGATGATCGGATACCGCGCCAGCGGCCTCGCTGATGGCCACCAGCAAATCGGCCAGGCCTTCGAGCACCGCGCGGGTACTACCGAGGCCAAACAGCGGGTTTTCCAGGCTGGCCAGGCTGAAGGCCGTGAGTTGCTCCTCCAGATAAGCCAGGTAACGCTCAGCGGGCAACTCGAAGCGCTCGTGAAGCCCTTCCAGCGAACGCAGCAGGGTGCGCATCTGGAAGATCACGGAGTGCGGGTTCTGCTCATCGAGCAACAGCAGGTCGAGCACTGGAATCAACTGCGCCGAGGCCAGGTAACGGGTGCGGTAGGTGATGCTGCTGTTACCCAGCTCCAGCAACCATTCCAGCGCCGACTGGTCGGTGGCCGAGCCGCTGCGCAGGAAGCCGGCGAAGCTGTCGCAGAGAAACTGCAAACGCTCGATATAGCGGCCGAGCATGAGAAAGCGCCAGCCGTCGTCTCGCGTCATGTCGTCGAGGGCGAAGCCCGACAGCGCCGCCAGCGACATCAGCAGGCGGTTGAGAAAATCCAGCAGTTCACCGAAGTCGGCCGGTTGGCCTTCAAGCAGCTGCGCCTCGCGCTGCAATTCCACCAGCGCCTGCCAGTTGGCCTGGGACAGCTTGCCGCGCACGCTGCCAGCGGCCCACTGCAAGCGCTGCAGATTGGCGCGCAGGCTGGCCGGCCAGTCGCTGCCGAGCAGCGCCTGCAACAGACGCTCGGCCAGCTCGCCCTCCTCGGGATCTGCCAGCAGGCCCAATTCCTGCGCCAATGCCAGCGCGCTCTGCAGCGCCTGCGGGTCGTCATCGTCATCGACGTAGCGCGCCAGCATGATGCGCAGCAGGCGCGCATTGCCCTCGCAGCGCTCGGCGTAACGACCGAACCAGTACAGGTTCTCCACCACGCGTGAAGGCAGGAAGGGGTCGCTGCGCACCAGGTCGGCAGTGCCCAGGGTGCGTTGCGTCTGCCAGGGCTCGCCACCGCTCTGCCGCGTGCCGAGTACCCAGGTGTCCTTGCTCACCCCGCCGCGCTGCATCGACACCACCTCGGCATCGGCCTCGGCGGCCACGCGGGTCAGGCCACCCGGCATCACCCGGTAGCCATCGGCGCTGGCCACGGCGAACACGCGCATGCCGATGGCCCGCGGCTGCAGGCCGCTGCCGTCCCACACCGGCGCCTGCGACAGCTTGGCTCGTGCCTGTGCCACGTAGGCATAGGGGCGCTGCTTGAGGCGCTCGGACAACTTGGCGCGCTGCGCTTCGTCCAGATCACGGCCGAACACCGGCGTGAAACTCTGCGAGGGGAAGGCCGGGCGCACCAGCAACTGGTCGAGTTTCTCCAGCGCCTCGTCCAGCACCGGCGGCTCGCCGCACCACCAACTGGCAATGGACGGCAATAGCAGTTCCTCACCCAACAGGTGCTCGCTGATCGCCGGCAAAAAGCCGGGCAGACCGGGCGACTCCAGCACGCCACTGCCCAGGGCATTGGCTACCAGCACGCGACCACGGCGCACGGCTTCGAGCAGGCCGGGCACGCCAAGGGCGGAATCGGTGCGCAGCTCCAGCGGGTCGCAGTAGTCGTCATCGAGGCGGCGCAACACCGCATGCACGCGGCGCAGGCCGGCCAGGGTCTTGAGGTAGAGGGTGGCGTCGCGCACGGTCAGGTCGCTGCCTTCGACCAGCGGATAACCGAGCTGGCGCGCCAGGTACAGGTGCTCGAAATAGCTTTCGTTGAAGCGCCCTGGCGTCAGCAGCACCACCAGCGGCGTCTCGCCACCGCTCGGCGCCTGGCGTGCCAGGGTGTCCTGCAGGGTACGGAAGAAGCTGGCCAAGTACTGCACGCGCAGATCGCGGTACAGCTCGGGGAAGGCGCGCGAGACGATCTGCCGGTTCTCCAGCGCATAACCGGCACCGGAGGGTGCCTGGGTGCGGTCGGCGGTGACCCACCAGCGCCCGTCCGGCGCCCGGGCAAGATCCACCGCATACAGGTGCAGCCAGGTGCCGCCCGGTGCCTGCATGCCCTGACAGGGCCAGAGGAAGTTGTTATGGCCGAACACCAGCTCGGTCGGCAGCAGGCCTTCGGCAATCAGCTTCTGCGGGCCGTAGAGATCGGCCAGCACGCGGTTGAGCAGGGTCGCACGCTGCGCCACGCCGGCGGCGATCTGCTGCCACTCGTCAGCGGGGATCAGGTTGGGCAGCAGGTCGAGTTCCCACGGGCGATCAGCGCCATCCGGGTCGGCATAGACGTTGTAGGTAACGCCGTTTTCCTGGATCTGCCGCGCCAGCATGGCCTCACGCTGCGCCAGGTGCTCCGGGCGGCTGCGCGCCAGTTGCTCGTACAGACGGCGCCAGTGCGGGCGCACGTTACCCTTGGCGTCGAGCAGTTCGTGGTAGGCGCCGTTAGGCGGCGGGTAATCGGCTAGCAGGTCGTGCATGGCAGGCTCGAAAAGGTTTGGCGCAAGGCGTTCCCTGTAGGAGCCCGCTTGCGGGCGATGCTTTTATGCGTGCATCGAATCGCCCGCAAGCGGGCTCCTACGGGTTGTTCAATCAAACGCGACGCAGATCCAGGGTCATCGGCAGTTCATTATTGTCTATCGGCTGCATGACAGGGCGCTTGCCGGGGCTGTGGCCCAGGCGGAAGAAGCGTGCCAGGCGCCGGCTCTCGGCCTCGTAGGCGTTGACCGGCAGGCTGTCGTAGTTACGACCGCCCGGATGCGCGACATGGTACTGGCAACCACCCAGCGAACGCTGCATCCAGGTGTCGATGAGGTCGAACACCAGCGGCGCATGCACGCCAATGGTCGGCTGCAGGCAACTGGCCGGCTGCCAGGCGCGGAAACGCACGCCACCGACGAACTCGCCGACCTTGCCGGTCGGGCGCAACGGCACCGGCACGCCGTTGCAGGTCAGCACGTAGCGATCCGGCGCCATGCCGTTCACCTTCACCTGCATGCGCTCCAGCGACGAGTCGACGTAGCGTACGGTGCCACCGACCGCCCCCTCCTCACCCAGCACGTGCCAAGGCTCCAGCGCCTGGCGCACTTCCAGGTCGATACCCTTGACCATGAAGTCGCCGGCCTTGGGAAAGCGGAACTCCAAATGCGGGGCGAACCATTCGCTGCGCAGGCGATAGCCAAAGGCACCCAGTTCCTGCAGCACATCGGCGAAGTCCTGCTCGATGAAATGCGGTAGCAGGTAGCGGTCGTGCAACTCGGTGCCCCAACGCACCAGCTTCGCCGGCCGATAGGGCTCCTGCCAGAAACGCGCGATCAGCGCACGCAGCAACAGTTGCTGAGCCAGGCTCATCTGCGCATGCGGCGGCATCTCGAAGGCGCGCAGTTCGAGCAGGCCCAGGCGACCAGTGGCCGAGTCCGGCGAGTACAGCTTGTCGATGCAGAACTCGGCGCGGTGGGTATTGCCGGTGACGTCCACCAGTAGGTTGCGCAGCAGGCGGTCGACCAGCCACGGCGGGCAGTCGCGCCCCGGTTCGGGCATCTGCGCGAAGGCAATCTCCAGCTCGTACAGCGCATCGTTGCGCGCCTCATCGACACGTGGCGCCTGTGACGTCGGGCCGATGAACAACCCGCTGAACAGATAGGACAGCGACGGGTGGTTGTGCCAATAGCTGATCAGGCTACGCAGCAGATCGGGACGGCGCAGAAAGGGCGAATCCCCCGGCGTCGCCCCGCCGAGGACGAAGTGGTTGCCGCCGCCGGTGCCGGTGTGGCGTCCGTCGATCATGAATTTCTCGCTGGACAGACGCGACTGCCGCGCGGCCTCGTAGAGAAATTCGCAGCGCTCGACCAGCTCATCCCAGCTGGCAGCCGGGTGGATGTTGACCTCGATCACGCCCGGGTCGGGGGTGACGCGGAAATACTGCAGGCGCGGGTCCAGCGGCGGCTCGTAGCCCTCCAGCAGCACCGGGCATTTAAGCTCGGCAGCCACGGCCTCGATGGCCGCGACCAGCTCCAGATAGTCTTCGAGGTGGCTCAGCGGCGGCATGAACAGATACAGGCGGCCATCGCGGGGCTCGGCGCACAGCGCGGTACGGACGATGCCGGCAGCCGATTGCCCGTTGGCCGGGCGCGCGCTCTGCACGCCCGCGCTGGCACCACGCCAGACCCCACGCAACTGACGCTGAATCTGTGCCGGGCTGGGCAACGGTGGCAGCGTCTGGCTGGGGTCGACCGGATTGATGTAGGGGTAATCGGCCTGGCTGACCCAGGGCAGCGAATCGAGTGGCAGGCGATAACCCAGCGCCGAGTCGCCCGGCAGCAGGCGGCAGTGCTCATCACGCAGGAACCAGCGCCCGCTCTGCCAGCCCTCGCCCACGACCTGACGCGCCAGCGGCAGCACATGGCCAACCACTGCATCGAGCCCCTTGTCGAATACCTTGCGCAGGCGCTCGCGCTCCAGCGGATCACTCAAGCGCGGGTCATCCGGGGTGACGTTGTCCGGCAGCTTGCGCTCGCGCCACAGGTAATAGAACCAATCCTCATAGGCCGGAAAAACGTTGCCAGCATCCACCCCCAGATGCGCGGCCAGCGTCCCCAGGAAACGCTCGGCAGTTTCTGCCGTCGCGCCATAGCCACGCTTTTCGTCAGCCAGCAGCTTGGGGTCGTGCCACAGCGGCTCACCATCGCGACGCCAGAAGCAGTTCAGCGACCAACGCGGCAACTGCTCGCCGGGGTACCACTTGCCCTGACCGAAATGCACCAGCGCCTTGGGCGCGTAATGGTTGCGCAGGCGATAGAACAGGTCGGCCGCCAGGCGGCGCTTGTTCGGCCCGAGCGCGGCGGTGTTCCACTCGTCGTCATCGGGATAATCGAGAGCGACGAAGGTCGGCTCGCCGCCCATGGTCAGGCGCACGTCGTGCTTGTGCAGGTCATCGTCGATCTGTTGGCCCAGCGCCTGGATCGCCTGCCACTGCGCCTCGCTGTAGGGCTTGGTGACGCGTGGTGCTTCCCACACACGCTCGACGCTCATCAGGTGCTCGAATTCCACCTCGCACTCGTCCAGACCACCGGTGATCGGCGCCGCCGAGGATGGCTCCGGGCTGCAGGCCAGCGGGATATGACCTTCGCCGGCAAACAGGCCTGAAGTGGGATCGAGACCGACCCAGCCGGCGCCGGGCAAATACACCTCACACCAGGCGTGCAGGTCGGTGAAATCCTTATCGGTGCCGGAGGGACCGTCGAGAGCTTTCACGTCGGCCGTGAGCTGGATCAGGTAACCGGAGACGAAGCGCGCCGCCAGCCCCAGGTGACGCAGCAGTTGCACCAGCAGCCAGGCCGAATCACGGCACGAACCGGCAGCCAGTTCGAGCGATTGCTCCGGCGTCTGCACGCCCGGCTCCATGCGGATCAGGTAGCGGATGTCGGCCGACAGACGCTGGTTCAGCTCGACCAGAAAATCGATGCTGGGACGCGGCTTGCGAGAAATACCGGCCAGGTACTCGGTGAACAGCGGCGTAGCCGGCAGCTTGACCAGATAAGGCGCCAGCTCGCGCTGCTCGCCCTCGGTGTAGGCGAAAGGAATGCGCTCGGCGTAGGGCTCAAGGAAGAAGTCGAAGGGGTTGAACACCGCCATCTCGGCGACCAGGTCCACCTCGACCTTGAACTCGCGAGTCTTCTCCGGGAACACCAGGCGCGCCAGGTAGTTGCCCTGCGGGTCCTGCTGCCAGTTGATGAAGTGTTCGCCCGGGTCGACCTTCAGCGCATAGGAAAGGATGCGTGTGCGACTGTGCGGCGCCGGCCGCAAACGTACGACTTGTGGCCCAAGGTTCACCGCACGGTCGTAGCGGTAGTGGGTGACATGATGCAGCGCGACATGAATCGACACGGCGGCCTCCTGCTAGCCTGGACGATACTCAGTGCAGCGCAAGACTTATGCCAGCGCCGCGACACCGTTTTTCAAGGGTGAGCGTTGAGTCAAGCCCTATAGCAGTGCGCAACACGCACCAGCCACGAATGAATGCACAGCAATGGCGCAGAGCACAACTGACAGCAGCACTCTATGTAATTCGACCATGCACACAGCATGACGCCAGCTCGAAGCTGGCGTCATGTTCAACGCGGCACAGCTGGACGCGGCTTCTTCTTGCCGCTGGCACCTTTGCCGCTATTTTTCTTCTGTTCCTGCAACTTGGCAAAGGCGGCCGCCTTGGCCTGCTCACGCTTGTCCCAGGGCTTGCTGCCGTCGCTGGCACGAGGCGGCAAGCCGGTGTGCTGAGTGAGCATCTTGCCTGCATTACCCGCCTTCTTGCTGCCGACCGGCGTGGAGTTCTTACGCCGCGCACTCTGGTAACCATCATCAGCAGTTGGCTGGTTAGCCGGGATCAGTTGATGCTTGGCCGGGCCAATCAGATCACTGCGGCCCATGCGCGTCAGTGCCTCACGCAGCAGCGGCCACCCTTTCGGATCGTGGTAGCGCAGGAAGGCCTTGTGCAGGCGACGCTGCTGCTCGCTCTTGACGATCTCGACGCCGTCGCTCTTGTAGGTCACCTTGCGCAGCGGGTTCTTGCCCGAGTGATACATGGCCGTGGCGGTGGCCATCGGCGACGGGTAGAACGCCTGTACCTGGTCGGCACGGAAACCGTTGCGCTTGAGCCACAGGGCGAGGTTCATCATGTCCTCGTCGGTGGTGCCCGGATGCGCGGCGATGAAGTACGGGATCAGATACTGCTCCTTGCCCGCCTCCTTCGAGTACTTCTCGAACATCTGCTTGAAGCGGTCGTAGCTGCCGATCCCCGGCTTCATCATCTTGTCCAGCGGGCCACGCTCGGTGTGCTCCGGAGCGATCTTCAGGTAGCCGCCAACGTGATGGGTGACCAGCTCCTTGACGTACTCCGGCGACTCGACGGCGAGGTCGTAACGCAGGCCCGAGGCGATCAGGATCTTCTTCACCCCTGGCAGCGCGCGCGCCTTGCGGTACAGCTCGATCAGGGAGGAGTGATCGGTATTGAGGTTCTCGCAGATACCGGGGAACACGCACGACGGCTTGCGGCAGTGCTTCTCGATCTCCGGGTCCTTGCAGGCGATGCGGTACATGTTGGCGGTCGGCCCGCCGAGGTCGGAGACCACGCCGGTGAAGCCCGGCACCTTGTCGCGCATCTCCTCGATCTCGCGGATGATCGACTCGTGCGAACGGTTCTGGATGATGCGCCCCTCGTGCTCGGTGATCGAGCAGAAGGTGCAGCCGCCGAAGCAGCCGCGCATGATGTTCACCGAGAAACGGATCATTTCGTAGGCCGGGATCTTCTCCTTGCCATAGGCCGGGTGCGGCACGCGCGCATAGGGCATGCCGAATACGTAGTCCATTTCCTCGGTGGTCATGGGGATGGGTGGCGGGTTGAACCACACGTCCACCTCGCCATGCTTCTGCACCAGCGCGCGGGCGTTGCCCGGGTTGGTTTCCAGATGCAGCACACGGTTGGCGTGGGCATAGAGCACGGGGTCGTTGCGCACCTTCTCGAAGGACGGCAGACGGATCACCGTCTTGTCGCGGGTCATGCGCGGGCTGTCGAGAATCTGCACTACCTTGGCTTCGTTGGGGTCTTCAACTTCGCCTTTGGCCTGCTCAATGGCACAGGCCTCGGTGTCCTGCGTATTGACGTAGGGGTTGATGATCTTGTCGACGCGGCCCGGACGGTCGATACGGGTGGAGTCGACCTCATACCAGCCTTCGGGCGTGTCACGGCGAATGAAGGCCGTACCGCGTACATCGCTGATGGCCTCAACCTGCTCGCCACGCGACAGACGCTGGGCGATCTCCACCACCGCGCGCTCGGCGTTGCCGTAGAGCAGGATGTCGGCGGTGGCGTCCATGAGGATCGAACGGCGGACCTTGTCCTGCCAGTAGTCGTAATGGGCGATACGGCGCAAGGATGCCTCGATACCGCCCAGCACCACCGGAACGTGGCTGTAGGCTTCCTTGCAGCGCTGGCTATAAACCAGGCTGGCGCGATCCGGGCGCTTGCCGGCCAGGCCGCCGGGCGTATAGGCGTCGTCGGAGCGGATCTTCTTGTCCGCGGTGTAGCGGTTGATCATCGAATCCATGTTGCCGGCAGCGACACCGAAGAACAGATTCGGCTCGCCGAGCTTCATGAAGTCGTCTTTGGACTGCCAGTTCGGCTGGGCGATGATGCCCACGCGAAAGCCCTGGGCTTCCAGCAGACGGCCGATGATCGCCATGCCGAACGAAGGATGGTCGACGTAGGCATCACCGGTGACGATGATGATGTCGCAGCTGTCCCAGCCGAGCTGATCCATCTCTTCCCGGCTCATCGGCAGGAAGGGCGCAGGCCCGAAACACTCGGCCCAGTACTTGGGATAGTCGAACAGCGGCTTGGCGGCTTGCATATTTTTTGATCAATGGGCTATCACGAGGGGCGCGGATAATAGCACAAATATTGACCAAACCAGACTGTTGCACTGGGTTTAATACCGCCTGCGCGCACGGCGACGAACGCTCAAGCACGCGCCTGGCTCACTGGTCCGGGCATCGGCCCTGGCGCAACACCGACCCGGGGAAAGAAAGGACAGAAAAATCAGATATTTTCCTGCAGTAGCCATACGCCATATTTGTTTTCGCCCGATAACAATCCCGTGCATATACTCAAGCTACTCGGTCAGCCGACTCCAGGACATCTATGCTGCAGCGCTTCGCCTTAGTGCTCGCTCTTCTGTTGGGACTGTCGACCACGGGCCTGGCAGCGGCGTCCGTGGTGCTCACCGACGCCAGCAGCGGCATGCCGCTCAATGCGCATATCGAGCTACTGGAAGACGACCAGGGCACTCTGGCCATCGATGACCTCGCCGCGCCTGAGCAGCAGTCGCGCTTTCAACCGGCCAATGGCCGTGCCAGTGTCGGCCAGAGCCTCAATCCCTGGTGGATCAAACTCACTCTGCAACGCGACATGTACGCTCCCGCCTACTGGGTACTGGAGGTGGGCTCAGTGACTCAGCTGGACCTGCAGCTCTATCTCCCTGACGGCCAGGGTGGCTGGCAGTTGCGTCAGTCCGGCGAGCGCGTCGCCTTCAGCGAAAACCGCGACCACCCCTACCGACGCATGGTGTTCGACCTACCGACCCTGGGTGAGCAGCCAAAGACCCTCTACTTGCGTGCCTTCGACCCGGCAGGCAACTCCTTCCCGCTGCGAGTCTGGCAACTCGAAGACCTCACGCAACTGGCCACCCGCGAGAACCTGGCGCTCGGGGCCATCTACGGCGTGGTTTTCGCGCTGCTGTTGTACAACCTGTTCATCCTCATCTCGCTGCGCGACAAGGCCTATTTCTGGTATGTGCTGACCACTGCTTTCGCCCTGCTGTTCATCATGAGCATGACCGGCCATGGCGCACAGTACCTGTGGCCGAACCACCCGGTGCCGGCGTGGCTCGACCGCATCACCTTGCCGTCGTTGTGGGGCCTGTTCGCCAGTCGTTTCACCCAGACGCTGCTGCAGACGCGCGTTTACGTACGCTGGGCGCATCATCTGCTGAACATGGCCTGCGTGATCTACCTGATCGCCATCGTTCTGACCCTGTTCGATCAGCGCTACCTCGCTGCCTGGGCCATCGCCCTGCTGTCGCTGACCAGCATCCCTGCTGCCCTGGGCAGCGCCGTAATCCGCTGGCGCCAGGGTTTCTTCCCAGCGCAGCTGTATCTGTACGGCTACGGGTTGGTCCTGGGCAGTGTCGCCATTCTGCTGCTGCGTACCACCGGCGTGCTGCAGCCGGCCGAGTGGAATGCCTACGTGTTCCCTCTGGCAGTGGCTGCCGAATCCATCCTGTTCTCCTTCGCCCTGGCCTATCGCATCCAGATCCTCAAGCAGGAGCGCGCCGTTGCCCTGCAACAGGCCGATCGTGAGAAAACCGCACGCCTGGCGCAACTGCAGGCCAGCGCTGACGAACTGCAAGCTGCAGTGACCGCACGTACCGCCGAGTTGGCCGCGACCAACGAACAGCTACGCGACCGCGAACGCGAACTGCAGCACGCCGCCTTCCATGACTCGCTGACCGAACTGCCCAATCGACGCTATCTGGTCGAGCGTAGCGAGTCGGCCCTGGCTCACGCCGAGCGGCACAAGGAGAGCGTGGCTTTGCTGCTGATCGACCTGGATCACTTCAAGCCGATCAATGACCGTTTTGGTCACGCAGCCGGTGACCTGATGCTGCAGGTAATCGCCAAGCGCCTGCGCGAGCAGGTTCGCGCAGGCGATGCGGTTGCCCGCCTGGGCGGCGATGAGTTCGCCGCTCTGATCTGCGGCAGCGATGCCGAAAGCCAGGCCAGGGAGATCGCCGAACGCCTGCTGGCAGAACTATCCGAGCCCGTGCACTACGGCGCCGAACGCCTGCGCGTGACCATCAGCATCGGCGTGGCGCTCTACCCGCTCCATGCGAGAAATTTCACCGGGCTGTACAAGGCGGCAGACATGGCCCTTTACCGGGTAAAGGAACTGGGCCGCTCCGATTCGCGCGTGCATGGCGACGATGGCGAGCTCAGCGAACAGGCCTGCCTGGAGCTGGACGTACTGAAAGTCCCGAGCGGGCTGGCCTAGGCTAGCAGGCCGTTGAAAAACGTAGGCGACGACTGCATGGATGCAGGAGGTAGAGCGAAGCAGGAAGCCCGAGCCGAGGCAGCCAGTGCAATACCGACGGCGGCCCCACAAAAACAGGCGAAAAACGGTCGGAGTCGCGCTCGACTTTACGCGCTGTAAATGAGCATTTTGACTGGGCTCGCACGCGAGCCTGTTTTTAACGCAGCAATGGCAACGCAGGTAGTTTTTCAACAGCCTGCTAGCCGATATAGCGCCGAGGCACCCGCGCAGTGACCTTGCTCAGCAACTCATAGCCGATAGTGCCGCACGCCATGGCCACTTCATCCACCGGCAACTGGCCGCCCCACAACTCCACCGGCGAATCTACATCTGCTTCCGGTAGGTCCGTGATATCCACCGCCAACATGTCCATCGACACCCTGCCCGCCAGCTTGGCGCGCTGCCCCTCGATCAACACCGGCGTGCCACTGGGCGCGTGACGCGGATAACCATCGGCATAACCACAGCTGACCGTGGCAATACGCGAAGGCCGCTCGGCCACCCAGGCCGCGCCATAACCAACGCTTTCACCGACTGCCACCTCACGCACGGCGATCACCCGCGCAGCCAGGGTCATGGCCGGTTTCAGCCCCAGTTCGCGCGCACTCAGTTCGGCGAACGGCGTGGCACCGTAGAGCATGATGCCGGGGCGCAGCCAATCCATATGCGCCGCTGGAATGGTCAGCACGGCCGCCGAGTTCGCCAGCGAACGATGATTGAAATCCAGATCCAGCAGATCGAGAAAGCGCTCGACCTGCAGCTCCGTCAGCGGATGGCCGCGCTCGTCGGCGCAGGCGAAATGGCTAAGCAGGTTGAGCTCGGCAACCTGCTCGGCGTCTTCGAGCCGTGCATGCCAGTGGCGCAGGCTGGCGGCATCGAAACCGAGGCGGTGCATGCCCGAATCCAGCTTGAGCCAGACGTTGAGCGGACGCACCAGCTCACTGGCAATCAGCGCCTCGGCCTGCGCCGTGCTCTGCAGCGCCAGATCCAGCCCCAGTTGCGCGGCGATGGCATATTCACTGGCCTCGAAACAGCCCTCCAGCAGCAGGATGCGCGCCTCACCGTGCATGGCGCGCACCTCGGCCGCCTCCTCCAGACAGGCCACGGCGAAGCCATCGGCAATCTCGTGCAACGCCGTGACCACCTCGCGCACACCATGACCATAGGCGTTGGCCTTGACCACGGCGAAGGCCTGGCGCCCGGGCGCGCAGCGCTTGGCCACGGCGTAGTTATGAGCGATGGCAGAGAGGTCGACGATGGCGGCAAGCGGACGCATGACGGAAGGCCTGAACAAAAAACGGGCGCCCATCTTAACCGCTGGGCGCCCGTTTTCATTGAGCGAGATCAGACTGTTGCCGTAGCCACGGGCTCTGCTGGCGAAACGTTCACCTTGCTTGATTCGCGAGCAGAGCTCGCTCCTACACTGCTCGCGCGGTTATTCGTCCTCGAACTGGTAGCTACCCGGTGCCAGGTTCTCGAAGCGCGAATACTTGCCGAGGAAGGCCAGGCGCGCGGTACCCAGCGGGCCGTTACGCTGCTTGCCGATGATGATCTCGGCCACGCCCTTGTACTCGGTCTCCGGGTGGTACACCTCGTCGCGGTAGACGAACAGGATGATGTCGGCGTCCTGCTCGATTGCACCGGACTCACGCAAGTCGGAGTTGATCGGGCGCTTGTTCGGGCGCTGCTCCAGGCCACGGTTGAGCTGCGACAGGGCAATGACCGGGCAGTTGAATTCCTTGGCAAGGCCCTTGAGCGAGCGCGATATCTCGGAAATCTCGTTGACCCGGCTATCGCCGCTGGAACCGGGAATCTGCATCAGCTGCAGGTAGTCGACCATGATCAGGCCGATCTCACCGTGCTCGCGTGCCAGACGCCGCGTGCGCGCCCGCATCTCGCTCGGGGAAATACCGGCGGTATCGTCGATGAACAGCTTGCGGTCGTTGAGCAGGTTGACCGCGCTGGTCAGCCGCGGCCAATCGTCGTCATCCAGCTGGCCGGCACGCACCTTGGTCTGGTCAATGCGCCCCAGCGAGGCGAGCATACGGATGACGATGGACTCCGAAGGCATCTCCAGCGAGTACACTAGGATCGCCTTGTCGCTACGCATCAGCGCGTTTTCCACCAGGTTCATGGCGAAGGTGGTCTTACCCATCGACGGACGGCCAGCGACGATGATCATGTCGGCCGGCTGCAGACCGCTGGTCAGGTTATCCAGGTCATCGAAGCCGGTGGACAGACCGGTAATCGCGTCGCCGTTGTTGAACAGCGTGTCGATGCGGTCGATGGCCTTGACCAGAATGTCGTTGATGCCCACCGGCCCGCCAGTCTTGGGGCGGTCTTCGGCGATCTGGAAGATCAGGCGCTCCGCTTCGTCGAGAATCTCCTCGCCGGTACGGCCTTCCGGGGCGTAGGCACTGTCGGCAATCTCGTTGCTGATGCTGATCAGCTTGCGCAGGGTGGCGCGCTCACGAATGATCTGCGCATAGGCCTTGATGTTGGCCACCGACGGCGTGTTCTTCGCCAGCTCGGCGAGATAGGCCAGACCGCCGACCTGCGACAGTTGCCCTTCCTTGTCCAACTGCTCGGACAGGGTCACCACGTCGAAGGGTTCGTTACGCTCGGCCAGCTTGAAGATGGCGCGGAAGATCAGCCGGTGGTCGTGGCGATAGAAGTCGACATCCGACACACCATCGAGCACGCGCTCCCAGGCATTGTTGTCGAGCATCAGGCCGCCGAGCACCGCCTGTTCCGCCTCGATGGAGTGCGGTGGCACTTTCAGGGCGGCAGTCTGCAGGTCGTATTGCTCGGGAATGCTGATGTCGTTCATAGGCTCGGGAAGAAAATACTGCGATAGAAAAACAAAGGGCACGGATCGCAGAGCGATACCGTGCCCGATTGTCAGCAGACCTACGCTACAGCGCAAGTCCGCCTGGCGGCTACTTGATTAAGCAGCGACCACGATCACCTTGACGGTGGCTTCAACGTCGGTGTGCAGGTGCACAGCTACGTCGTATTCGCCAATCTGGCGAATGGTGCCGTTCGGCAGACGAACTTCAGCTTTGGCCACTTCAACGCCGGAGGCGGTCAGGGCGTCAGCGATGTCGTGGGTGCCGATGGAACCGAACAGCTTGCCTTCATCGCCAGCGGTGGCGGTGATGGTGACTTCCAGCTCAGCCAGCTGAGCAGCGCGAGATTCAGCGGAAGCTTTCTTCTCGGCAGCAGCTTTTTCCAGCTCGGCGCGACGTGCTTCGAAAGCAGCAACGTTGGCTTCGGTGGCAGCGGTGGCTTTGCCTTGCGGCAGCAGGAAGTTACGGCCGTAACCGGCTTTAACGTTCACTTTGTCGCCCAGGTTGCCCAGGTTGGCGATTTTTTCCAGCAGGATGACTTCCATTTGGGTCTTACCTCTTAACTTTTAACCTTCACCGTTCGCAGAGCCCGGGCCGTTCTTGCGCGCCAGGCGACCGCGAAAATCAAACAGACTGTCGACGATGGCCAAGACCACCAGTAACGGATAGATCAGCTGCATGAACAGCAGGAGCGTGATGTACATGCCCACCAGCCAGAAGCGGGCGAGCCCACCCTTATCCACCAGGCCGTGCACCAGGGCGATCCCGGCGAACAGCAGCGGCACACTGCACAGCGGCGTGAGCATGGCCAACTGCGGCCCCAGATTGGGACCTAGTATCATGCCCGCCAGCAGCAACAGCGCCTGCGGCAGCGACAGTCTCAGCGCGCGAAACTCGCGACCAAAACCGCCAGGGTTGTACAACACGGCCTGCCAGTAACGCCCAAGGATCAGGCTCAGCAAGCTCAGAATCTGCAGCAAGGCTGCCAGCAGTCCGGTCAGCACCGGTGCGATCAGTGCCTCGAGACGCTCGCGTTCACCCACCGACAATTGCTGGTGAGCCCCATCGAACATGGTTGGCAGCAGCTTCTGCAGCTCACCAGCCATGGCCGCGATGGGTTCGCGGAACACTGCCCCAAGGACAAATCCATACACCAGGCCCAGCGCCACACTGCTCAGCAGTATGCGGTTCCAGGTCCAGTTGGCGCGCAACAACAACGCCAACCCCAGCGCGCCGACCAGCACCAGCAAGGTGCGCGGTTCGCCGAAATACCACCAGGCAATCGCCGGTAGCATGGCCCAGGCCAGGATGCCGATGGCATCACTGGCTCCACGCCGCAACAGCACCAGGCTGCCAGCGGCGGCACTCAACCAGAACAACAGCGGCATCGCTGCCGATCCCACCACCACGAGGGTGGCCTGCATACGGCCGCGCATGATGTATTCAGCCAGGGCGCGCATGCGATCTATTCCTTAACTCTTGTCGACTGCCCGGTCTCAGCGGCCGTGGCTGTCGGTGTAGGGCAGCAGGGCCAGGAAGCGGGCGCGCTTGATAGCGGTGGCCAGCTGACGCTGATAACGAGCCTTGGTACCGGTGATACGGCTAGGAACGATTTTGCCGGTTTCCGAGATGTAGGCTTTCAGGGTGTTGAGATCTTTGAAATCGATCTCTTTCACGTCTTCAGCGGTGAAGCGGCAGAATTTACGACGACGGAAGAAACGTGCCATGTGATTGGCTCCTCAATAGATCCGTGGATTACTCGTCAGCGTTGTCGCTGTCGTTGCTGTCGCTGTCATCGCCGTCGTTGGACTCGGCGTTTTCAGGACGTTCACGACGCTCGCGGCGCTCACTGCGGTTTTCTTCGGCCTTCAGCATCTCGGACTGGCCAGTGACGGCCTCGTCGCGACGGATGACCAGGTTACGGATCACGGCGTCGTTGTAGCGGAAGTTGTCTTCCAGCTCGGCCAGGGCCTTGCCGGTGCACTCTACGTTGAGCATCACGTAGTGGGCTTTGTGGACGTTGTTGATGGCGTAAGCCAGCTGACGACGGCCCCAATCTTCCAGGCGGTGAATCTTGCCACCGTCTTCTTCGATCAGCTTGGTGTAACGCTCGACCATGCCGCCGACTTGCTCGCTCTGGTCCGGGTGAACCAGAAAGATGATTTCGTAATGACGCATAAATGCTCCTTACGGGTTGTAGCCTGCCAACTAAGGTGGTCAGGCAAGGAGTGGGTTTTTCTCGTGATGAGCTTGCCAGGCGGTAGGCGCGAAAGGGCCTGCCGTCACGGCAAGGGGCGCCATTCTAGAGAAGCCCCTCGCCGCACGCAAGGCAGATTGGCGATTATTTGAACAGCCAGCCGCGGGCGCATCCGTGGGCAGCAGGCCCCGAGCGTAAGACAACCTGGAGCGCAGAGCATAGGGCTAGGGTCTGTTGCCGTTTCGACGTGAGCCGCGTTGCTGCGCCAAATTGCGCCACGCGAGGCGCGGGATGCAGGTAATGGTCGTTCCCCTGCCAAACCCAGCAACGACGCATGGCGCAATTTGCCGCGCAACCCGAAGGGACGGGCCAGTTTTTGCGTGGTACGTCGTTACTCGACGGCTCATTTGGGCGACCAAACTTCGCGTCTCGCGCCTAGCCCCACGCAAAAACTGGCTCCGTCGCGGCCGTGCGCGAAACGGCAACAAACCCTAGGACGTAGGGCGGACCCAGGAGCGCAGCGAACAGTCCGCCAAGGCATACCGAGTCCAGCATTACGCTCCATCAGGACACCTGGCGTACTGCTTCGTGACGACTGCTGAATGCAGGAGGTAGAGCAGCGCAGAATGCCAAAGCCGAGTACGCCCTACGACGGCCGGGGTACGCAGCACGCACACCGGCCCGCAGTAATCGCTGTTACTTGGAGCTTTTTACCTGACGCTTATTGTTTCTCTGACGCACCGCCTCGAACAAGCAGACCCCGGTAGCAACCGAGACGTTGAGACTGCTGACACTGCCGCTCATGGGCAGCTTGACCAGGTAATCGCAATGCTCGCGGGTCAAACGGCGCATTCCCTTGCCCTCGGCCCCCATGACCAGCACGGTCGGCCCGGTCATGTCCTGCTGATAGACCTCAAGCTCGGCCTCACCGGCCGTACCAACCACCCACAGGCCGCGCTGCTGCAACTTCTCCAGACTGCGCGCCAGGTTGGTCACCGCCACCAGCGGAATCACCTCGGCAGCACCACAGGCCACCTTGCGTACCGTGGCGTTGAGGGTTGCCGATTTGTCCTTGGGCACAATCACCGCCAACGCGCCGGCGGCATCTGCCGTGCGCAGACAAGCCCCAAGGTTGTGCGGGTCGGTCACGCCGTCGAGCACCAGCAGCAAAGGCGGGCCCTCGCAGCGCTCAAGCAACTCCTCGAGCATCGCCTCGCCCCAGACCTGACTGGGGCTGACATCGGCAACCACACCCTGGTGCACACCCTCGACCCAGGCGTCCATCTCACGGCGCTCGCACTGCCCCACTTTTACGCGAGACTGCGCAGCCAGCTCCAGCAAGGGCTGCACCCGAGGATCACTGCGACCATCGGCCAGCCAGACCTGCTTCACCCGTTTGGGATGATGACGCAGCATGGCCTCTACGGCATGTACGCCGTAGATCTTTTCCAGATCACTCATGACTTGGCCTTACGCTTGCGCGGCTTTCCGGCAGCTGGCGGGGCACTGTCACTACGCCCGGAGCCTTTGCGCGCACCACCGGCCGGCTTGCTCGCCGACTTGCCGGCAGCGCCCTTGCCAGCCTTGGCGCCGGCCAGCAGCGCCTTCTTCACGTCTCGGCTCTTCTGCACGTCGGTATTGCCCATGCTCGGCGCCTTGCCAGCGCGACTGCCACGACCAATGGCCTCACGCTCAGCGGCCTGGGACAGTTCGAATTCAATCTTGCGCTCGTCGAGATCGACGCGCATGACCTTGACCTCGACGCTATCGCCCAAGCGGAAGCTGCGCCCACTGCGCTCGCCGGACAGACGATGGTGAACCGGGTCGAAGTGGTAGTAGTCGGCCGGCAGCGCGGTCACATGCACCAGGCCCTCGACGTATATGTCGCGCAGCTCGACGAAAATACCGAAACCGGTCACGGCAGTGATCACACCGGGGAAGGTCTCACCGACACGATCCTGCATGAACTCGCACTTGAGCCAGTTGACCACGTCGCGGGTCGCTTCGTCGGCACGGCGCTCGGTCATCGAGCACTGCTCGCCGAGCTTTTCCAGGGTCGCTTCGTCGTACGGATAGATACGCGCCTTGGGCATGACTGCCGCACCGGCACGCTCCACGTGCTTGGTGTCGCGCTTGGAACGGATCACGCTGCGAATGGCACGATGCGCCAACAGGTCGGGATAGCGACGGATCGGCGAGGTGAAGTGAGTGTAAGCCTCGTAATTGAGGCCGAAGTGCCCTTCGTTCTGCGCGCTGTACACCGCCTGACTCAGCGAACGCAGCATCACGGTCTGGATCAGGTGATAGTCCGGGCGCTCGCGGATGCTTTCCAGCAGGCGCTGATAGTCCTTGGGTGACGGACCATCCTTGGACTTGCCACGCTGCAGCGACAACCCCAGCTCACCGAGGAAGGCGTTGAGTTTCTCCAGGCGCTCCGGCGGCGGGCCACCGTGCACGCGATACAGTGACGGGATCTGGTGATCCTGCATGAAGCGCGCGGTGGCCACGTTGGCGGCCAGCATGCACTCCTCGATCAGTTTGTGCGCATCGTTGCGCTGGGTCGGGCGGATCTCCGCGATCTTGCGCCCTTCGCCGAAGATGATGCGGGTTTCCTGGGTCTCGAAGTCGATGGCGCCGCGCTCGTGACGAGCGGCGGCCAGTACCTGATACAGCGCGTAGAGCTGATTGAGGTGCGGCAGGACCTCCTTGTACTCGCTGCGCAGGGACTTGCCCTCGCTGCTCTTGGGATCTTCCAGCATCAGGCTGACCTTGTTGTAGGTCAGGCGCGCATGGGAGTGGATCACCGCCTCGTAGAACTTGTAGTCGACCATCTGGCCGCTCTTGGACATGGTCATTTCGCAGACCATGGCAAGGCGATCGACATGCGGGTTGAGCGAGCACAGGCCGTTGGACAGTTCCTCCGGCAGCATCGGTACGACGCGCTCGGGGAAATACACCGAGTTGCCGCGCACGACCGCCTCGGCATCCAGCGCCGAGCCGACCTTGACGTAGTGCGAGACGTCGGCGATGGCCACGTAGAGTTTCCAGCCACCGGAGAACAACTTCCAACGGCTGCTGTTCTTCTCGCAGTAGACCGCATCGTCGAAGTCGCGGGCGTCTTCACCATCGATGGTGACGAAAGGCAGATGGCGCAAGTCGATGCGCTTCTCCTTGTCCTTCTCCTCCACCTCAGGCTTGAGCTTGCGCGCTTCCTTGACTACCGCCTCGGGCCAGACGTGCGGGATGTCGTAGCTGCGCAGCGCCACGTCGATCTCCATGCCCGGCGCCATGTAGTTGCCGATTACCTCGACGATGTCGCCCTGCGGCTGGAAACGCTGCGTAGGCCAGTGAGTGATCTTGATCTCGACGAACTGACCAATGCGCGCACCGGCAGTGCGCCCTGGGGTGACCAGCACTTCCTGCTGGATCTTGGGATTGTCGGCAACGACGAAGCCGATGCCGTTCTCTTCGTAGTAACGGCCGACGATGCTCTCGTGAGCACGGCTGATCACCTCGACGATGCTGCCTTCGCGACGGCCGCGCCGGTCGAGACCGGCCACGCGCACCAGGGCACGGTCACCATCGAACACCAGACGCATCTGCGCCGGACTGAGGAAAAGGTCATCACTGCCGTCATCCGGCACGAGGAAGCCGAAGCCGTCGCGGTGACCGCTAATGCGCCCGCAGATCAGATCGAGCTTGTCCACCGGCGCGTAGGTGCCGCGGCGGGTATAGATGAGCTGACCATCGCGCTCCATGGCGCGCAGGCGGCGGCGCAGCGCTTCAAGCTGGTCCTCGGTATCGAGACCGAACTCTTCGACCAGCTGCTCGCGACTGGCGGGCGAACCTCGCTCGGCCAGATGGGCCAGGATCAGTTCGCGACTGGGGATGGGGTTGTCGTATTTTTCCGCCTCGCGGGCGGCCTCGGGATCGAGGGATTGCCAATCGGCCATGTAGGAAGGATTACCTATGCTTATGTATAAAAGGTGTATGCCATTTGCCTATTGAAGCGCGAAAACGTCATTCAAGGCAGCTTTTCCGGCGACAATAATTTTTTGGGGTCAGGGGTTTACAAGGTAAATGCCCGCCCGTATAGTTCGCGCCCACAGCGTCGAGCAGACGTTGTAACACGAAGCAGATGATGATTCATCGGTTTCTGTGCCCAGGTGGCGGAATTGGTAGACGCGCTGGTTTCAGGTATCAGTGACTTAACGGTCGTGGAAGTTCGAGTCTTCTCCTGGGCACCAAATTTCGTGAAGTGGTTTGATAACCCACTTTACAAATAAACGGATGCAACGCTCCGTGTCGGCAACGACGAACATTGCTGTAGTGCCCAGGTGGCGGAATTGGTAGACGCGCTGGTTTCAGGTATCAGTGACTTAACGGTCGTGGAAGTTCGAGTCTTCTCCTGGGCACCAAATTTCAAAAAACCGAGCCAATGGCTCGGTTTTTTATTGCCCACGAAAAAGCAGACCTCCTCGCAGGGCGCGCTACGCCCCCCGCCCAGACCATAGAACAGCGAGGTGCGCACTGCGTACCCTACACTTTGAATTGCCCTAGGCTGGCCTTGAGCTGAGCTGCCAGCTCGTCCAACGCGCGCGCATTGCCGGCTATCGCTGCCACCGCCTCTGCCGCACGCTGCGCTTCGGCATGAATGATCTCGACACGCCCGCGTACCGCTCCCGCACCGTCCGCCTGATGTGCCGCGGCCTGAGTTGCCGCATTGATGGCGCCATGCACTTCGTCTACCGACTGCTGCACCGATTGCTGCAGGCGCGCACTGTCACGCAGCACCTGCAGCCCTTCACTACCTTGCGCGCCCGCCTGGGCGATGGCGGCGACCGCCTCCTGCGCGCCCCGCTGCAGGGCAGCGATATGGGTCTGGATATCGCCGGTGGACTGCTGAGTCTTGCTCGCCAGCGCACGCACCTCGTCAGCCACCACGGCAAACCCGCGACCACTCTCGCCAGCGCGCGCCGCCTCGATGGCGGCATTGAGCGCCAGCAGGTTGGTCTGCTCGGCGATGGACTGAATCACCGTCAGCACCACCTCGATCTGCTCGCTCTGCTTGGCCAGGCGCTCGATCACTGCCGAGCCATCGGCCACCCGCGCCACCAAGCCCTCGATCAGCGCAGACAGTCGCTGAGCGATAGCCGCGTTCTCGTGCGCCGCCTGGCGGATGGTGTCGACGCGCTGCAGCGCCTCCTGCATGGCCTGGCTTTCCGCCTGCGCCTCGTCGGCCATTTGCTCCAACGCCTGCAGGCTACCCGCCACCTCATCACGCTGCCGGCCGGCCGCTGCCTCGGCCGCCACGCCGCGCTGAGTCAAGCTGCGAATCTGCTCACCGGTACGCAACGCCACCTCACCCGACTCACGCACGATGGGTTGCAGCTTGGCGATGAAGCGATTGACTGCATCGGCCATCTCGCCGACCTCGTCCTGACTGTCGATGCTCACGCGCCGGGTCAGATCGCCCTCGCCCGCAGCCAGATCGTTCAGCGCCGCGCTGAGCAGGCGCAAGCGACTGAGCACTCGCCAGCCAAGCACCAGCGCCACCACGACCATTGCCAGCGCCCCCACGATCAACAGGCCGAGGGCGATGTTCCAGCGCAGCGAATCCGCCGCCACGCGCACCGACTCACCACCGTTGCGTGCCATTTCCTGGGTGTAGCGCTCAGCCGACTGCAGACGCTCGCGCAGCGCACCGGTCGCCTCCTCGGCAGCACCTGCCAGGCTGCTATCAACCAACTCACCGGCACCACTGACCAACGACGCAAAGCGGCCGTCGAGCGCGGCCAGCTCCTTTTCCACCACATCCAGTGACAGGCCCATCTGCACCTTGCCGATCGACGCCCCCATCGGACTGATTTGCGCCTCGACCACGTATACACGCGGATCACGCGAGGCCGCCTCCACCAGCTTCTCCAGCGGCGAGTCACCCTGCCCGGCAGCGACCAGCTCACGCACCTGCGCATTACTGCGATTGAAGTTGCGCGTCAGGCGCTGACCATCGGCGTCATAGATGATGGCGAACAACACCGCCGGATCCTGCTGGGCGATTCGGGTAAGCGCAGTGAGCGCAGGAATATCCAGATCCCAAATGGACTTCGGCGCCACCCCAGCCAGCAATTGCGCGAGCGCCTGACCGGACTGTTTGAGATTGCCCTCGAGTACCACGCGCAACTGAGCCTGCTCATCCTTCAACTGCCCGGAAAGCCCCTCACCAAGGCGAGCCCGGGTACTGCCGGCCAACGCAGCGAGGCCCTGACTCATCTCACGCTCAGCCATGTTCAACTCTTCACCCAGGCGGCGGCTCTCACCGCCCAGACGCTGCGCCAGATCCTCGACCATGCCGTCGACCGAGGCGCGCATCAGCCAAACAGCCAAACCGACCTGCACCAACATGGCCAGGCCAAGCGCGACGAACACCGGGCGCAACAAACGGCTACGCAACATGGAAACGATGGCGAACACGGGGAACACTCCTCAACAACCGTAATAGCTATAACGGCGACTTCCGGGATTTATTGATACAAGCAAAGCGCATGCCCAGCGCACCAGCCAGGGCCCCGTACGGGCGAGCACAAAAAAGCCGCCCGAAGGCTAATGCCAGTCAGTTAAGCTGACTGGCATTTTTATTTCTGGTCGGATACTTGGACGGCTTGGGTTTGACCGCTCGCGGATAACTGCGATCCTCACGACGATGAGGTAGGACGTAGTGCATGGCAGAGGCCTGTAGTTCGGCCAGGTAGCGAGGGATGTTGCCTGGATGATTCAAAGAGACCCCGTTCAAGAAGCCCAGAATCGCCCAGGTGCAAGCGGTGAAACTCATTTCGCAGGGGTAGATGCCAGGGCAGTGGCGGCTCATTTCCAGCATTTGATAACGCAGCAGGTTGTACCCCAGTAGTACGCCCCACAGTTCTTGTTCAATCATCTCCGGCGTTTTACTACGCAGTGTGTAGTGACCCGCGAGCATGCCTTGCTTCATTTCTCGATAGCCCAGTTCGATTTCCCAACGCTGGTTGTACAGATCCACGATTTCGTCTGGAGGGAAGCGCAGAGGATCGATCATTGAGGTCAGTACCTGCCGCACTTTGCCCTTGATGGTCTTGCTTAATAACCGAGCCTGTAGCGTGTCTGGCAGGTCGGGCCATTGTTTACGCGCCTGCGGCGAGGTCTTTAGTGAGACGATGGCATCGTGGCGCCCTAACTTACGCAGCACCTCGTATTGAGCATCCTTGCGCAGCGGCAGTAACCAATGGCGCTGAGTGCCTGCCTGTTGCCAGCGATAAAGTAACCCCAGTGAATAGAAGCCACGGTCGAACAAGGTCAGCGAGTGATCGGGTGTACTGTCGATCAGTTGTTCGGCCAGTTTCATCTCGTTGCTGTGGTAGCCGGCAAAAGCACTACTCACCAGCATGTGGCTGGTCAGCTCCATCTGGCAGACCATGCGAACCTGGGGAAAGCCGGTATCGCCATGCTGATTACTGGCGCTGCCATAGTGCTTGCGGTTGTCGTCCGTATCCGGCGTGCGCCAGACCACGCCATCGACACTGAGCAGGCGCAAACCGGCCCAAGTGGGGTGATTGGCGCTGGCATGCCAGCGTTGTTGAGTCAGGGAAAAGACTTCTCGCACCGCAACACTGCCCAAACGCTGGCGACCTTGCACGATTGCACTGGGTGCTACCAATGGCTTCTGCCCAGGCAGCATGATGCCCATACGGCTCGCGGCATCCCAGGCCGACATCCGGCGAAACAACGCCATGGCGATCACGCACCAGATCATGGCTTCAAGAGGGAGACGTCGCTTACGCAGGGTCGCCACTCCCGCCGTTTCCAGTGCGGTGCTAACTAGGTCTGGATCAAGCAGCGCCCCCAGCTCGTCAAGGGAGTGGGTGGCAGAAGCTACTTCGTGAGTCAGTGCCAAGGCGCGGGAAAGTCGCATAAAAAATTCGATGCTCAAAACAAGCATCGGATTTTCGTTGTGCGCCAGGCATGGCGCGTAGCGCCGTGACTGGCGCTGTTCGGTTCACTGTGGTGGTGGACTGGACGACTTGGAGGTGAAAGTCCTCTACACACCCGGCAAGGGGAAGTGTTAGCCAGAGGCAAGGGTGTCGCGGGCGACTGCGAATCTGAAGGAAGCCCGAGGCAAAATGCTGGC
>NZ_NIUB01000047.1 GCF_002197815.1 Pseudomonas oleovorans subsp. oleovorans
TATCGGGCTTTGGCGATTATGGCCACCTCACCCCGCTGCGCCGCCTCATCCGCTTCCTGTTCGTCAGGCCAGCATTTTGCCTCGGGCTTCCTTCAGATTCGCAGTCGCCCGCGACACCCTTGCCTTCAGCTAACACTTCCCCTTGCCGGGTGTGTAGAGGACTTTCACCTCCAAGTCGCCAGGCTCACCACCACAGTGAACCCGACAGCGCCAGTCACGGCGCTACGCGCCATGCCTGGCGCACCATGAAGAAAGGGCGTCTGCAGGACGCCCTTCGTATTGCATCACGCGCCAGAATTGTCCCGCTGCTCCTGCAACTGTCGCCAGAGCTCGGCCGCCTCGGCGAAATCGGTGCCATCCTCCTCGCTGAGGGCTTCGGGATCGTAGCGCCGCACGCAACCTTCGCCCAATGTCGGAGGCGCCTTGGCGGTGGCCTTGTCCAACGGATCGCTCATCGTCAACACCCTCAACCAATGTTCAGCTCGCCCTGCTCATGCTGGGCGAACTCCTTGACTGCGCGCAGCACATCATGGCGACTGATCTGCCCGACCAGGCGCCCATGCTCGATTACCGGCAGACGCCGCCGCTGGCCACGCAGGAAGCGCTCCGACAGCTCGATGATGTCAGCCTCGGGCGTGACCGTCTCCACCTCGGTGGTCATGTAGGTACTGACGGTGCCACCGACTGCTTCGTAGTAGGCGCCGGAGAGAATGCCGCGCAGGCAGTCGCCCTCGGACAACAGGCCAATCAGGTGCCCCTGGGAGTCGACCACCGGAGCACCGGAAATACGGTGCTCCAGCAGTCGATTGATGGCAGTGAACAGGTCGGTATCCGACCTGAAGGTCACCAGATGGCGAGTCATGTAGTCGCGCACCTTGATGGACTTTAGCATGGGCGTTCTCCTCTTTCGTGCAGTGGCCGGCCCATGCAGCAAGTCAGTCGAATACCACCGTCTTGTTGTCGTGCACCAGCACTCGGTCTTCCAAGTGATAGCGTAGCCCACGCGCCAGCACCATTTTCTCCACGTCCTTGCCCAGGCGCACCATTTCCTCGATATCGTCGCGATGGGTCACCCGCACCACGTCCTGCTCGATGATCGGGCCGGCGTCCAGCTCTTCGGTGACATAGTGCGAGGTCGCGCCAATCAGCTTGACGCCACGCAGCGAGGCCTGGTGATAGGGTTTGGCGCCCACGAAGGACGGCAGGAAGCTGTGATGAATGTTGATCACCCGCTGAGCGAACTCGGCGCATAGTGCCGGCGGCAGAATCTGCATGTAGCGCGCCAGGACGATGACATCAGCCTGGTGCGCCTTGACCAGACGCTCCACTTCGGCGAAGGCCGGAGCCTTGTCCTTGGGGTCGACCGGCACATGGAAGTACGGAATGCCATGCCACTCGACCATGCTGCGCAGATCGTCGTGGTTGGCGATCACGCAGGGGATCTCGCAATCGAGCTCGTTGCTGTGCCAACGGTGCAGCAGATCGGCCAGGCAGTGCGACTCGCGGCTGGCCATCAGCACCACGCGCTTCTTCTGCGCCGAATCGGTAATGCGCCACTCCATCGAGAATTCGCGGGCAATCGGCGCGAAGGCCTGCTTGAAGCCATCGAGATCGAACGGCAGTGAGTCGGCACGGATTTCGTGACGCATGAAAAACCAGCCACTCTGCGTGTCGGAATGGTGACTGGCTTCGGTAATCCAACCGTTGTAGGTGGCGAGAAAATTACTGACTTTGGCAACGATGCCGACGCGGTCAGGGCAAGAGATGACCAATCTGAACGTACGCATAATTAAAACCCCAAGGGCGACGCATAAAGCCGGGCATTCTAACGGCATGCGCGCAAAACTGCAGCAGGGCGCCAGCCTATCGACGTCACCCCAGTCGAATAATGTGCGGTTACGCAGCACTGAAACTTCCACAAGCGCTCGCCATTACCGTTTTAATTCACCGTTGAATGACACAAAGGGTTGCACTGCGGCACAGTCATTTTATCTCGCACTGTTTACTTGCTATTAGTGCCTGATTATTATTGGCCCACTGTTGACTACCACAGACTTATTCACGCCAAGGTAAATATCCATGTCGCTGATCAATGAATACCGCGCCACAGAAGAAGCCATCAAAGAACTGCAAGAGCGTCTGAAGAACCTGTCGCAAGACGACAAGCTGAAGAAAGAACTGGAATTCGAAGGCAAACTGCGCACCCTGATGGGCGAATATCAGAAGTCGCTGCGCGATATCATCGCCCTGCTCGACCCTGAAGCCAAGACTGCCAAAGGCGTTCGTGCAGCCAAGCCTGCCGTCGTCAAGCGTGCACGTAAGGTCAAGCAGTACAAGAACCCGCACAGCGGCGAAGTGATCGAAACCAAAGGCGGCAACCACAAGATCCTGAAAGAGTGGAAAGCCAAGTGGGGTGCCGACGTCGTTGAAGGCTGGGCCACACAGCTGGGCTAACACCTGCGCAACACCCAAAACGCCAGCCATGCTGGCGTTTTTTTATTGTCGCGGTGTTTTTCAGCCCCCAATTATTCAAGGGCGATTTCCGGCAGGCGCAATATCCGCATCAAGCGAACAGTTTCCGCACCGGCCTTTTTCTGGCACACCATGATGTGCGCCTCATACGCTGCACATTGCCCTGAGCACCTGGCCGTTTAAATCCCTACGGAACTTATGGCCAAACGCTCCTGCAACGCCTGCGCATGGGCCTGCCATTGCTGCAACACTTGCAATTGCTCGGGGCTGCAGTTAGCCCGCAGCGACTCCATTGCCGCATAAAATTGCGCCAGGGTATTGGGTGCACCGAACTCTGGATCACTCAAACGCTGCCGACAGAATGCCTCCCAGCGCTGAGACTCAGCGACGGACAGACTGGCCGGAAAATTGCGCGCCCGATAACGAAACAACAACTCGGGCAGTCGTGCATCATCGAACGGCCATTTTTTATTGTTGGCCAATGCGTCAGGTTGAGCGGCACGTACCTGCTCACACAAACGACGATCACGATCACCGATAAAACCATCGTACAGCTGTTGCTCGGGATCGTTACTGCCTGCAAAGGCCTCTTCTCGGTAAACACTCGCCAACTTGCCCAGCCACAATGGCTGTTCATTCTTCAACACGTCGATATGGCGCTGACAAACCGACCAGTCCAACTGCAAACGCTGCCGATCCGCCTCACGCAACACCGACAGCGGCGCCACCACCGGACAGCGGTTGATATGCAGCAGTTTCAGCGGTACCGGCAACTCGCCTTCGGCAAGCGCCTCACGCCGCGTGTAGAGGCGACTGCGCAGCGTGTCGGCATCCAGATTCAGCAGAGGCGATGGATCGGCCTGCAGATCACAGACGATCAGTGCATTGCGATTGCGCGGATGCCAGGCCAGCGGCAGGACCGGCGCCAGATAATGACGTGCCGCCGAGAAACGCCCGGAAACGTGCAGCACTGGCTGCAGCAGGCGAACCTGATCCATGACCCGCTGCTTGCTGCGCAGTTGATAGAGGAAGTCGTACAGTTTTGTTTGCCGCTCGCGCAGCAGCCGTGCCAGGCCAATGGTGGCGCGTACGTCGGACAGCGCATCGTGCGCCTGGCCGTGATCGATGCCGTTGGCCTGGGTCAGCCGCTCCAGCTTGAGCGATACGCGCCCCTCCTCCTCAGGCCATTCGATGCCTTCGGGCCGCAGTGCGTAAGCAGTGCGTACCAGATCGATCAGATCCCAGCGGCTGTTGCCGCCCTGCCATTCGCGCGCGTAAGGGTCGAAGAAGTTGCGATACAGGCTGTAACGCGTCACCTCATCATCGAAGCGCAGGCTGTTGTATCCCGCACCACAGGTGCCGGGCGCCGATAACGCGGCATGCACACGGGTCATGAACTCCCCCTCGTCCAGCCCCTGTTGTTGCAGACGCTGCGGGTCGATACCGGTGACCAGGCAGGCGGCCGGGTGCGGCAGGATGTCATCGCTGGGCCGGCAATAGATGTTCAGCGGCTCGCCGATCTCGTTCAGCGCCTCGTCGGTACGAATGCCCGCCACCTGCAGCGGACGATCACAACGCGGATTGATACCGGTGGTCTCGTAGTCGTACCAGAAAATGCTGGAAGTCATTGGCGGCTCCATACCCTGGACAAAATGGCCGCCAGTTTATCATTCACCTGCGGCCTCGCTGCCGCCGGCAAAAGCATGCACCAGCGCACAGGCGCCGCACGAGCAGGTGTACTGCACTTGAGAAAAATGCTGTAACCATTAGCATTGGCGCTCCTCTAACACTCTGTACAAGGACGCAACCATGAGTGACGCGATTACCCCCAATCCCTATGCCGCCCCCTCCAGCGATCTGCAACAGTCGCCCCAAGGTCATGCACCGAGTATCGAAGAAGCCCTGGCACGTGGTTATGACTTCAGTATCGGTGAGCTGCTGAGCGAGTCCTGGAGCAAGGTCAAGGGCACCAAAGGCATCATCATCGGTGGCTTTCTGGTGTTCTACGTGGTGCTGCTGGCCGCCACCTTCATCCTCGGCGGCGTTGTCGGCATCTTCGGCGCGCTGAGCGATAGCATCGCCCTGATGTTCATCGGCGAGATCCTGATTTCGCTGCTGGCCTCGGCGCTGGCCTATCCCTTCATGGCCGGGATCAACATGGTCGGTATTCGCCGTGCCGCCGACCAGCCACTGAGCTTCAACGAAATCTTCAGCCACTTCGGGCGCACCGTGCCGCTGATCATCACCGCCGTGGTGATGATGCTGCTGATCTACCTCGGCATGATCCTGCTGCTGATCCCCGGCATCTACCTGGGCGTCGCCTACCTGCTGGCCATCCCCTTGGTGGTCGAACGCGGCCTGTCGCCCTGGCAGGCGCTAGAAGCCTCGCGCAAGGCCATTACCCAGCACTGGTTCAAGGTCTTCGGCCTGTTCATCGTGCTCGGTCTGATTATCATCGTCAGTGCCATCCCGCTGGGCATCGGCCTGGTATGGAGCATTCCACTGATGGTCGTGGCCATGGGCGTGCTCTATCGCACCATTTTTGGCGTACTGCCTGCCGCTCGCTAACCGACGCCACTCGGGCCAGTTCACTGGCCCGGTTGCGTTCGTGGCCCGCTGCTCGCTAGCATCGGGCTTTCCTTGATGCAGTCCGCCGATGCCTTCACGCTCAAGCGTCAGTCTTTCGTCCCACCAGCCGCCTCTGGATACCCGCTATCAGGTCGAAACGCCGGAAGGTATCGATCTGCATCTGCGACCGGCCGGGCTGGTGCCGCGCGCCCTGGCATTCGCCATCGACCTGGCCATTCGTGGCCTGATTCTGATGGTGATGTTCATCGTTCTCGGCCTGCTCGGTCAGTTCGGCATGGGCCTGGGCACCATCCTGCTGTTTCTCGTGACCTGGTGGTACATGGTGCTGTTCGAGGTGTTCAACCAGGGCCGCTCTCCCGGCAAGCAGATGCTCGGCCTGCGCGTGGTGCACGATGACGGTACGCCCATCGGCTGGGCCGCTTCACTGACGCGCAACCTGCTGCGCTTCGTCGATATCCTGCCGTTCGGCTACACCCTGGGCATCATCAGTTGCCTGAACCATCCGGCGTTCAAGCGCCTCGGCGATATTGCCGCCGGCACCCTGGTGGTCTATCGCGATGCGCCGTTGAGCAAACCGCAGTTGGCCGATGCCGAACCGCTGCCAGCACCCTTCCCGCTCAGCCTTGACGAACAACGCGCCATTCTCGGTTTTGCCGAACGTGGTAGCCAACTGTCCGCCGCCCGCAGAGCGGAGCTGGCGGCGCTGCTGGCCGAACCGCTACAAGTGCCTGCCGAACAGGCCGAGCCGCGCCTCAACGGCATCGCCCGTGGCCTGCTGGGGAGTGCACCGTGAAACAGAGCCTGTTCGAAAGTCGCCATCAGCCAGACTGGGATGCGTTCAACAGTCAGCTCGAGGCGCTCGAGCGCGGCAGGGCCGATGCACAGACCTGCCAGAGCTTCGCCGCCCGCTACCGCCAGCTCTGTCAGCATCTGGCCCTGGCCCAGGCCCGCGGTTACAGCAGCCATCTGATCGATCAGCTGCAGCAGCTGGCGATGCGTGGCCACCAGCAGTTCTACCGTCATCGCAGCCACCTCGGCGCACAGACGATCCGCTTCCTGTTCGGCGGCTTCCCACGCCTGGTACGTAGCGAATGGCGCAGCGTCTGCGTCGCCAGCCTGCTGTTCTTCGGCAGCCTGGCATTGATGGGGCTGCTGACCTATCTCTATCCCGAGCTGATTTTCAGCCTGGTCAGCCCCGACCAGGTCAGCGAAATGGAGCGCATGTACGATCCCGACGCGCGCCGCCTCGGCCGCTTCAGTGAACGCGGTTCGGGCGACGACTGGGTGATGTTCGGCTTCTACATCATGAACAACATCGGCATCGCCTTTCAGACCTTCGCCAGCGGCCTGCTGCTCGGTCTCGGCAGCCTGTTCTTCCTGCTGTTCAATGGCCTGATGATCGGCGCAGTGGCCGGCCACCTGACGCGCATCGGCTATGGCGAGCCGTTCTGGTCCTTCGTCATCGGCCATGGCGCCTTCGAGCTGACCGCCATCGCCCTGGCGGGTGCAGCCGGTTTCAAGCTCGGCTGGGCGCTGCTCGCCCCCGGCCGCCTGCCCCGTGGCGAAGCCTTGCGCCTGGCCGCTGGCAAGGCGATACAGCTGGTGGCCGGGGTGATCCTGTTCCTGCTGCTGGCCGCCTTCATCGAGGCCTTCTGGTCATCCACCACCTTCGCCACCCCGAACATCAAGTACGCCGTCGGTGCCGGGCTCTGGGCGCTGGTACTGGGTTATCTGCTGCTGGCCGGTCGGAGGCAGCATGCGCCTGACTGAAGCCAGCGTTGCCATCCGCCCGCGTAGCGCCTGGGAAGCCATCGACCTCGGCGTGCTGCTCGCCCGTCGTCACGCCGGCCTGCTGATGGCCAGTTGGGCGCTGGTCACGCTGCCGCTGTTCGCCCTGCTCTGCGCCTTGCTCTGGCAGTATCCGGGCTGGGCCATCTTCGTCTTCTGGTGGCTCAAGCCGGCCTATGAGCGACTGCCGCTCTACATCCTGTCGCAAGCGCTGTTCGGCAACACACCCTCGCTGAGGCAGGCCTTGCGCGCACTGCCAAAACTACTATGGCCACAATTGCTGGCCAGCCTGACCTGGCGCCGCTTGAGCCCGACGCGCAGCTTCGATCTACCCGTACAGCAGCTCGAAGGCCTGTCCGGCCAGGCGCGCAGCCAGCGCCTGGTGGTGCTTGGTCAGCGTGACAGCGCCGCCGCTACCTGGCTGACCCTGGTCGGTGTACATGTGGAAATCGCCCTGTGGATGGGCTTGGTCGCGCTGTTCTATATGATGCTGCCGCAACAGGTGGAACTGAACTGGAGCTGGGAAAGCCTGATTGCCGCCAGCAGCGGCCAGTGGCTGTGGCTGGAACACCTGTCCAACCTGCTTTACGTGCTGCTACTGATTCTCTGGGAGCCGGTCTATGTGGCCTGCGGATTCACCCTCTACCTCAACCGCCGCACCGCCCTGGAAGCCTGGGATATCGAACTGACCTTCCGCCGCCTGCGCCAACGCCTGACCGGCAGCGCCTATGCCCTGCTGCTCGGTTGCGCCGTGCTGCTGACGCAGCTGCCCAGCGAGGCCTGGGCTGACACTGCGCCAGCCGTCAGCGCGGAGGCCAAGCAGGCTGACCCGCAAGGCCCCGACGCGCCACGCCTGCTCCAGCAGCCACTGAGCAGCCAGGCCGCGCGTGAAAGCATCCAGGCCCTGCTCGACGAACCGCCCTTCCAGCACCGCGAAACCGTCACGCGCTGGCGCCTGGGCGAAGATAAGCCCGCGGAGGAAACCAAACCGGAGGACATCGAAGCCTTCCTCGACATGCTCAAGAACCTGCTCAAACTCGGCGAATGGTGGAAGAGCCTGGATGTCGTCGCGCAAGTCTTTGAAGTACTGCTGTGGGCGGCGCTGGCCGCGCTGCTGGCCTTCGTCTTGTGGCGCTACCGCGAGTGGCTGCAGGCCTTTGGCGAACGCATCGGTCTGCCGACGCGGCGCCGACCGGTGGCACCGCAACAGCTCTTTGGCCTGGAACTGGCCCCGGAGAGCCTGCCCGATGATGTCGCCAGCGCAGCCGAACGGCTCTGGGCCGAACAACCGCGCGCAGCGCTGGGCCTGCTCTACCGTGCCCTGCTCAGCCGTTTGCTGCACCAACACCGTCTGCCGTTGAAGCAATCGCATACCGAAGGCGAGGTGCTCGCGCTGGTCGCGGGCCTCGGGCAGCACGATCTGGAAGCTTACTGTCGTCAGCTCACTCAGCACTGGCAGGCGCTGGCCTATGGTCACCGCGCACCAGCCGAATCACTGCGCGAGGGTCTGTGCCAGGGTTGGCGCAGCCTGTTCGGCCAGGAGCAGGCGACATGAGCCGGCGCACCGGATTCGCCCTGGCCATGGCTCTGCTGCTGGGCCTGGGGCTGATCGCCAGTTATCTACTGGGCAAACTCGAACCCTATGAAGACGTGATCGAGCATGGCCCAGCCCCCGAGGTTGCCAGCAGCCCTTACCTGGCCGCCGAACACTTCCTGCGCCAGCAGGGTATCGTCGCCCGTCGCGCCGAAAGCCTGGCTGTACTGGACGGTCTGCCCAGCGCGGGCCAGACCCTGATGCTGCTGGCCGACCGTGGCAACATGACGCCGCGTCAGGTCGAGCGCGTGCTGCAATGGACGGCCAATGGCGGTCATCTGCTGTTCATCGCCGAACGCCTGTGGGACGAAGAGGAAGGCCAGAGCGGCGACCTGTTGCTCGACCTGCTCGGCATCCAGCAGTACATGAGCGACGAACTGGATGAGGAAGAAAGCAGCGAGGCAGAAATCGAGCAGGATGAAAACGCAGCTTATCCACAGCTGACCAAGCTCTACCTGGAGAACGAGCAAGCCCCGGCCTACATCGCCTTCGACACCGATTTTCACCTGTACGAGGCGCAGAACCGCGCGCACGCCTGGGCCAATAGCGAGGCCGCCACGCACCTGCTGCAGCTGTACCATGGCGATGGCCTGATCACCGTGCTGAGCGATCCGTGGATCTGGCAGAACCGCACCATCAATGAATACGACCATGCCTGGCTGCTCTGGTACCTGAGCCAGGACAGCGCCGTGACCCTGCTCTACCACGCCGACAGCGACGGCCTGGCGCGCCTGCTGCTGCGCCATTTCCCGCTGGCCTTGCTGGTGCTGGGCCTGCTGATCATCGCCACCCTGTGGCACGTCGGCATGCGTCACGGTCCGTTGCAGGCACCAGTCAGCCGCGCCCGCCGTCAGCTCGAAGAGCACTTGCGCGGCAGCGCCGATTTCCTCCTGCGCCATGGCGGCCAGCACAGCCTGCTCAGAGGCCTGCAACAGGACATCAATCGCCGTGCGCGGCGCCGCCACCCCGGTTTCGAGAAGCTCGCCGTCGCCGAACAGTGGCAGGTGCTCGGTCGCCTGACCCGCCTGCCCGCCAAGGACATCAGCCAGGCCATGCGCCCATTGCCGCCGCAACGCCTGTCCGCCAGTGACTTCACCCGCCAGGTCGCCCACCTGCAAACCCTCAGGAATGCCCTATGAGCGAGATCCCCGAGAACGACAACCTGCCGCAGCAGGAAGCCCCGGCTGCCATGCCGAGCAACCCGCAAGCACAACAGCGCCAACGCGCCAGCCAACTGGCCCAGGCCCTGCGCGCCGAGCTGCGCAAGGCCGTGATCGGCCAGAGCGCGGTGATCGACGACGTGCTGACCGCACTGATCGCCGGTGGACACGTGCTGGTCGAAGGTGTGCCGGGGCTGGGCAAGACCCTGCTGGTGCGCGCCCTGGCGCGCTGCTTCGGTGGCGAGTTCGCACGCATCCAGTTCACCCCGGACCTGATGCCCAGCGATGTCACCGGCCATGCCGTGTACGACATGCAGAGCGAGCAGTTCAAGCTGCGCAAGGGTCCGGTGTTCACCAACCTGCTGCTGGCCGATGAAATCAATCGCGCACCGGCCAAGACCCAGGCCGCCCTGCTGGAAGTGATGCAGGAGCGCCAGGTGACCCTGGAGGGCCGCGCCCTGCCGGTGCAACTGCCGTTCATGGTGCTGGCGACCATGAACCCGATCGAGCAGGAAGGCACCTACCCGCTACCGGAAGCGGAGCTGGACCGCTTCATGCTCAAGCTGCGCATGGATTATCCGCAGCAGGATGAAGAGCTGAACATGGTGCGCCAGGTGACCCGCTCGGCCAAGGCCGACATGCTCGAAGTCAGCCCGCTGCGCACCCTGCTGCAAGCCAAGGACGTGTTGGCCCTGCAGAAGATCGCCAGCGATTTGCCACTGGATGATCAGGTGCTCGATTACGCCGTACGCCTTGCCCGCGCTACCCGCAGCTGGCCGGGCCTGGCCATGGGTGCCGGGCCGCGTGCATCGATTGCCCTGGTGCGTGGCGCCCGTGCCCGCGCACTGCTGCGCGGTGGCGATTTCGTTCTGCCGGATGACATCAAGAGCTGCGCGCTGGCCGTGCTGCGTCACCGCGTACGTCTGGTGCCGGAGCTGGATATCGAAGGCCTGTCGGTGGATCAGGTTCTGCAACAGTTGCTCGATCAGGTACCGGCGCCACGCCTATGAAACCTTCGCGCCTGCTCCTCGGGCTACTCGGCGGCCTGTTCGCCGCTGCCGTGCTGCTCGGCGCCCTGCCCCTGCTCGGCATACGCCTGGCAGACAGCCTGATGCCACTGGCCTGGGGGCTGTTGCTGGCTTTGCTGCTGATGGCCGCCGTCGATGCCCTCTGGCTGCGCCGCCAGGATTCGCCACGGCTGGAGCGCGTGCTACCCGGCAACCTGCCGCTAGGGCGCTGGAGCGAGGTGCAACTGATCGCCCATCACGATTTCGCCCAACCGCAGGAAATCGAGGTCTTCGACCATGTGCCGGAAGGCATGGCTTTCGATTTCCTGCCGCAACGCATCACCCTGCAGCCTGGCCAGCAAACGCAGCTCAGCTATCGCCTGAAACCATTGAATCGTGGGCATTTCCACTTCGCCCAGTGCGAGCTGCAACTGCCCAGCCCACTGCGTCTGTGGCAGGCCAGGCGCCTGCTGCCGCTGGCTGGCGAAAGCCGCGTCTACCCGGACTTCGCCCGCCTCTACGGCGCGCAACTCAAGGCCGTCGACGACTGGCTGAGCCAACTGGGCGTGCGCCAACGCCCGCGTCGCGGCCTGGGCCTGGAATTTCACCAGCTACGCGAGTTTCGTGATGGCGACACCCTGCGCCAGATCGACTGGAAGGCCACTGCCCGCAAGCGCACGCCCATCGCTCGCGAGTACCAGGACGAGCGTGACCAGCAGATTGTCTTCCTGCTCGACTGCGGCCGCCGCATGCGCAGCCAGGACGACGAGCTGTCGCACTTCGACCATGCGCTCAACGCCTGCCTACTGCTCAGCTACGTCGCCCTGCGCCAGGGCGATGCCGTCGGTCTGGCGACCTTCGCCGGCAACCAGTCGCGTTACCTGGCACCGGTCAAGGGCCCTGCGCAGTTGAACGTGCTGCTCAATGCCGTCTATGACCTCGACACCAGCCAGCAACCGGCCGACTTCAGCGCCGCTGCCGACTTGCTGCTGGCGCGTCAGCGCCGCCGCTCGCTGGTGGTATTGGTGACCAACCTGCGCGACGAAGATGATCAGGACCTGCTCGCCGTCGTGCGCCGCCTGTCGCGCCAGCATCGCGTGCTGATCGCCAGCCTGCGCGAGGAAGCGCTGGATCGTCTGCGCCAGACGCCGGTGGAACAGTTCGAACAGGCCCTGGCCTACTGCGGCACGCTGGACTACCTCAATGCCCGCACCGACCTGCATGAGCGCCTGGCTGCCCATGACGTGCCGGTGCTCGACGTCCGCCCGGGCGAACTGGGCCCGGAGCTGGTCAGCAGCTATCTGTCCTGGAAGAAGGCCGGCGCACTCTAGAAGCGACTGCCGCCACAACAGAAAGTCGAAGCCAATGCTGCAGAGACCCTGGCACCGGCTTTTCCACACAGATGTTGCGTGGTTATGGTCGTGACCGGGTGCTATGATCCCGGGTCTGCGGCGCAAAGAGTACAAACTCGACGCCGCCTGTGGGCCGCCCGTGATCGGCCTTGCGCATACCGCACACGACCTGAGTAGGAGATAGACCATGGCTTTTGAATTGCCGCCGCTGCCTTACGAAAAGAATGCCCTCGAGCCGCACATTTCCGCCGAGACCCTCGAGTTCCACCACGACAAGCACCACAACACCTACGTCGTGAACCTGAACAACCTGGTGCCGGGCACCGAGTTCGAAGGCAAGAGCCTGGAAGAAATCGTCAAGACCTCCTCGGGCGGTATCTTCAACAACGCCGCCCAGGTGTGGAACCACACCTTCTACTGGAACTGCCTGTCGCCGAACGGCGGTGGCCAGCCCACTGGCGCCCTGGCTGATGCCATCAACGCGGCCTTCGGTTCCTTCGACAAGTTCAAGGAAGAGTTCAGCAAGGTCTCCATCGGCACCTTCGGTTCCGGCTGGGGCTGGCTGGTGAAGAAGGCTGACGGTTCCCTGGCCCTGGCCAGCACCATCGGCGCCGGCTGCCCGCTGACCAGCGGCGACACTCCGCTGCTGACCTGCGACGTCTGGGAACATGCCTACTACATCGACTACCGCAACCTGCGTCCGAAGTACGTCGAGGCGTTCTGGAACCTGGTGAACTGGGACTTCGTCGCCCAGAACTACGCGGCCTGAATCCAGGCTCCGTAACACAGGAACCCGGCCTCTTCGGCCGGGTTCTTCGTTTTCGGCGCCAGGGAACTGGTAGGGCGGGTGCAACCCGCCAGAATGCCAATGGCGGGTTACACCCGCCCAACTTCAAGTCGCCCATCTAAAGCAGACGCCGCGGAGAAAACGCCGCGCCCAGCTCCTCCACCCGGGCGACCGCCTGGCTCAGCACCCGGTCGGCGCGTACCGGGCCGAGAAACTCGCACAAGCCGATGTAGAGCAGATTGAGCAGCTTGCGCAGTTGCTCCAGCCCCAGGCTTTCGACGCCATCGGCCGCCCCCTGCTCCAGCCAGGCGCGCAGGCGCAGGCCAAGCTCCTGGCTCACCTCCATGCCATTCAGGCTGCCGGCGGCGAAGCGGCGCAAGGCCTGTTGCTGCTGCACATCCAGTTGCTCCAGCAAGGCCTGGTTCAGAGCCAGAAAGGTCGTTTGTGCGGCGCTATCCGGAGTCGCCACTTGCCTTACGGCCTCATTGCGCCCCTGGCGCCAAGCGGCCAGTTGCTCCTCCGGGTCAGGCAACAGCTGCGAGGGTGGCCCCGTCAGGGCGCCAACCAACTCGCGATACAGGCGTGCTCGTTCGAGCTTGCGCTCGGTGCGTAGCACCACCTCGGCGAGAAACTCATTGAGAGCGAACGGCGGCTGCTCCGCGTACTTGTTCTCCCACAGCGCCAGCAATGGCCAGACCTCTTCATCCGAGAAGTGTCCGGCCAGGCCGGTGTAGATCGCGCGACGACGCAGGCTCAATCTCATCCTCAGCCCCTCCTCGACCATTGCTCACTGTCGAAGGTCTGCGTCAGATTGAACTCTGGATAACCGACCTCGGCATGCTCGGCAAAATCCAGCCCACGCTGCTCATGCTGGGTCGAAACCCGCAGACCCATGGTCTTGGCCAACAGGAAGTAGAACACCAGGGCAACCGGAAAGGCCCAGAGAAAGGCAGCCGCAGCGCCCAATGCCTGCACCGCGACACGCTCCCAGTTGAACAGGTCGCCCTGATAGAACAGACCTGCAGCCAGGGTGCCCCAGATACCGGCGAATCCGTGGACTGGAATCGCACCGACCACATCGTCGAGCTGCAGGCGATCGAGCAAACGCATGCCGTAGACCACGACAAACCCGGCGATCAGACCACTGAGCAAAGCGAAACCCGGTGCCATGCTGGCGCAGCCGGCGGTGATGCCGACCAGCCCGCCAATCGAGCCGTTCACCGTGGTGGTCAGCAATACCGGGCTGGCCGTGCTGCGTTGTGCCAGCAGAGCGCCGAGCGCACCAGCGACCGCAGCCAGGTGCGTGTTCAAGGCGATCAAGCCGAGACTGCTGCTGACTTCCAGGTTGCTGCCAGCGTTGAAGCCGAACCAACCGACCCAGAGGATGAAACCGCCCAATGCCACCAGGCCAAGATTGTGCCCAGGGATCAAGCGTGCCTTGCCATCAGGAGCGAAACGCCCGAGACGCGGGCCCAGCACCAGAATCCCTGCCAGCGCGCACCAGGCACCGATGCTATGCACCACGGTCGAGCCGGCGAAATCGATGAAGCCCAGCTTGGCCAACCACCCCTGACCGCCATACAGACCACCCCACACCCAGCTGCCGAATATCGGATAGATCACGCCGCTGATCAGTACTGCGCCAATCAGATAGGCGCCATACCGCGTGCGTTCGGCCATGGCACCACTGGCGATGGTCGCAGCGGTGGCGGCGAACATCATCTGGAACAGCAGGAAGGTGTAATCCCAGGGCTCGCCGTCATTCAGCGCGAAGTGACTCATGCCGAACCAGCCAGTGACATTGGCACCGAACATCAGGCCGAAGCCGAACAGCCAAAACACGATGCCGCCAAAGCAGCAGTCCATGTAGTTCTTCATCATCACGTTGACCGCGTTCTTGGCCCGCGACATACCGCTCTCCAACAGGGCGAAACCCGCCTGCATGAAGAACACCAGCACGCTGGCCAACACCAGCCAGGCCGTATTGGCGGCCTCTTCGCTGGCAGCATGGGCCTGTGGGGCAAAGCTGACAGCGACGAGCAACAGCACGAGCGTTTTCATCACGAATCCCCTCCCGGTCGATGCCCGGCCTTCGCAACTCTTGTGCCAGCGGCCAAGCAGACGGCAGGTGACGCGTCAAAGGCGTAACAACGACGGACGGTCAATATGACCAAAGGTATTCAAGTACGGCGCAATCGCACCGACACAGAGCAGTGAGTCGGCCTCCAAACAGCGATTCGCACCAGGAGCGTTCCTTGTGGGATAAATAGTGCCACCCGGCATGATGGCCCTTTGACGGCCAGGCCTAGATTGCCAATACTCTCGTCTGACTGACGCTGTAAGCATCGACATAAGGAATGCCTTTGAAGCTGGAATTGAAAAACAGCTTGTCACTCAAGTTGCTCCGCGTGGTGCTGTTGTCAGCACTCGTAGTAGGAGTGGTATTGAGTTGTGCGCAGATTGTCTTCGACGCCTACAAGACACGTCAGGCGGTGGTCAACGATGCCCATCGCATCCTCGGCATGTTCCGCGACCCTTCGACCCAGGCGGTATACAGCCTGGACCGCGAGATGGGCATGCAAGTGATCGAGGGGCTGTTCCAGCACGAATCGGTGCGTCACGCCTCCATCGGCCACCCTAACGAGCCCATGCTGGCGGAAAAATCCCGCGACCTGGCACAGATGCCGACACGCTGGCTGACCGACCCGATTCTTGGCCAGGAGCAACAGTTCTCTATCAAACTGGTCGGCCGAGGCCCCTACAGCGAATACTACGGCGACCTCAACATCACGCTCGACACGGCCCCTTACGGCGCGAGCTTCGTCACCAACTCGGTGATCATCTTCATCTCCGGCGTGTTGCGCGCCATGGCCATGGGCCTGGTGCTCTATCTGGTCTATCACTGGCTGCTGACCAAACCGCTGTCGAAGATCATCGAGCACCTCACCAACATCAACCCGGATCGCCCCAGCGAACACAAGCTGCCCATGCTCAAGGGCAACGAGAAGAACGAGCTGGGTTTGTGGATCAACACCGCCAACCAGTTGCTGGCCTCCATCGAGCGCAACACCCACCTGCGCCGGGAGGCCGAGAACAGCCTGCTGCGCATGGCTCAGTACGACTTCCTCACCGGCCTGCCCAACCGCCAGCAACTGCAACAGCAGCTCGACCAGATTCTCGAAGACGCCGGCCGCCTGCAACGCCGCGTCGCCGTGCTCTGCGTCGGCCTGGATGACTTCAAGGGCATCAACGAACAATTCAGCTACCAGAGCGGCGACCAGTTGCTGCTCGCACTGTCCGACCGTCTGCGCAGCCATAGCGGCCGCCTCGGTGCCCTGGCCCGCCTGGGCGGCGACCAGTTCGCCCTGGTTCAAGCCGACATCGAACAACCCTACGAAGCCGCCGAACTGGCGCAGAGCGTACTCGACGACCTGGAGCTGCCTTTCCTGCTCGATCAGCACGAAGTGCGCCTGCGCGCCACCATCGGCATCACCCTGTTCCCGGAAGATGGTGACAGTACCGAAAAGCTGCTGCAGAAAGCCGAACAGACCATGACCCTGGCCAAGAGCCGCTCACGCAACCGTTACCAGTTCTATATCGCCAGCGTCGACAGCGAGATGCGCCGCCGCCGTGAGCTGGAGAAGGATTTGCGCGACGCCCTGGCGCAGAATCAGCTGCACCTGGTCTATCAGCCACAGGTGGACTATCGCGATCACAGCATCGTCGGCGTCGAGGCGCTGCTGCACTGGCAACATCCACAGCATGGTTTCGTGGCGCCGGATCTGTTCATCCCGCTGGCCGAGCAGAACGGCACCATCATTCCCATCGGCGAGTGGATTCTCGACCAGAGCTGCCGCCAGCTAAGGGAATGGCACGACCAGGGCTTCAGCAACCTGCGCATGGCCATCAACCTGTCTACCGTGCAGTTGCACCACGCCGAGCTGCCGCGCGTGGTCAACAATCTGATGCAGGTCTACCGCCTGCCGCCGAAAAGCCTGGAGCTGGAGGTCACCGAAACCGGCCTGATGGAAGACATCAGTACCGCCGCCCAGCATCTGCTCAGCCTGCGCCGCTCCGGTGCACTGATCGCCATCGATGACTTCGGTACCGGCTATTCCTCACTGAGCTACCTCAAGAGCCTGTCGCTGGACAAGATCAAGATCGACAAGAGTTTCGTCCAGGATCTGCTCGAAAATGAAGACGATGCCACCATCGTTCGCGCCATCATCCAGTTGGGCAAGAGCCTGGGCATGCAGGTCATCGCCGAGGGCGTGGAAACTGCCGAGCAGGAAGCCTACATCATTGCCCAGGGCTGCCATGAAGGTCAGGGTTACCTGTACAGCAAGCCACTGCCGGCACGTGAGCTGACGCTGTTTCTCAAGCAGGCGCGGCGTCTGAGCTCAGCGGCGACGCTCTGACCACTCAAACAGGAACGCCGCGATTGGTCGCGGCGTTTTCATTCGTACCCGCAATCGCGCTTACCAGTTCTGCACGCCAAACAGCCAGGCCGTGGCCAATGCACCGAGCAGGCACAATACGGCGCCACCCGCAGCCTGCCAGTAGAAGCTGCGCGCCAGCTCGTCTTCTCCGCTGTTGGAGAGAATGAACGGCTGCCGCTCGCCAGGCTTGGCCATCTGATGCTGCATCGGCTCCAATGCCTTTTGCCGATGCCGGTCTTCAGCCTCCAGTTGTGCAGCCAGTCGCACGCGATTCCATTCCTGCTCATCGAGTTCACCGTTGCCGTCGCTGTCAAAACGGCGCAACAGGCCGAGGTAATCGCCCTTCCATTCGCGGATCACTTCACCCTGAGCGGCATGCCTGTCGAATTCCTGCTGCGCCGCGCCACGGGTACGAAAGTCGCCAATGGCATACAAGGGTTGCCCGACATGGAAGCGCTCTTCGGTGTAGCGATAGCGCGTGCCACTGCTGAGAAAACCGAGCAATCCCGTCTTGGCCGACCCCAGCGGGTGCCGCAGGTTACCCTCCCAGACGTCACGCACCGCCGCACGAATCTCGGCACCACGCGGGTCGATCAGGCATTCGCCGGTGCCATCGACCAGGCGCAACCAGGCGTCACTGGCGCCACTCTCGATCACTCGCCAACTGCGCTTCTTGCCGCTGGAGCGATACTCCTCGATGCGAAAGCGCCACCACAGGCAGGGTTTGCCGGTGAGCGGCCCGCGAATCTCCATGTCAGGCAGCGCTTCGAGTACACCATAGAGTTCGACATAACCCTGCGCCGCAGAACGGATCTTCGAGGTGGGAGTATCGAGCAGATGACGTGCCTGCGACCAACGCCGCAGGCACCACCAGGCGCCGCCCAGGCATGCGCTGAGGGTCAGCGTCAGGGTGAAGAAGAAGCCGAAAGGGTCCGCCTGCATCATCGGCTGACGCTCAATTGAATAGCGACTTCATATCTACATCGGCTTTTTCCGCATCGCTGAACACCAGCAATTCGGCAGCCGGGAAGTTGAACATGCGCGCGATGATCACGTCGGGGAACTGCTCGATACGCACATTGTTGAGGTTGACCGCCTCGTTATAGAGCTCGCGGCGATCGGCGATACCGTTTTCCAATCCGCTGATGCGCTGCTGCAGGTGCTGAAAGCTGTCGTTGGCTTTCAGCTCAGGGTAGTTCTCGGCCAGTGCGAACAGCTGGCCGAGGCCGGCACGCAGGCCACTCTCGGCCTTGCCCAGGGCACTGACATCCTGCTGCTCGCGGGCGCTGGCCACGGCGCTACGTGCGGCGATGACCCGCTCCAGAGTCGAGCCTTCGTACTGCATGTATTGCTTGCAGGTTTCCACCAGCTTGGGCAATTCGTCATGACGCTGCTTGAGCAGCACGTCGATGTTCGACCAGGCCTTGCTCACTCCATGCTTGAGGCGCACCAGGCCGTTGTAGAGGGACACCGCGTAGGCGCCGAGCAGGACGAGGACGACGATAACGATCACGGCGGTCAGGCTCATGCAGCTTTCTCCATGCAGAACTGCGTATCAGGTGCTGGCATTCTAGCGGCAGCGATGGCCTTGGGCAGCGATATCCTGCACAGGGATGAATAATGGCCTTTACACATAATGCGAAACATTTGCATTATGTTGCAGTTTTTCAGGTACTACCGAGTACCACTCATATTTCGTACATGCAAAGGACCCCGCCATGATTCGTATGCCCCTGGCCTCCGCCAGCCTGCTGGCCATCGCCATTTCTCTCGCTGGCTGCGGCGAAGACAAAGCCCCTGCCACCCAGGCTGCAGCGCCTGCCGCCGCCACCGAGAGCGCGGCTCCAGCCACCGCGGCTAAGGTCGACGAGGCAGCGGCGAAGGCCGTGGTCAATCATTACGCCGATCTGGCTCTGGCCGTGTTCAGCGACGCCGCGAGCACCGGCAAGGCACTGCAGGCTGCAGTCGATGCGCTGCTCGCCGATCCGAGCGAAGCGACCCTGAAAGCCGCCCGTGAAGCCTGGCTGGCCGCCCGCGTGCCGTACATGCAGACCGAAGTGTTCCGTTTCGGTAACCCGGTGGTCGACGAGTGGGAAGGTCAGCTCAACGCCTGGCCGCTGGACGAAGGCCTGATCGACTACGTGGCCGAGGACTACCAGCACGCCCTGGGTAACCCGGGCGCGCAAGCCAACATCATCGCCAACACCGAGATCCAGGTGGGTGAAGACAAGATCGATGTCAGCGAAATCACCGGCGAGCTGCTGGCCAGCCTGAACGAGCTGGGCGGTTCCGAAGCCAACGTTGCCACTGGCTACCACGCCATCGAATTCCTGCTCTGGGGCCAGGACCTGAACGGCACCAACCCTGGCGCCGGCGAGCGCCCCTACACCGACTACCTGGTCGGCGAAGGCGCCACCGGTGGCCACAACGAGCGTCGTCGCACTTACCTGAAAGCAGCCACCGACCTGCTGGTCAGCGATCTGAACGACATGGTCGAACAGTGGAAAGACGGCGTGGAAGGCAACTACCGCAGCGAGCTGGTCGCCGATTCGGCCGACAACGGTCTGCGCAAGATGCTGTTCGGCATGGGCAGCCTGTCGCTCGGCGAACTGGCGGGCGAGCGCATGAAGGTCGCACTGGAGGCCAACTCCACCGAAGACGAGCATGACTGCTTCAGCGACAACACCCACAACTCGCACTTCTACAATGGCAAAGGCATTCGTAACGTCTACCTGGGCGAGTACAAGAAGGTCGACGGTAGCACCCTGACCGGCCCGAGCCTGTCCGAGCTGGTGGCCAAGGCTGATGCCCAGGCCGATGCCACGCTCAAGGCAGACCTGCAGGAAACCGAAGCCAAGCTGCAGGCACTGGTCGACAGCGCCGAGAAGAACAACGTGCACTTCGACCAGTTGATCGCGCAAGGCAACGCCGAAGGTCAGCAACTGGTACGTGACGCCATCGCCGCCCTGGTCAAGCAGACCGGTGCCATCGAACAGGCCGCGGGCAAGCTAGGCATCAGCGACCTTAACCCGGACACTGCCGATCACAAATTCTGATCGACATAGCGGACTGAAAAAGCCGGCGCCTCCGCAAGGAGCGCCGGTTTTTTTTTGGCTCTTCGCATAGTGTGGTGAAGGTACGGATTGACACCGTACTGGCAAGTTTGTGTGCGTATCGCTTACTGACTTGGCACCATCCATTACCGCGTCTGCTGAACGTTTGGGTTGCGCCCCTTACGGGCGCCACACCTTGATTCGCTTTGCTCACCCTTCGGGCCAGCCTGCGGCTGTTACTGCGCTTCGCTACGTTTCTTTGCTTGCCCAAGAAAGGTGTGCCAAAGAAGGGCACCCCGACATCCGGGTTTCGCTACGCGAAACTTCCTTCGCTCCGGTGCTGCTCCGGGGGCCGGCTTACAAGGGCCATCCCTGGCCCTTTAAGCGGGGCCGCCGTCGGTATCTCGCCGCATCCATGCGGCTCGCTCCCCTACGCAACACCTCCACTCGGCCTCCTGAAGGGGATCGGGTCGCGAGCTTGCGTAATCTCCACGTAATTAAACTCAGCGGCGTCTGGCTTTTGCTCTTTCACCGCGATCTTACAGACGACGCCCAAATCCCCTTCAGGAGGCCGAGTGGAATCACCGTGGAAGGGGTTGAGCGACATGGATGTCGCGAGAGCTGCGATGGGCCAGGGATGGCCCTTCGCAGCGTGCCCCTGGAGTGGTGATGGAGCGAGGAAACCCCGGCGTAGCCGGGGCCGGATGGTGGGGTGCCCTTCTCTTTGGTTACTTTCTCTTGGGCAAGCAAGAGAAAGTGACTCGCCCGTAAGGGGCGAAACCCTTCAGATCAGACGACGCGCTAACGGATAGTGCCTGCACCGGCAGCTAACATGTAATTGCCAGTCCGGTGTCGGGCGTATCCTCCGCGCGAAAATGCGAAGAACCTTTTTATTCCTGCTGCCAGCTCCGGGCCACCGCACTGCGATATTCGCCAGGGCTCACGCCATAAACCTGCTTGAACTGTCGCGACAAGTGGCTCTGATCAGCGAAGCCCAACTGCATGGCCACAGCGACCGCCGTGCAGCCCGTCTTGAGCAACGCCCGCGCCTGCTCCAGGCGCCGTTGCTTGAGCCAGGCATGCGGTGGCAAGCCGGTCTCGCGGCGGAACACTCGAGCGAAATGAAACGGTGAAAGATTGACCGCAGCCGCCAGTTCCTCCAGCGAGGGCGGCTCGATCAGCCGCTCGGCGAGCATCTGCTTGGCACAAGCCACTGCCCAGGGCTCACGCCCAGGCGCAGGTGGTTCGGCAAGCTGCGCATGGTGCTGAAACAGCAGCAGCATTGCCTCACGCCAGGCCAGTTGCTGCTGCAGTGCCTCGGCGCCGCCCTCGAGCAGTTGGTGCAGTTGCAGAAAGGCCGCGTGCAAACGTGGATCATGCAGCACACTGAAGGCAAACGACGGCATGCCAGCCTTGGCCAGACCCAGCTCCTGCAGCGCCCCCAGAACCTGGGCGTTGTCGGGATAGAAACCGCGATAGCGCCAACCGTCTTCGTGCGCCTTGGAGCCGGTGTGCACTTCGTCCGGGTTGATCAGCACCATGCTGCCCTGTGGGGCCAGATGATCACAACCGCGATGACGAAAGCGCTGGGCGCCATGCTCGATCACGGTGAACACGAAACCTTCATGCACGTGGGGCGCGAAGCGCTGTTCAAGGTAGCGCGCCTGCAACAGCTCGACGCCGCTCAATGCGGAAGCTTGCCAGAAGCGGGTCTGCTCGCGACTGTGCATCAGGCTCAGGCGTTGAAGCCCGCCTCCATGGCCCCACGCAGCGCCGGCCATTCCAGGTCGGTGATGCTGTACAGCACGGTGTCATCGAGTCGGCCATCAGCCAGACGGCGATGGTTGCGCAGCAACCCTTCACGAACGGCACCAAGCTTCTCGATGGCGCGTTGCGAACGCAGGTTGCTGGCGGCAGTTTTCAGTTGCACGCGAACCATGCCCCAATTTTCGAAAGCGTGCTTGAGCATCAAGTACTTGATGCTGGTGTTCAACCCGCTGCCATGCTGATTGCGGTCGAGCCAGGTCCAGCCGATTTCACAGGCCGGCAGGGGGTTCATGAAGTCGGCGAAGCGGGTGGTGCCTACCCACTCGTTACCCAGACGAATGACGAACGGCAGTGCCCGCTGCTCGCGCATATCGGCCAGGGCGCTGCGGTACCAGTCCAGTCGCTGAGTACCGCTCATGTACAGCAGCTCCTCGCGATTGGCTTCGGCCAGCGCCACCAGCGCGGGGATATCGGCGTCAGAGAGCGGTTCCAGGCGCAGAGCGCCACGTTGCAAAGTCACCAGCTGCGGCTTGAACATAGAGCCTCCTCAGGGTCCTTCCTTGGGCAGAATCGCAAACGCGCCAAGCTATCAGCCCCTGCGCTGCTGCACAATCGAGTCCCGTCGCAAAGCACGTCTGCTTGGCTGCGACCTTGGTCGCAGCCGACAGCGCCCGGCTTTGTGCAACACTGATCAACATCGGCCTCGCCTCGGCGGCCAGGCTCATTTCGTTTCACTGTGCGTTTCGGAGTCTGCATGTCGCTGTCCCCCGGGTTGATCGCCGCGGTCGCCCTGATCTACATGGCCATTCTTTTCGCCATCGCCTTCTATGGTGACCGCCGCAGCACGCCCATGCCGCCGAAGATCCGTGCCTGGGTGTACTCGCTGTCGCTGGCCGTTTACTGCACCAGCTGGACCTTCTTCGGCGCCGTCGGCCAGGCCGCCGAACAGCTATGGTCATTCCTGCCGATCTACCTCGGGCCGACCATTCTGCTGCTGACCATGCCCTGGGTGCTGCAGAAGATGGTGATGATCAGCAAGCAGGAGAACATCACCTCCATCGCCGACTTCATCGCCGCGCGCTACGGCAAGTCGCAGTCGCTGGCCATCGTGGTGGCGCTGATCTGCCTGGTCGGCGTGCTCCCCTACATCGCCCTGCAGCTCAAGGGCATCGTGCTCGGCGTCAATCTGCTGATCGGTGTACATGCCCAGGACACCGGCACCAGCGCTCAGGACACCGCGCTGATCGTGTCACTGGCTCTGGCGTTGTTCACCATTCTGTTCGGCACCCGCAACCTCGACGTCACCGAGCACCATCGCGGCATGGTGCTGGCGATTGCCTTCGAGTCGCTGGTCAAGTTGCTGGCCTTCCTCGCCGTTGGTGCCTTCGTCACCTTCGGCCTGTACAACGGCTTCCACGACCTGCTCGAACAGGCACACAACACCGCCGAGCTGGACGCCTTCTGGAACGAGGCGGTGAACTGGCCGGCGATGCTGGTGCAGACCGGCATGGCGATGATCGCCATCATCTGTCTGCCGCGGCAGTTCCACGTCACCGTGGTGGAGAACATCGAACCCAAGGACCTGCGCCTGGCGCGCTGGGTATTCCCCGCCTACCTGATGCTGGCTGCGTTGTTCGTCGTGCCCATCGCCCTCGCCGGGCAGATGCTGCTGCCGGCAGGCGTGACACCGGACTCCTTCGTCATCAGCCTGCCGCTGGCCGAAGCCCATCCAAGTCTGGCGGTGCTGGCCTTTATCGGCGGCGCCTCGGCCGCCACCGGCATGGTGATAGTCGCGTCCGTCGCCTTGTCGACCATGATCTCCAACGACATGCTGCTGCCCTGGCTGCTGCGCCGGCAGAGCACCGAGCGGCCGTTCGAGGCCTTCCGCCACTGGATGCTCACCGCGCGGCGGGTCAGCATCGTGCTGATCCTGCTGCTGGCCTACGTCTGCTATCGCCTGCTCGGTGAGGGCACCAGCCTGGCAACCATTGGCCAGGTCTCGTTCGCCGCCATCGGCCAACTGGCCCCCGCCATGTTCGGCGCGCTGGTGTGGAAACAGGCCAACCGCCGCGGCGTGTTCGCCGGCCTGATCTTCGGTGCCATGCTCTGGTTCTACACCCTGGTCCTGCCACTGGCGGCACGTGGCATGGGCTGGTCGCTGGAGAGCTTCCCCGGCCTGACCACCCTGCTCTACGCCCCCATCGGCCTGCAGGTCGACCCGCTGACCCGCGGCGTGGTGCTGTCGCTGGCCGGCAATATGCTGCTGTTCGCCTGGGTCTCCTGGTTCTCCCGCACCCGGGTGTCGGAGCACTGGCAGGCCGGGCGCTTCATCGGCCACGACCTGGGTACCAAACCCAGCAGTCGCAGCCTGTTGGCGGTGCAGGTGGAGGATCTGCTGCTGCTCGCCAGCCGCTTCGTCGGCGAGGAGCGAGCGCGCAAGAGCTTTATCCGCTTCGCCTACCAACAGAACCCGAGCAAGGGCTTCGAGCCCAACCAGCCGGCCAACAGCGAGTGGATCGCCCATACCGAGCGCCTGCTCGCCGGCGTGCTCGGCGCCTCCAGCACCCGCGCGGTGGTCAAGGCCGCCATCGAAGGCCGCGAGATGCAGGTCGAGGACGTGGTGCGCATCGTCGATGAGGCGTCCGAGGTGCTGCAGTTCAACCGCGCCCTGCTGCAGGGGGCGATCGAGAACATCACCCAGGGCATCAGCGTGGTCGACCAGAACCTGCGCCTGGTGGCCTGGAATCACCGCTACCTGGAGCTGTTCGAGTACCCCGAGGGGCTGATCTACGTCGGCCGGCCGATTGCCGAGATCATCCGCTTCAATGCCGAACGCGGCATGCTCGGCGGCGGCGACGTCGAGGAGAACGTCGCCAAGCGCCTGTACTGGATGCGCCAGGGCACCGCGCACAGCTATGAGCGGGTATTCCCCAACGGCCGGGTGATCGAGCTGATCGGCAACCCCATGCCCGGCGGCGGCTTCGTCATGAGTTTCACCGACATCACCGAGTTCCGCGAGGCCGAGCGAGCGCTCAAGGATGCCAACGAAAGCCTGGAGCGGCGAGTCGCGGAACGCACCCAGGAGCTGTCCAAACTGAACCAGGCGCTGACCGAGGCCAAGGCCCACGCCGAGGCCGCCAACCAGTCGAAGACACGCTTTCTCGCCGCGGTCAGCCACGACCTGATGCAGCCGCTCAACGCCGCGCGGCTGTTCTCCGCGGCGCTGGCCCACCAGGACGAAGCGTTGCCGAGCGAGGCGCAGGAACTGGTGCGCCACCTGGACAGCTCGCTGCGTTCGGCCGAGGACCTGATCACCGACCTGCTGGACATCTCGCGCCTGGAGAACGGCCGCATCGCTCCGGATCGCCACCCCTTCGCCCTTGCCAGCCTGTTCGACACCCTCGCCGCCGAGTTCGGCGTGCTGGCCGCCGAACAGGGCATCGACCTGCGCGTGCGCGGCAGCAAGCAGTGGGTCGACAGCGACAGCAAGCTGCTGCGGCGCATCCTGCAGAACTTCCTGACCAACGCCTTCCGCTATGCCAAGGGCCGCGTGGTGCTCGGCGTACGCCGCGAGGGTGACCACCTGCGCCTGGAGGTGTGGGACCGCGGCGCCGGCATCCCCGAGGACAAGCGCAAGGTGATCTTCGAGGAATTCAAACGCCTCGACAGCCACCAGACCCGCGCCGAGAAGGGCCTGGGCCTGGGCCTGGCGATCGCCGACGGCCTCTGCCGCGTGCTCGCCCACCGCCTGGAAGTGCGTTCCTGGCCAGGCAAAGGCAGCGTGTTCAGCGTCAGCGTGCCGCTAGCGCGCCAGCCGGCGGCCAAGCCCAAGGCGGCGGCCGGCAGCGAGGTCAACGGCCAGCCGCTGCAGGGCACCCAGGTGCTGTGCATCGACAACGAGGACAGCATCCTCACCGGCATGCACAGCCTGTTGTCGCGCTGGGGCTGCCAGGTGTGGACGGCGCGCAACCGCCTGGAATGCGAGCACCTGCTCAGTGAAGACGTACGCCCACAGCTGGCGCTGATCGACTACCACCTCGACGAGGGCGAGACCGGCACCGAGCTGATGGCCTGGCTGCGCACGCGCCTGGGCGAGCCGGTGCCCGGCGTGGTGATCAGCGCCGACGGCCGCCCGGAGCTGGTGGCCGAGGTGCATGCCGCCGGCCTCGACTACCTGCCCAAACCGGTCAAGCCGGCCGCCCTGCGCGCGCTGCTCAGCCGTCATCTGGTGTTGCGCGGCTAGGGGGCCGAATGTTTTCCACAGGGCGGAACCACTGCTGAAGGTTTGCCACCTCTACCGCGACGTCCCCCACCGGCATTGGCGCACCAGGCGCCACAGCCTGGCCGGGTACGCGACGCAGGCAAATACGCGGCACTTCATCAATCTGACCGCGCTGCAGAATGCCGGTAGCAACGGCCGGACACGTTCGCACGGTTTCGCGACTCGCGGCGACCCTGCATTCGGGAGCCCCAACCAAGGACTGGACTTGCCAGGCACTGGCGCTACACGAAACCTTCCAGGATCGCCCCAAACCCTGTTTCAGAACGGCCCAGAGGTTACTGGCACTTTCGTAACGCCAGCCCACCAGGGCAAGCCAGCACTCAACAATGGCTCTTATACCGAGCGATGCAATCGTCATTCGTGGAGCCAGCCATGTTCCTGTTCGCCCGACCATTTAGTTTCCTGCGATGAACGCGCCACTGTCGCGGGATGAACTGTCACCTCGGCAGTTGGACGTGGATAGCGACGGCCTGCGCCTGCGCACCTATGTCTGGGACAAGGCTGACGCGCCGACCCTGCTGCTGGTGCACGGCTATCCGGACAGTCACGAAATCTGGCTACCGCTGATCCGCGAGCTGGCGGCCGACTATCGCATCGTCGCCTACGACGTGCGCGGCTGCGGCGCCTCGCAGGTGCCGCAGCACCTGCGCGACTACCGCCTGGAACAGCTGGCGCGCGATCTGGAAGCGGTGGTGCATGCCACCAGCCCGGATCGCCCGGTGCACCTGGTCGCCCACGACTGGGGCTCAATCCAGAGCTGGGAGGCAGTAACCGAGCCGCGCACCCAGCCGCTGCTGGCCTCCTACACCAGCATCTCCGGCCCTTGTCTCGACCACGTCGGCCACTGGCTGCGCGAGCGCCTCACCCTGCGCCGCCCCAAAGCGCTGTGGCAGGCGCTCGGACAACTGCTCAGCTCCTGGTACATCGCCCTCTTCCACACCCCACTGTTGCCGGAGTTGTGCTGGCGTCTGGGCCTGGATCGCACCTGGCCCTGGCTGCTGCGCCGCCTCGAAGGTGTAGGCAATCTGCCAGCGAGCCCTACGCAGCGCAGTGATGGCATGCGTGGTGTGCAGCTGTATCGTGCCAATTTCATACGCAGCCTGCTCAGGCCGCGCTCACGCAGCACCCACGTGCCAGTGCAACTGATCGTGCCGCTGAGCGACCGCTTCGTACGCCCGCAACTGTTCGCCGACCTGCAGCGCTGGGCGCCGCTGCTGAGCCGCCGCGAAGTCTGCGCCGGGCACTGGCAACTGCTGGCCGAACCGACCGCCCTGGCCGGCTGGCTGCGCGGCTACGTCAGCAGACTGGAGCAGGCCCGTCCTCGCACACAACCCGAGCAAGCGCCCCTGCGCTAGCGGGTAGACGTCGCTCACTCGCCCAGTTCGTCCAGCGCCGGCAGATCGGCAGAGCGCTCGAGCAACTCGCCTGGCAGACTCTTGCTTGCGCGCGCGCCCAGCAGCTTGAGGTTTTCCACACGGCCAATGAGGTTGCCGCGACCGTCCACCAGCTTGTTACGGGCACTGGCGTAAGCCTTGTCCAATTGCTGCAGACGGCTGCCCATCTCGTCCAGATCGGCGACAAAGGCAACGAACTTGTCGTACAGCTGGCCGGCACGCTCGGCGATCTCGCGCGCATTCTGGCCCTGCCGCTCCTGACGCCAGAGGCTGTCGATCACCCGCAGGGTAGCCAGCAAGGTAGTCGGGCTGACGATCACCACCTGCTGCTCGAAGGCCTCCCGGAACAGGTCCGGCTCAGCCTGCAACGCCGCTGCGAAGGCCGCCTCGATGGGCACGAAGAGCAGGACGAAATCCAGGCTGTGCAGACCTTCGAGGCGCTGGTAATCCTTGCCGGAGAGGCCCTTGAGGTGACTGCGCAGAGAGATCAGGTGTTGCTTGAGGGCCTGCTGGCGGACCGGCTCGTCCGCAGCCGCGACATACTGCTGGTAGGCGCTGAGGCTGACCTTGGCATCGACAATCACCTGCCTGTCGCCCGGCAGGCGGATGAGAACGTCAGGCTGAAAGCGCTCGCCACCAGCGCCCTTGAGGCTGACCTGAGTGTGATACTCGCGCCCCTTCTCCAGGCCGGCATGCTCCAGCACTCGCTCCAGCACCAACTCGCCCCAGTTGCCCTGAGTCTTCTGGCCCTTGAGCGCGCGGGTCAGATTGGTCGCCTCGTCGCCCAGGCGTTGGTTGAGCTGCTGCAGACGCTCCAACTCCTTGCTCAGGGAAAAACGCTCACGCGCTTCTTGCTGATAACTTTCGTCGACGCGCTTCTCGAATGCCTGGATCCGCTCCTTAAGTGGGTCGAGCAACTGGCCGAGACGCTGCTGGCTGGTCTCGGCGAAGCGCTGCTCGCGCTCATCGAAGATCTTCGTCGCCAGTTCGGAGAACTGGGCGCGCAGCTCGTTGCGCGCGCCCTGCAGATCATCGAGGCGCTGTTGCTGGTTATCGCGATTTTCCTGCAACTCGGCAGCCAGCGCCGCACACTCGGCGGTGAGCCGACGCAGTTCAGCTTCGTTACGTTCGCGCTGCTGATTCCATGACTGCGCGGCCTCGCGGGCAATCTGCCGCTCCTGCTGCAGCAGCTCGTTCTCACGGCGCAAACCGGCCAACTCGGTTTGCTGCTCCACCTTGATCTCGCTGACCTCGGCCAACTCGGCGCGACAATCATCGAGTTGCGCCAGCAAACCGGCCTGGCTCAGTTGCGCATGCTCCAGGCGTTCCTGCAACAGCGCCTGCTCGCCTTGCGCGCGAGCCAGCCGGCGCTGCAAGGACCAAAGGCCGGCCAATAACGGAACCAGCGCAACGACGGTGCCGATGGCGAGAGAGAAGGGATCGATTGGCATAGACGCTCCATGTTTGACCGCCGTGCAGTATACCCGCCGGCGATTTACACGGGGTCAGCACGCAATCAGCGCGACAGACGCTCCAGCTCCAGCTGAGCACTGCGATCGCCTGCGCGGGCAGCCTGGCGTAGCAGTTCATAACCGATACGGCGATCACGGGTATTACCGCAGTCGCGACAGAGCAATTGGCCCAACCGACTTTGTGCCTGCACACAGCCTTTGCGGGCAGGCTGCTTGAGCAGGTTGCCGGCGATGCGTTTGACGCTCGGTGTTTGTCCCAGACGCGGACTGTCGAGCAGCCACAGCGCAACGCGCATGGGCAGACGAGAAGAACCGGAACGAGTTGCAGGGGATGAAGAAGGCAAGGCGCGAGGCATAAATAAAGGGGGGTGACTGCCGGGGCGCGCCACTCTACTCCTTTTTTCTCGAAGGTAAAGTCTTGCCTGCCAGATCGATTGCGGCTGCCAGAAAGAGTTTCCTCACAATCCACAGAAGCTGTGGATAACTCCGTGCACAACTTGGGCGAAAGAACTCACAGGCCTGATGCCATGGGGCTCGCAGTCAAACTGTCGATTTTTTCACCAATGGAAAAAGTGCATATTTTTCATTGACTTAAAAATCAACCACGGAAAATCAAGCGGTTAGCGGCGTTTCTGACAGTGATGTGACAGCCTGCTTCAGCATTGTGCACAACTCCCTGCGACAGATCCGCGCAGCGCTCTGTTTCGGGGCATCTGACGCGCCAGCGCAGGCGTTACGCGGGGTGCGGCAATTGCCCCTGCACCAGAAACTGCTCCCAGTGAAACAGCCGTGGTTGATCCGGCGTTTGCGCATGCTTGAACGCCACGTACTCGCTCGTGGTTTCACACAACCAGGCCGTCAGATTACGCGGACGCTTCTCCACGAACGCAGCCGGCACGTAGAGCGCCACATTGCTGCCACCGTCAGGACAGCGTGCCGAGCGGTACTCGAAAGCCTGAATGCCCGCCGCGCGCATCGACGTACCGAGACGCTGAGGCACGCTGTAATCACTGGGGTGAGCCAACAGTGCGTCATGTTGAGCGAAAGGCGACTGTTGCAACTGGATACCGTGCTCGACGCGGTAACGCGCCTCGAAGGTCGAATGCTCGGAGAGGATGCGGCCACTGGGCGGCGGCACGACCATGCCATTCCACAATACGAAACGGTAGTAGGCGGCCTCGGCCATCGCCGTTTGCAGACGCTGAGCGGCGTAGAACAGGCTGGGTTCGTGCACGCGGCCGAAGCGCGAGCCCCAACGCAGCGGCGGATAACGAAACGGCGTCTTCAGCAGGTAGTGCAACGGCTCGGCGGCTTCAGGCAGCGGCGGCTTGCTGCTCTCGAGCAGTTCCTCGAGCAGGGTCTGCTCGGCCAGGTTATCCACCAGTTGCAGGGTCGCAACCTGGGCCTGGCTCTCCACCATGCGCAACAGCTTGCCGCGCAGCGGTCGCACCTGTCGCTCGCCGTCGCATAGTTGCCAGATATCCATGGCGATCACTCCTAAGCGTGGAGCCTGCTAGAGCCTGCTTTTAACCCAGCAGGGCCGACGCGCAGCAGGCTTTGAGCAGGCTCTCAGACCTTGCCGCGAATGGCGTCCAGATACTCGACAACACGCACCAGCCCCTGCACCTGACTCATCTGCTGCAGCGGAATACCTGCCAGATGGCGATTTTCGGTGCGCAGAAAATGGCGCATGTCCTGCTGATTGCCGCCAAACAGGGCAAACAGCGCGCGATAGGCGCGTATCAGCAACAGCGCCAGCTCGCCGGTCTTGCTCTGCGGACGCAAACCACCCTGCTCACTCCAGCGGCTGATGGCACTGCGATGGACGCCAACGATGTCGGCCAGCTCCTGCTGCGTCAGCCCCAGTTGCTCACGGGTATTGAGCAGGGCTTTAGCCAGTACCGCATCGGCATCGGGCTGAGAGCGAGTCACAGCACTCATCACATCCTCCTTCGCTCGTTTACGACAAAATAAATATTGAAAGCTGTAAATACACAATAGCACGGAAAGCCGCTTGGCACCCACTCGAGCATGGGGTACCGTCCAGTGGACCGCACCGAGCAAGGAACACTCATGAGTCGCCGGCGTTTCTGGCTGAGCACCTGTGTAGCGATACTGGCGCTGCTGTCGCTACTGGCCTGCTATGTCGGCTACCGCGTGCAGCAACTGTTCGAGGAGCAGCGCATCGTGCTGGACTGGCAGCGGCTTAGCCTTTCCTGGCGAGGCTTGCAGTTCCAGGATGCAAGCCTGGTACAACGTAGTGACGGCGAGCTGCTGGTGCAAAGCGGCCAGTTGCAACTCTACTGGCTGGCCAGTGAGGTGCCTCGCTACCGCCTGGTTGCGCAGGACCTGCGCCTGTCGTGGCAGCCCGCGCAGGGAGAATCCGAAAGCCCGAGCGACAGCGATCTGACCGGACTCCTGGAAACCCTGAGCAATGCCCTGCCATGGCTTCCACGGCACATCGAACTGCGCAACGCCCAAGCGCAACTGCCCTGCGCCAGCGGCCGCTGCACACTGCAGGGCGACGTCGACCTACGACTGCTGGACGATACCCTGCAGTTGCATACGCTGCTGTTGCGCGCAGCCCACAAGGCGAAGTTGCAAGCACAACTGCAGGGGCTGGGCAGTGAGCTGAACAGCCCGCGACAGCTGCAGTTGAACCTGCATCTCGATGATCAACCGCAGATCGCCCTGCATAGCAACTTGCAGGCTCAGGCCGATGCCCTGCAATGGAGCGGCGAGCTTGAGGTTACCGCGCTGCAGGATATGGCCTGGCTCGCCGAATGGCTGAGCGAATGGACGCTACTCGAGGCTGACGCTCTGCCAGCCACGCCCCGACAGGCCGGGATGAACGCCCAGTGGCAGTTGCAGGTACCGCAGATCCCCCCTACGTTCAGCGAACTGCTGGCCACCTCCGGGTGGCTGCGGGTCGATGCGCAGCTACCGCAGCCTTGGCCGCTTCCCGGCGTCGGCCTGGTCAGCGGTGAGCTGGCGCTCGATCTCAGCAATACCCTGGGCAGATGGCAGGCCCGGCGTTTGAACGCCCAACTGCAGCTCGCCACGCAGAACGCGCCTTGGCTGGCGTCGCTGCCGAGCGGCCTGCGGCCACAGCAATTGCAACTGCACCTCGCGCCTCTGGATGGCGCTGCCAATGAGGCGCTGGCCCTGCTGTTGAACGTCAGCGGCCACGGCCCGCTGGAACTGCAGGCAGATGCCGAGCTTGCCCTGCACCAATCCTCCGACTGGGCACTCGACGTTCGACACCTGCAGCTCGAAGCGCGCAGCAAACGCATGGACCTGGCTGACAGCCGTCTCGATGACCTGCATCTGAGCCTTGGCCTCAAAGGCAACGTCACGCAGCAGCAGGTGCAGCTCAGCCTGGCCGACAGCTCGCGCCTCGACGTCCAGCGCCTGCGCGGCGCCGAGCTTGACCTGCAGCAAGCTCAGGCGACGCTGGCCGGCATCACCCTGAGCGGTCCCCCAAGCACACCGACCCTGTCCGGCCCGTTGGGCCTGCGCATCCAACGTCTGCACCATCCACAATTGCAGGCCCAGGGCTGGCAATGGCAGGGACGCATCAACGCCGACAATGGCAGCCAGGCCCTCGACGGCGCACTACTGGCCGATTCAGGCCTGAGCATGGCTCTGCGTCTGGACAACACAGCCAATGCGCTGAACCTGAATGCCACCCTGGACGAGCTGTTCCTGCGCGCCGGCAACCCACTGGCACAAACCCTGGCCGACTGGCCGCCGCTAATGACCTTGGAAAACGGCCGTATTCAGGGCAACGCCAGCCTCAACCTGCCCAGCGGCAAGCCCCTGCAACTCAAGGCCAGCCTGACCGGCAAGGGCCTGGCCGGCATCTATGACCGCACCACCCTGAGCGGTCTCGATGCCGAACTGCGGCTGCAGCTGAACGGCGACCGACTTCGCCTCGACCTGCCTCAGTTGAGTGCCAAGCAGCTCGATCCCGGCATCGAGCTCGGCCCCCTGCGGCTGCAGGCCAGCTACCAGGCCAGCCTGCAACGACCACTGGCAGGCAGCCTGACCCACCAGCGCGCCGAACTGGGCATTCTCGGCGGTAGCCTGAGCCTGGCACCGGCGACCTGGGCACTGGAACAACCCAGCCATCTGCTGCCCCTGCGGCTCAGTGACCTGGATCTGCAAGAGCTGTTTCGCGTCTACCCAGCCGAAGGGTTGGCCGGTAGCGGGCTGATCGACGGCACCCTGCCGCTGCGCCTGGCTGGTGCCATCAGTATCGAACAGGGCCTGATCGAAGCCAGGCCCCCGGGTGGGCAGCTGCGTTTTCATTCACCGCGCATCCGCGCCATGGGTCAGGCCAACCCGGGCATGAAGCTGGTCACCGACGCGCTGGAAGACTTCCACTACGATCTGCTCAGCAGTAGCGTCGACTATGATCAGTCCGGCACACTGCGGCTGGGCATGCGCCTGCATGGACAGAACCCGGCCATAGAGAAAGGCAGGCCCATCCATTTCAACATCAATCTGGAAGAAGACATCCCGGCCTTGCTGGCCAGCCTGCAGCTGACCGACAAGGTCAGTGGCATCATCCAGCAACGGATTCAGCAATGGATGCGCCAGCGTGTCCCCCAAGAGCCAAAGGAGTAGCGCCATGCGCAAGTACCGCCTCCTCGCAGTCCTGAGCCTGGTGCTGCTGTGCCAGGCCTGTACCCCGACGGTACAACTGGCGATGCCGAACGAGCCGATCAACATCAACCTGAACGTCAAGGTCGAGCACGAAATCTACATCAAGGTGGACAAGGCGCTGGACAGTGTATTCAACGAAGACAGTGGTCTGTTTTAAGCCTGCCGCACAAGTTCTACGGAGAGAGACGATGATTCGATACATTTCGACCCTGCTGCTGGCATTGAGCCTGAGCCTGCCGGCATACGCACTGAACCTCAACCAGGCCATGAGTGCCCTGGGCGACGCCAAGGCCAGCGGCCAGCTCGGCGAGCAACCCAACGGCTACCTGGGCGTGGTCAAGCCTGGCGGCCAGGCCGACGAAATTGCCCGCCTGATCAACCAGGCGCGCCGCGCCGAATACCAGAAGGTGGCCAAGGACAATGGCATCAGCCTGAGCGACGTGGAAGCCATTGCCGGCAAGAAGGCCATCGAGCGCACGCCCAAGGGCCAGTACATCCAGCTGAACGGCCAGTGGCTGCAGAAGTAAAAAGCCTGCGGCAGAATCGGGTAGGAGGCGGGGTCACCCCCGCCGTCCTCCCACACCACCGTACGTACGGTTCCGTATACGGCGGTTCCTGCCTACTGACAAACAGCATCAGCGAGCTTGGTTCCGTTGATGTGTCGCCTGCGGTAGCTAAGCGCCCAGACC
>NZ_NIUB01000048.1 GCF_002197815.1 Pseudomonas oleovorans subsp. oleovorans
CATTGGTGGGCTAAAGTGGAGCACCGCCCGGTCCACCCTACAAATCGACGCAGCGAATTTGTAGGAGCGGCGCCCCGCCGCGAAGCAGGCCGCGCGCAATTGAGAAACTTCGCCCCGGGGCGGGGCTCCTACGAAAGGCCACTTTGGTACCCTTAACTGACTGGCATTAATTTTCGGGTGCCTTTTTGCTGCGTGCTATCTGGCCTCAGGAGAGGAAGCCGCCGTCCACGTTCAGCGCCACGCCGGTGGTGTAGCTGGATGCTTCACTGGCCAGGTACAGCACTGCGCCGGCCATCTCGCTCGGGTCGGCCACGCGTTTGAGCGGGATGCGCTGCAGGGCATGCTTGAGGATGGCGTCGTTCTTGGTCAGTGCCGAGGCGAACTTGGTGTCGGTCAGGCCTGGCAGCAGGGCGTTGCAGCGAATGCCGAACTGCGCGCACTCCTTGGCGAACACCTTGGTCATGCTGATCACGGCGGCCTTGGTCACCGAGTAGATGCCCTGGAATTCGCCGGGGGATACGCCGTTGATCGAGGCGACGTTGATGATCGAGCCACCACCGCCTGCCTTCATCAATTTGCCGCCTTCGATGGACATGAAATAGTAGCCGCGGATATTGACGTCGACCGTCTTCTGGAAGGCGCCCAGGTCGGTATCCAGCACGTTGCAGAACTGCGGGTTGGTCGCGGCGTTGTTGACCAGGATGTCGAGGCGACCGAACTGTTCCTTGATCTGCGCGAAGACATTGGTGATCTGCTCCATCTCGCCGATATGGCAGGCGATGGCGGTGGCCTTGCCGCCCTCGGCGGTGATGGCATCGGCCACGGCCTGGCAGCCTTCGATCTTGCGGCTGGATACGATCACGTGCGCGCCTTGCTGGGCCAGCAGCTTGGCGATGGCCTCGCCGATACCGCGGCTGGCGCCGGAGACGAAGGCGATCTTGCCGTCGAGGTCGAACAGTTGGGTCTTGGACATTGTGATTACCCCAGGGTTAGAGAGTGGATTTGCCGATGACCTGCAAGCACATCTGCTCCAGCAGCTTGTTCATCTGAATGAACTGGGCGAAGCGCTTGTCCTGGGTCTGGCCGTGATAGAAGCGGTAGTAGATCTGCTGCACGATGCCGGCCAGGCGGAACAGGCCGTAGGTGTAGTAGAAGTCGAAACTGTTGATCGCGATGCCGGCTTTTTCGGCGTAATAGTCGACGAACTGCTGGCGCGTGAGCATGCCCGGCGCGTTGCTCGGCTGGCGACGCATCAGTTGCACCGGCGCAGGGTCGCTGGCTTCGATCCAGTAGGCCAGGGTGTTGCCCAGATCCATCAGTGGGTCGCCGATGGTGGTCATCTCCCAGTCGAGCACGCCGATGATCTGCATCGGGTTGTTCGGGTCGAGGATCACGTTGTCGAAGCGGTAGTCGTTATGCACGATGCCCGGCTTGTGGTGATCGGCCGGCATCTTGTCATTGAGCCAGGCCTTGACCGGTTCCCAGGTCGGCGCGTCCGGGGTCAGGGCCTTCTCGTAGCGGTCGCTCCAGCCCTTGATCTGGCGTTCGACATAACCCTCGGGCTTGCCCAGGTCGCCCAGGCCGCAGGCGTTGTAATCGACATTGTGCAACTCCACCAGCTTGTCGATGAAGCTCTTGCACAGCGCTTTGGTCTGCTCGGCGCTGAAATTCAGCTCGGCCGGCATTTCCGAGCGCAGGATGATGCCCTTGACCCGCTCCATCACATAGAACTCGGCGCCGATCACCGACTCGTCGGTGCAATGCACGTAGGCTTTCGGGCAGTAGGGGAAGCCGGCATTGAGCTGGTTGAGGATGCGGTACTCGCGGCCCATGTCATGCGCCGACTTGGCTTTGTGGCCGAACGGCGGGCGGCGCAGGACGAACTCCTGCTGCGGGTACTCGATCAGGTAGGTCAGGTTCGAAGCGCCGCCGGGGAACTGGCTGATCTTGGCTGCGCCGCTCAGGCCCGGAATATTGGCTTTCAGATAAGCGTCGATGACGCCGGCGTCGAGTTCTTCGCCGGTACGGATGCGGGTGGATTGGTCGGTGAGCGCCATGCTTATCCCTTCTGCTTATGATGGGTGCCCTAGATAATTGGCTAATCTAATGCTGCACTCAGGCTGCCACAAGCAATACGCGCCGTTATAGGCGGGCGTGTTGCACCTCGATCAAACTGCCTGATCAGTCATTTCGGTTTGTCGCCTTGGCCGCAAATCACGGGCAAAAAAAACCGGAGTGCCAGGACTCCGGTTTTCGTGCTTTGCGCTCAGCTCGCCGATCAGACCGGGAACAGTTCGCCCAGCTTCATCGCCAGCATCATGTCGCCTTCGGCGCGCAGCTTGCCAGCCATGAAAGCCTGCATGCCGTCGGTTTCGCCGCTGACGATGCCCTTGAGGGTTTCGCTGTCCATGATCAGGGTCACGTTGGCGTTCGGGTTGTCGCCTTGCTCGAGGGCGCAGGTGCCGTCTTTGACGATCAGCGCGTAGTTCTCGCCATCTTCGATGTTGAATTGGAATACCAGATCCAGGCCTGCAGCGGCGCTGGCGTTGAACTTGGACTGCATGGTTTGGGCGATGTCAGCAACACTCATGGTCTTATCCTTTTTCGGTTTTTTCGCGCAGCCTCACGGCCGCAGTGGGCTGGAGCTCATCGGTAGGTGATAAGCTCCGGCGCCTTCAGCAGCTGTAAATGCACATGGCTGTTGAAGGAAGCCAGACTCACCTCGCTGCCGCGGAATTTCAGCTGGCTGAGCGAGGTATTGACGATTTGCCAATTCAGTTCGAAGGCCTTTGCCGCCGGTACACCGGTAAGCAGGCGGAGCAGGGCGGTGATGGTGCCACCGGAGGTGAACACGGCGATATTCTGTTTGCTGGTGGCTTGTTCGAGGATGCGCCGCAGACCGCCTTCGACCTGTTCGACATAGGCCTGCCAGCTTTGCAGGCCGGGCTTGTCATGCTCCCCGGAAATCCAGCGGCCGATCAGCTTGGCGAACAGACGCTGGAACTCGGCGCGGCTCTGCGCACCGTTGCGCAGGATATGCAGGGCTTCGGGTTCTTCTTCCGGCAGCAGATCCGGCAGCAGCGTGCGAATCACCGCATCGGCGTCGAATTCGTTGAAGGCTTCGTCGATATCCAGCGCTGGCGCCCTGCTCATGTGCTGCAGGGCGGCGTTGGCAGTGTGTTGCTGGCGGCGCAGGCTGCCACTGACGCAACGATCGAGACTGATGCCGAGTTGCTCCAAGTGCTTGCCCAGCACTTCGGCCTGGCGCACGCCGACGGGAGACAGGACATCGTAGTCGTCTGCACCGAATGAGGCCTGGCCATGTCGAATCAGATAGATGCTGCCCACGTCCGTATTGGTCCCGGCACGTTGAATGTTTGGCGAGGGTATGAGGAAGCTCGGGGGCTGTCAACGAAAAAACATACGCTTGTTTGAATTGCTTGTATGTCCATTGTGCAGTGCTGCCGCGCTTGGCCGGCGAGGCGCTGCGCCGGTATGCTTGGGGCTTTGTGCGCCCAGGCGCCGCTGCATTGTCCAAGGGGGATCCGTGGAGTTTCTTAGCGAGTACGCCAGCTTTCTGGCGAAAACCCTGACCCTGGTGGTCGCCATCGTCGTGGTACTGGTGGCTGTTGCTGCCACACGCGGCAAGGGGCGGCGCGCCGGGGGGCAACTGCAGGTGCAGAAGCTCAATGATTTCTACAAGGATCTGCGTGAGCGCCTGGAGCACAGTGTGTTGTCCAAGGATCAGCTCAAGGCCACGCGCAAGGCGCAGGCCAAGGCCGCCAAGCAGGAGAAGAAAACACCGCCGAGCAAACCGCGCGTGTTCGTGCTGGATTTCGATGGTGATATCAAGGCCTCTGCGACCGACAACCTGCGCCATGAAGTGACCGCGCTGCTGTCGATGGCCAAGGCCGAGGATGAAGTGGTGCTGCGCCTGGAAAGTGGTGGTGGCATGGTGCACAGCTACGGTCTCGCGTCCTCTCAACTGGTACGCATCCGCGATGCCGGCATTCCGCTGACCGTGTGCGTGGACAAGGTGGCCGCCAGCGGCGGCTACATGATGGCCTGCATCGGCCAGAAGATTCTCAGTGCGCCTTTTGCCATCCTCGGCTCCATTGGCGTGGTGGCGCAGTTGCCTAACGTGCATCGTCTGCTGAAGAAGCACGAAATCGATTTCGAGGTGCTGACGGCCGGCGAATACAAGCGCACGCTGACCGTATTCGGTGAGAACACCGAAAAGGGCCGGGAGAAATTCCAGGAAGACCTGGAGACCACCCACGAACTGTTCAAAGGCTTCGTTGCCCGTTACCGCCCTCAGCTGGACATCGATGCCATCGCCACCGGTGAGGTCTGGCTGGGCATTGCGGCGCAAGAGCGCCTGCTGGTGGATGAACTGAAGACCAGCGACCAGTACCTGGCCGAGCGCGCCGCCGAGGCTGAGCTGTTCTATCTGCATTTCGTTCATAAAAAGAGTTTGCAGGAGCGTGTCGGGCTGGCGGCCAGCATGGCGGCAGATCGCTTCGTCCTGACCTGGCTGAGCAGACTCAATCAGCAACGTTTCTGGTAAGAGCACGCCACCGAACAACGACAAGAGGAGAAGGTGATGACTGAATTCAAGGCTTTACTGGTCAGCGAGGGTGCCGATGGCAGTTTTCGGCGCCAGGTAGTAGCCCGGCAGATCGAGGATCTGCCCGCAGGCGATCTGCTGATCCGCGTGCGCTATTCCTCGCTCAACTACAAGGATGCGCTGTCGGCCAGCGGCAATCGCGGGGTTACCAAGCAGTATCCGCATACGCCGGGCATCGACGCCGCTGGCGTGGTGGAGGCGTCCGCCGTGGCCGAGTTCGCCGTGGGCGACGAGGTGATCGTCACTGGCTACGACCTGGGCATGAACACTGCCGGTGGTTTCGGCCAGTACATCCGCGTACCGGCGGCCTGGGCGATCAAGCGCCCACAAGGCTTGCCGCTGCGCGAGGCGATGATTCTCGGCACCGCCGGCCTGACCGCCGCGCTATGCGTGGACAAGCTGGAGCAGGCCGGCGTTACTCCGGAGTCCGGCACCATGCTGGTCACCGGTGCCACGGGCGGCGTTGGCAGCATCGCCGTGGTGCTCCTCAAGCAGCTCGGTTATCGCGTAGCCGCCGCGACCGGCAAGGCCGAACAGGGCGATTTCCTGCGTGGTCTCGGTGCTGACGAGATCGTCAGCCGCGAAGAGCTGCAGCAAGGTAGTGAGCGGCCGATGCTCAAGGAATGCTGGGCGGGAGCGGTAGACACAGTGGGTGGCGACATCCTGTTCAATGTGGTCAAGTCGCTGCGCCACAGCGGCAGCGTGGCCTGTTGCGGGCTGACTGCTGGCGTCGGCTTCCAGGGCAGCGTACTGCCGTTCATCCTGCGCGGGGTCAACCTGCTTGGCGTGGATTCGGTGGAACTGCCGCTGGTGGTCAAGGCGTCGATGTGGGACAAGCTGTCGTTGCAGTGGAAGCTCGATCTCTCGGCGCTGTGCCAGGAAGTCGGTCTGGAAGAGCTGCCGGCGGCCATCGAACGGATACTGGCTGGCGGCATGGTCGGTCGCGTGCTGGTGCGACTCGATTGAGTGGAACAGAGGCCCGTCGATGACGGGCCTCTGCATTTCAGGCCTGGCTGACGCACATGGTGATTTCGGCGCGGAACACCGGCTTGTCACCGACGTAGGCCATCACCGGCACCTTGATGTCGCCGGTCTGATCCCAATCCACCGCGCTGCCAGCGGCAACCGTGCGGATGTCTCCGTCGGCCTTGGCCAGGTATTCCACCGTCATCCCTTTGGGAATCCAGCGGCAACCGTTAGGAATGGAGGCGTCGGTCATGCTGCCGGCGGCAAGTTCGGCAGCATTGCACAGGGCGATGGCATGCACCCTACCGATATGATTCAGCACTTCACGATGTTTGGCGAAGCGGACCTCGGCATAGCCGGGGCGCAGCTCGACCATCGGCGGGGCGATGCACTGCGCGAAGCCAATCGCCAGCATTTCGCACAGATTCTCACGGCGCTCGCCGAGTACCGTCGGCAGGGACTGTTCAAGGCGCTGCCTGATGACTGTTTCGCCTCGGTGGTGATCGGCCCGACGCATGACCTGGCGCGCAACTGGCTGGCTGGCCGCACCCAGAACGAGCTGGGCGAGTGCCGCGAGCTACTGGCGCAGATCGCCTGGGATAGCGTGAAAAAAGTGGCTAACCGAAGCGATAGATATCCATCCCCAGGGCGCCGTAGGTGAAACCGCTGTGCTCAATCGTGAAGGTACCGCCAGCACCACGTGCGAAGAACAGCGGTAGCAGATGTTCTTCGGTAGGGTGATTGCGTACGGCATTCGGCGCCAGCAGTCGGTAATGGTGCAAGGCCTCTTCGTCGTTCGCTTCGAGCTTTTCCACCACCCAGTCGCGAAACGCCTTGGCCCAGGGTGTGATGACGTCCGGGCCGGCACGCCAGTTCAGCTCGCCCAGGTTATGGGTGATGCTGCCGGAGCCAATTAGCAGGATGCCTTGTGCACGCAGGCTGGCCAGAGCACGGCCCACGCGGGTCTGCAACTCGGGGCCGAGGCGGCTGGGTAGCGATAGCTGCAGAACAGGGATGTCGGCTTGCGGATACATCAGCGACAGTGGCACCCAAGCACCATGGTCGAAGGGGCGTTGCGCATCGAGCTGTGCGGACAGACCCACGTCGTTCAGTTGCTGGGCGATCTGCTCGGCCAGCTTCGGTGCGCCGGGGGCCGGATACTGCACCGCATACAGCTCGGCTGGAAAGCCGCCGAAGTCGTGCCAGGTCTGCGGGTGTTCGCCCGCCGTCAGCAGCAGGCGCTGGCTTTCCCAGTGCGCCGACACCACCACTATGGCGTTGGGTCTGGGTATATCGGCGGCCAGTTTGGCCAGCGCCGGGCCGCTGGCACCGGGCTCCAGGGCCAACATGGGGGAACCATGGGAAATGAACAGGCTGGGCAGCATGACGACCTCCAGAAATGTGCTCACATTTTCTCCGAGGTCTTCATCGATTAATAATGATGTTTTTCCGCGGTATCAATCGACTGGTTAGATGTTTAGCGCAGGTTGGCGCCAAACGCGGTCTCGATATTGATGCCCAGGCTGAGCACGCCGAGAAACTGCCCATCCCGTGGGTCGTGAATAGGCGCAGAAACCTTGCTCTGAAAGCTCTGGGTCGAACCATCGTACTCGATATCGCCGATATGGATCTGGCCAGGCGCATGGCTTGTCGAAAGTCATCTTCGTCAGCTTGCCAATAATCGCTGGTGACCATCGCTGATGGCGACTAATTGGCCGGAGTGGTCGCTGAGTGCGGAAGATCTTATTGAGCAGGAGGTGATGTTGACGCGCTATGTTGGTCATCAGGCGTGATGGTGGCGTCTGCTGCAGGCGACGGATCAGTGGCTTTTCCTCAAGCAGGAGCTCACGCAGCCATTGCCGGTCCAGTTCGTTAATGCGCTCCATGCTCGTATTGCGCGTGGCTACCTGGCGAAGGGCGTTCAACAGTTCGTCATGCTAGGGTCTGTTGCCGTTTCGCGCGCGGCTCGCGTCGAAACGGCAACAGACCCTAGGCCCAGCGCTTCAGATGCTGGGCGGTCAACTGGCGCAGATAATGGGCTTCGGCTTCAGTCAGCGCGCTACCTTCGGGGGGCACAGTGTTCGACCTGACGATTGAAGGCGCTGAGGAAACCAGGGTGGTGCTGCAGGAAATCGTGAGAGAAATAGACGCCCAGTGGTGAGTAGCGTACGAAGCGTCGCTGCAGAGCCTGTTGGGGTGGCTGCTCAGAGAGGGCGCTACGCATGGCATTGTCATCGGCCAGGAAAAGATCGATGCGCCCACGTTGCAGCAATTCGATCAATTGCTCCAGGCACAGTACCTTCTGTGCTACGGCGATGCCACGACATGCTGTTGCTTCCCAGCACGCTGCCGATGCGCAGCTCGCGGTCCCAAATCGGCTTGTTGAGGATCAGCGGATCCTGGGCGTACCAGTATCTCCATCAGAAGCGGGGCGGACAGATGCGCGTAGCCATCGACCTGGCTGTCTGGTGCCGAGCTGAAGAAACCATCGGCGATGCGTCTACTGACATTCTGCCGGGCTCGACTCAGCGATGTGAGCTGGATCTGATAAGGCCGCTGCAATCGATTGAAGATGCATTCGAGTACAGTTACCGAGCTACCGCTAAGTTCGCCGTCTACCACCAGTTGGTAAGGATCCTCGAGGCTGGTGTCGAGGCGCACGGTTGAGTTGTCTTGGTCATTGGCCTGCGCCAAGGTCGAGACAGCCAGTAACAGGCAGGGCAGCAGATGGCGTGCTGGCATCGAGTCATTTAGCGTATGGGTTGTTATTTCCAGTTTAGGTGAGGGGAGTGGATATGCACGCGACATTCTGGCAGGAGCGCTGGGCGCGCGATCAGATCGGTTTTCATCAGCAAAAGGTCAACGGCTACCTGCGTCGTCACTGGTCCGCGCTCGGGCTGGCGAAAGGTGCGGCGGTGCTGGTGCCGCTGTGTGGCAAGAGTCTCGACCTGGTCTGGTTGGCGGAGCAGGGGCATGCCGTGATCGGAGTGGAGCTGGCCGAGCGCGCGGTGCAGGATTTCTTCGTTGAGCGTGATATGCAGCCACAGGTGTCGCAGCACGGGGCGTTCAAGGTCTACCAGGCGGGCGCGCTGCGGATTTTGTGCGGCGACTTTTTCGCCTTGAGTCGTGACGACGTTGCCGGGTGCCGGGCTTTCTATGACCGCGCTGCGCTGATCGCCCTGCCGCCGGAAATGCGCGAGCGCTACGCCGCCCACCTGCAGGCGATATTGCCGGATAACTGCCAGGGCCTGCTGGTGACCCTGGTGTACGACCAGCAGCGGATGGATGGCCCGCCATTCTCGGTCGAAGACGCTGAGGTGATGCAGCATTTCGCGGCCAGTTGGGCGCTGCGCATGGTCGAGGAAAAGGACGTGCTGGCCGGTAATCCGCGTTTCAGCGATAGCGGTCTCGCTGCAGTGGATGAGAGAGTCTTTCATCTGACGCGCCGCTAGCGGCAGCCCCAATGAAAAGGCGACCCGAAGGTCGCCTTTTTTGTCCGTGACGGATGGATCAGCCGCGGCGGCGCAGCGCCTCGATACGATCTTCCAGCGGCGGGTGGCTCATCAGCAGACCGGCCAGGCCGTTCTTCAGGCCGCCATTAATGCCGAAGGCAGTGAGGCTGTCGGGCATCTGCACCGGCACGCCTTGTTCGGCGCGCAGACGCTGCAGCGCGGCGATCATGGCGCCGGTACCGGCCAGGCGAGCACCGGCTTCGTCGGCCTTGTACTCGCGCTTGCGCGAGAACCACATGACGATGATGCTGGCCAGGATGCCCAGTACCAGCTCGGCGAAGATGGTCGCGACGAAGTAGCCGATGCCATGGCCGTCTTCGTTCTTGAGGATCACCTTGTCGACGAAGTTGCCGAAAATGCGCGCGAAGAACATGACGAAGGTGTTCACCACACCCTGGATCAGTGCCAGGGTGACCATGTCGCCATTGGCAACGTGGCCGATCTCGTGAGCCAGTACCGCACGCACTTCATCAGGGGAGAAACGCTCGAGCAGACCCTGGCTGACCGCGACCAGTGCGTCGTTCTTGTTCCAGCCGGTGGCGAAGGCATTGGCCTCGTAGGCCGGGAAGATGCCGACTTCAGGCATCTTGACCCCGGCTTGGCGCGACAGCTCCTCGACGGTCTGCAGCAGCCACTGTTCGTGACGGGTGCGTGGCTGGGTGATGATCTGTGTGCCGGTGCTCATCTTCGCCATCCACTTGGAGATGAACAGCGACACCAGCGAGCCGGCAAAACCGAACACGGCGCAGAAAATCAGTAGGCTGCCATAGTTCTGGCCGGTGAAACGGTCGACCCCCAGCAGTTTGAGGGTGATGCTGGCGATAACCAGAACCGCCAGGTTGGTGGCCAGGAACAACATAATGCGCATCATGGTGTGAACGGACTCCTCACGGGGAAAGACGTACGAGTAATGCCGGCTATATAAGGGCGCCCCCCCGGGGCTTTCAACCAGCGACTATTTCAAACTATGTCTCTTGACCTTGTAGCGTACTCTCGAACAGCAGGCGAGTCAGGCGGGCGGTGCGCTCGCCGTGCTGCTGGGCCAGGGCCTCGCGCAGCTGAAATGCCAATGTGGCATGTACGCGGCGCACGCTTGGCGGCAGCACTTCACCCTCGCGCAAAGCGTGGGGAATGGCGCGTGACAGGCGCAGAAAACCTTTCTCGCTCAGCACCGCCTGATCCAGCGCGTCGTAAGCGATGGTCGACTCGAAACGCAGATAGCCTTCCTCGGCCAGCCACAGTAGCGCGCCGAGGCAGGCCTGGTGACGCTTGCTGGGCAGGCCGAATTCGTCCGGCTCCTCGCGCCCGATCAGGTCTTCCACGTACAGCGCCATCTTGCGCGGGAAGGCCTGATAGAGCATGAGCAGGCCGCTGGCGGCGTCCTTGTAGAAATCGTCGATCTGCAGGTCCATGTCGGCTTACTGGCTGTAACCTTTGAGGAAGTTGCCGATACGACCGATGGCCTGCTCCAGGTCGTCGACGCGGGGCAGGGTGACCACACGGAAATGATCCGGCCACGGCCAGTTGAAGGCGGTGCCCTGGACGATCAGCAGTTTTTCCGACAGCAGCAGATCGAGGACGAACTTTTCGTCGTTGTGGATCGGGCAGACCTTGGGGTCGATCCTGGGGAAGGCATACAGCGCGCCCATGGGTTTGACGCAGCTGACCCCGGGAATGTCGTTGAGCAGTTCCCAGGCGCGGTTGCGCTGCTCCAGCAGGCGGCCGTTGGGCAGCACCAGATCGTTGATGCTCTGGTAGCCGCCGAGCGCGGTCTGGATTGCATGCTGGCTCGGCACGTTGGCGCACAGGCGCATGTTGGCCAGGATATCCAGGCCTTCGATATAGCTCTGCGCCCGGTGCTTGGGCCCGGAGATGGCCACCCAGCCGGAGCGGAAACCGGCCACGCGGTAGCTCTTGGACAGGCCGTTGAAGGTCAGGCAGAGCACGTCCGGTGCCAGCGAGGCGGTGCTGATGTGCACGGCCTCGTCGTAGAGGATCTTGTCGTAGATCTCGTCGGAGAAGATCACCAGGTTGTGCTGGCGCGCCAGCTCGACGATGTCCTGCAGCACTTCGCGCGAGTACACCGCGCCGGTGGGGTTGTTCGGGTTGATCAGCACCAGGGCCTTGGTGTTCGGCGTGATCTTGGCACGCATGTCGGCGATATCCGGGAACCAGCCGGCCTGTTCATCGCACAGGTAATGCACCGGCTTGCCGCCGGAGAGGGCCACGGCAGCCGTCCACAGCGGGTAATCCGGCGCCGGGATCAGCACCTCGTCACCGTTGTTGAGCAGCGCCTGCATGGCCATCACGATCAGCTCGGACACCCCGTTGCCGAGGTAGATGTCCTCGATACCGACGCCTTCGACCTGCTTCTGCTGGTAATACTGCATCACCGCCTTGCGCGCGCTGAACAGGCCCTTGGAGTCGCTGTAGCCCTGGGCAGTGGGCAGGTTGCGGATGACGTCCTGGAGGATTTCTTCCGGTGCCTCGAAACCGAACGGCGCCGGGTTGCCGATGTTCAGCTTGAGGATGCGGTGGCCTTCCTCCTCCAGACGCTTGGCGTGCTTGAGCACCGGCCCGCGAATGTCGTAGCAGACGTTGGCGAGCTTGTTCGATTTGCTGACCTGCATGTGAGAAATCCCATTCGGTGGATGACCCGCTGAATCACGCTGCAAAAGTATCCTCTGGCGGAACCTTGGCAGCCCGCAGGGCGGGTGACAGACTGGGCACGAATCATACGTTGCAGCCTGACCCTGGCAAAGCTGTCGGTCGGGCTTTTTTACGAGGAGGGAAGCAGTCCGTGGATAAAGTCGAGAAATCCCTGGATGCCTGGCGTGAAGTGTTGTCGCCGGAACAGTTCCACGTCTGCCGCCTGGGCGGCACCGAAAGGCCTTTTACCGGGCAATATCACGACAGCAAGGTGGCGGGCGTCTATCACTGTGTCTGTTGTGGCGAGGCGCTGTTCGACTCCGCCGCCAAGTACGATTCCGGTTGCGGCTGGCCCAGCTATTTTCAGCCGCTCAGTGCGACGGTGATCCGTGAGCTGGATGACTTCAGCCATGGCATGCAGCGTATCGAGGTCAGATGCGCCAAATGCGATGCGCACCTGGGCCACGTCTTTCCTGATGGGCCGCGTCCGACCGGTTTGCGTTACTGCATCAACTCGGTGTCGCTGAAGTTCGCGCCGCGCGAGCCATGATGGATGAACGATGGACTGCCACGAGCGGGCAGCCCGGCTGAGTTTTTTCAGCGTTTCTGTGGACGGTTCTGCTGGCTTTGTTCCAGAAGCTGGCAGGCCTGCTGGATCATCGCTTCGGTGATCGGCACTTCGCGCCCCTGAGCGTCGATGATGAAGCCACCGATCGGCGTTGGGCGGGCGTGGTTGTTCAGGTGTTGCGGCTGATTGGCAGTGTTGTGCAAGCTCATGGCCTGTCTCCTCATCGATTCTGCGCGCAGTCTAGTGGTGCCGGATGAAGGTGCGGTGACAGTGAAGGTGTACGGAAAACCGTCACGCCGGCAACGCAGAGCAGGTACAAGCAGGCTGCATGCCAGTCTGCCGGTAATTGAGGAAGGCATGTCGCGTTTTCATATAGGTCTGATCATCAACCCTCTGGCCGGGCTGGGTGGCCCGGCTGCACTCAAGGGCAGCGACGGCGTGGCCGAGCAGGCCCTGGCACTCGGCGTTGAACCGAAGGCTGCGCAGCGTACGCGCACGGCGCTGGAGCAACTGTTGGCGCTGCGTGAGCGCATTGAGTTCGTCACCTATCCCGGTGCCATGGGCGGCGATTTGTTGGCGCAGATGGGCTTTGAGCATCGTCTGCTGGGACAGTTGGGCGACGAGCCCAGCACGGCCGACGACACCCGTCGTGCTGTGCAACACCTGCAGGACGCCGGTGCGGCACTGATTCTATTTGCCGGTGGCGATGGCACTGCGCGTGATGTATGTGCCGTGATCAGGGACGGGCAGCCGGTGCTGGGCATTCCGGCGGGGGTGAAGATCCAGTCCGGGGTGTACGCCATTAGCCCGCGAGCGGCCGGTGAGCTGACGGCGCGCCTGGTCGAAGGCGGTTTGGTTCGTCTGGCCAGCGGCGAGGTGCGTGACATCGACGAGAATGCCCTGCGTGAGGGGCGCGTTACCGCGCGCTGGTACGGCGAGTTGTGCGTGCCGCAGGAGGGCGGTTACGTGCAGGCGGTCAAGCAGGGCGGCGTGGAGTCCGAAGAGCTGGTGCTGGCTGATCTGGCTGCCTGGCTGGAGGCTGAATGGGAGCCCGGTGTGCGTTATGTATTTGGCCCCGGTTCGACCTTGCATGGCCTGGCGCAGAATCTCGGGCTGGACACCACCTTGCTGGGCGTCGATGTGATCGAGGACGGCCAGGTGATCGCCCGTGACGTCAACGAGGCCGAGCTGTTCGCCCTGGTCGAGGCGCATCCGACCTACTTGCTGGTCACCGCCATCGGGGGGCAGGGTCATGTCATCGGGCGTGGCAACCAGCAGATCAGCCCCCGTGTGCTGCGTGCGGTCGGCCTGGAGCGCCTGCGTGTGGTGGCGACCAAGCGCAAGCTGGCGACACTGAATGGCCGGCCGCTGCTGGTCGACAGCGGCGACGTGACGCTGGACGACGCCTTTCCCGATGCCATACGGGTCTGGGCCGGTTACAGGGAAGAGTTGCTGTACCCTCTGGCGCGATAGGAGAGCGAGATGCGCGGGCTGATTCTGCTGTTGCTCTGGTCACTGGCGCTGGCCGCACAGGCCATCGAAGCTGAAAAGCTGGTGCGCGATGCACGCCAGCAGATCGGTGTGACGCTGAGCTATGACCCGGCCTACCGCCAGTTGAGCTATCCCGGTGGTGATGTGCCGATGGCCACAGGGGTCTGCACCGACGTGGTGATCCGCGCACTGCGCCAGCAGGGGCTGGACTTGCAGGAAGCGGTGCACCGCGACATGCGCGGCAGCTTCTCCGTCTATCCGAAGAACTGGGGGCTGAATCGCCCGGACAGCAATATTGACCACCGCCGTGTGCCCAACCTGATGACCTGGTTCAAGCGTCAGGGCTGGTCGCTGCCGCTTAGCCAGGCGGCTTCGGCGTATCGGCCGGGCGATATCGTCACCTGGGATCTGGGCCGTGGTCTCACGCATATCGGTATCGTCAGCGATCATCGGGCGGCAACGGGTGTGCCGCTGATTCTGCACAACATCGGCCGTGGTACGCAGGAGGAGGACATCCTCTTCAGCTATCGCATTACCGGCCATTATCGTCCGCCAGCAGAGCTGGCGAAGACGGGCTCATAAGCCGTCGCGGTCGCCTGCCTCGGCAATGGACGCAGCCGCTTGAGGTTGCGCGCCGCCGCCCCCAACTGCTGACTCAGACATTCAACTTCCTGCCGCCAGCGGCTGCGACACCTTCGGCCGCTGACCTGAGACCTGCCATGATTTCGATGCTCTCTTCCCGTCAGCGCGGTGCCATACGCCTGGCCTGGTGCTTCGTCGCCCCGTATCGCGGCCGGGTACTGGGCGCGCTGCTGGCGCTGATGTTCACGGCAGCCATCACCCTGTCCATGGGCCAGGGCATCAAGCTGCTGGTGGATCAGGGGCTGGCCACGCAGTCGCCGGCCGCGCTGCGGCAGTCCCTGCTGCTGTTCTTCGTGCTGGTATTGGCGCTGGCCTTCGGCACCTACACGCGCTTCTACCTGGTGTCATGGATCGGCGAGCGGGTGGTCGCGGATATCCGCCGGCGGGTGTTCGATCACCTGATTGAGTTGCATCCTGGCTTCTACGAGAGCAATCGCAGCTCGGAAATCCAGTCGCGGCTGACCGCCGATACCGCGCTACTGCAATCGGTGATTGGCTCGTCGCTGTCGATGGCGCTGCGCAACCTGATCATGTTGATCGGTGGCAGCGTGCTACTGGTGGTCACCAACCCCAAGCTCAGCGGTATCGTTCTGTTGGCTCTACCCTTGGTGGTAGCGCCTATCCTGCTGTTCGGCCGCCGTGTGCGTGCGCTGTCGCGGCAGAGCCAGGACCGCGTGGCCGATGTCGGCAGTTATGTCGGCGAAGTGCTGGGGCAGATCAAGACGGTACAGGCTTACAACCATCAGGATGAGGACAAGCGCCGCTTTGGCGAGTCTGCCGAAGCGGCTTTCGATGTGGCGCGCAAGCGCATCGCCCAGCGTTCCTGGCTGATCACCGTAGTGATCGTGCTGGTGCTCGGCGCTGTCGGGGTGATGCTCTGGGTCGGCGGCATGGATGTGATCGCCGGGCGCATCTCCGGCGGTGAGCTGGCGGCTTTCGTGTTCTACAGCCTGATCGTTGGCTCGTCCTTCGGCACGCTGAGCGAGGTGATCGGTGAATTGCAGCGTGCCGCAGGCGCCGCCGAGCGCATCGGCGAGCTGTTACGTGCCAGCAACGCCATCGTGGCGCCGGAGCAGCCGCAGCATCTGTCGCAGCCGGTACAGGGGCGCATCGAGCTGCAGCGTGTGCGATTCGCCTATCCGTCGCGTTTGGACAGCTACGCCATCGATGGCATCGATCTGCAGGTAGCGGCAGGCGAGACGCTGGCACTGGTAGGACCGTCCGGGGCTGGCAAATCGACGCTGTTCGATCTGCTGCTGCGCTTCTTCGATCCGCAGGGCGGGCGCATCCTCATCGATGGCGTGCCGATCGATCAGCTCGATCCGCGCGAGTTGCGCGAGTTGCGCGAGTTGCGCGAGTTGCGTGCCAGTTTCGCCCTGGTGTCGCAGAATCCTGCGCTGTTCTTCGGCTCGGTGGAGGACAACATTCGCTATGGTCGCCTGGATGCCAGCCAGGCCGAGGTGGAGGCGGCCGCGCGGGCGGCGCATGCCCATGAGTTCATTCAGCGCCTACCGCAGGGTTACCAGACTCATTTGGGGGAGGCCGGGCTCGGGCTTTCCGGTGGCCAGCGTCAGCGCCTGGCGATTGCCCGTGCCTTGCTCGCCGATGCGCCGATCCTGCTGCTCGATGAGGCCACCAGCGCCCTGGATGCCGAGAGCGAGCACCTGATCCAGCAGGCGCTGCCGTCACTAATGGCCGGGCGCACCACCTTGGTGATCGCTCATCGCCTGGCCACGGTGAAGCAGGCGGATCGCATTGCGGTGATCGAACAGGGCCGTTTGGCTGCGATCGGCAGTCATGCCGAGCTGATCGAGAGTAGTCCGCTCTATGCGCGTTTGGCCGAGTTGCAGTTCGGCAACTAGCTCTTGGGTTTGATGGTGGCGGCTGCCCCGGCAGAGGCGATAATGATCGCACCGACGGCCAGCCACTGGCCCCAGAGCAGCTTCTCGCCGAGAAAGGCCAGACCGCACATTGCCGCGACTGCCGGCTCTAGGCTCATCAGCACGCTGAAGGTGCGTGCGGGCAGGCGCGTCAAGGCGACCATCTCCAGGCTGTAGGGCAGGGCCGAAGACAGTACCGCGACACCCAGGGCGATGGGTAGCAGGTCCGCGCTCAGCAGGTCCGTGCCGGCATGCCAGATGCCAATGGGCAGGACCAGCAAGGCGGCGACCCAGGTGCCCAGGGCGACGGTGTGGCGGCCATGCTGGGCGCCGGCTTTCTGGCCGAAGATGATGTACAGCGACCAGCACACCCCCGCGCCGAGGGCCAGAGCTGCGCCGAGTGGGTCTATGGCGCTTTGCGTGGCGCCGGTTGGCAGCAGCATCCACAGGCCGGCGATGGCCAGAATCACCCAGACGAAGTCCAGCAGGCGGCGCGAGGAAAACAGCGCCAGAGCCAGCGGCCCGGTGAATTCCAGCGCCACGGCGATGCCCAGCGGGATGCTCTGCAGGGACATGTAGAACATCAGATTCATGCCGCCCAGCGCCAGGCCGTAGGCGAGCAGGGCATGGCACTTGCGCAAATCCAGTTTGGCCCGCCAGGGCTGCATCACCAGCGACAGAATGATCGCGCCGAGCACCAGGCGCAGGGCTGTGGTGCCTTCGGCGCCGACCAGCGGGAACAGGTTCTTGGCCAGCGACGCGCCGCTCTGGATCGAGACCATGGCCACCAGCAACAAGGCAATGGGGGCGAGAAGTGCACTGCGTGACATGGGCTATGTCCTGGTGGTGATCATCAAAGAAAAAACCGGCCGCTGGGGCCGGTTCTTCGTGGCGCGTAGTGGCTGCCAGACCGTTGAGAAAAACGTAGGCGAGGCAGGCAAGACAATACCGATGGCGGCCCCGCAAAAACGACCGAAAAACGGTCGGAGTCGCGCTCGACTTTACGAGCTGTAAATGAGCATTTTGACTGGGCTCGCACGCGAGGTCGCTTTTAAACGCAGGTAGTTTCTCAACGGGCTGTTAGGGTCTGTTGCCGTTTCGCGCACGGCCGCGACGGAGCCAGTTTTTGCGTGGGGCTAGGCGTGAGACGCGAAGTTTGGTCGCCCAAATGAACCGTCGAGTAACGACGTACCACGCAAAAACTGGCCCGTCCCTTCGGGTTGCGCGGCAAATTGCGCCATGCGTCGTTGCGGGATTTGGCAAGGGAACGACCATTACCTGCATCCCGCGCCTCGCGTGGCGCAATTTGGCGCAGCAACGCGGCTCGTGTCGAAACGGCAACAGACCCTAGCGATATTCGCAGAGATAGGCGGTGTCTACGGCCACCTTGAGCTGGAACTTGCTGTTGGCCTCGACGGTGAACTTGCTGCCGGCTTCGAAGGTGTTCCAGCTGTCGCTGCCCGGCAGTTTGACGGTCAGGGCGCCGGCGACGACATGCATGACTTCCAGTTGGCTGGTGCCGAATTCGTATTCGCCCGGGGCCATTACGCCGATGGTGGCAGGGCCTTCAGCCATTGTGAAACCGATGGATTTGACGGTGCCGTCGAAGTATTCGTTGACCTTGAACATCTGCGATTCCTCGGAAGGGGTTGAAAAAATTGCTGGAAGCCATGTTTAACGTCGTGTGACGACGGCCAGAAGGGTGACCGCCATGCATGGCAGGCCATAAAAGGGCCGCCAGTATGCCCAAGCGCCTTTTCTTCGTCATCAGTCTTTGAGGGGCAATACCAGTGGCAGCAGGCGGGCGGTGTTACGCGCATCTTCGAGGGCGCGGTGCTGTTGCCCTTGAAACTGCATGCCAGCCAGTTGCAATGCACTGTGCAGGCCAACCGGCCGCTGCAGTTGGCGCGCCTTGGCGAAAGCCTGTTTGAGGTTAAGGTGCGGCACCTGGGCCAGCAGGCTGTGCAACTGATGTTGACGCCATTCCTGCTCCAGCTGGCGGCGATCGTAATCACCCCAACTGCTCCAGCCGACCAGGCGTGGTGCATGCTGCGTCAGCCAGCGCTCGAACTGAGCCCAGACCTGGGACAGGGTAGCGGCGCTGTCGATCTCGGCCTGGGTGATATGAGTGAGTTCGCGGCAGAAGTCGGTCAAGCACGGGCGGCGCTGTGGTTTGACGATGCGCTGAAAGTGATCCCGTTCATGGCCGTCCACACCAACCAGGCTGGCACCGATCTCGATGATTTCCATTTCCTCCATCGCCCAGCCGCCCTCATCAGTGGTGGCCTCCAGGTCGATGACTAGCCAATGCCCCATGGGCGCTCCTTAGAACCTGTCTGCGATCTGTTGCGCTTCGGCCTCGCTGCATGGAAAAGGCTCCTGGCATCAGGGCCAAGGCTCCAAGCTCAAGCATCCGTTCTGAATCGAATCGCAGGCAGTATGGAAGGCCTTTTCGGCCAGGGCAAACGTCGTTGACGCGTGCGTGGCGCAGCGACGGTTTCTGATGTTCTTCTCCTGTGGCAGAAGGTGGCGCGTAGCGTCGGATGAGGGGCGGCGTGCTGCAAAGGCTTTGATGATTCGCGCCATGCCCGTTAGGCTCTGGCGCCTATATCTGCAGGAGGTTGCTATGGCAAAGGTCACGTTTCTCGGTTTGGGCGTCATGGGGTATCCGATGGCCGGGCATCTGGCACGCAAAGGGCATCAGGTGACGGTCTATAACCGCTCGCCGGGCAAAGCCGAGCAATGGATGGGTGAATATGCCGGCAGCTCTGCGCCGACCCCGCGTGAGGCGGTGGCGGGCGCCGAACTGGTGATGTGTTGCGTCGGTAACGATGACGACCTGCGCAGCGTGATTCTGGGCGAGCAGGGCGCGTTCGCCGGTATGGCGCCGGGCGCCATTCTGGTCGATCACACCACCGCCTCGGCCGATGTGGCGCGTGAGCTGGCGGCTGTTGCGGCCGAGCATGGCCTGGGTTTTCTCGATGCGCCGGTATCCGGTGGTCAGGCCGGTGCGATCAATGGTGTGCTGACCGTGATGGTCGGTGGCGAGGCCGAAACCTATGCGCTTGCCGAGCCGGTCATCCAGAGTTACGCGCGGATGATGCGCCTGATGGGTCCGGCCGGCAGCGGCCAGTTGAGCAAGATGGTCAATCAGATCTGCATCGCCGGTCTGGTTCAGGGTTTGGCAGAGGCGCTCAACTTCGCTCAGTGCGCGGGGCTGGATGGCCATGCGGTGGTCGATGTGATCAGCAAGGGCGCAGCGCAGTCCTGGCAGATGGAAAATCGCTACAAGACCATGCTGGCCGGCGAGTTCGACTTCGGTTTCGCGGTCGACTGGATGCGCAAGGATCTGTCGATTCTGCTCGACGAGTCGCGTCGCAACGGTGCTCAACTGCCTGTGACGGCGCTGGTCGATCAGTTCTACGCCGACGTTCAGGCCATGGGCGGTGGGCGCTGGGATACCTCCAGCCTGCTGGCTCGCCTGCAGCGTAACCGCTGATCGCCAAAGGCCTCGACGGCATGCGCGGAGCTCATTAGGATCGCCGCCGTTCGCTTCCAGTCGAGGTCGTTTCATGGAGTGTCGTGCCGGTTGCGGTGCCTGCTGCATCGCGCCTTCCATCAGCTCACCGATTCCGGGCATGCCTGACGGCAAGCCCGCTGGCGTGCGCTGTATCCATCTCAATGCCGAGTTTCTCTGCGCCATCTTCGGTCGCCCGGAGAGGCCCGCAGTGTGCGGTGGGTTCAAGGCGGAAGAGCAGCTGTGCGCGGATGATCGCGAGAGCGCCATTCGTATGTTGGGTTGGCTGGAGCAGGCGACTGTCTGACGATGTGAACCGCTCACGGCCCGTGCGGGTCGAAACGCAAACAGTTCCACCGGGAGTTGCTCGAAGATGATGCGTTATTCCGTTCTGGCCATGCTGTTGTGCGTGACCGCTGTCCAGGTTGCCGAGAGGCAGTGGCAGCTGGAGCGCGAAGAAGACGGTGTGAGCGTTTACCAGGCTGATGTGCCTGTATCCAAGTACAAGGCCTATCGCGGTGTGGTGGCGATCAACGCTGACCTGGCCGGGATACAGGCGGCGCAGGAGGATGTCGCGGGGTCCTGCTCCTGAATCTTCAGCTGCCAGCAGCAGCGACTGCTCGAGACCTAGGGTAATGTGAGCGAGCTGTACACCCGTTTCGAGACGCCCTGGCCGGTGAAGGCGCGTGATTCGGTGATCCATGTGACCACGCGCACTGATGCTGACGGCGCTGTCAAGCGCCTGCTCAAGGCGGTGCCGCAGTGATTGCCGGAGGATAAGGATTTCGTGCGGGTGTAACGTGTCGACGGCGAGTGGCATCTCAAACCGCGGACCAGGACAGGGTGGAGGTGACCTACGAGGTGCACACTGAACCGGGCGGCAGTGTGCCCTCCTGGCTGGCCAACAGTTTCGTCGTCGATGCGCCGCTGCAGACGCTGCAGGGTTTGCGAGCGAAGGTGGAAGGGCGCTGAGCGAGATACTCGCCAGGCAATAAAAAGGCTGCCAGATGGGCTAATGCCGATCAGATAAGGTTTTTTGCTCTTGCAGGGTGGACTTCAGCCCACCAACGGCGGCCGGCGTGGGCTGAAGCCCACCCTACAAGTCGAACCGACTGGCAACAGTTAAATTCCTTCCTATACGATTGCAGCGCCCGTAAACCAAGTGCCTAGGCGCTTAACTGACTGACATTAGCCAGATGGGCAGCCTTTTTCGTCTCGGGGCGCTATCAATCGCGGTTGGTCGGCAGATCGCGCTGCTTGTAACCGGTGTACAGCTGGCGCGGACGGCCAATCTTGTACGGACCCGAGAGCATTTCCTTCCAGTGCGAGATCCAACCCACGGTACGTGCCAGGGCGAAGATAACGGTGAACATCGAGGTCGGAATGCCGATGGCTTTGAGGATGATGCCCGAGTAGAAGTCGACGTTCGGGTACAGGTTGCGCTCTTTGAAGTAGGGATCGGTCAGGGCGATCTCTTCTAGGCGCATGGCCAGTTCAAGCTGCGGGTCATTGGTGATGCCCAGCTCGCCGAGAACTTCGTCGCAGGTCTGCTTCATCACGGTGGCGCGCGGGTCGCGGTTCTTGTACACGCGGTGGCCGAAGCCCATCAGCTTGAACGGGTCGTTCTTGTCCTTGGCCTTGGCGATGAACTTGTCGATGTTCGAAACGTCACCGATCTCGTCGAGCATGGCCAGTACGGCTTCGTTGGCGCCACCGTGTGCCGGGCCCCACAGCGCGGCGATACCGGCTGCGATACAGGCGAACGGGTTGGCACCCGAGGAGCCAGCCAAACGTACGGTGGAGGTGGAGGCGTTCTGCTCATGGTCGGCATGGAGGATGAAAATCTTGTCCATCGCCTTGGCCAGAACCGGGCTGATCGGTTTGATCTCGCACGGGGTGTTGAACATCATGTGCAGGAAGTTTTCCGCGTAATTCAGGTCATTGCGCGGGTACATCATGGGCTGACCCATGGAGTACTTGTAGGTCATGGCGGCGATGGTCGGCATCTTGGCCACCAGGCGCATGGCCGACACTTCGCGGTGCTGCGGGTTATTGATGTCCAGCGAGTCGTGGTAGAACGCTGACAGGGCGCCCACGATACCCACCATGATGGCCATCGGGTGGGCATCGCGGCGGAAACCGTTGAAGAAGGTTTTCAGCTGTTCATGAACCATGGTGTGGTTCTTGATGGTGCTGACGAACTTGGCCTTTTCTTCCTTGCTCGGCAGTTCGCCGTTGAGCAGCAGGTAGCAGGTTTCCAGGTAGTCAGACTGCTCGGCGAGCTGCTCGATGGGGTAGCCGCGGTGCAGCAGGATGCCTTGATCGCCGTCGATATAGGTGATTTTCGACTCGCAAGAGGCGGTCGACATGAAGCCAGGATCAAAGGTGAACCGACCCGTGGCGGTCAGGCTCCGCACATCGATTACATCGGGACCAACAGTGCCGGTCAGAACGGGCAGTTCGACGGGGGCATTGCCCTCGATGATCAACTGCGCTTTTTTGTCAGCCATATGTGGCCTCCTAGTTATGCTTGAAATCATCAGACAGCCCCCCACGCAGGGCCCGCACCACTATAGTGGGATAAATCCGAAAGTCAATTTGCGAGAACCCAGGCAGTAGAAGGGTTTGAACGGTATTTTCAACGAAAAAAGGGTGCTATTTACGCCATTTGTTTAAAGGCTGCAATGCGCTTTTTGGGGGAGGGCATTGCATTGTCATTAGTCTGCTAACTGTCTATACTCTGCGGCCGACCGCCACAGGCTTTAGGCCGTGTCATGGCGGTTGTCACTCATTGGGTGATGGGTACCTTGCCAGTGCACTTCCCAACAACTTTGCCCTGATCGTTAGGGGCTCTCAGTGTGATAAAAAAGCCGTGAATAGCCAACGACCTGTAAACCTAGACCTTCGGACTATCAAGCTTCCGATCACCGCTTACATGTCCATTCTTCACCGTATCTCCGGTGTCATCCTCTTTGTCGGTATCGCCATTCTGCTGTTTGGCCTCGACAAGTCGTTGACCTCCGAGGAGGGCTTCGCCCAGGTGAAAGAATGTCTGACCAGTCCGCTGGCCAAGTTCGTGATCTGGGGTCTGTTGTCCGCTCTGCTGTACCACCTGGTGGCCGGTGTACGCCACTTGATCATGGACATGGGCATCGGTGAGACGCTGGAAGGCGGCAAGCTGGGCTCGCAAATCGTCATCGCCGTCTCGGCGGTCGTGATCGTGCTGCTGGGGGTGTGGATATGGTAACTAATGTCACGAATTTCTCGCGTTCGGGCCTCTATGACTGGATGGCTCAGCGCGTTTCTGCGGTCGTTCTCGCGGCTTACACGCTGTTTCTGCTGGGCTATGTGATCTGTAATCCAGGTATGGGCTACGCCGAATGGCATGGTCTGTTCTCGCATGCCGCAATGCGTATCTTCAGTCTGCTGGCTCTTGTAGCGCTGAGCGTGCACGCCTGGGTTGGCATGTGGACCATCTCCACCGACTACCTGACGCCGATGGCGCTGGGCAAGTGGGCGACTGGTGTGCGTTTCCTGTTCCAGGCTGTGTGTGGCATCGCGATGTTCACGATGTTCGTCTGGGGCGTGCAGATTCTGTGGGGTTTCTGATTCATGGCTAGCATCCGTACTCTTTCCTATGACGCCATCATTGTGGGTGGCGGCGGCGCCGGCATGCGTGCTGCGCTGCAACTGGCCCAGGGCGGTCACAAGACTGCCGTGGTCACCAAGGTGTTCCCGACTCGTTCGCACACCGTTTCCGCTCAGGGTGGCATTACCTGCGCCATCGCTTCGGCCGATCCGAACGATGATTGGCGCTGGCACATGTACGATACCGTCAAGGGTTCCGACTACATCGGTGACCAGGACGCTATCGAATACATGTGCTCCGTCGGTCCGGAAGCTGTGTTCGAGCTCGAGCACATGGGTCTGCCGTTCTCCCGTACCGAGCAGGGCCGCATCTACCAGCGTCCGTTTGGTGGTCAGTCCAAGGGGCCGGACAATCCGACCCAGGCTGCTCGTACCTGTGCTGCTGCCGACCGTACCGGTCACGCACTGCTGCACACCCTGTATCAGGCCAACCTGAAAGCCGGCACCTCGTTCCTCAACGAGTGGTACGCGGTTGACCTGGTGAAGAATCAGGACGGCGCCATCGTCGGCGTCATCGCCATCTGCATCGAGACTGGCGAAACCGTCTACATCCGCTCCAAGGCCGTGGTTCTGGCCACCGGCGGTGCTGGTCGTATCTACGCCTCCACCACCAACGCCCTGATCAACACCGGTGACGGCGTGGGCATGGCCCTGCGTGCCGGCGTGCCGGTGCAGGACATCGAAATGTGGCAGTTCCACCCGACCGGTATCGCCGGCGCTGGCGTACTGGTCACCGAAGGTTGCCGTGGCGAGGGTGGTTACCTGATCAACGCCCATGGCGAGCGTTTCATGGAGCGTTATGCGCCGAACGCCAAAGACCTGGCTGGTCGCGACGTGGTTGCCCGTTCCATGGTCAAGGAAGTCATCGCCGGCAACGGCTGTGGCCCGGACAAGGACCACGTACTGCTCAAGCTCGACCACCTCGGCGAAGAAGTGCTGCACAGCCGTCTGCCGGGTATCTGCGAACTGTCCAAGACCTTCGCTCACGTCGACCCGGTCGTCGCTCCGGTTCCGGTGATCCCGACCTGCCACTACATGATGGGCGGCGTGCCGACCAACATTCACGGCCAGGCCATCACTCAGGATGCCAACGGCAACGACAAGATCATCGAAGGTCTGTTCGCCGTAGGTGAAGTGGCGTGCGTATCGGTACACGGTGCCAACCGTCTGGGCGGCAACTCGCTGCTCGATCTGGTGGTATTCGGCCGCGCCGCTGGCCTGCACCTGGAAAAAGCGCTGAAAGAAGGCGTGGAAGTCCGTGGTGCCAGCGAAACCGACATCGAACAGTCGCTGTCGCGTCTGGCTGGTGTCAACGAGCGCAGCACCGGTGAAGACGTCGCCCCGCTGCGTAAAGAGCTGCAACAGTGCATGCAGAACTACTTCGGTGTATTCCGTACTGGCGAATACATGCAGAAGGGCATCCAACAACTGGCCGACCTGCGTGAGCGCATCGCGAAAGTCAAAATCGCGGACAAGAGCCAGGCGTTCAACACTGCGCGTATCGAAGCGCTGGAACTGCAAAACCTGCTCGAAGTGGCTGAAGCGACTGCGGTTGCCGCCGAGGCTCGTAAAGAGTCCCGTGGTGCCCATGCTCGTGAAGACTTCGAGGAGCGCGATGACCAGAATTGGCTGTGCCACTCCCTGTACTTCCCAGGCGAGAAGCGCGTTGCCAAGCGTGATGTCAACTTCGCGCCGAAGACCGTTCCGGCATTTGAACCCAAGGTTCGGACTTATTAAGGGTGACTGATATGTTGCAAGTCAGTGTTTATCGCTACAACCCGGAGAAGGACGCTGCTCCGTTCATGCAGGACTTCCAGGTCGACACCGGCGGCAAGGACATCATGGTCCTCGACGTGCTGGCGCTGATCAAGGAACAGGATGAAGGTTTCTCCTACCGTCGTTCCTGCCGTGAAGGCGTGTGTGGTTCAGACGGCATGAACATCAACGGCAAGAACGGCCTGGCCTGTATCACACCGATCTCCGCTGCCGGCCTCAAGGGTGGCAAACTGGTGATTCGTCCGTTGCCGGGCCTGCCGGTCATTCGTGACCTGGTCGTCGACATGAGCATCTTCTACAAGCAGTACGAGAAGGTGCAGCCATTCCTGCAGAACGATACGCCGGCTCCGGCCATCGAACGTCTGCAGACTCCGGAAGAGCGCGAAAAGCTCGACGGTCTGTACGAGTGCATTCTGTGCGCATGCTGCTCGACCAGCTGCCCGTCGTTCTGGTGGAACCCGGACAAGTTTCTCGGTCCCGCTGCACTGCTGCAGGCCTATCGCTTCCTGGCCGACAGCCGTGACACCAAGACCGCCGAGCGTCTGGCCTCGCTGGACGATCCGTTCAGTGTGTTCCGTTGCCGCGGCATCATGAACTGCGTGAACGTCTGCCCCAAGGGTCTGAACCCGACCAAGGCGATCGGCCACGTGCGTAACATGCTGCTGCAGAGCGGTACCTGATTCGCAAGTTGCTATACCTGTAATACCTGCGAGTCCGGCCCAGGTCGGCCTCGCAGTAAAGCCAGAGCTGCAGCCCACAAAGCTGCGGCTCATACTCGAAAAATATGACGACCAGCAGGGGCATCCGGGCTGGTGCCCGGACTATCTGCGGGAACCCAAGTGGCTTTATCCGAGTCGCAGCATCATGACTTTGATCAGGACCATGCGGTATTCGCGCCGGTGGTGTCCCTTTACCGAGGGTGACCAAGCATGCAAGAAAGCGTGATGCAGCGCATGTGGGACAGTGCCCACCTATCCGGTGGCAACGCTGCCTACGTGGAAGAGCTCTACGAGCTCTACCTGCACGATCCCAACGCTGTGCCAGAAGAGTGGCGCACTTACTTCCAGAAGCTGCCGACCGACGGTAGCGCTGCAGCGGATGTGCCGCACTCGACCATTCGCGATTATTTCGTCCTGCTCGCCAAGAATTCGCGTCGTGCCCAGCCGGTTTCTGCCGGGGCCGTCAGCAGCGAGCACGAGAAGAAGCAGGTAGAAGTGCTGCGTCTGATCCAGGCCTACCGCGTGCGTGGCCACCAAGCCGCCCAGCTCGATCCGCTGGGGCTGTGGGTGCGTACCGCGCCGTCCGATCTGTCGATCAACCACTACGGCCTGACTGACGCTGACCTGGATACCACTTTCCGTACCGGCGAGCTGTACATCGGTAAGGAAGAGGCGACCCTACGTGAAATTCTCGGCGCATTGCAGCAGACATATTGTCGCACCATCGGTGCCGAGTTCATGCACATCGTCGATTCCGGCCAGCGCCACTGGTTCGCCCAGCGCCTGGAAAGCGTGCGTGGTCGTCCGCAATTTTCCGCTGAAGTGCAGGCGCACGTGCTCGAGCGCATCACCGCCGCCGAAGGCCTGGAGAAGTACCTGGGCACCAAATACCCGGGGACCAAGCGTTTCGGCCTGGAGGGTGGCGAGAGCCTGATCCCGCTGCTGGACGAAATCATCCAGCGCTCCGGCTCCTACGGCACCAAGGAAGTGGTCATCGGCATGGCTCACCGCGGCCGTCTGAACGTTCTGGTCAACACCTTCGGCAAGAACCCGCGCGACCTGTTCGACGAGTTCGAAGGCAAGAAGATCGAAGGTCTGTCGTCCGGTGACGTGAAGTACCACCAGGGCTTTTCCTCCAACGTCATGACTGCCGGTGGCGAAGTACACTTGGCGTTGGCGTTCAACCCCTCGCACCTGGAGATCGTTTCTCCGGTGGTCGAAGGTTCGGTACGTGCCCGCCAGGATCGTCGCAACGACGCCAGTGGCGACAAGGTACTGCCGATTTCCATCCACGGTGATGCGGCATTCGCCGGTCAGGGCGTGGTCATGGAAACCTTCCAGATGTCGCAGACCCGTGGCTACAAGACGGGCGGCACCATCCACATCGTGATCAACAACCAGATTGGTTTCACCACCAGCCATCCGGAAGACTCGCGCTCGACCGAATATGCCACCGACGTGGCGAAGATGATCCAGGCGCCGATCTTCCACGTGAACGGCGACGATCCGGAAGCCGTGTTGTTCGTGACCCAATTGGCTGTCGATTACCGCATGCAGTACAAGCGTGACGTGGTCATCGACCTGGTCTGCTACCGTCGTCGCGGTCACAACGAGGCCGACGAGCCGAACGGCACCCAGCCGCTGATGTACCAGCAGATCGCCAAGCAGCGCACTACTCGTGAGCTTTATGCCGATGCACTGGTCGCTGCCGGTGTGCTGAGCAGCGAAGACGTGCAGGCCAAGATCGACGAATACCGTACCGCGCTGGATAACGGTCAACACGTGGTCAAGAGCCTGGTCAAGGAGCCCAACAAGGAACTGTTCGTCGATTGGCGTCCGTACCTGGGCCACACCTGGACTGCGCGTCATGACACTCGCTTCGACCTGAAGACCCTGCAGGATCTGTCTGCCAAGCTGTTGGAAATTCCTGAGGGCTTCCTGGTTCAGCGTCAGGTGGCGAAGATCCTCGAAGACCGTCAGAAGATGGGCGCGGGCGGCTTGCCGATCAACTGGGGCTTCGCCGAGACCATGGCTTACGCCACTCTGCTGGTCGAAGGTCATCCGATCCGCATGACCGGTCAGGACATCGGCCGTGGCACCTTCTCGCACCGTCACGCGGTGCTGCACAACCAGAAGGATGGCTCGACCTACGTTCCGCTGAAGAACCTGTACGACGGTCAGCCGAAGTTCGAGCTGTACGACTCCTTCCTCTCCGAGGAAGCGGTACTGGCGTTCGAGTACGGTTATGCCACCACTACGCCGAACGCGCTGGTGATCTGGGAAGCCCAGTTCGGCGACTTCGCCAACGGTGCCCAGGTGGTATTCGACCAGTTCATTTCCAGCGGCGAGACCAAGTGGGGTCGTCTCTGCGGTCTCACCGTTCTGCTGCCGCACGGCTATGAAGGGCAGGGGCCTGAGCACAGCTCGGCGCGTCTGGAGCGTTATCTGCAACTCTGTGCCGAGCACAACATGCAGGTCTGCGTACCGACCACCCCGGCGCAGGTCTATCACATGCTGCGTCGCCAGGTGATCCGTCCTCTGCGCAAGCCGCTGGTGGCGCTGACGCCCAAGTCGCTGCTGCGTCACAAGCTGGCCATCTCGACCCTGGAAGATCTGGCCGAAGGCTCCTTCCACACCGTAATCGGCGAGATCGATTCGCTGGATCCGAAAAAGGTCGAGCGTCTGATCCTGTGCAGCGGCAAGGTCTACTACGACCTGCTGGAAAAACGTCGTGCCGAGGGACGCGAAGACATCGCCATCATTCGTATCGAGCAGCTCTATCCGTTCCCGGAAGACGATCTGGCCGAGGCGCTGGCGCCGTACAAGAACCTCAAGCACATCGTCTGGTGTCAGGAAGAGCCGATGAACCAAGGCGCTTGGTACTGCAGCCAGCACCACATGCGTCGCGTCGCTACCGCGCACAAGAAGTCGCTGCTTCTGGAGTACGCCGGTCGTGATGCGTCGGCAGCGCCAGCCTGCGGTTATGCGTCGATGCACGCCGAGCAGCAGGAAAAACTGCTGCAGGACGCCTTTACTGTTTAACGCCTTCATCCGCCAGGTGGCAGATGCCACCTGGCGGTAAAACCGAATTTAAGGAAACGCATACAATGGCTATCGAGATCAAAGCCCCAACCTTCCCGGAATCGGTTGCCGACGGTACCGTGGCCACCTGGCACAAGAAGCCTGGCGAAGCGGTCAAACGCGATGAGCTGATCGTCGACATCGAAACCGACAAGGTCGTGATCGAAGTACTGGCCGAGGCCGATGGTGTCCTGGCTGAAATCATCAAGAACGAAGGCGACACCGTTCTTTCCAACGAGCTGCTGGGCAAACTGACCGAAGGTGGTGCTGCCGCCGCCGCTCCGGCTGCTGCACCGGCCGCTGCCGCTGCGCCGGCCCAGGCTGCTGCTCCGGCTGCTGCTGGTGACGACGCCATCCTCTCGCCGGCCGCGCGCAAGCTGGCCGAAGAGAACGGCATCGACCCGAACAGCATTGCCGGCACCGGTAAAGGTGGCCGTGTGACCAAGGAAGACGTGGTCGCTGCCGTCGAAGCCAAGAAGAACGCTCCGGCTGCCGCTGCCAAGCCTGCCGCTGCCCTGGCTGCTGCCGCTGCTGTAGTCGCCACTGGCGACCGCCCCGAGAAACGTGTGCCGATGACCCGTCTGCGCGCCAAGATCGCCGAGCGTCTGGTTGAAGCCCAGTCCACCATGGCCATGCTGACCACCTTCAACGAAGTGGACATGACCGAAGTCATGGCCCTGCGTTCGAAGTACAAGGACCTGTTCGAGAAGTCCCACAACGGCGTGCGCTTGGGCTTTATGTCGTTCTTCGTCAAGGCAGCTACCGAAGCGCTGAAGCGTTTCCCGGCAGTCAACGCCTCGATCGACGGCAACGACATCGTTTATCACGGCTACGCCGACATCGGTGTTGCCGTGTCCAGCGACCGTGGCCTGGTGGTGCCGGTATTGCGTAACGCCGAGCAGATGAGCCTGGCTGAAATCGAGAGCGGCATCGCCACCTTCGGCAAGAAAGCCAAAGACGGCAAGCTGTCGATCGAAGAAATGACTGGCGGCACCTTCACCATCACCAACGGTGGTACCTTCGGTTCGATGATGTCGACCCCGATCGTCAACCCGCCGCAGGCTGCGATCCTGGGTATGCACAACATCGTTCAGCGCCCGATGGCGATCAACGGCCAGGTGGTGATCCGTCCGATGATGTACCTGGCGCTGTCTTACGACCACCGCCTGATCGATGGTAAGGAAGCCGTGACCTTCCTGGTAACCATCAAGAACTTGCTTGAAGACCCGGCTCGCCTGCTGCTGGAAATCTAAAAGCCAGTCTCCTCCACGGCGGCCCTGTTCTCAGGGCCGTCCGGTTTATTCGAGAAGGAATACGTTATGACCCAGAAATTCGACGTGGTAGTCATCGGTGCCGGCCCTGGTGGCTATGTAGCCGCCATCAAAGCAGAGCAGCTCGGCCTTAAGACTGCCTGCATTGAGAAGTACCAGGGCAGCGACGGCAAGGTCGCTCTCGGCGGCACTTGCCTGAACGTCGGTTGCATTCCGTCCAAGGCGCTGCTGGACAGCTCCTGGAAGTACCACGAAGCCAAAGAAGGCTTCGCTGTACACGGCATCGAAGCCAAGGGTGTGACCATCGACGTGCCGGCCATGGTGGCGCGCAAGAACACCATCATCAAGAACCTCACCGGTGGTGTTGCCGGCCTGTTCAAGGCCAACGGCGTGACCCTGCTGGAAGGCCACGGCAAGCTGCTGGCTGGCAAGCAGGTCGAAGTGACCGGCACTGACGGCAAGAGCCAGGTGGTCGAAGCCGCTCATGTGATCATCGCTTCCGGCTCCAAGCCGGTCGAGATCCCGCCGGCACCGGTCGACCAGGATGTGATCGTCGACTCCACCGGCGCCCTGGAATTCCAGAGCGTACCGAAGAAGCTGGGCGTCATCGGCGCTGGCGTCATCGGTCTGGAACTGGGCTCGGTCTGGGCTCGCCTGGGCGCGGAAGTCACCGTCCTGGAAGCCATGGACAAATTCCTCGCAGCCGCCGACGAGCAGATCGCCAAGGAAGCCCAGAAGACCCTGACCAAGCAGGGCCTGGACATCCGCCTGGGCGCTCGCGTTACTGGTACCGAGGTCAAGAAGAAGCAGGTAACCGTCACCTTCACTGACGCCAATGGCGAGCAGAAGATGACCTTCGACAAGCTGATCGTGGCCGTAGGCCGTCGTCCGGTGACCACTGATCTGCTGGCTGCCGACAGCGGCGTGGACCTGGACGAGCGCGGCTTCATCTTCGTCAACGACCAGTGCGAAACCAGCGTTCCGGGCGTTTACGCCATCGGTGACGTGGTGCGCGGTGCCATGCTGGCGCACAAGGCCTCGGAAGAGGGTGTGATGGTTGCCGAGCGTATCGCCGGCCACAAGGCGCAGATGAACTACGACCTGATCCCGTCCGTGATCTACACCCACCCGGAAATCGCATGGGTCGGCAAGACCGAGCAGCAGTTGAAGGCCGAAGGCGTTGCCGTCAACGTCGGCACCTTCCCGTTCGCTGCCAGCGGTCGTGCCATGGCGGCCAACGACACCGGCGGCTTCGTCAAGGTCATCGCCGACGCCAACACCGACCGTGTACTGGGCGTGCACGTGATCGGCCCAAGCGCTGCCGAGCTGGTACAGCAAGGCGCGATCGGCATGGAATTCGGCACCAGTGCCGAAGACCTGGGCATGATGGTCTTCTCCCACCCGACCCTGTCCGAGGCACTGCACGAAGCGGCCCTGGCGGTTAACGGTGGCGCGATCCATATCGCCAATCGCAAGAAGCGTTGAGTGTGCAAATGGCCGGTAGCGTCCGGCCACTGCAGCAGTTGTTGTAAGCCACCGTGGTAGGTGGGGCGTCGTGTAATCGCCTCATCGCCACGGTGGTATTTGCAAGCAGAACCACGTCGGGTGGCCCGCGTCGAGCTCGACTCGCGGCGGAAGGCCCGGCGGACTGCTTCGGCAGTCACAGGTGGTGCGGTATCACAAGTACAGCGCCGAATGCGCAATACCTAAACGAAGACGGTAGACAAGCATGAATCTTCACGAGTATCAGGGTAAGCAGCTCTTCGCTGAATACGGCCTGCCCGTATCCAAGGGCTTCGCGGTAGACACCCCGGAAGAAGCCGCAGAAGCCTGCGAAAAAATCGGCGGTAGCGAGTGGGTCGTCAAGGCTCAGGTCCACGCTGGTGGCCGCGGTAAAGCCGGTGGCGTAAAGCTGGTCAAGAGCAAAGAAGACGCCAAGGCCTTCGCCGCCAACTGGCTGGGCAAGCGTCTGGTGACTTACCAGACTGACGCCAATGGTCAGCCGGTCAGCAAAATCCTGGTCGAATCCTGCACCGACATCGCCAAGGAACTGTACCTGGGCGCTGTAGTGGACCGCTCCAGCCGTCGCATCGTGTTCATGGCTTCCACCGAAGGTGGCGTGGACATCGAGAAAGTGGCCCACGAAACCCCTGAGAAGATCCTCAAGGCCACCATTGATCCGTTGGTCGGCGCTCAGCCGTACCAGGGTCGCGAGCTGGCTTTCCAGCTGGGCCTGGAAGGCAAGCAGGTCGCTCAGTTCGCCAAGATCTTCGTAGGTCTGGCCAAGCTGTTCAAGGATCACGATCTGGCTCTGCTGGAAGTCAACCCGCTGGTCATCAAGGCCGACGGCGACCTGCACTGCCTGGACGCGAAGATCAACATCGACGCTAACGCCATGTACCGTCAACCGAAGCTGAAGACCTTCCACGACCCGTCGCAAGACGATCCTCGTGAAGCCCACGCTGCCAGCTTCGAGCTGAACTACGTGGCCCTGGAAGGCAACATCGGCTGCATGGTCAACGGTGCCGGTCTGGCCATGGGTACCATGGACATCGTCAACCTGCACGGCGGCAAGCCAGCCAACTTCCTCGACGTAGGTGGCGGCGCAACCAAAGAGCGCGTGACCGAAGCCTTCAAGATTATCCTGTCCGACAGCAACGTCGCTGCCGTTCTGGTGAACATCTTCGGCGGCATCGTTCGTTGCGACATGATCGCCGAAGGCATCATCGGCGCCGTGAAAGAAGTCGGCGTGAAAGTGCCGGTCGTGGTCCGTCTGGAAGGTAACAATGCTGAGCTGGGCGCCAAGGTCCTGGCCGACAGCGGTCTGAACATCATCGCGGCTACCAGCCTCACCGACGCTGCCCAGCAGGTCGTCAAAGCCGCGGAGGGCAAGTAATGAGCGTCCTGATCAATAAAGACACCAAAGTCATCTGCCAGGGCTTCACCGGCTCGCAGGGCACTTTCCACAGCGAACAAGCCATCGCCTACGGCACCAAGATGGTTGGCGGCGTGACTCCGGGCAAGGGCGGCACCACTCATCTGGGCCTGCCGGTGTTCAACACCGTCAAGGAAGCTGTAGAAGCTACCGGCGCTGACGCGTCGGTCATCTACGTACCGGCTCCTTTCTGCAAGGACTCGATCCTGGAAGCCGCCTTCGGTGGCATCAAGCTGATCGTCTGCATCACCGAGGGTATTCCTACCCTCGACATGCTGGATGCCAAGGTCAAGTGCGACGAGCTGGGCGTGACCCTGATCGGCCCGAACTGCCCAGGCGTGATCACTCCGGGCGAGTGCAAGATCGGCATCATGCCGGGTCACATCCACCTGCCAGGCAAGGTCGGTATCGTTTCGCGTTCCGGCACCCTGACCTACGAAGCTGTCAAGCAGACTACCGACGCCGGCTTCGGCCAGTCGACCTGCGTCGGCATCGGCGGTGACCCGATCCCGGGCTCCAACTTCATCGATATCCTGAAGCTGTTCCAGGAAGACCCGCAGACCGAAGCGATCGTTATGATCGGTGAGATCGGCGGTTCCGCTGAAGAAGAAGCTGCGGCCTACATCAAGGCCAACGTCACCAAGCCTGTCGTTTCCTACATCGCCGGTGTTACCGCACCTGCGGGCAAGCGCATGGGCCATGCTGGCGCCATCATCTCCGGTGGCAAGGGCACTGCAGACGAGAAATTCGCTGCACTGCAGGACGCTGGCGTGAAAACCGTGCGTTCCCTGGCTGACATCGGCAAGGCCCTGGCCGAGCTGACCGGTTGGGAAGTCAAGAAGGCCTAAGCCTTCGCTGACTGCACGCAAAAGGCCACCTTCGGGTGGCCTTTTTCGTTGTGCGCCAGGCATGGCGCGTAGCGCCGTGACTGGCGCTGTTCGGTTCACTGTGGTGGTGGACTGGACGACTTGGAGGTGAAAGTCCTCTACACACCCGGCAAGGGGAAGTGTTAGCCAGAGGCAAGGGTGTCGCGGGCGACTGCGAATCTGAAGGAAGCCCGAGGCAAAATGCTGGC
>NZ_NIUB01000049.1 GCF_002197815.1 Pseudomonas oleovorans subsp. oleovorans
CCGAGAAGACCAAGGTGCAGTGTGTGCGGTATGCGGACGACTTCGTGATCCTGGCGGCCTCGAAAGAGCTGCTGGAGGAAGAGGTCAAGCCCTGGGTAGAGCAATTCCTGTCAGTACGAGGGGTTGAGTTATCTCGGGAGAAAACGCGCATCACGCACATTCACCAGGGATTCGATTTCTTGGGGTGGAATTTCAGGAAGTACGTGCCGAAGTCACCACGCAGGAAGGCCAAGCTGCTGATCAAGCCCTCGAAGAAGAACGCTTCGGCGTTGTATAGGAAGGTGCGCGAGATCATCAAAAGTAGTGGGGCACTGACGCAGGAAGCGTTGATCGGCCAACTGAACCCGGTACTGAAGGGGTGGGCACAATACCACTCCCCGGTCGTGGCAAAACAAACCTTCAGCAAGCTGGATCATCTGATCTTTTGGCGAATCTGGAGGTGGGCGAAACGTAGGCATCCGAGGAAGTCGGCTGATTGGATCAGGAATAAATACTTCCGATCCATAGGCGGGCAGAGCTGGGTGTTCGCGTACCCCTACAAGAATGGTAAGGGAGAAAAGCAGTACCGCCGGCTATACCAGTTGGCGGGAACCGTAATCGTGCGTCACAAGCGTCTACCTGGGGCTTACAACCCCTATGATGTGGAGCACGAGCTGAAGTGGGAGGCATTGAGAGTTCAACGGATGCAGCACAAGCTGCGTTATCGGGGGCAAATACTCAGTATCTTCCGCAGACAGCAGGGACTTTGTGCTCTGTGCGGGCAAGCGGTGAGTAAGGAAACGGGCTGGCACGATCACCACGTCATCAGGCGTGTGGACGGCGGCTCGGATACTTTACGTAATCGCACACTGCTTCATCCCAACTGCCATGCGCTGGCTCATAGTCGGCAAAAAGATACACCTCTACGGTTTAGTGGTTTATAGCTGTAGAATCCGACGCACCTCCGTACGCTGCCGGCCAAGCTACTTGGTTTTTCGTAAGCTTGAGCCGTATGCGGTGAAAGCCGCACGTACGGTTCTTAGGGGGGGATGGGCCAGCAATGGCCTATCCCTACCCGACTTTACACGGGGCCGGCCTGGGGAGGCGTTGGTCACGTGGCGCACATCCACCGGTTTATAAAAGGCAGGCCTATGCAGCGGCTGTATCGCAAACGCATCATCGTCGGCGTGGGGGGCGGTATTGCTGCCTACAAGAGCGCCGAACTGGTTCGCCGACTCAAGGATCAAGGCGCCGAAGTCCGCGTGGTGATGACCCAGGGCGGACGCGAGTTCATTACCCCGCTGACCCTGCAGGCCCTGTCCGGCCACCCCGTGCACCTCGACTTGCTCGACCCGGCCGCCGAAGCGGCGATGGGCCATATCGAACTGGCGCGCTGGGCCGATCTGATCCTCATCGCTCCTGCCACCGCCGACCTTATCGCGCGCCTCGCGCAGGGCGTGGCCAACGACCTGCTGACCACCCTGGTACTGGCTACCGATGCGCCGATTGCCCTGGCTCCGGCGATGAACCAGGCCATGTGGCGCGACGACGCCACCCAGGCCAACCTCGACCTGTTGCAGCAGCGCGGCATGCGCCTGTTCGGCCCAGCCTCGGGTAGCCAGGCCTGCGGCGATGTCGGTCTCGGCCGCATGCTCGAGCCCAACGACCTGGCCCTGCTGGCCGCCGATTGTTTCCAGCGCCAGGCGCTCGATGGCCTGCACATCCTCATCACCGCCGGCCCGACCCAGGAAAACATCGACCCGGTGCGCTACATCACCAACCACAGCTCCGGCAAGATGGGTTTCGCCCTGGCCGAGGCCGCCGCCGAAGCCGGCGCGCGCGTCACACTGGTCAGCGGGCCGGTGCACCTGCCAACGCCGGATCGAGTCAGCCGCATCGACGTGGTCAGCGCCCGCGACATGCTCGCCGCCTGCGAAGCCGCCATGCCCTGCGACGTGCTGATCGCCGCCGCCGCGGTGGCCGACTACCGCCCGGAAGTGGTAGCCCAGCACAAATTGAAGAAAGACCCCAGCAGTGGCGAAGGGATGCTCCTGCAAATGGTGCGCAACCCGGATATCCTCGCCACCATCGCCGGCCGCGAGGATCGCCCGTTCAGCGTGGGCTTCGCCGCCGAGACCGAGAACCTGCTCGAATACGCCTCGCGCAAGCTGCGCGACAAGAATCTCGACCTGATCGTCGCCAATGACGTGGCCAACCCCAGCATCGGCTTCAATAGTGAAGAGAACGCCATCACCGTGATCGACCGTGGGCTGCAGCAAACCAGTTTCGCCCAGACCAGCAAGGGCAAGATCGCCCGCCAGTTGATCACCCTTATAAAAGAACGACTGAACAAGAACTGACCATGCACGCTCTGCAAGCCAAGATCCTCGACCCTCGCCTCGGCCAGGAATTCCCGCTGCCGCAATACGCCACGCCGGGCTCCGCCGGCCTCGACCTGCGCGCCATGCTCAAGGAGGAGATCGTCCTCGAGCCAGGCCAGACCGTGCTGATTCCCACCGGCCTGTCGATCTACATCGGCGACCCAGGCTTGGCCGCGATGATCCTGCCGCGTTCGGGCCTCGGCCACAAACACGGCATCGTGCTCGGCAACCTGGTCGGCCTGATCGACTCGGACTACCAGGGCGAGCTGATGGTGTCGTGCTGGAACCGTGGCCAGACGCCTTTCACCATCGCCATCGGCGAGCGCATCGCGCAGTTGGTGCTGGTACCGGTGGTGCAGGCGCATTTCGAGTTGGTCGAGCAGTTCGACGAGACCCAACGTGGTGCTGGCGGCTTCGGCCACTCCGGTAGCCACTGATTCACACCCCACAGGACGACCCGCCGAGGAGCACCCACGTGAAACTCTTCAAGCGTACTGCCAAGGAAGCCGACACGGCTGCCAGCCTGGTGCCGAGCAAGCCCAAGGGCAAAACGGCGAACCCCTCGCTGGGTGCACTGCTACCCGGCCTGCTGGCTGCACTGATCGGCGGGGTCGCAGGCGCCGCGCTGTTGTGGTTTGCCGATAACAGCAGCAGCCAGACACGCCAGGCAGAGCTGGTGCAGGTCATTGGCAGCAACCAGGCCGCTGCCGTGCAGCAGGCGCTCAAGCAATTGCAGGCCGACAGCCTCGCCGCCGCTCGCAACCCGGAGCTGTTGCAAGCACTGCAAAGCGGCGACAACCTGCGGGTCAGCGAAGTCGAGCGGCGCCTGGGCTACTGGGATGGCGTGATCGATGCCCACCTCAATCGCCGCGGCGAAGCGGTACAGAACACCTCCCGCGCCGCGCCGATGAACTTCGCCGGCCTGGACATGCTGCGCCGTACCGAAAGCGGTCAGCAACCCGCTATCGAAGCCTATCGCGTGGGTGAGCGCTGGCTGGCCTACAGCGCCGTGGCCCTGCGCCTGAGTGAGAATCAGCCAGCCCAGGGTACACTGCTGCTGGCCTTCGACCTGCAGCGACTGCTCGCAGCTGTGCCGGCGCTCCCACCCGAGTATGGCCAGGTGCAGTTGGTGCAGCAGTTCGCCAACACACCGGCGCAGGTGCTGCTACAGCGCGGCCAGGCAGGCGACGCAGCCGCTGCGCAGACCTTCGCCACCGGCAACCCCTACTGGAAGATCAGCTTCACCCCCGGCCCCGGCCTGACTCAAGGCAGTATTTCTCCCGCGATGCTCGGCCTCGCGTTCCTGCTTGCACTGGGCGGTGCCCTGATCGGCATGATCCTGGTGCAGTGCGCGCTGCAGCGGCGCGTCAATCTCGACGCCCAGCAGCTTGGGCAAATGCTCAAAGAACTCTCTGCAGGTAAGAACGTCAAAGCCTTCAGCCTCAGCATTCCGACGCTCGATGCGCTGGCCCAAAGCCTGGCACGATTACCGCGCCGCAGTAGCGCTGAAGGCAGCAGCACCGCCGTTAAAGGAACAGCCGCGGCACCCGCCGCTCAGCCGGCAGCCAAGCCAGCCGAGCTGGTAGACCCGCTGTTCCAGGACACCGATATCCTCGATATCGACATTCTCGATGAAGACCAGGATCTCCTGGGACTGGAGCAAAGCCCCGCAATGAGCAACAGCCAAAGCGCCCCGCAACTTCCCGACGACATCTTCCGCGCCTACGACATCCGTGGCGTGGTCGGTGACACCCTGACTGCCGAATACGCCTACTGGATCGGCCGCGCCATCGGCTCGCAAAGCCTGGCTCAGGGCGAACCCAAGGTCATCGTCGGCCGTGACGGCCGCCTCTCCGGCCCGGAACTGCTGCAGCAACTGGTACAAGGTCTGCTCGACTGCGGCTGCGAAGTGACCGATATCGGCATGGTGCCGACTCCAGTCGTCTACTTCGCCGCCAACGTGCTGGAGGGCCGCTCGGCCGTGATGCTCACCGGCAGCCACAACCCACCGGATTACAACGGTTTCAAGATCATCATCGCTGGCGACACCCTGGCCAACGAGCAGATCCTCGCGCTGAAAACTCGCCTGGACAACAACGACCTGGCCACAGGCGTCGGCAGCGTGCAGCAGGTCGACGTGCTGCCGCGCTACTTCAAGACCATCCGTGACGACATCGCCCTGGCCAAGCCACTGCGCGTGGTGGTCGACTGCGGCAACGGCGCCGCGGGCGTGATCGCCCCGCAACTGATCGAAGCCCTGGGTTGCAGCGTGATCCCGCTGTTCTGTGACGTTGACGGTACCTTCCCCAACCACCACCCGGACCCAGGCAAGCCGGAGAACCTGGTCGACCTGATTGCCCGTGTGAAATCCGAGAACGCCGACCTGGGCCTGGCCTTCGACGGCGACGGCGACCGTGTCGGCGTGGTGACCAACACCGGCAATATTGTCTACCCCGACCGCCTGCTGATGCTGTTCGCCAAGGACGTGGTGTCGCGTAACCCCGGCGCCGACATCATCTTCGACGTCAAATGCACCCGTCGCCTGACCCCGCTGATCAGCGGCTACGGTGGTCGCCCGGTGATGTGGAAGACCGGCCACTCGCTGATCAAGAAGAAAATGAAGGAAACCGGTGCCCTGCTGGCCGGCGAGATGAGCGGTCACATCTTCTTCAAGGAGCGCTGGTACGGTTTCGACGACGGTATCTACAGCGCTGCCCGTCTGCTGGAAATTCTCAGCCTCGAAAAACGCAACGCCGAGCAGGTGTTCAGCGCCTTCCCCAGCGACATTTCCACACCGGAAATCAACATCAAGGTCACCGAACAGACCAAGTTCGGCATGATCGAGCGCCTGCAGCGTGAAGGCCAATGGGGCGAGGCGAACATCACCAGCATCGACGGTGTACGCGTCGACTACCCCAAGGGCTGGGGCCTGATCCGCGCCTCCAACACCACACCGGTGCTGGTGCTGCGCTTCGAGGCCGACACCCAGGAAGAGCTGGAGCGCATCCAGGACGTGTTCCGCGCGCAACTGCTCAAGGTCGCCCCCGACCTGCAACTGCCCTTTTGACCGATTTGTTCCAGGAGCCCCTGCATGACCCTCGAGCGTGACGCCGCTGCCCAAGTTGCCAAGGTACTGTCCGAAGCCCTGCCCTATATCCGCCGCTTCGTCGGCAAGACCCTGGTGATCAAGTACGGCGGCAACGCCATGGAAAGCGAGGAGCTCAAGCAGGGCTTCGCCCGCGACATCGTGCTGATGAAGGCTGTCGGCATCAACCCGGTGGTGGTGCACGGTGGTGGGCCGCAGATCGGTGATCTGCTCAAACGCCTGTCCATCGAGAGTCACTTCATCGACGGCATGCGCGTGACTGACACCGCCACCATGGACGTGGTGGAAATGGTGCTGGGTGGGCAGGTCAACAAGAGCATCGTCAACCTGATCAACCAGCATGGCGGCAGCGCCATCGGCCTGACCGGCAAGGATGCCGGCCTGATCCGCGCGCGCAAGCTCAAGGTCAGCCGTCAGACACCGGAGATGACCCAGCCGGAAATCATCGATATCGGTCATGTCGGCGAGGTCACCGGGATCAACACCGACCTGCTCAACATGCTGGCCAAGGGCGACTTCATCCCGGTCATCGCGCCCATCGGCGTCGGCCCGGATGGCGAGTCCTACAACATCAATGCCGACCTGGTAGCCGGCAAGGTGGCCGAAGCACTGAAAGCCGAGAAGCTGATGCTGCTGACCAACATCGCCGGCCTGATGAACAAGCAGGGCGAAGTGCTCACCGGCCTGAACACCGAGCAGGTCAACGAACTGATCGCCGACGGCACCATCTACGGCGGCATGCTGCCGAAGATCAAATGCGCCCTGGAAGCGGTACAGGGTGGCGTGACCAGCTCGCACATCATCGATGGTCGTGTACCCAATGCCGTGTTGCTGGAGATCTTCACCGATGTCGGCAACGGCACCATGATCAGCAACCGCAAGCGCCCTTAAAAAACGGCCGCTACGCGGCCTTCTGATGACCCTCTCCCTCCGGGAGAGGGTGCCCGTAGGGCGGGAGAGGGCCTGGCAAACACAGCGGCGCACCGCTGCCGCAGTGACTCACGGCAAAGATCGAGAATTTCGCGACGATTGCGCCGCAGAGCGGAAGGTCAGGGTTTACGCTGTGGTTCGCCAAACAACTCGGCCAAGCGCGCGCGATCAGCGGCGAAACCAGCCTCGGCTTGAGTGCGGATTTCCTTGTAGCGGGCGATATCGCGCTGCAGACGCTGCTGCTCTTCCTTGAGGTTATTGATCTGCGCCAGCAAATGCTCCGGCACCTGGCGCCCGGCACGCTCGTGGTCGGCGGCCTGGCTCTGCAGGTTGGCTTGCTGGGTACGCACCGACTGCAGGTTGCCGCGAGCGACACTGGTGACGCTGTCGAGCTCGGCCAGCTTGCGCTCGCGGGCACGGTCGACATCATCAAGATTGGTGTACAGCCGCAGCAATTGAGCATCGCTGCTGGCGCGTGCCTTGTCCGCCTGCATGCGGGCGAACTCCTCAGGCGTCGGGGCCGGCGGGATCACCCGCACGACACGCCCCTGATCATTGAGCACTTGATAGCCCTTGCCGATGAATTCCGGCGGCACACCCTGACGGCTGAGCACGGTTACGCCCTTGTCATCGACGTAACGATAGAGTTCAGCCGCGCCCCCCGACAATGGCAGCAGCAGGCTAAAGAGCAGCATACAGCGAGTCAGGCGCGGTGCAGGCATAGGACTACCTTGTACTAGGGCTAGATTCCATATTCGGCGCGATAGGCTTCGACGGCCGGCAGATATTGCTTCAGTTCAGCATCCTCTGCCAGATATTCCAGTACCTGTTCGAGTGACACGATGCTCACTACGGGCATACCGAAGTCCCGCTCGACCTCCTGAATCGCCGAAAGCTCGCTCTGACCACGCTCCTGGCGGTTCAGCGCGATCAAGGTGCCGGCAGCCTGTGCGCCTTGGCCCTGGATGATCTGCATCACTTCGCGGATCGCGGTACCGGCGGTGATCACGTCATCGACGATCAACACACGGCCCTTGAGTGGCGCACCGACCAGGGTACCGCCTTCGCCATGATCCTTGGCTTCCTTGCGGTTGAAGCACCAGGGCAGATCGCGCTGATGATGCTCGGCCAGTGCCACGGCAGTGGTTGCTGCCAACGGAATACCTTTGTAAGCCGGGCCGAACAACACATCGAAATCGATACCACTGTCGACGATGGCTGCGGCGTAGAAACGCCCCAGCTGCGCCAACGCCAGACCGCTGTCGAACAGGCCGGCATTGAAGAAATAGGGGCTGGTGCGCCCGGACTTGAGGGTGAACTGGCCAAAACGCAGAACCCCGCGCTCGATGGCAAAACGAATGAAATCGCGCTGGTACGCTTGCATGAAAAGTCCCGGACGGCACGGATTTAGCTAAATGAGGTGAGCTCGGGTATCATACATGCATGTGTTTTTGGGGGCCATTTATGCGGATCATCAGTGTGAACGTGAATGGTATTCAGGCTGCGGCCGAGCGAGGTTTGCTCAGTTGGCTGCAAGCCCAGAATGCCGACGTGATCTGCCTGCAAGACACCCGTGCCTCTGCCTTTGAAATGGACGACCAAGCCTTCCAGCTGGATGGTTATTTCCTCTATGCATGCGACGGTGAAGTGCCCAGCCAAGGTGGCGTGGCACTCTACTCGCGATTGCAACCCAAGGCGGTGATCAGCGGCCTCGGCTTCGAGATGGCCGATCGCTACGGGCGCTACCTGCAGGCAGATTTCGACAAGGTCAGTATCGCCACCCTGCTGCTGCCTAGCGGGCGGGACGGTGACGAGAGCTTGAATCAGAAATTCAAGTTCATGGACGACTTCACCCATTATCTGGACAAGCAACGGCGCAAACGTCGCGAGTACATCTATTGCGGCTCGCTGCATGTCGCGCACCAGAAGCTGGACGTGAAGAACTGGCGCGACTGCCAGCAATCACCAGGCTTCCTGGCGCCCGAGCGCGCCTGGATGGATGAGGTGGTTGGCAATATGGGCTATGTCGATGCCCTGCGCGAAGTCAGCCGTGAAGGCGACCAGTTCAGCTGGTGGCCGGACAACGAGCAGGCGGAAATGCTCAACCTGGGTTACCGCTTCGACTACCAGTTGCTCACCCCCGGCATGCGCCGCAGCGTGCGCAGCGCGCGCCTGCCACGCCAACCGCGCTTCTCCCAGCATGCGCCGCTGATCGTCGATTACGACTGGATTCTCAGCGTCTGATCGACAGGCAGGAGCGCAGGCTTAGCGCCTAACGCCCGTCATTAGCATGTCGGCGCAGCGGATTTGTAGGAGCGGCGCCCCGCCGCGAACAAGGGCGGCGCGCACTTGAAAGACTTCGCCCCGGGGCGGGGCTCCTACGAAAAGCGGCTGCGGGAACTTGCCTGATCGGCACTAGATTTAGTGCCGATTAAGTACGCACGGGCTCACTTCACCAAACGCCAACTGAAGGGGTAGCGATAGTTCTGCCCTTCGTTGGCCTTGATACCGGCGATGATGGTCAGCACCAACGCGGCCAGACCCAGCAGCATCAGCAGCGGGAAGCCGATCACCACCACCATCAGGATGAAACAGACCACGGCGGCCAGCGCCACGCTGATCTGGAAGTTCAGCGCTTCCTTGCCCTGCGCATCGACGAAGGGGTCGAAATCCTTCTTGATCTGCCAGACGATCAGCGGGCCGAGCAGATTACCGAAAGGGAACACCAGGCCGAGAAACGCGGCGAAGTGACAGAACATGGCCCACTGGCGCGCTTCCTGACTGGGCGTAGGAAGCGGGTTTTGCAGATCGTCGTTCATCCTGATGCTCCTTGCTCGTTACGGGCTCAGTCGACCAGAGCGGCCTGCTGCAGTTCAAAGATCTCGTTCATGCCTTTCTGCGCCAATGCCAGCATGGCGTTGAATTCGTCAGGCTGGAACGGTGCGCCTTCAGCGGTGCCCTGCACTTCGATGAAGCCACCGGCATTGGTCATCACCACGTTGAGGTCAGTCTCGGCGGCGGAGTCTTCCAGGTAGTCCAGATCCAGCACCGGCTCGCCCTGGTAGATACCGACCGACACCGCCGCGATCATCTGCTTGAGCGGCTCGCCCTTGAGCGAACCACGCTTCTTCAGCACCTTCAGCGCGTCGATCAGCGCCACCATGGCGCCGGTGATGGAGGCAGTGCGGGTGCCACCGTCGGCCTGGATCACGTCGCAATCGACGTACAGGGTGTTCTCGCCCAGCTTGCTCATGTCCAGCGCTGCGCGCAGCGAACGACCGATCAGGCGCTGGATTTCCAGAGTACGACCACCCTGCTTGCCGCGGCTGGCCTCACGCTGATTACGCTCGCCGGTGGCGCGCGGCAGCATGCCGTATTCGGCAGTCAGCCAGCCCTGGCCCTGGCCCTTGAGGAAGCGCGGCACGCCCGACTCGACGCTGACTGTGCAGACCACCTTGGTATCGCCAAACTCCACCAGCACCGAGCCCTCGGCGTGCTTGGTGTAGTTGCGGGTGATGCGAATCGAGCGCAACTGATCGGCGGCGCGGCCACTGGGACGTTTCATCGAGCGATACCTACTTCATTAAGTGAAAACAGTGCGCATTATAGGGGCGCCCGAGCAAGGCGACACGCCGAATTGGCGCCAGCAGATGGCAGACCCGCTCGCCTGCACATGAAATGGGTAGGTGCCGTGAGCTACAATCCTGCGTTTTTCGAGCCAACTTCCACGAGGTATCCCATGGTTCACAGCATGACGGCCTTTGCCCGCAATGAGCAGGCAACCGCTCACGGCACACTGAGCTGGGAGCTGCGCTCGGTCAACCACCGCTACCTCGAGCCGCACCTGCGCCTGCCGGAAGCCTTTCGCGACCTCGAAGGCGCCGTGCGCGAAGCCCTGCGCCAGGGCCTGTCACGCGGCAAGGTGGAGTGCACCCTGCGCTTCGCCGAGGAAAACGCCGGCAAGCAACTGCAGGTCGACAGCGAGCGCGCCCGCCAAGTGATCGCCGCTGCCGAACAGGTCGCCGCGCTGATCCAGCAGCCGGCCCCGCTCAACCCGCTGGAAGTGCTGGCCTGGCCTGGCGTGCTGGTGGCCGATTCGGCCGACCCGCAAGCCCTGAACGCTGCCGCTCTGAAGCTGTTCGACCAGGCGCTGAGTGAACTCAAGGCAGGCCGTGCCCGCGAAGGCGCCGAGCTGGCCAAGCTGCTAAACGAACGCCTCGACAGCATCCTCGAAGAGGTCGCCGCACTGCGCGAACTGGTACCACAAATGCTCGCCGGCCAGCGCCAGAAGATCGAAACCCGCTTCGCCGAGATGCAGGCTGAGCTCGACCCGCAACGCCTGGAGCAGGAGCTGGTGCTGCTGGCGCAGAAGAGCGACGTGGCCGAAGAGCTGGATCGCCTCAGCACCCACGTCAGCGAAGTGCGTCGCGTACTCAAGGCCGGCGGCGCTGCCGGCAGGCGTCTGGACTTCCTGATGCAGGAACTCAACCGCGAAGCCAACACCCTCGGCTCCAAGGCGTTCGACCCGCGCAGCACGCAGGCTGCGGTGAACCTCAAGGTGCTTATCGAACAGATGCGCGAGCAGGTTCAGAATATCGAGTAACGCCAGCCCAGCGGCTGCTATCTTTCGTCCCACGTTTTCCCAGGATCGCTTTCATGGCCACGACCACCGGCACCCTCTACATCGTTTCCGCCCCCTCCGGCGCCGGCAAGACCAGCCTGGTCAAGGCGCTGATCGACAGCGAAGCGCAGATTCGCGTTTCGGTCTCGCACACCACCCGCGCCATGCGCCCGGGCGAAGTGGATGGGGTGAACTACCACTTCGTCGACCATGCACAGTTCAACGCCATGCTCGAACGCGGTGAGTTCCTCGAACATGCCCAGGTATTCGATAACCTTTACGGTACTTCGCAGAAATGGGTCGAGCAGACGCTGGCCGAAGGCTTCGACCTGATTCTGGAAATCGACTGGCAGGGCGCGCAGCAGGTGCGCAAGCTGATGCCGCAGAGCAAATCCATCTTCATCCTGCCGCCGACTCAGGAAGCTTTGCGTCACCGCCTGACCAACCGTGGCCAGGACAGCGGCGAGATCATCGAACGACGCATGCGCGAAGCAGTCAGCGAAATGAGCCACTACGTCGAATACGACTACCTGGTGATCAACGATGACTTCAACCACGCCCTGAGCGACCTGAAAGCCATATTCCGCAGCAACCAGTTGTCGCAAACACAACAGCAGCAACGCCATGCCGGCCTGCTCAGCGAGTTGCTGGCCTAAAAGCCGCGCATGCTTCGAGCCACAAGCTGCAGGTAAAAGCAAGGCCGTTTTGGCGCCTACTTGTAGCTTGAAGCTTGAAGCTGCTTTACACTATTCAGTCCGCTCGCCCGCTCGGGCCAAGCTTATCCGCACACGTTACGAGGAACACCATGGCTCGCGTTACCGTCGAAGATTGCCTGGACAACGTTGATAACCGCTTCGAACTGGTCATGCTCGCGACCAAGCGTTCGCGCCAGCTGGCCACCGGCGGCAAAGAGCCGAAAGTGGCGTGGGAAAACGACAAGCCCACCGTCGTGGCCCTGCGTGAAATCGCCGCCGGCCTGGTGGATTACGACGTGATTGCCCAGGACGACATCGTCGAAGAAGAACCGCTGTTCGCCGCCTTCGAGGAAGAGGCCAACGAGCCTCTGTAAGTCGATGATGCCGGGTCGAAGTTGCGCGGCGGGTCGCCAAACCGGTCATGAGGGGAACACCCCATGGCTGGTATAGACGCTCTCGCCGACCGACTTTCGGCCTACCTCGGCCATGACCAGGTCAACCTGGTACGCCGGGCCTACTTCTACGCCGAACAGGCGCACGATGGCCAACGCCGCCGCAGTGGCGAAGCCTACGTGACCCATCCGCTGGCCGTGGCCAGCATCCTCGCCGACATGCACATGGATCATCAGAGCCTGATGGCCGCCATGCTGCACGACGTCATCGAAGACACCGGCATCGCCAAGGAAGCGCTCAACGCGCAGTTCGGCGAGACCGTGGCCGAACTGGTCGATGGGGTCAGCAAGCTGACCCAGATGAACTTCGAGACCAAGGCCGAGGCGCAGGCCGAGAACTTCCAGAAGATGGCCATGGCCATGGCCCGCGACATCCGCGTGATTCTGGTCAAGCTCGCCGACCGCCTGCACAACATGCGCACCCTCGATGCCATGCCGCATGAGAAGAGCCGGCGCATCGCCAAGGAAACCCTGGAAATCTACGCCCCCATCGCCAACCGGCTGGGCATGCACAACATGCGCGTGGAGTTCGAAGACCTGGGCTTCAAGGCCATGCACCCGATGCGCTCGGAGCGCATCCGCGCCGCCGTGCGCCGCGCTCGGGGCAACCGCAAGGAGATCGTGGCCAAGATCGAGGAATCGATCCAGATGTGCCTGCAGCGCGAAGGCATGGAAGGCGAAGTGATCGGCCGCGAGAAGCACCTCTACAGCATCTACCAGAAGATGCGCGGCAAGCGTAAGGCGTTCAACGAGATCATGGACGTCTACGCCTTCCGCATCATCGTCGACAAGGTCGACACTTGCTACCGCGTGCTCGGCGCCGTGCACAACTTGTATAAACCCTTGCCCGGGCGCTTCAAGGATTACATCGCGATTCCCAAGGCCAACGGCTACCAGTCGCTGCACACCACGCTGTTCGGCATGCACGGCGTGCCCATCGAGATCCAGATCCGCACCCGCGAAATGGAAGAGATGGCCAACAACGGCATCGCCGCGCACTGGCTGTACAAGTCCAATGAGGACGACGCGCCCAAGGGCAACCACGCCCGCGCGCGTCAGTGGGTCAAGGGCGTACTGGAGCTGCAGCAACGCGCCGGCAACTCGCTGGAATTCATCGAGAGCGTGAAGATCGACCTGTTCCCCGACGAGGTCTACGTGTTCACGCCCAAGGGTCGCATCATGGAGCTGCCAAAAGGCTCCACCGCGGTCGACTTCGCCTACGCGGTACACACCGACGTCGGCAACACCTGCATCGCCTGCCGCATCAACCGTCGCCTGGCGCCGCTGTCGCAAGCACTGGAAAGTGGCTCGACGGTAGAAATCGTCACCGCGCCGGGCGCCCGGCCGAATCCGGCCTGGCTCAACTTCGTGGTCACCGGCAAGGCACGCACGCATATCCGCCACGCCCTCAAGCAGCAGCGCCGCTCGGAATCGATCAGCCTCGGCGAACGCCTGCTGAACAAGGTGCTGGCCAGCTTCGACACGCACCTGGAAAAGATCGCGCCCGAGCGCGTACAGGCCGTGCTCGGCGAATACCGCCAGGAGGTCATCGAGGACCTGCTCGAAGACATCGGCCTGGGCAACCGCATGGCCTACGTCGTGGCCCGCCGCCTGCTGGCCGAGAGTGGCGACGAAACCCTACCGAGCAGCGAAGGGCCCCTGGCGATCCGCGGCACCGAAGGCCTGGTGATGAGTTACGCCAAGTGCTGCACGCCGATCCCGGGCGACCCCATCGTCGGTTACCTGTCCGCCGGCAAGGGCATGGTGGTGCACATGGAAAGCTGCCGGAACATCGTCGACATCCGCCACAACCCGGAAAAATGCATCCAGCTCAACTGGGCCAAGGATGTCACCGGCGAATTCAACGTCGAACTGCGCGTCGAGCTGGAACACCAGCGCGGCCTGATCGCCCTGCTGGCCAGCAGCGTCAATGCCGCCGATGGCAACATCGAGAAGATCAGCATGGACGAACGCGACGGCCGTATCAGCGTCGTGCAACTGGTGGTCAGCGTGCATGACCGCGTGCACCTGGCCCGCGTGATCAAGAAACTGCGTGCACTCAAGGGCGTGATGCGTATCACCCGAGTACGCGCCTGACACAATTCCCCTATTTCGATTCTGTAGGCTGGGTGCTCGACCCAGCCAGTTCTCACAAGGAGCGATTCATGAGCAAGACCGTCATCACCAGCGACAAGGCACCGGCCGCCATCGGCACCTACTCCCAGGCAATCAAGGCCGGCAACACCGTGTACATGTCCGGGCAGATCCCGCTCGACCCGGTAAGCATGGAGCTGGTCGAAGGCTTCGAAGCCCAGACCGTGCAGGTGTTCGAAAACCTCAAGGCCGTCGCCGAAGCCGCCGGTGGTTCGTTCAAGGACATCGTCAAGCTGAACATCTTCCTCACCGACCTGTCGCACTTCGCCAAGGTCAACGAGATCATGGGTCGCTACTTCGAACAGCCTTATCCGGCTCGCGCTGCCATTGGCGTTGCCGCCCTGCCGCGCGGCGCGCAGGTGGAAATGGACGCCATCCTGGTCATCGAGTAAGTCGTTCGAGCGGGGCAGTAGGCCCCGCTCGCCCTTCCCCGGCATGGAGATCGCCATGCGCCTGCTGCCTCTGCTGTTACTGGCCGCCCTGCTGAGCGGCTGCGCCAGTACGCCGAACAACGACCCGAGCGGTACCTGGATCAACCAGGCTGCCATCGATGCCGCCCGCGAGAGCGGTCGCCTGCGCGAAGCCCTGCTCGCCTACGGCCCCAACCTCGAATGGCAGATCAACCCCGAACAGCAGCAGGCCAGCTACAGCAACGGCTTCGAGCTGGCCGAGGGCAAGCTGCAGGGTGCCGGAGAGGGGCGTTGGCAGGTGACCTTCTACGGTGATTACAACGAGCAGCTCGCCATTCAGAACGGCGAACTGGTGCAGATCGCCAGCGAATACTGGCCCGAGCAGCACTTCGCCCGCGTCTCCGGCGAACCCAAGCCGCTGGGCAGCAGCTTTGAACAGGCGTTGTACCGCGACTACCTGGGCGGCGACTGGCTGATCGAGGAAGGTCTGGGCCAGGGCGGCCTGGTGCGTTTCAACAGCGACGGGCAGGTACAAGGCCTGCCCGGCGCCGAACGCTTCGCCCTGTGCCTGGCAGGCGACTGCGCGGCCATGAGCGGCGAACATGACAGTCTTTGGCTGCAAGCCGGTGATCAGGGTAGCCCCTGGTTGTTCGTGCATGAAGGCAATCAGCTGCGCATCTTCGAAGCGCAGAACCGCGCCCAGTTCGACGAGATGCCCGAGTACCAGCCCGGCCCGCAGCGCTGGCTGCTCAAGCGCCGCTGATCAGCAGGCGCCGCCTCCGGGCAGGAGCGGCGCCACGCTATAGAGCCCCCAGCAACAGCCAGCCTCCCAGCGCCAGCAACAGGCCACCGCAACCGCGATCCAGCCAGCGCACGCGCCGCTGCAACCAGTTGCGCCAGCGCGCCTGATCGAGCAGGCGCACCAGCGCCAGATCCCAGAACAGCACCACCAGGGTCATCCACAGCATCGCCAGGCCCAGCCCCCATGCCGGCATTGCCGACTCGCGCAAGACCCCGAATAGCCCGGCGTAGAACAGCGGCAATTTGGGGTTGAGGCTGCTGGCCAGCAGACCCTGACGCATGCCCTTCCACACCCCGCCCTGCCTCAGCTGATCACCCTGTGGCAGGACCAGATCTCGCCGCGAAGCCAGCGCCTGCAGGCCGATCCAGGCGAAATACAGCCCACCGACGACCTGCAAGCAGCGCCACAGCCAACTACCCTCGGCGGGTAACAACGCCATGACGAACAGTACCAGCAGCATGCTCAGCAGGTTGGCCAGCGCAATGCCCCAGGCGCAACCGTCGGCCTGGTGCCGGCCCTTGGCCAGCGCGGTGCGAATCAATAGAAAGAAGTCCGGCCCAGGCGACAGCAAGGCCGCGAAATGAGTACCGGCAACCAGTAGAAACAACGCGAACATGGCACCTCCGTTTGGCGGAGGCAGTGTCGACAACCAGCGGTGCGATGTATTGGAAAAAACTCAGACTCGACAGCGACGCAATCGCTGCCGAACAACTTGGCGCGCACCGATGCAAGTTCGCACTAAGCCCTGCAGAATCAGGCCTGCGCCACGGCGCGAAAACGCCCCGGAGTGACCCCGGTGAAACGGCGAAACACGCCGTTGAAATGCGCCTGGTCATAAAAACCCAGATCCAGTGCGACATCGGCCAGGGCCTGGCCTTGCAACAACCTGCGCTTGGCTTCACGTACTCGGCGCTGCAGTAGATAGGTGTGTGGCGGCACGCCATAGGCACGGCGAAATGCCTCGATCAGGTGGCGCGGATGACGCTGCACCAAGGCAGCCAATTGCTCGAGGCTGACAGCCTCGGCGTAGTGCGCTTCCAGGTAATCGCGCAGGTACGCCGTCACCCCACTGTCGCGACATGCCGGGCGCGCCTCGCGCAAGCCGCCGTGCCGCACGAAGACCAGCTCCAGCAACGCCAGCAGTTCGCTCTCCAGCGCCAGCGCATCGCCCCCTTCAAACTGGCCGGCCAGACGCGCCAATCCCGCCGCCACGCGCCCGTCATCGTGGGGATTGAGCGCGCGAAAGCCACTGGGCAGGCTCTTGCGCCCAAGCAGAGCCGGCAGTCGCGACTCCTCGATGTAGAGCATGCGGTAGATCAGGCGCGACGACTCGGCGTGCCCGGTGTGCGGCTCTTCGGGATTCATCAGCGACAGGGTTCCCGCTGGCAGCGCGTGGCGCTGACCGCGGCACTGGTAGCCGCCCACACCCTGTACGATCACCCCAACGGCAAACGCGTCGTGACTGTGGCGCCCGAACGGCTGGCCGGAAAAGTCGGCGTGGAACAGCTCGATTCCCGGTAACCAGGGCTTGGCCAGAAGGCGATTGGAATCCATCTCGGCAGCGGCTCAGCGACCCGCCAGGATCGCCGCGTAACCTTCACGGTAACTGGGATACTGCGGCGCCCAGCCCAGCGCACGGGCGCGGGCGTTGCGACAGCGCTTGCTACCGGCTCGGCGCACGCGCTGCTCGTCGCTCCAATGGCTGACGCCCAGTTGCCCACGTAGCCAACCTACTACCTCGTGCAGCGGCGCCGGCTCGTCGTCGACGCCCAGGTAGCAATCGGCCAAGGGCACACCGGCGGCATCCGCCTGCAACAGCGTGGCGAACAGGCCGGCAGCATCCTCGACATGAATGCGATTGCCATACAACGGCGGCGTCTCGCTGACGCGATAGCCGCCGCGCACCTGGCTCAGCAACCATTCGCGACCAGGGCCGTAAAGGCCTGTCAGACGCACTGTGGTCGCCGGCAGACCGCTGTTGAGCGCGACGCGTTCAGCCTCGCGCATGATCACCGCAGAAAAACTCTGGGCTTCAGCCGCAGAACCCTCGTCGATCCACTCGCCTTCCTGCTGCCCATACACGCCGCTGCTGGAGGCGAACAGGATGCGCCGTGGTCGCTGGCCATGCTGCGCCAGCCAGCTCAACACGCGGCGCAGCCCCTCGACATAGGCGGCGCGGTAGCCCGCCTCGTCATGCTCGGTGGCGGCGGCGCAGTACACCAGGTAATCCAGTTGCCCTTGCGGCCAATCCGCCGGACAGGCATCGGCGTGCAGATCGCCGGCCAGCGGCTCGATGGCGGTAGGTAGCGCGGCCACGTTGCGACGCATACCGAGCACGCGCCAGCCTTGTGCGGCCATCCGCAGGCCGAGGCGGGTACCGACGTCTCCACACCCGGCAATCAGCAGGCTGTTGCATCCCGACATGCTTTTCTCCATGACATTTTATGCAAAGGCGCAGTTTAGCCCGGTTGGTTCATTCGTATGCAAAGGCTATGCTTGTCGGCAATTTAATGGATAAACACTATGACCCTCACCGAACTGCGTTACATCGTCACCCTTGCCCAGGAGCAGCATTTCGGCCGCGCCGCCGAACGCTGTCACGTCAGCCAGCCGACCCTGTCCGTCGGCGTGAAGAAGCTGGAAGACGAGCTTGGCGTACTGATCTTCGAACGCAGCAAGAGCGCGGTACGCCTGACGCCGGTCGGCGAGGGCATCGTCACCCAGGCGCAGAAGGTGCTGGAGCAGGCTCAGGGCATTCGCGAGCTGGCCCAGGCCGGCAAGAACCAGCTGGCCGCCCCGCTGAAGATCGGCGCCATCTATACCGTTGGCCCTTACCTGTTCCCGCACCTGATTCCACAGTTGCACCGGGTCGCCCCGGACATGCCACTGTACATCGAGGAAAACTTCACCCATATCCTGCGCGACAAGCTGCGTACCGGTGAGTTGGATGCGATCATCATCGCCCTGCCGTTCCAGGAGGCCGATGTCCTGACCAAGCCGCTGTACGACGAACCGTTCTACGCGCTGCTGCCGGCCGGCCACCCCTGGGCGGCGATGGACACCATCGACACCAAGCTGCTCAACGACAAGAGCCTGCTACTGCTAGGCGAAGGCCACTGCTTCCGCGACCAGGTACTGGAGGCCTGTCCGACCCTGCGCAAGGGCGGCGACGACCACGGCAAGCACACCACAGTGGAATCCAGTTCGCTGGAAACCATCCGCCATATGGTCGCCTCCGGCCTGGGCGTGTCGATCCTGCCGTTCTCGGCGGTGGACAGCCACCACTACGCGCCGGGCGTGATCGAAGTGCGCCCACTCAGCGCGCCGGTGCCGTTCCGCACCGTGGCCATCGCCTGGCGCGCCAGCTTCCCGCGGCCCAACGCCATCGAAGTGCTGGCCGACTCGATCCGCCTCTGCTCGGTCGCCCGCAGCCCGCAGACCAAGGCAGTCTGAGGCCGGACGTGAGCGAGCTGTCAGCGGTTTCCGTCACCGCGCTGAAAGGCGTAGGCGCCGCGCTGGCCGAAAAACTGGCCAAGGTTGGCCTGGAAAACCTGCAGGACGTGCTGTTCCACCTGCCGCTGCGCTACCAGGATCGCACCCGCATCACCCCCATTGGCGCGCTGCGCCCGGGGCAGGATGCGGTGGTCGAGGGCATCGTTGCCGGTGCCGACGTGGTCATGGGCCGCCGGCGCAGCCTGCTGGTGCGTCTGCAGGACGGCAGCGGCACGCTGAGCCTGCGTTTCTTCCACTTCAGCCAGGCGCAGAAGGACGGCCTAAAACGCGGCACGGCGCTGCGCTGTTATGGCGAAATACGCCCTGGCGCCACCGGCCTGGAAATCTACCACCCGGAATACCGCGCGCAGAGCGGCGACGAACCGGCACCGGTGGAGCAGAGCCTGACGCCCATCTACCCGACCACCGAAGGCCTGACTCAGCAGCGTCTGCGCCAACTCAGCCAGCAGGCGCTGGCGCGCCTCGGCCCGCGCAGCCTGCCAGACTGGCTGCCCGAGGAGTTGGCCCGCGACTATCGCCTGGCGCCGCTGGACGAAGCCATCCGCTACCTGCACCGGCCGCCGCCGGACGCCGATGTCGAAGAGCTCGCCGAGGGCCGTCACTGGGCGCAACACCGCCTGGCCTTTGAAGAGCTGCTGACGCACCAGTTGTCCCTGCAGCGCCTGCGTGAGCAGGTGCGCGCGCAACAGGCGCCGGCGCTGCCGCCGGCGACGAAGCTGCCGCAGCAGTACCTCGCCAACCTCGGCTTCGCCCCTACCGGCGCGCAGCAGCGCGTGGGTGCCGAGATCGCCTATGACCTGGCGCAGAGCGAACCCATGCTGCGCCTGGTGCAGGGCGACGTCGGTGCCGGCAAGACGGTGGTCGCCGCCCTGGCTGCATTGCAGGCGCTGGAGGCCGGCTACCAGGTGGCACTGATGGCGCCCACCGAAATCCTCGCCGAGCAGCACTTGCTCAACTTCAGCAAATGGCTGGCACCGCTCGGCCTGGACGTCGCCTGGCTGGCCGGCAAGCTCAAGGGCAAAGCACGCGCGGCGGCACTGGAACAGATCGCCGGCGGCTGCCCGATGGTGGTCGGCACCCATGCGCTGTTTCAGGACGAGGTGAAGTTCAAGCGCCTGGCGCTGGTGATCATCGACGAGCAGCACCGCTTCGGCGTGCAGCAGCGCCTGGCCCTGCGCCAGAAGGGCATCGACGGCCGCCTCTGCCCGCACCAGTTGATCATGACCGCCACGCCGATTCCGCGCACCCTGGCGATGAGCGCCTACGCCGACCTGGATACCTCGATCCTCGACGAGCTGCCCCCCGGCCGCACGCCAGTGAATACCCTGGTGATCGCCGACAGCCGCCGCGATGAGGTGGTCGAGCGCGTGCGCAATGCCTGCCAGCAGGGCCGCCAGGCCTACTGGGTGTGCACGTTGATCGAAGAATCCGAGGAGCTCACCTGCCAGGCGGCAGAGACCAGCTTCGAGGAGCTCTCGGCGGCCCTCGGCGAGCTGCGCGTCGGCCTGATTCACGGACGCATGAAGCCGGCCGAAAAGGCCGCGGTGATGGACGAATTCAAGCAAGGCCACCTGCAATTGCTGGTGGCCACCACGGTGATCGAAGTCGGCGTCGACGTGCCCAACGCCAGCCTGATGATCATCGAGAACCCCGAGCGCCTGGGCCTGGCGCAGTTGCACCAGCTACGCGGTCGGGTCGGCCGTGGCAGCGCGGCCAGCCATTGCGTGCTGCTCTACCACGCGCCGCTGTCGCAATTGGGGCGCGAGCGCCTGGCGATCATGCGCGAGACCACCGACGGTTTCGTCATCGCCGAGAAGGACCTCGAACTCAGGGGACCGGGGGAAATGCTCGGCACCCGGCAGACCGGTCTGCTGCAGTTCAAGGTGGCGGATCTGATGCGCGACGCCGATCTGCTGCCCGCCGTACGCGATGCCGCGCACGCTCTGCTGGAACATTGGCCACAACATGTGGCTCCATTGTTGGAGCGCTGGTTGCGTCACGGCCAGCAATACGGTCAAGTGTGAACCTGTTCACAGGACAACCGTTGCCACGAACCTTTGCGCAAATCCTCGCTGGTTATACTCCGGGGCACATGCGCCAACGCTGGATATCGATATGACTGAAGCCGCCCTCGCCGCCAACGCCACTGCGCAAGCCCCCGCCGTGATTGTGCAACTGCTGGAGAAACTCGCCGTACCCTACCAGGTACGCGCGGAGCGCCCGGGTCAGCCAAGCGAGGCGCGCCTGCAGGCCGTGCTGGTGGACGACGCCATCGGCGCCCTGCTGGTGCTCTACCCGCGTAGCCACATGCTCGATCTGTCGCGCCTGGCCGAACTGACTGGGCGCCAGCTCACCGCGGTCAAACCGGAGCGCCTGGAGCGCATGCTCGGCAAGCACAATCTGGCCGCCCTGCCCGGCTTGCCGCCCCTGACCAGCTCGCCCTGCCTGTACGAAGAACGCCTGCTGCAGGTGCCCAGTCTGCTGATCGAGTCCGGCCAGCCTGGCGTATTGCTGGAAATTCCCACTGAAGCCTTCAAGGCGCTGCTGAGCAAGGCCAGCGCCGCGCGTTTCGGTGAGCCGGTCAGTGCGATCAGACCGAACCTCGATCGCCCCCATGATGACCGCGCGGAAATCACCCAGGCCGTGCAGGCCTTTACCGCACGCCGCATCCAGCAGCGCCTGGAAGAAACCATCGAGATTCCGCCGCTGCCGGAAACCGCGCAGAAGATCATCAAGCTGCGCGTTGACCCCAATGCCACGGTGGACGACATCACCGGCGTGGTCGAAACCGATCCCGCGCTGGCGGCCCAGGTAGTCAGCTGGGCAGCCTCGCCCTACTATGCCGCGCCCGGCAAGATCCGCTCGGTGGAAGACGCCATCGTCCGCGTGCTGGGCTTCGACCTGGTGATCAACCTGGCTCTCGGCCTGGCATTGGGCAAGACCCTGAGCCTGCCCAAGGATCAGCCGCAGCACGCCACGCCCTACTGGCAGCAAGCGATCTATACCGCCGCAGTGATCGAAGGCCTGACCCGCGCCATGCCGCGCGCGCAGCGCCCTGAAGCCGGCCTGACCTACCTGGCCGGCTTACTGCACAATTTCGGCTACCTGGTTCTGGCGCACGTGTTTCCGCCGCACTTCTCGCTGATCTGCCGCCACCTGGAGGTCAACCCGCACCTGTCTGCCGGGTACATCGAGCAGCACCTGCTGGGCATCACTCGCGAGCAGATCGGTGCCTGGCTGATGCGCCATTGGGATATGCCGGAAGAGCTGTCCAGCGCCCTGCGCTTTCAGCACGACCCATCTTATGCCGGCGACAGCGCGGCCTTCCCCAACCTGGTGTGCCTGGCTGTCAGCCTGCTGCGCAACCGGGGTATCGGTGCCGGGCCGCAGAGCGAGATTCCTGATGAGCTGTTCGAGGCCCTGGGCCTGAGCCGGGAAAAAGCCGAGGACGCAGTGAGCAAGGTACTCAGCGCCGAGGTCGCCTTGCGTGAACTGGCAGCGCAGTATCAGCAGCCGCAATGAGCGGCTGCTAGCTCCCTAACCCTCAAGGATGGGCTGCTCGCCTCGCACCGAGCGGCCGACGCCCCTTACAACTTGCCCGCCGTCTTGCGCAACTTCTCCCGACGCTCGGCGAACAGTTGCGGCACCACTTCCAGGCTGATGGCGAGCAGTTGGCTGACACTGGAATGCTCGTAAAGCGCCGCATACTCGGCGAGTTGATCGCTGGGCATCTGCCGGTAGGCATAGAACATGAAGGTTTTCACCGCCTGCTCGCTGGACTGGCGGATGGCATCCGCCTGCTTTTGCGTCTGCGCCTGCAGTTCGGCCTCGCTGAGATTCTCGCCCCGCGCCTTTAGTGCCAACAATGCCTGGGTCTTGCCGACTTCATAACGCAGCAGGCTGGCCAGTTCGGTTGTACGCGCGGCCGCATCGAGACGCTTGACCAGGTCAAGACGCGCACCTCGTGGCGGCTGCTCCTGCAGGCGCTGGCGGTATTCAGCCAAGCCTTCGGGTTGCTCACCTACGGCGCGCTCGGCAGCGGTGAAACGCTGCGCCAACGGGCTGTCGAGACGCTTACGGGCCTGCTCGCCCTGCGCCGCATCGAAGCGGGCAGCGACGCGCTGGGCCAGGTCCAGACAAAAGGCCTCGCCAGCGAAGAGCTGGGCGAGGCGCTTCTGTTCGGTTTCATCCTGGCCACGCTGCACCAACGGCGCGCTCTGTTCGCACAGCAGATGGATACCGGCGAGTTCGAACAGCGGCAACAAGGCCTTGGCAGACGCTGGCTCGGCCCGTGCAGTGGTGGCGGCCAGCAATAGCAGGGGTAACAGGAAAAGACGCATGGTCAGGCTTTCCACAGGGACGTGCCTGGCAGCCTAACCAAAGCGCGGCGTCGCGGCCAGCCGTGACGCCTATCGGAAGCCAACCAGATAAGGTTGCCAACGTGGTCTTCCGTAGGAGCCCCGCCCCGGGGCGAAGCTTTTTCGAGTGCACACCGCCTGATTCGCGGCGGGGCGCCGCTCCTACAATTTCGATGCGTCGACGCCTAACTGACTGGCATCAGCCGTTCAGGCGGCCTTTTTCGGCGCCTCGGTCTTCTTCTTCGGCATTAGGTACTTGGTCAGGCCCTGGAACCACATGACCAGCGCCGGGTTGCCCTGGATCTGGATGTCCTTGTTCTGGATGCCCTGCATGAAGGCCAGCTGCTTGTTCTTCGCGGTCATGGTTTCAAAGCCGTAGGCGGCATCCTTGAAGCCAATGGCGAAGGCCGGATCCGAGGTGGTGCCGCGCTTGCTGGTCACGCGCTGACCGGCCACGGTGAAGTGGCGGGCCACCTTGCCGTCCAGCGTGTGCAGCTGGAACACCATATCGCGCCCTTCCAGTTGCTGACGGAAAGCCGGATTTTCGCGGCTAGCCTTGGCCATCAGACGGCCCAGCATCCACAGGAGAAAACGGAATTTCATGCACAGGGCCTCGTGATCGAAGATGATGGCCGCGCATTGTAGTGGTTTTTTTGCAGGACTACAGCCTGTCTAAAGCATGGCTGTATCAGCGAATGTCGCAGCGTGGCTGCGCTGGGGGACCCCGGAGCCGAGCGGCTCCGGGTAACGGGCTCAGTTGACCGCGTCTTTCAGGGACTTGCCCGGTTTGAAGGCGACGGTGTTGCTGGCCTTGATCTTCACCGGCTGACCGGTTTGCGGGTTCTTACCAGTACGGGCGCCACGGTGGCGTTGGACGAAAGTACCGAAGCCAACCAGGGTCACACTGTCCTTGCGGTTCAGTGCACCGGTGATTTCTTCCAGTACGGCGTTGAGTACACGATTGGCCTGATCCTTGGTCAGATCAGCCTTTTCGGCGATGGCGGCGGCGAGTTCCGGTTTACGCATAAATGCCTCTTTGACGGTTTTTTGTTGTTGTGTCCGTGCTGTCCTTCCAGAACAGCGCCCAAGGCGCCGCAACAGCTCTGCGCTGCGGCAGACCCTTGGGAGAATGGCATGCCGCATCGTACTGCGCCAGCCTCGCCAGCCACTTTAACCAGGCAATTTCGTGGCGTATCCGACAGAACCGCAGGCAATCACGCCAGCAGTGCCGGTAGCTCCTTGTTCAGTGCCAGTTTCTCCTGCACGGCGGCGCCGGTCAGCGCATAACCGAGCAGTGCTCCGGAAGCCTCGCGGCAAAGCGCCTTGATGTCGCTGCCGCTGCCTTCGACCGTCCATTCGCCCTGGCTGCCACGCGGTGGCGGTGAGACCACCAGCGGGCATACCGGCGTCTTTACCGTCACCGGCATCGGCCCATAGCTGACCGCCGTCGGCTCACCAGCCAGGGTCTTGGCCAGCGCCCGGGCACAGGCCATCAGCGGCATGACGTAGAGCAGGTTGAGGCCGTCGACCTCGGCGCAGTCACCCAGGGCGTAGATATTGGCGTGCGAGGTGCGCAACTGGCGGTCGACCATCACGCCACGGTTGATGTCGAGACCGGCTGCCGCAGCGAGCGCGGTGCGCGGACGCAGGCCCACAGCCGAGACCACCGCGTCGCACTGGATCAGGCTGCCGTCGGACAGCGAGGCCTGCAGCGCGTCCCCCTGGCGGTCAAGACTCGCCAGCACCGGGCCGAGATGGAAACGTACGCCCAGCCCCTCCAGACCGGCTTGTACGGCAGAGGCCACCGCCGAATGCAGCAGGCCGGGCATCACCTGCTCGCAGGGTGCCAGCAGCTCTACCTCATAGCCGCCGGCACTGAGGTCGTTGGCAAACTCGCAACCAATCAGACCGGCGCCGAGAATCAGGACGCGACGCTTGCCGGCCACTGCGCTGCGAAAGCGCGCGTAGTCTTCCAGGTCATTGATCGGGAACAGCGCATCCTGGGCATCACCCTCTACCGGGACGCGAATAGGCTCGGCGCCCCAGGCCAGTACCAGGTCGCGGTACGGCACGGCTTCCTCACCGATCCACAAGCGTTTGTGGCCGGGGTCGATTCCGGTGATACGGGTATGGGTGCGAATTTCCGCGTTGAGCTGCTCAGCCATGGCGCCCGCCTCGGCCATGACCAGGCCATCGGCCTCCTTGTGCTTGCCGAAGCCGGTGGACAGCATCGGCTTGGAGTAGGAGCGGCCATCGTCAGCGGTGATCAGTAGCAGAGGCGTCTGCGCGTCGAGCTTGCGCCACTCCTTGGCCAGGTTGTAGCCGGCCAGACCGGTACCGACGATGACGACGGGTGCACTCATGCGCTCTTTCCTCACGATGAAAACGACGCGACGACCCACCGGCCGCCGCCCCAGATAGCGGGATGACACCCTACTGGATCAGGTACGCGCTGGCCAGATGAGGTTCAGTCAGCCATTCGCAGGTTAGGGGAAAGATGCAATGCGCGAATCAGAGCCTACGCGCAGGCCGACTTGCTCCTGCTTGAGCTTGCTGCGCTCGGCGATGGCGCTGTTGCTGTCGAGCCCATAGCGGGTCTGGGTGTAGTACAGGCTGGTGCTGATCGGCAGGTTGTTGATGCCCTTGTTCCACAGCACGGTCAGCTCGCCGTAAGGATTGACCTTGTCCTTGAGGTCCACGGAGTCGCTGTCGCCATCGACCTTCAGGCGCGCTTCGGAATTGATCGAGTAGAGCGCACCCACCTCCAGGCGCAGGGTGTAGTCCGGCGTCAGGTAGTTGTAGCCGAGCCCGGCCTTGGCGAAGGGCGACTTGCTGATCAGCTTGACGTTGATTGAGGCGCTCCTTGTCGCTTTCATCGTCCACGGTGAGCTTGTACTGGTTGTGCGAAGCGATGACACCGAAGGTCGAGATCGGGTCGGTGACCGAATCTGCATAGGCCTGCGAGGCGCCCGCCAGGCACAGGGCGAGTGTTGCTTTGGGGGGTTATCCTGGACAGCTGCATGACGATTTCCTTGGCAATGAGTGGATAACGCCGCCCACCGGGAGGTGGGACGCAAGTACCTAGACTGCCTCTGCCAGGAGGGATTCGACTAAACAGACGAACGGCAATATCCCTTGCCGCACAAGGGTTTGCGGGGGTTACCAGGAGCGAAACTGACCGGTCGATCATAAGCGAAACGCTGACTTCGACACAGGCCAGAGGGTATGCGGCCTGAGCAGATAGCGAGCACCCGGCCAGCCACAGGAGAGATCAATCCAGCTTGACCACTTTGGCCAGGACCACCTTGGGCCCCTTCATCTTCTTGACGATGATGCGCAGGCCATCGGTTTCCAGCACCTCCTCTTCGTCAGGCATGCGCTTGAGAGTCTCGTAGATCAACCCGGCCAACGTCTCGGCCTCGATATGGTCGAGGTCGACACCGAGCAGGCGCTCGACCTTGGCCAGCGGCGTGTCGCCGCGCACCAGCAGCTTGCCCGGCTGGTAGGCGAGAATGCCGCGCTCGGCCTTGCGGTGTTCGTCCTGAATATCACCGACCAGTGCTTCGAGCACGTCCTCCATGGTCAGGTAGCCAATCACCTTGCCGTCGGCCTCCTCGACCAGGGCGAAGTGCGCGCCGCCCTGACGGAACTGCTCGAGCAGCTGCGACAGCGGCATGTGCCGGCTGACCCGCTCCAGCGGGTGCATCAGATCCGCCAGCTTCAGCGCCGAGGGCAGCATCTCCAGCAGCGACAAGTGCAGCAGCAGGTCCTTGATATGCAGCACGCCGACGAACTCGCCCTTGCTCTCGTCGAAGATCGGGTAGCGGCTGTACTTGTGCCGGCGGAAGGTGGTGAACACCTGATCGAGGCTGGCGTTGAGTTCCAGGAAGACCAGGTCCTCGCGAGAGTTGGCCCAGTCCACCACCTCCAGCTCGCCCAGCTCGACTGCCGACGCCAGCACCCGCAGATCCTGGTCGTTGTCGCTGGTGGCACGGCTGGAATGCAGGATCAGCTTGAGCTCGTCGCGGCTGTAGTGATGCTCGTGGTGCGGCCCCGGCTCGCCCTGTCCGGCGATGCGCAGGATGGCGTTGGCACTGGCGTTGAGCACGAAGATCGCCGGGTACATCAGCCAGTAGAAGGCGTACAGCGGCGCTGCCGTCCACAGCGACAGCAGTTCCGGTTTACGAATCGCCCAGGACTTGGGCGCCAGCTCGCCGATGACGATGTGCAGGTAGGAAATGATCGAGAACGCAGTGAAGAAGGCGATACCGTGAATCAGCTTGGGTGACTCTACGCCAACCGCCACCAGCAGCGGTGTCAGCAGTTCGGCGAAGGCCGGCTCACCGACCCAGCCAAGCCCCAGCGAAGCCAGGGTGATGCCCAGCTGACAGGCCGAGAGGTAGGCGTCCATCTGGTTGTGTACGGTGCGCAGGATGTGTCCGCGCCAACCGTGGGCCTCGGCCAGGGCATCGACCTTGGTCGCGCGCAGGCGCACGATGGCGAACTCCGCGGCGACGAAGAAGCCGTTGAGCAGGACCAGAAACAGGGCGAACAGCATGAGGCCGAAATCGGCGAAGTAATCGGGAGCAGGAAGACTCGTGGAGGGGTCCATGAAGGTTCGGATTGGCCAAAGATAGCTAGAGGTTGGAGCTTCGCCGCGTCGAATGCAAGCACTCAGCGCGCACGCTGCACCACCTGCGCCGGGGCGAAATGGCAGGTGAAAGTGCTGCCCTTGCCAGGAACGCTGCTGATCTCCAGATTGCCACGGTGACGCAGCAGCACATGCTTGACGATGGCCAGGCCCAGCCCGGTGCCACCGGTATTGCTGGCACGGCTCGAATCGACCCGGTAGAAGCGCTCGGTCAGGCGCGGCAAGTGCTTGGCCTCGATGCCCATACCGGTATCGCTGACCGACAGGTATGCGCCCTTCTCGTCAGACCACCAGCGAATACGGATATCGCCTCCGGCCGGGGTGTACTTCACGGCATTGAACACCAGGTTGGAGAAGGCGCTGCGCAGCTCGGCTTCACTGCCCTTGAGCTGCAGATGTGGATCGGCCTCCAGGCTGATGCGATGCTGTTGCTCACCAGACAATGCCTGGGCGTCGTTCTTGATCGACAGCAGCATCAGATCGACTGCCACCGGCAGGTTGTCCGACGGGTAATCGGTGGCTTCCAGCTTGGCTAACAGGAGCAGATCGTTGAGCAGGGTCTGCATGCGCGCCCCCTGTTGCTGCATCTGCTGCAATGCGCGCAGCCAGCGCGGATTGACCGCCTCGACGTTATCCAGAAGCGTCTCCAGATAACCGGCGATCACCGTCAACGGCGTACGCAGCTCATGGGAGACGTTGGCGACGAAATCCTTGCGCATCTGCTCCAGCTGATACAGACGGGTAACGTCACGCACCAGCAACAGGTGCTCGCGATTGCCGTAGCGGGTGATATGGAACTGCAAGCGGCGGCGATCGTTGATCGGTGAAGGAATCTCCAGCGCATCGGCATAGTTGCCACGCTCGAAGTAGTCCTTGAAACGCGGGTCGCGTACCAGGTTGGCCAACTGTTGACCGCTGTCTTGCGGGGTTTTCAGGCCCAGCAGCGTCTCGGCTGCGCGGTTCCACCATTCCAGGTTGCCCTGGCTGTCGAGCATCACCACGGCATCCTTGAGGGCGGCAGTGGACTCCTGCACGCGGTCGATCACCGCCTGCAGGCGGCCACGCGCCTTCTGGTTGCGGCGTTGCAGGTGGTAGATGCTGTCGAACACCTCGCCCCACAGGCCGTAACCATCCGGCGGTGGCTCGTCGGGTTTATGCTCACGCAGCCATTTGTGCAGGCGCAGCAGCTGGCTGAGGGTCCAGCCCAGATGAATGGCCAGACCGCAGGCCAGCACCCAGGCATATTCACCGGTGATGAAACCGAGCAGCAGGCAGGCGCCAACCAGCAGCAACAGGCGGCGCACCACGGCGCCACGCCAGTCTTGATTCACGATGGAGCGCATCCTTGTCAGAAGAACGTGGGCGCAGAAACACCGCGCTAGCGATCAACCTTTGGTGGAGAAACGATACCCAGTCCCGCGCACGGTTTGTACCAGGTTTTCGTAGGCATCACCGAGCGCCTTGCGCAGACGGCGGATATGCACGTCGACGGTACGCTCCTCGACGTAGACGTTGCCGCCCCAGACCTGGTCGAGCAACTGGCCGCGGGTGTAGGCACGCTCCTGATGAGTCATGAAGAACTGCAGCAGGCGATATTCGGTCGGGCCCATCTCGGCCGGTTTGCCATCGATGGTCACACGATGACTGATGGGATCGAGCAACAGCCCGCCGACCTCGATCAGCGCCTCGCTGTCGCTGGGCCCGGCACGGCGCAGTACGGCCTTGAGGCGGGCCACCAGCTCACGCGGCGAGAAGGGCTTGGTGATGTAGTCGTCGGCGCCGACTTCCAGGCCCTGGATCTTGTTGTCCTCTTCACCCTTGGCGGTGAGCATGATGATCGGGATGTCGCTGGTCAGTTCGTCGCGCTTGAGCCGGCGGGCCAGTTCGATGCCGCTGGTGCCGGGCAGCATCCAGTCGAGCAGGATCAGATCGGGTTTGCGGTCGACGATCACGGCGTGGGCCTGCTGGGTATTCTCCGCCTCCAGGCACTCGTAACCGGCCATCTCCAGGGCCACCGCAATCATCTCGCGGATCGGTGCTTCGTCATCGACGATCAGGATGTTCTTGCCAACCATGGTCCTGCCTCGGTTCGTTCAACTGTCTGCGCGCATTAGATAACGGAATTATTGCAGGTATGTGACACGGAGTTATCGGCTGCCGACATGGCCGCAAAAAACACCGAACATTTCCGCCGCGGGCCTCGTCTAAACTGATTGAGGCTGCCGCCAATCCGGGGCGGCCTGGAGCCTGGCACAGGACCCCATAGGCACTTATGGGCGTTCGTGGCTCCTTCCGTCCTGTATCGCTGTGACCTCCAGTCGTGATCCCAGCTGCCGCCAGGCTGTCGCTGTTCATTCCGAGGAGAGGCTAAAAAATGAGAAGAATTACCCCCCGATTAGTCCCGCTGCTCGCCAGTGCCCTGCTGAGCTGGCCCCTGCTGGGCCTGGCGGCCGAACCGGCGATGGAGAAGGACGGCATGCTGGTGGATGCCAAGGGCATGACGCTCTACACCTACGACAAGGACGCCGCGGGCGTATCCAACTGCACGGGCCAGTGCGCGCAGAACTGGCCGCCACTGAAGGCTGAGGCCGGGGCCAAGGCCGAAGGCGAGTGGAGCCTGGTCAAGCGCGACGACGGCTCCCTGCAGTGGGCCTATGACAAGAAGCCGCTGTACACCTTCATCAACGACAAGCAGCCCGGTGAGGTCACGGGCGATGGCAAGATGGGTGTCTGGCACGTCGCCAAGCCGGAAGCCTACTAATCCCCCATCATTCCAGGCGCTGCGCTGGTTTCAGCGCAGCGCGTAGTCGGCGACCAGGCCGACGAAGATCGCCAGCCCCGCCCAGTGGTTGTGCAGGAAGGCCTTGAAGCACGCCTGCGGGTCGCGGGCGCGGGTGGCGTGGTATTCCCAGGCGAAGCAGGCCGCCGCCACCAGCAGACCGAGGTGGAAGCAGACCCCCAGCTCGAAACGTGCGCCAGCCAGCAGCAGGCAGAGCAGCGCCAGCCCCTGCAGGATAGCGATGATCAGGCGGTCTGCGTCGCCGAAGAGGATGGCGGTGGATTTCACCCCGATCTTCAGATCGTCCTCACGGTCAGCCATGGCGTAGTAGGTGTCGTAGGCCACGGTCCACAGCAGGTTGGCGATGTACAGCAGCCAGGCTTCAGGTGGCAGGCTGCCGGTCTCGGCGGTGAAGGCCATCGGCATGCCCCAGGAGAATGCCGCGCCGAGCACCACCTGCGGGTAGAAGGTGTAGCGCTTCATGAAGGGGTAGCAGGCAGCCAGGGCCAGGCCGCCGAAAGACAGCCAGATGGTGGTGGCATTGGTGAACAGCACCAGCACGAAACTCATCGCCACCAGCACGGTGAACAGCACCAGCGCCTCGCGCGGCTTGATCTTGCCGCTGGCCAGCGGACGCGCCCTGGTGCGGCTGACGTGACCGTCGAAGTTGCGGTCGGCGTAGTCGTTGATCACGCAACCGGCGGCGCGCATCAGGATCACGCCAACGACGAAGATGAACAGGTTCTTCGCGCTCGGCACGCCTTCGGCAGCCACCCACAGCGCCCACAAGGTCGGCCACAACAGCAGATAGATGCCGATGGGCTTGTCCAGGCGCATCAGCTGAATGAAGTCCCAGGCGCGCGGGTGCAGGCGGGTGGTCGATTGCAGCAGGCGGGTGTACATCAAAGCGTCTCCGTGCAGGTTGCGCGGATTATACGAGGAAGCGTGTGTGGGAGGCGCTTTAGCGTCGATGCTCACCGCCACAAGCGGTTCAACGCGTAGGGCGTACTCGGCTTTGGCTTCCTGCGTCGCTCTACCTCCTGCATCCATGCAGTCGTCGCGAAGCAGTACGCCATGGTCTGACAGACAACAGGGATAGCCTGAGTAGGCAATGGTAGTGCGAACACTACGCCTCGATACCCGCCGCCTGCCAAAAGGCCGGCAGAAACACCTCGGCCACCAATACACCAAGCGCCCCCCGGCTGAAGCACGAGCGCCGCGCCCACAGGCGCTCTTCGCGCACCTCCTGCGGCAGCCAGGCTGCCGGATAGCGGCAGGCCTGCAACTCGCCGCGATCGAAGGCCCGGTCACTGAACAGCAGCTCACCCAGCGAGCGACTGCCCAGCTCCGCCAGATTCAGCCCGGAACCCTCCAGCACGCTGCGCGCGGCAACGCTACGGGCGAACACCCAGGGCTGCCCATGACCGCGCAGGTACACCTCGCGCACCCAGCCCTGGCTGCCATCGGCCACGCCGAGCACTGCGCACTCATCGCTACGCAGGCGCTGCCAGCCTTCCTGCAACGGCGTTACCGAAAAGCCGTCAGCGGACAGCGCGGTCAGGCGCCGGGTCAGCGAATCCTCGTTGAACAGCCAGTCGCGCACACCGGCACAAGGCTGCGGATGCAGCTGGGCATTGGTCAGCCAGCGCGGCGGATGGGCGAGAGCGGCGTGAGGCACGGAGAGAAATCACCACAGATCGAAAGCGCGCGAGTCTAGCACGGCGTGGCAGGCGCTTTGAGAGCGGGACATGAGCTGCAGGGGCGTAGGGAGGGCCGGGCGGCGATCCGCTTCAGCCCGCCAACGACAATCCGCGTGGGCTAAAGCCCACCCTACAAGGCCTAACTAATAGGAAGCGGACGGCCTACTCAGGCCCGTAGATACCGTCTTGAAGCTCGCCTCGCAATAGCGAGTGTCGGATCAAAAGGCTGACCAGATTCCAGCACGCCATAAGCGATACACAGCAGCTTACGCATAGCGCGCAGGCGATCTGCTTGCCGGCTTTGCCCTTGGCTTTCATGCGTTCGCCCACCCGCTTCATCATCGTCCTGGCCATCCTGCGCCAGGCCATCGGCCTCAGCAGAGCCCGCCGAACCCGGTGCTGGTCGGCATCGCCCTGTGCCTCACCCTGCTGGTGATGCGCCCGGTGTGGCAGGAGATGTACACCGAGGCCTACGTGCCGTTCGAGGCCGACCAGATCAGCCTCGAACAGGGTCTGGGCGAAGGCAAGCGTATCATCAGCCAGTTCATGCTGGCGCAGACCAGCAAGAACTCGCTGGAAACCCTGGTTACCCTGGCCGGCTAGGAAATGCCCGAGGACCTAGCCCAGCTGGACTTCTCCCTGCTGCTGGCATTCGTGCTCAGCGAGCTGAAGACTGCCGTTCAGCTCGGTTTCATGATCTTCGTACCCTTTCTGGTGATCGACCTGGTGGTGGCCAGCGTACTGATGGCGATGGGCATGATGATGCTCTCGCCGATGATGATCTCGCTGCCGTTCAAGCTGATGATCTTCGTTCTGGTCGATGGCGGGACGCTGCTGGTCGGCACCCTCACCACCAGTATTCAGCCCTATTAGCGAGGCTTCGCGATGCTCACGCCCGAACACGCCGCCGAGCTGGTAGCTCACGCAGTCTATATCACCGGCATCATCGTCTGTGTGCTGGTGGTGCCGAGCCTGCTCGGCGGCCTGCTGGTGAGCATTTCACAGGCTGCCACGCAGATCAATGAACAGATGCTCGGCTTCCTCCCGCGCCTGCTGATCACCCTGGCCATGCTGCTGTTCGCCGGCCACTGGATCCTGCCCACGCTGGGGGATCTGTTCATCGAAACCTTCAAGCCGGCCGGGCATCTGGTGGACTGAAGCAAGTCCGAACCCGTGCTGCACGTCAGCCAGTATCTGACCAGCCTGCAGGCTCACTGGTGGCCGTTCTGCCACATCGTTGCCCTGCTCAGCATGGCGACGCTGTTCAACCACAAGGCAGTCTCGGTGCGCGCAGCGCCCCCATGCGCTTGCAGGAACGACTTCTGCCGTGAAGTTTTCCGCGCCGCAAAGAAGCCCCCCAGACCGCTAGGCGATCTGGGGTTTCGTATTCCGCGCCCCCAAAGAAGAAACCCCAGACCGCTTGCGCGATCTGGGGTTTCGTATAGGAGCTTGACGATGACCTACTCTCACATGGTGAAGCACCACACTACCATCGGCGATGCGTCGTTTCACTACTGAGTTCGGGATGGGATCAGGTGGTTCCAACGCTCTATGGTCGTCAA
>NZ_NIUB01000050.1 GCF_002197815.1 Pseudomonas oleovorans subsp. oleovorans
AGTACCTAACGAACTATCTGGGCTGGCGCCGCCTGCTTGAGCGCTACAAAACACAGCTCAACCCATTGATTTGCTTGAAAGAGGCGTTGGGGTATAGGGATATGCAACAGTTAACTCAGACATAGCCCTTTATAAAGGCACTGATCCAATCCCCAAAAGACTCAGATCAGCCGCGGAAAACCATATCAGATGCGTCCTCTTTGGCTTCGCTGCTCTCGGTCTCGGTGCGTCAAAAATCGCTTGCGAGGGCAGTAGTTGAGTCGCCAAGCCACCCAACATTACTCGCTGGCGAGACGCTCACAAATCATCGGCGCTGCGGCATACAGGCAGGAGTAGTGAGAAAGCCCCTCCATCCGCTCGATGCGCGCGTTGCTTGGGAGGCGCTCAGCCAGATACGCCGACATAGCGAAAGGCGACCAATTGTCCGCCGTGCCATGCCACAGGCTGACATTTGCCTCGCTTGGCTCAATCCGGCAACCTGACCTTTTTCTTCGCCTCGAACAGATTCCAGTTGGCCACGAATAGTGCCGCCACCAGCGGGCCGATCACGAAGCCGTTCAGACCCAGCAGGGCCAGGCCGCCGAGGGTGGAAATGAGGATCAGGTAGTCGGGCATGCGGGTGTCTTTGCCGATCTGGGATGCTGGAAGGCGTGAGGGCGATCCTTCGAAGGAGGCATGGCCATGCGTTACGAGGAAATCAAGGCGCTGTTCGACCAACAAGCGGCGGGCTACGACAAGCAATGGGCGGGGATGGCGCCGATTCGTGAGGCGCTGTATTTGCTGCTCGATGCGCTGTTCATCGACCTGCCGGCCGACGCGCGGATACTCTGCGTGGGCACCGGCACGGGGGCGGAAATCGCGCACATGGCCGAGGGCTTTCCGGGCTGGCGTTTCACCGCGCTCGACCCGTCCGGGCGATGCTCGATGTGTGCCGTCAGCGCGCGGAGCACGGTGGCTTTGCCCAGCGGTGCGACTTTCACGAGGGCTATCTGGATACGCCGGCGCCTGGGGCGGCCTACGACGGCGCTACCTGCTTTCTGGTGTCGCAGTTTCTGCTCGAACCGGCAGTGCGTAGCGCGTTCTTCGACCAGATCGCGCAGCGCCTGAAACCCGGCGGGCTGCTGGCCAGTGTCGACCTGGCGGCGGATATCCAGTCGCCGGCCTACGAGGTACTGCTGCCTGGCTGGATGACGCTGATGGCTGCGGCCGGGGTCGATGCGCAGATGCTGGAACGTGCGCGTGCAGCCTACGCCCGTGACGTGGCGGTGTTACCGGCGCAGCAGGTGGCTGGCATCATCCAGGCCGCCGGTTTCGATGCGCCGGTGCAGTTTTTCCAGGCCGGGCTGATGCACGGCTGGGTAAGCCGGCGCGCAGCCGATGCTTGAGCGGTTCTACTCGTGACGCGTGCGGCGGTCGCGGTCGCCTGGGTAGTGGCGTTCGAAGGGCAAGGGCAGTAGCCAGGCTTCGCGGCGGATGGTCCAGAGTTCGTAGGTGGGGGTGAACTGGTTCGGTTCGTCCAGCGAGCCGACGTTCACCTCGACTTCATCCCCCGAGCGTGCGAACACCGGCGAGCCGCAGTGCGGGCAGAAGTCGCGGCGGGCGTACTGGTCGTTTTCGCCCTCTACCTTCACCGCGTCCTGCGGGAATATCGCCGAGGTGTGGAATAGGGCTCCGTGGTGCTTGCAACAGTCCATGCAGTGGCACACGCCGACCCGATAAGGCTGGCCGCTGGTTTCGAAACGCACCTGGCCGCAGAGGCAGCCGCCGGTGAGGTGGGGCATGGCGATGTTCTCCTGTTTCGTGTGCAGGGACTGAGAACATCGCAGGGGATGGTGTGATGCTCGCCAGTTAAGAGCAGTACGATGACTCTGTAGGAGCCCGCTTGCGGGCGATCCTGATAGAAGCATCGCCCGCAAGCGGGCTCCTACGGTTCGAGATCAAGTTCCTGCTCGATCTTCGCCCATTCCGGCTTCAGGGCGCGGCGCAGGTAGGCGATGAAGAGTCGGTCGCGCAGACGGCGCAGGGTGGAGTTCCGTCGCGCTGCCTGGGCTTGCTCGATGGTTGCGCTCAGCCAGGCGCTGTCGAAGCCTGTCCAGATCGGTGGGATGGGCGCGAGCATGTTGGAGTAGCACGCGGGAGCGACGTCCTGGTAGAAGGCGGCTTGTACTGTGGCACGGTCGAAACCTGCCACCTGACGGGCGATGTATCCGTAGTCGACTTCGGTGTCGACGAATACGTCCGATAGCGCCGACCACAGATAAATGCGTTCTTCGCGGGTCATAAGCCTGCTCTGCCCAATGCAGCGTAATCGGTGGCGAGAATGTAATGGCTGGCGCGCATCCTGGCCATTGGCGCGGGCTGCTGCGAAGGCCTGGTGGGATGTATCATCGGGCACATAGTTGCATGACTGAATCTGCCCGTGAGCGTCGACCGTGCAAGCGCTGTTTTCGTATCCGTGGCCGTAGACGCGGCCCGCTATCTGCGAGTGATGACACCATGATCGAGGTAACCGAAGTTTCCATTGCCGAGCTGCGCGCGGCGCTGGAGTCCGGCCGCACTACTGCGGTCGAACTGGTCAAGGCCTATCTGGCGCGTATCGACGCCTACGACGGCGCGGATACGCCGACCCGGCTCAACGCGGTGGTGGTGCGCAATCCCGACGCGCTGAAGGAGGCCGAGGCCTCCGATGCGCGCCGCGCTCGCGGCGAGACGCTGAGCCCGCTCGATGGCATTCCCTACACCGCCAAGGACAGCTACCTGGTCAAGGGCCTGACAGCGGCCTCCGGCAGCCCGGCGTTCAAGGATCTGGTGGCGCAGCGCGATGCCTTCACCGTCGAGCGCCTGCGCGCGGCCGGCGCCATCTGCCTGGGCAAGACCAACATGCCGCCGATGGCCAATGGCGGCATGCAGCGCGGTGTCTATGGCCGCGCCGAAAGCCCGTATAACGCCGATTACCTGACGGCCCCGTTCGCCTCGGGCTCGTCCAATGGTGCCGGCACCGCAACCGCCGCCAGTTTCTCCGCGTTTGGTCTGGCCGAGGAAACCTGGTCCAGCGGGCGTGGCCCGGCGTCGAACAACGGGCTGTGCGCCTACACGCCGTCGCGCGGGGTGATCTCGGTGCGCGGCAACTGGCCGCTGACGCCGACCATGGACGTGGTGGTGCCCTATGCCCGGACCATGGCCGACCTGCTGGAAGTGCTCGATGTGGTGGTGGCCGACGATGCCGACAGCCGCGGCGACCTGTGGCGTTTGCAGCCCTGGGTGCCGATCCCGAAAGCCTCGGAGGTGCGTCCCGCGTCCTACCTGGCGCTGGCGGCCAAGGCCGATGCGTTGAAGGGTAAGCGCCTTGGCGTGCCGAAGATGTTCATCAACAAGGACGAAGCCGCTGGCACCAGCGAGAATCCGGGCATTGGCGGCCCGACCGGCCAGCGCATCCACACCCGGCCGACGGTGATCGCCCTGTGGGAAGCGGCGCGCCAGGCACTGGAAGCGGCCGGCGCCGAGGTGGTGGAAGTCGACTTCCCGCTGGTGTCCAACTGTGAAGGTGATCGCCCCGGTGCGCCGACCGTGTTCAATCGCGGCATCGTCACGCCCGAGTTCCTGCATGACGAGCTGTGGGAGCTGAGCGGCTGGGCATTCGACGATTTCCTGCAGGCCAATGGCGATCCCAAGCTCAATCGTTTAGCCGATGTCGATGGCCCGCAGATCTTCCCGCACGACCCCGGCACCCTGCCGAACCGCGAGGGCGACCTGGCGGCGGGCATGGACGAGTACGTCAATATGGCCAAGCGTGGGATCAAACCCTGGGACCAGATCGCTACGCTGCCCGACGGCCTGCGCGGTCTGGAGCGCACGCGCAAGATCGATCTGGAAGACTGGATGGATCAACTGGGCCTGGATGCGGTGCTGTTCCCCACCGTGGCCGACGTGGGCCCGGCGGATGCCGACGTGAACCCGGCATCCGCCGATATCGCCTGGAGTAACGGTGTGTGGGTGGCCAATGGCAACCTGGCGATCCGTCACCTGGGCGTGCCGACCGTCACCGTGCCGATGGGCGTGATGGCTGATATCGGCATGCCGGTGGGCCTGACCTTCGCCGGCCGTGCCTATGATGATTCGGCGCTGCTGCAACTGGCGGCCGCCTATGAGTCGACCGGCAGCAAACGCCTGGTGCCGCCGCGTACGCCGGCGTTGGGGTGAGTGCCCGCAAGGGCTGTAGGAGCGGCGCCCTCGCCGCGAAAAGGCTTGGCCGACAGTTGTGTAGGAGCGAGCGTCGCTAGCGAACCGCTTTTCGCGAGCAGAGCTCGCTCTACAGAGGCACATCGATCCAGCCCTCTCCCCCGGCCCCTCTCCCGTAAACGGGAGAGGGGGAAAGCCGCGCTGGCTCAGTGGGAGGGGCTTCAGCCGCGACTGCTGTAGAGCCTGTCGCCGCTAAAGCGCCTCCCACGGCTTGTGGCGCTCCACAATTTAGCGCGTAGGGCGGGTGCAACCCGCCATCTCCATTCTGGCGGGTTTCACCCGCCCTACGATGTATCGGTCACCTGTGAATTGAAGAGGGGAGGCAAGCCGTGCTGGCTCAGTGGGAGGGGCTTCAGCCGCGACGGCTGTAGAGCCTGTCGCCGCTAAAGCGCCTCCCACGGTTTGTGGCGCTCCACAATTCAGCGCGTTGGGCGGGTGCAACCCGCCATCGCCATTCTGGCGGGTTTCACCCGCCCTACGATGTATCGGTCACCTGTGAATTGAAGAGGGGAGGCAAGCCGTGCTGGCTCAGTGGGAGGGGCTTCAGCCGCGACAGCTGTAGAGCCTGTCGCCGCTAAAGCGCCTCCCACGGTTTGTGGTGCTCCACAATTCAGCGCGTAGGGCGGGTGCAACCCGCGATTGCCATTGCGGCGGATTACACCCGCCCACGAGATGACGCCCTATCGTTACTGCCGCAAATCCACCGCCGGTGCGCCTTGGCCGTCGAACAGCTGGCTTGGGGTGCTGGGCAGGATGCTGGGGCGGCCGTTGTCCGGGCCGCCGTTGCCGATGATGCGAATGTCGCTGTACTTCTTGCCTGACAGTGCAGCCAGGCCGGCGCCATCGCGGACGATGGTCGGCCGCAGGAAGACCATCAGGTTGCGTTTGATATGAGATTCGCGGGTGGAGCGGAACAGCCCACCGAGCAAAGGAATGTCGCCCAGCAGTGGCACCTTGGAGATGGCCTGGGTGACGTCGTCCTGAATCAGCCCGCCAAGCACGATCACCTGACCGTCGTCGGCGAGGATGATGCTCTTGATCGAGAGCTTGTTGGTCACCAGATCGACCGCCTGGGCGTTGCGCCCGGTGCTGGGGGCGATGGAGGAGATTTCCTGCTCGATCTCCAGGCGCAGGGTGGCACCTTCGTTGATGCTTGGCGTGACCTTGAGGGTCACGCCGATGTCCTGGCGTTCGATGGTGGTGAAGGGGTTGCCGGCACCCGAGGCGTCGGTGGTGTAGGAGCCGGTCTGGAAGGGCACGTTCTGCCCGACGAGGATTTCCGCTTTCTGGTTGTCCAGTGTCAGCAGGCTCGGCGTGGACAGCAGGTTGCTCTTGCTGTTGGCCGAGAGTGCGGTGATCAGTGCGCCGAAGCGGTCGCTGCCGATGCCGATGATAGCGCCGTCGGGCAGGGTGAGGTCTTCCGGTATTTCGTCACTTTGCAGGATCTGCAGCACGCTGCCCACCGACAGACCGGTGCCGGCGAAGTTGACCCGCCCAGGCCGCCGCTGCCGCCGCTGCCGCTGCAGGTGTTGAGTGCGCCGGAGTTCGCCCAGGTGCTGGGTGCGGCCTATCAACACGATTCCGCTTCCATGCAATTGGCCGAGGACATCGGCGGCAGTTTCGATCTGGCCTCGCTGGCCGATCAGGTGCCGGAAACCGAAGACCTGCTGGAGCAGGAGGACGATGCGCCGATCATCCGCCTGATCAACGCCATCCTGGGTGAAGCGATCAAGGAAAACGCCTCCGACATTCACCTGGAAACCTTCGAGAAGCGCCTGGTGGTGCGCTTTCGCGTCGACGGTATCCTCCGTGAGGTGCTCGAGCCCAAGCGCGAGTTGGCGGCGCTGCTGGTCTCGCGGGTGAAGGTCATGGCGCGGCTGGACATCGCCGAGAAGCGCGTGCCGCAGACGGACGCATCTCGCTCAAGGTCGGCGGGCGCGAGGTGGACATTCGTGTGTCCACATTGCCTTCGGCCAACGGCGAGCGGGTGGTGCTGCGTCTGCTCGACAAGCAGGTCGGGCGCCTGTCTCTGCAGCACCTGGGCATGCGCGCCGAGGACCGCAAGCTCATGGAAGAGACGGTGCGCAAGCCGCACGGCATCCTGCTGGTCACCGGCCCCACCGGCTCGGGCAAGACCACCACGCTGTTCGCCAGCCTGCTCAGCCTCAACGACCACACGCGCAACATCCTCACTGTCGAAGACCCCATCGAGTATCACCTCGAAGGCATCGGCCAGACCCAGGTCAACACCAAGGTGGACATGACCTTCGCCCGCGGCCTGCGCGCCATCCTGCGCCAGGACCCGGACGTGGTGATGGTCGGCGAGATCCGCGACAAGGAAACCGCCGAGATCGCCGTGCAGGCTTCGCTGACCGGCCACCTGGTGCTGTCGACGCTGCACACCAACAGCGCCATTGGCGCCATCACCCGTCTGGTGGACATGGGCGTGGAGCCCTTTTTGCTGTCGTCATCGCTGCTCTGCGTGCTGGCCCAGCGCCTGGTGCGGGTGCTGTGTCCGTCGTGCAAGGAACCCTATGCGGCCGATGAGGCCGAATGCGCGCTGCTCGGTGTGCCGGCCAGTTCGCCGCCGACGCTTTACCACGCCCGTGGTTGCGCCCATTGCCATCAACAGGGCTATCGTGGGCGTACCGGCATCTACGAACTGGTGGTCTTCGATGAAACCATGCGCACTCTGGTGCACAGCCGTGCTTCCGAGCAGGACATGACCCGTCATGCCCGCACGCTGGGCCCGAGCATCCGTGACGATGGCCGGCGCAAGGTGCTGGAAGGGGTGACCACGGTCGAGGAAGTGCTGCGCGTGACGCGAGAGGAATGATGGCGAGTGGGATGTTGGCATTGGCTCTTGTGGGAGCGGCTGGGCGGCATTCCGCTTCGGCCGCGCGTGATTGTGAATCGCGGCTGAAGCCGCTCCTACATTATTTACAGTCGGAGCGATTTGCCAATGGCTGCCTTTGAATATATCGCCCTGGACGGGCGCGGCCGCCAGCAGAAAGGCGTGCTGGAAGCCGACAGTGCGCGCCAGGTGCGCCAGTTGTTGCGCGAGCGCCAGTTGGCGCCGCTGGAGGTCAAGGCCACGCGCAGCCGCGAGCAGGACAGTGGCCAGGCGCGCCTGGGTTTTGTACGTGGTCTGTCGGCGCGCGATCTGGCGCTGGTCACTCGCCAGTTGGCGACGCTGATCCAGGCGGCGCTGCCCATCGAAGAGGCGCTGCGCGCGGCTGCCGCGCAATCCACCAATTCGCGTATTCAGGGCATGCTGTTGGCGGTACGTGCCCGCGTGCTGGAAGGCCACAGCCTGGCCGGCAGTCTGAAGGAATTTCCGGCCGCTTTTCCCGAGCTGTACCGCGCCACGGTGGCAGCGGGTGAGCATGCCGGGCACCTCGGTCCGGTGCTGGAGCAATTGGCCGACTACACCGAACAGCGCCAGCAGTCGCGGCAGAAGGTGCAGCTGGCGTTGCTCTATCCGGTGATCCTGATGTGCGCCTCCTTGCTGATCGTCGGCTTTCTGCTCGGCTACGTGGTGCCGGACGTGGTCAAGGTATTCGTCGACTCGGGGCAGACCCTGCCGGCGCTGACACGCGGGCTGATCGCCCTGAGCGACTGGGTCAAGGCCTGAGGGCTGGTTGCCCTGGTGGCGCTGATACTGACGGTCGTCGCCTTGCGTGCAGCCCTGCGTGACGAGACGTTCAGGCTGCGCTGGCATCGATTTCTGCTGCGCATACCGCTGGTCGGACGGCTCGGGCGTGCCACCGATTGCACGCGTTTTGCCTCGACCCTGGCGATCCTCACCCGCAGTGGTGTGCCGCTGGTGGAGGCGCTGGCGATTGCCGGCGAGGTGATCGGCAACCGGGTGATCCGTGGCGAGGTGCTGGTGGCGGCGCAGAAGGTGCGCGAAGGTGGCAGCCTGACCCGCTCGCTGGAGGCCACCGGCCAGTTCCCGCCGATGATGTTGCATATGATCGCCAGCGGCGAACGCTCCGGTGAGCTGGATCAGATGTTGGCGCGCACGGCGAAGAATCAGGAGAACGACCTCAGTGCACAGATCGCTCTGCTGGTCGGCTTGTTCGAGCCGTTCATGCTGGTATTCATGGGGGCAGTGGTGCTGGTGATCGTATTGGCCATCCTGCTGCCTATTCTTTCTTTGAACCAAATGGTGGGATAGCAGGTGAGAAAATCTCAGGCGGGCTTCACGCTCATCGAAATCATGGTGGTGGTGATTCTGGGCATTCTGGCGGCGCTGGTGGTGCCGCTGGTGATGAGCCGGCCGGACCAGGCCAAGGTCACCGCCGCGCAGAACGACATCCGCGCCATCGGCGCCGCGCTCGACATGTACAAGCTCGACAACCACAACTACCCCAGTACCCAGCAGGGCCTGGAGGCGCTGGTGAGCAAGCCGAGTGGTAACCCACAAGCGAAGAACTGGAACAAGGACGGCTACCTCAAGCGCCTGCCCATCGATCCGTGGGGCAACCCGTATCAGTACCTGGCACCTGGAACCAAGGGCGCCTTCGATCTGTATTCGCTTGGCTCCGACGGCAAGCAGGGTGGCAGTGACCTGAACGCCGATATCGGCAACTGGGATCTCTGACCCGACCATGCCGTCGTTCGCCTGTGGGAGCGAGCGTCGCGAGCGAAGCGTTCGACATCGCTCATGTTCGCGAGCAGAGCTCGCTCCTACGGTAAAGGCGCAGCGTGGCTTCACCCTGATCGAGCTGCTGGTGGCCCTGGCCATCTTCGCCCTGATTGCCGCCAGCGTGCTGACTGCCAGCGCACGCAGCGTGCGTACGGCCAGCCAGCTTGAGAACAAGACCCTGGCCATGTGGGTGGCGGACAACCGACTGACCGAGCTGTAACTGGCCGACACGCCACCGGCTGATGGCCGCGACCAGGGCCAGGTGGAGTTCGCCGGTCGTCGCTGGTCGTGGCAGAGCGAAATCCAGGCCACCAGCGAGCCGGCCATGCGTCGCGTGACGCTGTGGGTTGCCGCTGAAGAACGCGGTGCCAGCGGTGATCTGCGTGAGCGGGCGCTGGTGACCCTCAGCGGTTTCCTGGGGGCGCCGCAGTGATCTGCCTCCTTCGTAGGAGCGAGCTCTGCTCGCGAATCCGTGGCGACGCCATTTCGCTCGCTCCAGCCCGTAGGATGGGCCGGGCGGCGCTCCGCTTCAGCCTACCAACAGCGGCCAGCCTTGGTGGGCTAAAGCCCACCCTACCAACTGGTGACCCTCAGCGGTTTTCTGGGGGCTCCATGATGTGTTGGAGCGCTCAGCGCGGCTTTACCCTGCTCGAGCTGCTGATTGCCATTGCCATCTTCGCCCTGCTGGGCCTGGCCACCTACCGCATGCTCGACAGCGTGCTCAGCGCCGATGCCGTCACCCGCGAGCACGAACGCCAGTTGCGCGAGTTGACCCGCGCCCTGTCAGCCTTCGAGCGCGATCTGCGCCAGGTGACGGTACGGCCGATTCGCGATGCTTTCGGTGATGCCCAGCCGGCGCTGCACGGCGATCTGGCTGATGCCACGGCGCTGGAGCTGAGTCGCGTCGGCTGGCGCAACCCGCTCGGCCAACCGTGTGCCGAGGTGCAGCGGGTGCGTTGGCAGCTCAGTGGTGAACAGTGGCAGCGGCGTTACTGGCGCGTGCTGGATCGCGCGCAGGACAGCACGCCGCAGATCCAGCAGGCGCTCGATGGCGTCGAGTCATTGAGCCTGCGTTATCTGGACAAGGATGGCCAGTGGCAGCCTGACTGGCCGCCAGCCAATGCCTCTGGCGACGGTTTGCTCACCGAGCTGCCGCGCGCTGTGGAACTGCGCCTGTAGCATCGCCACTATGGCGAATTGCGCCGTCTGCTGCGCCTGCCCGATCTGCCGGCGCAGAACGCTGCCGGCGCGCCGCCAGAGGATTTGAACGAGGTGCCGCAATCATGAAGCGGCAGAAGGGGGTGGCGTTGATCACCGTGCTGCTGGTGGTCGCCGTGGTCACGGTGGTGTGTGCCGGGCTGATCGCCCGTCAGCAGCTGTCGATCCGCAGCAGCGCCAACCAGTTGCACGTGACCCAGGCCTGGCACTACGCCCTGGGGGGCGAGACGCTGGCCAAGGCGATGCTCGAGCGCGACTTGCGCCATGGCGATCCACGTCAGCCGGTTGATCACCTGCTGGAACCTTGGGCCAGGCCGTTGACGTTCCCGCTGGATGAAGGCGGCGAGCTACGGGTACGCATCGTCGACCCCAACGGCCGCTTCAACCTCAACAGCCTGGTGCGCCAGGGGCGGCCCAACGAGCTGGCGGTGCTGCGCCTGCGCCACCTGCTGTCGCGTCTGGGCATCGATAAACCCTATGCCGAGCGCCTGCTGGACTGGCTCGATAGCGACAGTGAGTTGCAGGGCAGCAATGGCGCCGAGGACGGCCAGTACCTGCTGGCGACACCGCCTTACCGGACGGCCAATCGCGAGATCACTGATGTGTCCGAACTGCGCCTGCTGCTGGAGATGGAGGAGGCCGACTACCGGCGCTTACTGCCCTTCGTCAGTGCGCTGCCGAGCGAGGCGCTGCTCAACGTCAACACGGCCAGCGCGATGGTGCTCTCCAGTCTGTCCGACGGCTTGAGCCCGGATGCGGCCATGTCGCTGATTGCCGGGCGCGGCGCCGAAGGCTATCCCAGCGCTGCGGCCTTCGCTGCCCAGCCTGCGCTTGCCGGCCTGGGCGAGCAGGTGGTGCAGGGGCTGGCGGTCGGCAGCCGGTATTTCGAGGTGTTCAGCGAGGTGAACCTGGGTGAACCTGGGTGAACGCCGGGTGGTATTGCGTAGCCTGCTGCAGCGCAGCAATGATGGCCAGGTCAGTGTCCTGGCGCGTGAACTGGGGCAGGGCGGTATGCCGCCACGGCCCATCGAGGAAGAACAAGAATGAACCCGACATGGATTTTTCTGCCGCCTGAGGCGTGCCACGCGCTCTCAGCGGATCTATCCGTGCAGCGCGTCACGGCAGACGGCAGTCGCACGCTCGGTCTGGCCGAGGCCCTGGCCGATTTGCCGGCACACTGGCAACTGGTGCTACCGGTTGAGGCGGTCACCGCCTGCGCCGTGCAACTGCCGACGCAGAAGGCGCGCTGGATGCGCCAGGCGCTGCCGTTCGCGGTGGAGGAACTGCTGGCCGAAGATGTCGAGTTGATGCACCTGGCGCTGGGTGAGCAACTGGCCGATGGCCGTCACCGCGTCTATGCGCTGCGCGCCAGCTGGCTGCGCGAGTGCCTGGCCCTGTGCGCGGCGCAACCGCCGCAGGCGATTCGCGTCGATGCCGATCTGCTGCCACGCCAGGGCAGTCAGCTGCTCTGGTTGCAGTCGCGCTGGTTGCTCGGTGGCGAGGCGCCCTGGCGCCTGGCTTTGCAGACTGAGGACTGGCCAGCGCTGGCAGGCCGTTGCCCATCGCCATGCATCGCCAGTGCGCCAGCTGGGCAGGTGCTGCCCGAGCCGGTGGATGAGGTGCATCTGCTGGAGGACGCGCATCAATGGCTGGTGCATCAGGGCAACGGCGTCGATCTGGCTCAGGGGGAGTTCGCCCTGCGCCAGAGTGGTGACAGTTGGCGGCGTTGGCGCCCGCTGGCGGGGGTGTTGGCACTGTGCCTCGTGCTGCAGTGGGGCTTCAATTTCGCGCAGGGCTGGTACCTGCAGCGCGAAGCCGATGCTTATGCCGCGTCCAGCGAGGCGCTGTACCGCGAGTTGTTTCCTCAGGACAGCAAGCTGATCAACCTGCGTGCGCAGTTCGATCAACATCTGGCGCAGTCCACGGGCGGCGATAGTCCGGTGCTGGGCCTGCTGGCCGAAGTAGCGGCGGCGCTGCAGGCCGATGGCGCAGCGCTGGTGCAGGTCAATCAGCTCGATTACAGCGCGACTCGTGGCGATCTGTCGTTGCAATTGCAGGCGCCGGGTTTTGCCGAGCTGGAGCGTTTGCGTGAGCGTCTGGAGGAATCCGGCCTGTCGGTGCAGATGGGCTCGGCCAGCCGTGAAGCCGAGGGTGTCAGTGCACGCGTGCTGATAGGAGGATGATGGGCATGTCGAGGACGGGGTTGAGCGAAAGTCTGCAATTGCACTGGCAGCGTTCGCCGCTGGCGCAACGCTGGCAAACGCTGCCGGCACGTGATCGTCTGGCACTCTTGGCGCTAAGCGTTTTCCTGCTGTTGGTGCTGTTCTATCTGGCGTTGTGGCAGCCGGTGCAGCGTCAGGCTCAGGCCGCACGTGCCGCGTTCGAAGAGCAGTGCGCCCTGTTCGCCTATATGCAGAGCCGTGCGCCACAGGTGCAGGGGCGCGACCTGCAGCCACGCGCCAGCCTCGACCCGGCGCGCCTGCAGGGCGTGGTCACGGCGAGTGCGGCGCAGCAGGGGCTGGTGATCGAGCGTCTGGATACCGAGGGTTTTGGTGCGGTGCAGGTCAACCTGCAGCCGGTGGCGTTCGCTCAGTTGCTGCGCTGGATTCAGGCGCTGGAAGAGCAGGGCGTGCGCGTTGAGGAAGCCGGGCTGGCCCGCGCCGAGGAAAACCATGTGATAGCGCGGCTTGGCTTGCGTGTGGGTGAGTGACTCGTGCGCTATTGATCGTCACTCCCGCGAAGGCGGGAGCCCAGGTGTTGCGTAACGCCTGGTTTCTCGCCTTCGCGGGAATGACGGCTACTCCAGTGCGTGGTCGTGTACCGATGCGCACCCTACGGTTTGCATGGCGCCACGGTAACAGCGCGCACCCGATTGGGCGGTTAGGGAACGTTGGTGCGCCGATACGGTGCCATTTACAACACTGGATGACACACGAAAGCGGCGTTGAAGCCCATGAAACGGGCTTTTGCTGATTGATGGCCTGAGTATTGCTGTAGATATCCGTTTATGCTTTTTGCTTGATCACTCCTTTTGCGGGCTGTCAATATCTGCGCCCGGCGCTTCTGGTGCTTCTGTAATTAGTTGTCGCATTGAGGAAATATCGCCTCATTGCCTGCCGCTAGAATGCCGCACACCCAGCCAAGGCCCCTTTGTCGCTTGTCCACCACGACAGCGCAGCACCGCCTTCTACAATCCATAAAAGGCCCGGGCCCCTCACTGCCATCGATGTCATACCCAATTCGAAGGAGCAAAGAATGAAGAAGATCGCACTGCTTGGCGCCCTGGCGCTGTCCCTGATGTCGCCCCTGGCCATGGCCGAGAAGCCGCTGCGCATCGGCATCGAGGCGGCTTACCCGCCCTTCGCATTCAAGACTCCCGATGGCCAGATTGCCGGCTTCGACTACGACATCGGCAACGCCCTGTGCGAAGAGATGAAGGTCGAGTGCAAGTGGATCGAGCAGGAATTCGACGGCCTGATCCCGGCCCTGAAAGTGCGCAAGTTCGACGCCGTGCTGTCTTCTATGTCGATCACCGAAGACCGCAAGAAGTCCGTGGACTTCACTGGCAAGTACTACGCCACGCCGGCCAAGCTGGCGATGAAGGCCGGTACCGAGATCAAGGACCCGCTGGTCGACCTGAAAGGCAAGAAGATCGGCGTGCAGCGCTCGTCCGTATATGACCGCTACGCCACCGACATCTTCGCCCCGGCTGGCGCTGAAGTCGTGCGCTACAGCTCGCAGAACGAAGTGTTCCTGGACATGCAGTCCGGCCGCCTGGACGCCACCCTGGCCGATTCGGTGAACATCGATGACGGTTTCCTCAAGACCGACGCAGGCAAGGGCTTCGCGTTCGCCGGTCCGGACTTCACCGACGTGAAGTACTTCGGCGAAGGTCAGGGCATCGCCGTGCGCAAGGGTGACAAGGCGCTGGCCGACAAGATCAGCGCCGCCATCCTGGCCATCCGCGCCAACGGCAAATACAAGGAAGTGCAGGACAAGTACTTCGACTTCGACGTTTACGGCGAGTAAGCGTCCCAGATAGATGAAGTGGCACTAACCTTTTGAGGTTGTGCCACTTTTTTCTTGGTTCTGCGGGGTCGTTAAATACCAATCCGGGTATTCAACCTGCGGCCCGTCGCGTGAGCGACATGAATTTTCTTTGTGCTAGGCGGCGCCTGGGGTGCCTGAGAGGTATTAGCGCATGCTTCAAGGCTACGGCTCGACCATTCTCGATGGTGCCTGGCTCACCCTGCTTCTGGCGCTGACGTCCATGGCAGTGGCGATCTTCCTCGGCCTGCTGGGTGCGGCCTTTCGTCTGTCGCCGATCCGCTGGCTGGCGGCGTTGGGTGATACCTACGCCACGGTGATTCGCGGGATTCCCGACCTGGTGCTGATCCTGCTGATCTTTTACGGCGGCCAGGACATGGTGAACCGTATCGCGCCGATGCTCGGTTATGACGATTACATCGACATCAACCCCTTCGTCGCTGGCGTGTTCACCATGGGCTTCATCTTCGGGGCCTATCTGTCGGAGACCTTCCGCGGTGCCTTCATGGCGATCCCCAAGGGGCAGGCGGAAGCCGGTGCGGCCTATGGCATGAGCGGGATGCAGGTATTCTTCCGCATTCTCGTGCCGCAGATGATCCGTTTCGCCATTCCCGGTTTCACCAATAACTGGCTGGTGCTGACCAAGGCCACCGCGCTGATTTCCGTGGTTGGCCTGCAGGACATGATGTTCAAGGCCAAGAGCGCGGCCGACGCGACGCGTGAGCCGTTCACCTTCTACCTGGCGGTGGCTGGGCTGTATCTGGTGCTGACCAGCGTTTCCTTGCTGGCGCTGCGTTTCCTCGAGAAGCGCTACTCGGTGGGTACCAAGGTGGCTGACCTATGATCTTCGACTATCAAATGATCTGGGAGAACCTGCCGCTGTACTGGGGCGGCGTGCTGGTGACCCTGAAAATCCTGCTGATCTCCCTGGCGTTCGGCCTCAGCCTGGCGCTGCCATTGGCACTGATGCGGGTGTCGAAATCGCCCTGGGTCAACTTCCCGGCCTGGCTCTACACCTACGTGATTCGCGGCACGCCGATGTTGGTGCAGCTGTTTCTGATCTATTACGGGCTGGCCCAGTTCGAGTTCATTCGTGACAGCTTCATGTGGCCGTATTTCTCCAGCGCGACCTTCTGCGCCTGCCTGGCGTTTGCCATCAACACCAGCGCCTACACTGCGGAAATCCTCGCCGGCAGCCTCAAGGCCACGCCGCCGGGTGAGATCGAGGCGGCCAAGGCCATGGGCATGTCGCGAGCCAAGTTGTACCGGCGCATCCTGCTGCCGTCGGCGCTGCGCCGTGCGCTGCCGCAGTACAGCAATGAAGTGATCATGATGCTGCACACCACCTCGCTGGCGTCGATCGTGACCCTGATCGATATCACTGGCGCGGCGCGTACCGTCAGTTCGCAGTACTACATGCCGTTCGAAGCCTTCATCACCGCCGGCCTGTTCTATCTGGCGCTGACCTTCATTCTGGTGCGCCTGTTCAAGCTGGCCGAGCGCCGCTGGCTGGTCTACATGGCCCCGCGCAAGGGCTGATGCCATGACGATTCAAGAGAACCCGAACATGTACAAACTCGAAGTTCAGGACCTGCACAAGCGCTACGGCAGCCATGAAGTGATCAAGGGTGTGTCGATGGCGGCCAAGGCGGGCGATGTGATCAGCATCATCGGCTCCAGCGGCTCGGGCAAGAGCACCTTCCTGCGCTGCCTGAACCTGCTGGAACAGCCGCACGCCGGCAAGATCCTGCTCAACAACGAAGAGCTGAAGCTGGTGCCGGCCAAGGATGGTTCGCTGCGTGCAGCCGATGCCAGGCAACTGCAGCGCATGCGCTCGCGCCTGGCCATGGTGTTCCAGCACTTCAACCTGTGGTCGCACATGAGCGCCCTGGAGAACGTCATGGAAGCGCCGGTGCATGTGCTGGGCATGAACAAGGCCGAAGTCCGTGACAAGGCCGAGCATTATCTGGCCAAGGTCGGTGTGGCGCACCGCAAGGGCGCCTACCCGGCGCACATGAGCGGTGGCGAGCAGCAGCGCGTGGCCATTGCCCGCGCACTGGCGATGGAGCCGGAAGTGATGCTGTTCGACGAGCCGACCTCGGCGCTCGACCCGGAGCTGGTCGGCGAAGTGCTCAAGGTGATGCAGGACCTGGCCGGTGAAGGCCGTACCATGGTGGTGGTGACCCACGAAATGGGTTTTGCCCGCGAGGTGTCGAACCAGTTGGTATTCCTGCACAAGGGGCTGGTGGAAGAGCGCGGTTGCCCGAAGGAAGTGCTGGCCAATCCGCAATCCGAGCGGCTCAAGCAGTTTCTTTCCGGCAGTCTCAAATAATAAGAAGCTAGACTGCGCACTTAACTGGTGCGTTGAACCCATTGAATAGACGCTAATGACCCCCCATCGAATCGGCTTTCTCTATTGGCCCGGCACCAAGGCTTTGACGTTGTCTCTGGCAGAGGAAGCCCTGCGTGTCGCCCAGCGGGTGCATCCGGAAGTGGTCTACGAGCTGGTGTTTCTCCAGGCTGAGCCGCTGGCGGCCGGTGACTGGCGTCTGCCGGGCGAGCCCTGGGCCGGGCATATGGACGGCCTGGACAAGCTGTTCCTGCTGGCCGATGTGCCGCCGGCGCAGGTGTCTGCCGGGCTGGCCGCTGCGCTCAAGCAGCAGGTGCGCAGCGGTTGTGTGATTGGCGGGCTGTCTGCTGGGGTCTATCCGCTGGCGCAGCTCGGTCTGCTTGATGGTTACCGCGCGGCGGTGCACTGGCGCTGGCAGGACGACTTCGCCGAGCGCTTCCCCAAGGTCATCGTCACCAGCCATCTGTTCGACTGGGACCGTGATCGCCTGACCGCCTGCGGCGGCATGGCCGTGCTCGATCTGCTGCTGGCCGTGCTGGCGCGCGATCACGGCGCCGAGCTGGCCGGTGCGGTGAGCGAGGAGTTGGTAGTCGAGCGCATTCGTGAGGGCGGTGAGCGTCAGCGCATTCCGCTGCAGAATCGCCTCGGCTCCAGCCATCCGAAGCTGACCCAGGCCGTGCTGCTGATGGAAGCCAACATCGAGGAGCCGCTGACCACCGACGAGATCGCCCAGCACGTGTGCGTATCGCGTCGTCAGCTGGAGCGCATCTTCAAGCAGTACCTCAACCGCGTGCCCAGCCAGTATTACCTGGAACTGCGCCTGAACAAGGCGCGGCAGCTGCTGATGCAGACCAGCAAGTCGATCATCCAGATCGGCCTGTCCTGCGGCTTCTCCTCGGGTCCGCACTTCTCCAGCGCCTACCGCAACTTCTTCGGCGCCACGCCGCGCGACGATCGCAACCAACGCCGCAGCAACAGCCCCTTCGAGCTGACGTCGACGCCGGTCGAGCGCGGTTGATCCGTCTTGTAGGAGCGAGCTCTGCTCGCGAACCGGGGGGTAACGCCAAAGCTTCGCGAGCAGAGCTCGCTCCTACACTGCAGTAGCCCGGATGAAATCCGGGGCGATCGGGTGTCAGTCCCGGATTGCATCCGGGCTACGCAGGCAGGACTTTCGATACCGATCGGTCAGCCTGCGGAGATTTTTTCCTGTGGCGTGCTCCAGGCGGCGATCTGCGATTAAACTGCGCCTTTCCGACGCTTTCTGTCGCTTGGACGAAAACCCGCGGAAAACCTGGGGTGGCGCTGTAAGAAGTTGTCGCATGGCGACAATGCCTGCCCCGATTCAGTCCCTACAATCCTTGTATTCCCTGTCGTTTCGGGCGCTTCGTCGCCTCTCTGCGGCCGGTATTTCTCATCAGGAGAGCTTTGATGTCCGTTCAGCACGATGCGGTGCAACGCGCCGATTTCGACCAGTTCATGGTCCCCAACTACGCCCCTGCTGCCTTCGTCCCCGTGCGCGGCCTGGGTTCGCGAGTCTGGGATCAGAGTGGTCGAGAGCTGATCGACTTCGCCGGCGGCATCGCCGTCAACGTGCTTGGCCACTGCCACCCGGCACTGGTCGCGGCGCTGACCAAGCAGGCCAATACCCTGTGGCACATCTCCAACGTGTTCACCAACGAGCCGGCCCTGCGTCTGGGCAAGAAGCTGGTCGAAGCGACCTTCGCCGAGCGCGTGTTCTTCTGCAACTCCGGCGCCGAGGCCAACGAGGCCGCGTTCAAGTTGGCGCGTCGTGTTGCCCATGACCGCTTCGGCCCGGAAAAGCACGAGATCATCGCGGCCACCAACAGCTTCCACGGCCGCACTCTGTTCACCGTCAGCGTTGGCGGTCAGCCGAAATACTCCGACGGTTTCGGGCCGAAGATCCAGGGCATCACCCATGTGCCGTACAACGATCTGGACGCGCTGAAAGCCGCCATTTCCGACAAGACCTGTGCCGTGGTGCTGGAACCTGTGCAGGGCGAGGGCGGCGTGCTGCCCGCCGACAAGGCCTATCTTGAAGGCGCCCGCGAGCTGTGCAACGCGCACAATGCGCTGCTGGTGTTCGATGAAGTACAAAGCGGCATGGGCCGTACCGGCGAGCTGTTCGCTTATATGAATTACGGCGTGGTGCCGGACATTCTCTCCAGCGCCAAGAGCCTGGGCGGTGGTTTCCCCATCGCGGCGATGCTCACCACCACTGACCTGGCCAAGCACTTCTCGCCCGGCACCCACGGCACCACCTACGGCGGCAACCCGCTGGCCTGTGCAGTCGGTGAGGCGGTGCTGGATATCGTCAACACCCGCCAGACACTGGACGGTGTGAAGACCAAGAGCGAGCAGTTCAAGACGCGCCTGCTGGCTCTGGGCAAGCAGTACGGTCTGTTCGAGCAGGTACGTGGCATGGGCCTGCTGCTTGGCTGCGTACTCAACGAGGCGTGGATGGGCAAGGCCAAGCAGGTGCTCGATGCCGCTACTGCCGAGGGTCTGATGATTCTGCAGGCCGGCCCGGACGTGGTGCGTTTCGCTCCGAGCCTGGTGGTCGAAGATGCCGATATCGACGAAGGCCTGGCTCGTTTCGAACGTGCGCTGAGCAAACTGACGGCCGCCTGAGTCCTTGCTGACTGACTGTGGGAGGGGCTTTAGCCGCGACAATCGCCGCTGAAGCGCCTCCCACGGTTGTTCGCCTGACCCTGGCTGCGAGTCCTATAGATTCCGTGTTTTAGAAGGAGTGACCCATGCTGGTGATGCGCCCTGCGCAAATGGCGGACCTGGCCGAAGTGCAGCGACTGGCTGCTGACAGCCCGGTAGGTGTCACTTCATTGCCGGACGATGCAGACCGGCTGGGCGACAAGATCGCCGCCTCGGATGCGTCATTCGCCGCCGAGGTCAGTTTCAACGGCGAGGAGAGCTACTTCTTCGTCCTCGAGGACACCGAGAGCGGCCGCCTGGTTGGCTGTTCCGCCATCGTCGCCTCGGCGGGATATTCCGAGCCCTTCTACAGCTTTCGCAACGAAACCTTCGTGCACAACTCGCGTGAGCTGAAGATCCACAACAAGATCCACGTGCTGTCGCTGTGTCATGACCTGACCGGCAACAGCCTGCTCACCAGCTTCTACGTCGAGCGCCCGCTGGTCAGCAGCGTATTCGCCGAGCTCAATTCGCGCGGGCGCTTGCTGTTCATGGCCGGTCACCCAGAGCGTTTCGCCGATGCCGTGGTGGTGGAGATCGTCGGTCACAGCGACGAGAACGGTGATTCGCCGTTCTGGGACGCGCTGGGGCGCAACTTCTTCGACATGACCTACGCCGAGGCCGAGCGCCTGTGCGGGTTGAAGAGCCGCACCTTCCTCGCCGAGCTGATGCCGCATTACCCCATCTATGTGCCGCTGCTCTCCGACGAGGCGCAGGAGGCCATGGGCCAGGTGCATCCGCGTGCGCAGATCACTTTCGACATCCTCATGCGCGAAGGCTTCGAGACCGACCACTACATCGACATCTTCGACGGTGGCCCGACCCTGCATGCGCGTACCTCGGGCATCCGCAGCATCGCGCAGAGCCGCCTGGTGCCGGTGAAGATCGGCGAGGCCGAGGCGGGCGGGCGCCAGTATCTGGTGAGCAACGGCCAACTACAGGATTTCCGCGCCATCGTCGCCGATCTCGACTGGGTGCCGGGCAAGCCTGTGGTGCTCAGCGCACAGGTGGCCGAGGCCCTGGGTGTCGGCGAAGGCGCCAGCGTCAGGTTGGTAGCGGTTTAACAGGCTCTCTCCGGCTGGAGAGGGCGCCCTTCAAGGGCAGAGGAGAGTGCCGGCGGCGCTCTTGAGGAATCTGGAGGCTTTATGATCGTTCGTCCCGTGCGCAGTGCCGACTTGCCGGCCCTGATCGACCTGGCTCGCAGCACCGGCGCTGGCCTGACCACGCTGCCGGCCAACGAGGAGCGCCTGGCACATCGGGTCGGCTGGGCGGAGAAGGCTTTTCGTGGCGAGGCCGAACGTGCCGATGCCGACTACCTGTTCGTCCTCGAAGACGATGCCGGCAAGGTGGTGGGCATTTCTGCGGTGGCCGGCGCCGTCGGCCTGCGCGAGCCCTGGTACAACTACCGGGTCGGCCTGACCGTCAGCGCTTCTCAGGAGTTGAACATCCATCGCCAGGTGCCGACGCTGTTCATGGCCAACGACCTGACCGGCAACTCCGAACTGTGCTCGCTGTTCCTGCATGCCGATCACCGCAGCGGCCTCAACGGCCGCCTGCTGTCGAAGGCGCGCTTTCTGTTCATCGCCGAGTTTCGCGAGCTGTTCGGCGACAAGGTGATCGCCGAGATGCGCGGTATGTCCGACGAGCGTGGGCGCTCGCCGTTCTGGGAAAGCCTCGGTCGGCATTTCTTCAAGATGGAGTTCTCCCAGGCGGACTACCTCACCGGCGTCGGCAACAAGGCCTTCATCGCCGAGTTGATGCCCAAGTTTCCGCTCTATACCTGCTTTCTGTCCGAGGATGCACGTGCCGTGATCGGCCGTGTGCACCCGGACACCGAACCGGCGCTGGCCATGCTCAAGGCCGAGGGTTTCAGCTACCAGGGCTATGTCGACATCTTCGACGCGGGCCCGGCTATCGAGGCGGAAACCGCGAAGATCCGCGCCGTGCAGGGCAGCCAGAATCTGGTGCTGGCCATCGGTACGCCGGGTGATGATGCCGAGCCGTTCCTGGTGCATAACCGCAAGCGCCAGGACTGCCGTATCACTGCTGCGCCTGCGCGTCTGGCAGCCGGCACCCTGGTGGTCGATCCGCTGACGGCCAAGCGTCTGCGCCTTTCCGCGGGTGATCAGGTGCGCGCCGTGCCGTTGGCGGCGCACCGCTGAGTTATTGGTTTTGCGCGGCGGCCCAAGCCGGCCGCTGGAAAATGCTGGGAGTGGTAAAACAAGATGAACACTCATTACATCGCAGGTCAGTGGCAGCCCGGTCAGGGCGAGTCGCTGCAATCGCTCGACCCGGTCAGCCAGGCCGTGCTCTGGCAGGGCCAGGGCGCCACCGCTGCGCAGGTCGATGCAGCCGTTGCCGCTGCGCGTGGCGCTTTCTCGTTGTGGGCGGCGCATTCGCTGGATGGCCGCATCGCCGTGCTGGAGCGTTTCGCCGCCTGCCTGAAGTCGCATGCCGACGAAGTGGCCCGGGCGATTGGTGAGGAGACCGGCAAACCATTGTGGGAAGCTGCCACCGAAGTGAACAGCATGGTGGGCAAGGTAGCCATTTCCATTCAGAGCTATCGCGAGCGCACCGGTGAGAAGAGCGGCCCGCTGGGCGACGCCACTGCCGTGTTGCGGCACAAGCCGCATGGCGTGGTGGCGGTGTTCGGCCCCTACAACTTTCCCGGCCACTTGCCTAACGGCCATATCGTGCCGGCGCTGCTGGCCGGTAACTGTGTGCTGTTCAAGCCCAGCGAGCTGACGCCGAAGGTGGCCGAGCTGACGGTCAAATGCTGGATCGAGGCCGGGCTGCCTGAGGGCGTGCTCAACCTGTTGCAGGGTGGTCGCGAAACCGGCGTCGCCCTGGCTGGCCACCCCGGTATCGACGGGCTGTTTTTCACCGGCTCCAGCCGCACCGGCAATCTGCTGCACGCCCAGTTCGCCGGGCGTCCGGACAAGATCCTGGCGCTGGAGATGGGCGGCAACAACCCACTGATCGTCGATCAGGTCGCGGATGTCGATGCTGCGGTTTACACAATCGTCCAGTCCGCGTTCATCTCGGCTGGCCAGCGCTGCACCTGCGCGCGCCGTCTGCTGGTGCCGCAAGGGGAGTGGGGCGATGCGCTGCTGGCGCGCCTGGTACAGGTCGTCGGGCAGATCAAGGTCGGTCGCTTCGACGAGCAGCCGGCGCCGTTCATGGGTTCGGTGATTTCCCTACAGGCCGCCGCGCAGCTGATGCAGGCCCAGCAGGACTTGCTGGCCGGCGGCGCTACGGCGCTGCTGGCGATGACGCAACCGCAGGCCGATGCTGCGTTGCTGACGCCCGGCATCCTCGATGTCACGGCCGTGAGCGGCCGTCCTGACGAAGAATTCTTCGGTCCGCTGCTGCAGGTGATCCGTTACGACAGCTTCGAGTCGGCCATCGCCGAGGCCAATGCCACGGCTTATGGTCTGGCCGCTGGCCTGCTGTCGGACTCGAAGGCGCGCTTCGAGCAGTTCTGGCTGCATAGCCGCGCCGGCATCGTCAACTGGAACAAGCAGCTCACCGGCGCTGCCAGCACCGCGCCGTTCGGTGGTATCGGCGCGTCGGGCAACCACCGCGCCAGTGCCTACTACGCGGCAGATTACTGCGCCTACCCGGTGGCCGGGCTGGAAAGCGACAGCCTGAGCCTGCCCGCGACCCTGACTCCGGGAGTGACCCTGTAATGGCCGCCTATGAGATGAACTTTGACGGCCTGGTCGGGCCGACTCACAACTACGGCGGGCTTTCCTACGGCAACGTGGCTTCGCAGAGCAACAGTCAGGCGGCATCCAACCCCAAGGAGGCTGCCAAGCAGGGCCTGGCGAAGATGAAGGCGCTGATGGACATGGGCTTCAAGCAGGGCGTATTGGCCCCGCAGGAGCGTCCCGCCGTCGCTGAATTGCGTCGCCTGGGTTTTACCGGCAGCGATGCCGAGGTAATCCAGCGTGCTGCCCGCGAGGCCATGCCGCTGCTGGTGGCGAGCTGCTCGGCCTCGAGCATGTGGACGGCCAATGCCTGCACCGTCAGCCCTGGCGCCGACACGGCGGACGGGCGCGTGCACTTCACCGCGGCCAACCTCAACTGCAAGTTCCACCGTAGCATCGAGCACCCGACCACCAGTCGCGTGCTGCAGGCGATGTTCGCCAACCCGGCGCACTTCGCTCACCACCCGGCGCTGCCGGCAGTGGCGCAGTTCGGTGACGAGGGCGCAGCCAACCACACGCGCTTCTGCAAGGGTTATGGCGACGCCGGGGTGGAGTTCTTCGTCTACGGGCGCAGCGCCTTCGACGCTCGCTATCCGGCGCCGGCGCGCTATCCGGCGCGACAGACCCTTGAGGCCAGCCAGGCGGTGGCCCGTCTGCATGGGCTAAGCGAGGCGGGTGTGGTCTACGCCCAGCAGAATCCGGCGGTGATCGATCAGGGCGTGTTCCACAATGACGTGATCGCCGTGGGTAACGGCGAGGTGCTGTTCTATCACCAGGATGCTTTCCTCGAAACCGACAAGGTGCTGGCCGAGCTGGGCGACAAGCTGGCTCGTCGTGGCGGCAACTTCCAGGCCGTATGCGTGCCAGCTTCTGCTGTCAGCGTGCAGGACGCGGTGCGCTCCTACCTGTTCAACAGTCAACTGCTGAGCCGTGCCGACGGCAGCATGCTGCTGGTGGTGCCGGAGGAATGCCGGAACAATGCCAGCGTCTGGCGCTATCTGCAGCAGCTGACGGCCAGCGGCGGGCCGATCCGCGAGGTGCGCGTGTTCGACCTCAAGCAGAGCATGCAGAATGGCGGTGGCCCGGCGTGCCTGCGCCTGCGCGTGGCGCTCAACGAGCAGGAACTGGCAGCGGTCAATCCTGGCGTGGTGATGAGCGACGCGCTGCACGATACCCTGGTGGCCTGGGTCGACAAGCATTACCGCGACCGCTTGAGCGAAGCCGACCTGGCCGACCCGCAATTGTTGATCGAGTGCCGCACGGCATTGGATGAACTGACGCAGATCCTTAAACTGGGCTCGGTCTATCCTTTTCAGATAGCCTGAACCTGACCTCGATTCCCGGAGATTTTATGAGCGACGCGCTGCAACTGATTCTTGAAGATAACGACGGCACCCAGCTGGAGACCTCCTGCAGCCGCTTTGCTGTGGTCTGGCAGGGCAAGGAGCTGTGGGTCCAGGCGGTTGGCGATCAGTTGCTGATCGGCGTCGACGTGGAGGAGGGCGATACCGAGTACGTCAACCTGCTGCTGCGTCCGCAGGCTACCAACCTGGTCAGCCTCCAGTTGGAGATGGAGCCGATGATCGCCGATGAGGACGATCATGTTCATGGCCCGGACTGCAATCACTGATCGAACCTTGTAGGAGCGAGCTCTGCTCGCGAAAACGCTTGTTCGCTCGCGACGCTCGCTTCTACCAAAATGCTGCGAACCAAGGAGTCCCCATGCTTGCCCTCGGCAAACTGCTTGAACTGACCCTGGCCGGCCATGAGCCGTCGGCGAAGATTCAACTGACGCCCGATGGTACGCGTCTGCGTTGGCTCGACGAAGGTGCGCTGGAGGTGACGCCGCCTGCAGCGCGCGACAACGGACTCGACCTGCTGCTGTCGGCCGGCGTCCACGGCAACGAAACCGCGCCAATCGAGCTGCTCGATCGTCTGCTGCGCGGCATCGCGCGCAATGAACTGCATCCGGCGGCGCGTATTCTCTTTCTGTTCGGCAATCCCGAGGCCATGCGCCGCGGTGAGCGCTATATCGAGCAGGACCTCAATCGCCTGTTCAGTGGTCGTCACGAGCAATCCAGTGGCTTCGAGGCTATTCGCGCCTGCGACCTGGAGCATCTGGCCGCCACCTTTTTCGGCAAGCAAACAGGCCGCACTCGCCTGCATTACGACCTGCACACCGCCATTCGCGGCTCGAAGATCGAGCAGTTCGCCCTCTATCCCTGGCAGGAAGGTCGCGCCCATTCGCGGCGTGAGCTGGAGCGCCTGCGTGCTGCCGGCATCGAGGCGGTGCTGCTGCAGAACAAGTCTTCGATCACCTTCAGCGCCTACACCTATGCGCAGCTTGGTGCCGAGGCTTTCACCCTGGAGTTGGGCAAGGCGCGCGCCTTCGGCCAGAACGAGTTGGTCAACCTCGACCTGCTGGAGAATGCGCTGCACGCTCTGATCGAAGGGCGCGAAGTGATCAGCGGTGAGCCGACGCTCGATGGCTTGCAGCTGTTTGCGGTATCACGTGAGGTCATCAAGCACAGCGACAGCTTCCAGTTGCACCTGCCGGCGGATATCGAAAACTTCACCGAACTGGAGCCCGGTTACCTGCTCGCCGAAGACATCGCCGACAGTCGCTGGATGGTGGAGGAGAAGGGCGCGCGGATCATTTTCCCCAACCCCAAGGTCAAGAACGGCCTGCGCGCCGCCATTCTGATCGTTCCGGACGATGGCGCCGGCCTGGCGTAGCGGCGTTTGTGGGAGGGGCTTTAGCCGCGATGCTGCGGCGTATTGATCGCCGCTGAAGCGCCTCCCACGGCTATCCGCGATTTTGCCCTCAACTGTATCTTGCACCGTCCGAGCGACCTCTTTAGCATGGGCCTTTCGCCAATTGCCGGGAAAGCCTGTCATGCCCCTGATCGACCTGCGTAGCGACACCGTTACCCAACCCACTGCAGCCATGCGCGAAGCCATGATGGCTGCCGAGCTGGGCGATGACGTGTATGGCGAAGACCCCACGGTTAATCGCCTGGAGGTCTGGCTGGCCAATGAACTGGGCTTCGCGGCGGCGCTGTTCGTCCCCACCGGCACCATGAGCAACCTGCTCGGACTGATGGCTCATTGCGAACGCGGTGACGAGTACATCGTCGGCCAGCAGGCGCACACCTATAAGTACGAGGGTGGCGGCGCCGCCGTGCTCGGCTCCATCCAGCCGCAACCGATCGAGGGTGAAGCCGACGGCTCGCTGGATCTGAGCAGGGTCGAGGCGGCGATCAAGCAAGACGACTTCCACTTCGCCCGCACTCGCCTGCTGGCCCTGGAAAACACCATGCAGGGCAAGGTGCTGCCGCTCGATTATTTGGCTGCCGCCCGCGAACTGACTCGCCGTCGTGGTTTGAGCCTGCACCTCGATGGCGCCCGCCTGTATAACGCGGCGCTCAAGCTCGGGGTGCCGGCGCGCGAAATCACCCAGCACTTCGACTCGGTCTCGGTATGCCTGTCCAAGGGCCTCGGTGCGCCGGTCGGTTCGGTGCTGTGTGGCAGCACTGCGCTGATTGCCAAGGCGCGGCGTCTGCGCAAGATGGTCGGCGGCGGCATGCGTCAGGCCGGGGTGTTGGCGGCGGCGGGGCTGTATGCCCTGCAGCATCAGGTTCAGCGCCTGGCTGAGGATCATGCCAACGCGGCGCGCCTGGGCGCTGCACTAAGCGAACTGGGCTATAGCGTCGAGCCGGTGCAGACCAATATGGTCTATGTGCAACTTGGTGAGCGCGCCGGGCAGATCAAGGCCTTCATGGCCGAACGCGGCATCGCCGTCAGTGCCGCCCCGCGCCTTCGTCTGGTCACTCATCTTGATGTCAGCGCCGAGCAGATCGAGCGGGTGATCGAGGCGTTCGCCGCTTTTCGCTCTCATTGAGCGATATGCCGACAGTTCATAGCTGTCGGCTATCAACAAGGTACTAGCCGCGCGCGGTAGGCCCGATATAATGCGGCCCTTTGCAGACTGCGTGAAAACTACTGCGCTCTGTCATGCTGCGTTAAAAACCGGCTCAGAATGCTCATTTACAACTCGTAAACTCGTTTGCGAGCCCAGTGCGTTCTTCGCCGGTTTGATTCGCTGGCGCTCACCCTTCGGGCCAGCCTTTGGCTGTTACTCCCGTTGGTCGTGGCGCCTTGCCTGACCTTCGCTCGCTACGTTTTCACTTTGTCTGCTTCGCCGGCTTTGCCGTGGCCGCCTGATTCCGTGGATATCCCTATGAAAAGCGCAGAAATCCGTGAAGCCTTCCTGAGCTTCTTCGAAGAAAAAGGGCACACCCGTGTCGCTTCCAGCTCGCTGATTCCGGCGAACGACCCGACCCTGCTGTTCACCAACGCAGGCATGAACCAGTTCAAGGACTGCTTCCTGGGCCTGGAAAAGCGCGCCTATACCCGCGCCACCACCAGCCAGAAGTGTGTGCGTGCCGGCGGCAAGCACAACGACCTGGAAAACGTCGGCTACACCGCGCGTCACCACACCTTCTTCGAGATGCTGGGCAACTTCAGCTTCGGCGACTATTTCAAGCGTGACGCCATCCATTACGCCTGGGAGTTTCTGACTTCCGACAAGTGGCTGAATCTGCCCAAGGAAAAGCTCTGGGTCACCGTCTACGCCACCGATGACGAAGCCTACGAGATCTGGAACAAGGAAATTGGCGTACCGGCCGAGCGCATGATCCGCATCGGCGACAACAAGGGCGCGCCATACGCTTCCGACAACTTCTGGGCAATGGGCGACACCGGCCCGTGCGGCCCGTGCACCGAGATCTTCTTCGATCACGGCGAGCACATCTGGGGCGGTCCACCCGGCAGCCCGGAAGAAGATGGTGATCGCTACATCGAGATCTGGAACAACGTGTTCATGCAGTTCAACCGCACGGCCGATGGCGTCCTGCACCCGCTACCTGCGCCGAGCGTAGACACCGGCATGGGCCTGGAGCGCATCAGCGCCGTGCTGCAGCACGTCAACTCGAACTACGAGATCGACCTGTTCCAGAACCTGCTGGCCGCTTCGGCCAAGGCCATCGGTTGCGCCAATGAAGGTCAGGCCTCGCTGAAAGTGGTCGCCGACCATATCCGTTCCTGCAGCTTCCTGATCGCCGACGGCGTGACCCCGTCCAACGAAGGCCGTGGCTACGTGCTGCGCCGCATCGTGCGTCGCGCCTGCCGTCACGGTAACAAGCTGGGTGCCAAGGGCAGCTTCTTCTACCAGATCGTCGCTGCGCTGGTGGCCGAGATGGGCGAAGCCTTCCCTGAACTCAAGCAGCAGCAGGCGCACATCGAGCGCGTGCTGAAGACCGAAGAAGAGCAGTTCGCCAAGACCCTGGAGCAGGGCCTAAAGATCCTCGAGCAGGACCTGGCTGGCCTGCAGGGCTCGGTTATCCCGGGCGATGTGGTGTTCAAGCTGTACGACACTTACGGTTTCCCGGTCGACCTGACTGCCGACATCGCCCGCGAGCGCGAGCTGTCGGTGGATGAGGAAGGCTTCGAGCGTGAAATGGAAGCGCAGCGCGAGCGCGCCCGCTCCGCCAGCGCCTTCGGCATGGACTACAACGCCCTGGTCAAGGTCGACGCCGACACGCGCTTCCTCGGCTACGAAGGCACCAGCGGCAGCGGCAAGATCATCGCCCTGTTCAAGGCCGGCAGCGCCGTCGACAGCCTCGCCGAAGGCGAGGAGGGCGTGGTGGTGCTGGATCAGACGCCGTTCTACGCCGAATCCGGTGGTCAGGTCGGTGACTGCGGTTACCTGGAAAGCGCTGGCGTGCGTTTCGATGTGCGTGACACCACCAAGGCCGGCGGCGCCTTCCTGCACCACGGTGTGGTGGTCAAGGGCGGCCTGAGTGTCGGCGCCAGCGTCAAGGCTGAAGCCGAAGCCGGCGTGCGTCAGGCCACCGCGCTGAACCACTCCGCGACCCACCTGCTGCATGCCGCGCTGCGTCAGGTGCTGGGCGATCACGTGCAGCAGAAGGGCTCGCTGGTCGACAGTCAGCGCCTGCGTTTCGACTTCAGCCACTTCGAGGCGATTAAGCCCGAGCAGATCAAGCAGCTGGAAGACATCGTCAACGCCGAGATTCGCAAGAACTCCGAGGTCCAGACCGAAGAAACCGATATCGAAACCGCCAAGGCCAAGGGCGCCATGGCGCTGTTCGGCGAGAAGTACGGTGATCAGGTGCGCGTGCTGAGCATGGGCGGCGACTTCTCTGTAGAGCTCTGCGGCGGTACCCACGTATCGCGAACCGGCGACATCGGTCTGTTCAAGATCACCAGCGAAGGTGGCGTGGCCGCTGGCGTGCGTCGTATCGAAGCGGTCACTGGTGCAGCCGCGCTGGCCTGGCTCAATGGCGCCGAGGAGCAGCTCAAGGAAGTCGCTTCCCTGGTCAAGGGCAGCCGCGACAACGTGCTGGACAAGCTCTCGGCCCTGATTGAGCGCAACCGTCAGCTGGAAAAGGAGCTGGAGCAGCTCAAGGCCAAGGCCGCCAGCGCCGCCGGTAACGACCTGGCCCGTTCGGCCGTGGACGTGAAGGGCACCAAGGTGCTGGCTGCGCGTCTCGATGGTCTGGACGGCAAGGCGCTGCTGGCGCTGGTCGACCAGTTGAAGAACAAGCTGGGCAGTGCTGTGATCCTGCTCGGCGGTGTGTTCGACGAGAAGGTGGTGCTGGTCGCTGGTGTGACCCAGGATCTGACCGCCAAGGTCAAGGCCGGTGATCTGATGCGCCAGGCCGCTGCCGTCGTCGGTGGCAAGGGTGGCGGTCGGCCGGACATGGCTCAGGGCGGCGGCGTTGATGCCGGTAAACTGGATGAAGCCCTGGCTCTGGCCGCTACTCTGGTCGAGCAGGCTTCGTAACGAGCGAGAAAGCGGGGCCCGCAGTGCGTCCGGCGGGCCTTGGCAGTATGACCCGATGCGGGTTTAATGGGCGCCCTTCGAGGATTCAGGCGGCTTTTTGAAATGGCTTTGATCGTACAGAAGTTTGGGGGCACCTCCGTCGGCACCATCGAGCGTATCGCGCAGGTGGCTGACAAAGTGAAGAAGTTCCGCGAGAACGGTGACGACATTGTCGTCGTGGTTTCCGCCATGAGCGGCGAAACCAACCGCCTGATCGATCTGGCCAAACAGATCACCGATGGCGAGCCGGTTGCGCGTGAGCTGGATGTCATGGTGTCCACTGGTGAGCAGGTGACCATTGCCCTTCTGGCCATGGCGCTGATCAAGCGCGGCGTGCCTGCGGTGTCCTACACCGGCAATCAGGTGCGCATCCTTACCGACAGCGCGCACAACAAGGCGCGCATTCTGCAGATCGATGACCAGAAGATTCGTACTGAACTCAAGGCCGGTCGCGTCGTCGTCGTCGCTGGCTTCCAGGGTGTCGACGAGCACGGCAATATCACCACCCTCGGTCGTGGCGGTTCCGACACCACCGGCGTGGCTCTGGCTGCTGCGCTGAAAGCCGACGAGTGCCAGATCTACACCGACGTCGATGGTGTCTACACCACCGACCCGCGTGTGGTGCCCAAGGCCCAGCGTCTGGAAAAGATCACCTTTGAAGAGATGCTGGAAATGGCCAGTCTCGGTTCCAAGGTGCTGCAGATTCGTTCGGTGGAGTTCGCCGGCAAGTACAACGTCCCGCTGCGCGTCCTGCACAGCTTCCAGGAGGGGCCGGGCACCCTCATTACCCTTGATGAAGAGGAATCCATGGAACAGCCGATCATTTCCGGCATCGCTTTCAATCGCGACGAAGCCAAGCTGACCATCCGTGGGGTACCGGATATCCCCGGTATCGCCTTCAAGATTCTCGGCCCGATCAGCGCCGCCAACATTGAAGTCGACATGATCGTGCAGAACGTCTCGCACGATAACACCACCGATTTCACCTTCACCGTGCACCGCAATGACTACAACAACGCCCTCGGCGTGCTGCAGAAAACTGCAGACGAGCTGGGCGCCCGTGAAGTGGTCGGCGACACCAATATCGCCAAGGTGTCCATCGTCGGTGTCGGTATGCGCTCCCATGCCGGTGTTGCCAGCCGTATGTTCGAAGCCCTGGCCAAGGAGGCCATCAATATCCAGATGATCTCCACCTCTGAGATCAAGGTGTCCGTGGTGATCGAAGAGAAGTATCTGGAGTTGGCGGTACGCGCTCTGCATACCGCTTTCGAGCTGGATGCTCCGGCCCGACAGGGCGAGTGATTCAATTGATTTGAAAGGCGCGGCTGGTTCCGCGCCTTTCGTTTTTTTGACTGGTACGTGGGAACTTTCTTTCTACGCGGGCTGGTCAATACTTGGGTGGAGGCTTCGGGCTTGATTTAGCAGGAAGCCGGCACCATTTTCTTTTTGCAGACTGTTGTCCTGAGAAATGTAATCCGTTGAGGAGAAAGGAATGCTGATTCTGACTCGCCGGGTCGGAGAGACCCTGATGGTCGGTGATGATGTGACTGTCACCGTGTTGGGTGTGAAAGGTAACCAGGTGCGCATTGGGGTCAATGCGCCAAAAGAGGTTGCCGTACACCGTGAAGAAATCTACCAGCGCATCCAGAAAGAGAAGGGTGACGAACCAAGCCACTAATTTTTCTACAAATTTTTGTTTGCAAACGGGGAAAACATGTTTATCATGCGCCCCGTGTTGCGGAGAGGTGGCCGAGTGGCCGAAGGCGCTCCCCTGCTAAGGGAGTACACCTCAAAAGGGTGTCGGGGGTTCGAATCCCCCCTTCTCCGCCATTATTCGGCGAGTCAGGCGTAAGCCTGGCTGGCGAATCAACCAGAGGTGATCTGGTATAAAAACACCAAAGATCTCGCGAAAGCGTAGCGAGCGAAGGGTAGGCGAGGCGAAAACGAGCGAAGAAGCGCAGTTTAGTTTTCTAAATGAGCATTATGAGTTCGGTTTCAACGAAGCATACCCAAGTGCAGTAGCTTTCGAGTGATCTGTAACGGACTCATAGCTCAGCTGGATAGAGTACTCGGCTACGAACCGAGCGGTCGGAGGTTCGAATCCTCCTGAGTCCGCCATATTGAATGGCTTGCATCGCTGCAAGCCATTTTGTTTCAACCAGTGGTGATCTGGTCTAAAAGCGCCATAAGGTCGCACGAAAGCGTAGCGAGCGAAGGGTAGGCGAGGCGAAAGCGAACGAAGAAGCGCAGTTTAGTTTTCTAAATGAGCATTCTGAGTTCGGTTTCAACGAAGCATAACCAAGCGCAGTAGCTTTCGGGTGATCTGTAACGGACTCATAGCTCAGCTGGATAGAGTACTCGGCTACGAACCGAGCGGTCGGAGGTTCGAATCCTCCTGAGTCCGCCATATTAAATGGCACTGCAGCGATGCAAGGTCATGTTTCAGCCAGTGGTGATCTGGTCAAAAAGCGCCAAATGGACTCATAGCTCAGCTGGATAGAGTACTCGGCTACGAACCGAGCGGTCGGAGGTTCGAATCCTCCTGAGTCCGCCATACCGAAAGGGCCTGCAGCAATGCAGGCCCTTTTTTCTTGTGCGCCCAGCATGGGCGCACTCCTGCGGGTGCAAGTCCCGCCGTAAGTTGATCACAGCGAACGAAGTGAAGCGCAACTGCGTGAGGGTGACCGAGCGTGGGGAGGAAGCGTGGAGCGTAATCTGCGAGCCGATGAACAAGAACCGGATAGAAGGCGCTATGGAGCGGGGCGAGCGGGCAATGAACCGCAAAGCTCTGGTGATCAAGGCGAAGTGGCGTAGATCCGGCGGTTGTGCAGAGGTCGAGCCGGAGCGAGAAGTCAGCAGAGGCCGTAGTAGTTTTTTTTTGACGAAGGGCCGAACGAGAGAGAGTGCGATAGGCCATCCTGATGCGACATGACCTGAAGTCACATGCTCACCAGAAGGTGGGGCGGGCGCAGGCGATGAGCGGTGAAGCCGTGATTCGCTCCGTCAGCGACGAGGCACTGCGCCCGCGGGGTGAAACCGACAGCACAGGGCAAGGGCTGCTGTATCGGGC
>NZ_NIUB01000051.1 GCF_002197815.1 Pseudomonas oleovorans subsp. oleovorans
TATCGGGCTTTGGCGATTATGGCCACCTCACCCCGCTGCGCCGCCTCATCCGCTTCCTGTTCGTCAGGCCAGCATTTTGCCTCGGGCTTCCTTCAGATTCGCAGTCGCCCGCGACACCCTTGCCTTCAGCTAACACTTCCCCTTGCCGGGTGTGTAGAGGACTTTCACCTCCAAGTCGTCCGGTTCACCACCACAGTGAACCGAACAGCGCCAGTCACGGCGCTACGCGCCATGCCTGGCGCACCCATAAAAAACCGCGGCCCAAGGGCCGCGGTTTTCGTTCTACGCGATAGGCATCAAGCTTTGGCGCGCAGCTTCTCCGGGTTGATCAGGAAGCGGGCCAGTGCCGGCAGCAGCCAGATCGCACCGATCATGTTCCACAGGAACATGAAGGTCAGCATCAAGCCCATATCGGCCTGGAACTTGATCGCCGAGAAGATCCAGGTCGCCACACCGATGGCCAGGCAGACGCCGGTGAACAGCACCGCCTTGCCGGTGGACTTGAGCGTCTCGTAGTAGGCGTCCTGCAGCGACAGCCCCTGACGCAGGTAGGTCTCCAGACGGCTGTAGATGTAGATGCCGTAGTCGACACCGATACCCACACCCAGGGCGATCACCGGCAGGGTGGCCACCTTGACGCCGATGCCCATGAAGGCCATCAGCGCGTTACCCAGCACCGAGGTCAGCACCAGCGGCAGGATCACGCACAGGGTCGCAGCCAGCGAACGGAAGGTCAGCAGGCACATGATGCTCACCGCCGCGTAGACCGCGATCAGCATGGTGGTCTCGGACGCCGCGATCACCTCGTTGGTGGCCGCTTCGATACCCGCGTTACCGGCAGCCAGCACCACCTGCAGCTCGTCGGTGTTGTGCTGCGCGGCGAACTCTTCGGCGGCAGCCACGGCACGCGACAGGGTCTCGGCCTTGTGGTCCTCGAGGAAGATCAGCACCGGCGCTACCGAACAGTTGGCGTTGTACAGACCTTCGGCACGGGCGATGGAGTTGTTCAGCACGTCCTGGTTACGCGACAGCGTTTCCCATTTCAGGTTGCCCTCGTTCATGCCCTTGATCATCTGCTTGGACACGGTGACCATGGAGATGGCGGACTGCACACCCTTGGTGTTCTCCATCTTCCACATCAGCTCGTCCATGGCGGACAGTGCTTCATAGGTGGAGCAACCCTCGCTAGGCGTCTTGATCATCACCACCAGCACATCGGAGCTGGTCGAGTAGTTGCGGATGACGAAGTCGTTGTCCAGGTTGTAGCGCGAATCCGGATGCAGTTCCGGCGCGCCCTGGTCGAGGTCGCCGATCTTCAGGTTCTGCCCGTACCAGACGCCGCCGGCCAGTGCCACCACGGCGATGACCACGGAAATCGGCGCAACCATCGGGTGAGCGAAGTTGGAAATTGCGCGCCAGATCGGGTGATCCTTGGCGGCTTCCTCACGGCTCTTCTTCACCGCACGCTTGCCGATGCCGATGTAGGAAATCAGTACCGGCAGCAGGATCAGGTTGGTCAGGATGATCACCGCCACGCCCATCGAGGCGCCGATGGCCAGTTCGCGGATCACCCCGATATCGATCAGCAGCAGCGTGACGAAACCGACGGCATCGGACAGCAGCGCCACCAACCCCGGAATGAACAGCTGGCGGAAGGCCATGCGCGCGGCGGACAGAGCATCAGTCGCCTCGCCCGAGGCCATGGCGATACCGTTGATCTTCTGCACCCCGTGAGAGATACCGATGGCGAACACCAGGAACGGCACCAGCATCGAGTAGGGATCGAGACCGAAGCCCAGAGTGTGCAGCAGGCCAAGCTGCCAGATCACGGCGATCAGGGTGGTGATCACCACGGCCAGGGTGCTCTTGAAGCAGTGGGTGAACCACAGCAGCAGCACGAAGGTGATGCCGATGGCGACGGCAAAGAACAGCGCCACGCCCACCAGGCCATCGATCAGGTCGCCGACCTTCTTGGCGAAGCCGATGATATGCACCTTGATGTTGGGATTCTGCGCTTCGTACTTCTCGCGAATCTTCTCTTCCAGCTCGTGAGAGAACTGTTGGTAGTCCAGCTTGATCAGCTTGCTCTGATCGTTCGGGTCCGGGTAGGACTCGAGCAGCGGAATATCGACGATGCTGGACTTGAAGTTGTTCGCCACCAGGCGCCCGATCTGACCCGACTTGAGGATGTTGCTGCGCAGCTCCTCGAGGCTGTCGGCTGAACCGTCGTAGGTCTGCGGAATCACCTCACCCCCCGCGAAGCCCTCTTCGGTCACTTCGGTCCAGCGCACGCTCGGGCTCCATAGCGACTTGAGACCGGAACGGTCGACGCCGGGAATGTAGAACACCTCGTCGTGGATCTGACGCAGGGTCTCCATGTACTCCTTGCTGAAGATGTCGCCATCGGTGGCCTCCACCGCGATCCGCACGGTATTACCCAGGTTGGCCAGGTCGTTACGGTGCTCGAGCATCTTCTGGATGTAGGGGTGGCCCAGCGGAATCATTTTCTCGAAGCTGGTCTGCGGGCGTACCTGCGCAGCCTGATAGAACAGGAAGATGCTGATCAGCAGGCAGATCAGGATTACCGCCGGGCGGTTGTTGAAAATCAGCCGCTCAAGGAAGGAGGCGGGCTGTTGTTGATGCTTGGTCATGCAAAGGCTCCCGGCTTGTTATTGTTGGCCCAGATCGGCGCCAGTCGAGGCGGCGAGGTGAACGCCGCCCTGCCCCACCAGGATCAGGTTGCCGTTATCCAGTGCAGTTACACCGGCCAGCGAAAGACGGTCAGGGCGGTTGATGAGACTGAACGTCTGGCCGTGATCAGTGCTGCGCAGCACGGTACCGCCATGCCCCACAACCGCAATGCTGCCGTCGCGCAACAAGGTGCCATCGGCAAGGCCAAATTCCAGCGGGCCATTATTTGGCGTGTGGAGGGTGATCTGCTGCCAGCTGTCTCCGAAATCGGCGGAACGGAATAGATGACCACGCAGGCCGTAAACCAGCAGCGTGCCGGCTTCGTCGGTGCCCAGCGCGCCGAACAACGAACCCTCGTAGGGTTTATTTTCGACGGTCTCCCAGGTTTCACCCCAGTCGCGCGAACGGAACATGCCACCCAGCTCGCCGACGATGAACAGACCAGCATCCTTCACCGCGGTGATGGCATTGAGATGATAGGCATCTTCATTATCGAGACGATCGCTGACGTCTTCCCAGTTCTCGCCACCATCGGTGGTTTCCAGCAGAGCACCGTAGGCACCCACGGCGTAACCGGTCTCGAGATCCTTGAACCAGATATCCAGCAGCGGCGCTTCGCGCTCCAGATCTTCGAACTGTTTGGTCCAGGTCAGGCCGCCGTCGGTGGTGGCAAGAATCTGCGCATCGTGACCGACGACCCAGCCATGCTTGGCATCGACGAAGAAAAGGGAGGTCAGCATCTGCCGCGTAGGCACCTTGGCCTGCTGCCAGCTTTGTCCCTGATCGTTGGAATAGAGAATGTGGCCACGGTCGCCCACGGCAACCAGGCGCTCACCGGTGTTGACCACATCGAGCAGCAGGCTATGCACGGCCTTGGGCGACTCGATGGCGTAACCGGCGTCAGCCGCAGCCGAGGTCTCGGCCTGCAAGGGTGCGGCAGCGAAAGCCAGAATGGAAAGCACACTGCACAGCGAGAGCGCTTTAGCCAGCGGCGAATGGACACGGAGCGCCGATTTGCGCGCCTGTTTGGGCGCCAGACCGGACTGGGTGCGCCGCATGACGGGCTCACTCATATACCTTCCCCCTTTCTTGTTATAGGCGGTACTGCTGATTAGCAGGCTGCCCATCCTAGCGAGCTTCGGAAAGCCCTGACAATTGGCGTGACGTTATGTTTTGTTAAGGCAGAACCCGCGTGATAGAAGCCTATTCGCCAAGCTGATACGAAAAGGCCGCTACTACCGTAGCGGCCTTCGCGTGAGACTACACGACTATTATCGAGTGCCGCGGCGACGCAGGGCAGCCGGTTTGAAATAACCGTCGTCCGGAACCGCCTGGGTGAAGTCGATGGTGTTGTTCTCTTCGTTGTCCAGGTTCTGCACGTGGTAACGGCGCGCCTGCAGATCGTGGAACACATCGAGTGCAGACCAGGTGGTCGGCAGATCGTAGTAGTTCTTCAGATAGGCGATGGACACGCGCCACAGCTCACCACGGCCGTCGTACTGATCCACCACCGCAGCCTGCCAGCTGTCCTCGTCGAGGAACAGGGTGCGCTTGGAGTAGATATGGCGGGCGCCGGACTTCAGCGTGCCCTCGACCACCCACACACGGTGCAGCTCGTTACGGGTCAGCGCCGGGTTGAGGTGACCGACCTGCAGCAGATCCTTGTACTTAACCTCGGGGCTGGTGACCTTGTAGTTGTTGTACGGGATGTAGATTTCCTTCTTGCCCACCAGTTTCCAGTCATAGCGATCCGGAGCACCGTTGAACATGTCGGTGTCGTCGGCGGTACGCAGACCGTCAGCCGCGGCGATCGGGGTATCGTAGGCCAGGTTCGGCGCACGACGCACGCGGCGCTGGCCGGCGTTGTAACCCCAGGCCTGACGCGGCTCTTTCACCTGATCGAGGGTTTCATGAACCAGGGTCGCGCCACCGGCCAGACGCGCCGGGCTGGTAGTGAACGACAGGTAATAGAACATGATGTTGTTCAAATCGGCGAACGAGCCGTTCTGCAGGTAGTACTTGAACAGCGCTTCCTGCTGCGAGGTCACCAGCGAATAGGCGCCGTTGCGCTGTACTGCCACTTCCGAGGCACGGCGCACGATGTAGGTGCCACGGTAGCGGGCGATGTGGTTCCACAGCGCCTCGACACCATTTTGCGGAATCGGGAACGGAATACCGCCGTAAGCGTCGATAAAGCCGTTACCACCATCGGCCAGCTTGGCGCTGGTGGCGTTCTTGATGGTGTTGTCATAGACCCACTGCGGCGCGGAGCCGGAGCGGCGGGTCTGGTACACCGGCATCTGATAGGTTTCCGGGTAAGCCTTGAACATGGCGATCTGACCCGGCGTCAGATTGGCCTCGTACTGGCTCAGGTTGGCCGCTGTGATGGTGAACAGCGGCTTGTCGTCCGGGAACGGATTGACGTGGTGCTGGCCCGAGCGGGTGTAACCCGCCGGCGGCTGGGTGATGCCACCGGTCCAGGCCGGGATAGTGCCGGCAGCGTTGCCGGCCTTCTCGGCGCCGAAGGGAGTCAGGGTATCGCCGAGCTTGGCAGCTTCCTGCGGGGAAACGGCAGCCAGCGCAGAACCGGCGGAAAATGCCAGTGCAACGGCTACGGCCATCAGCCTGTGCTTGTTCAGCATGGGTAATTCTCCATGAAGAGTCGTGACGGGCGCCCGCAAGCGCCCGGCGTTCTTTCCGATTTTGGTTATTAGAAGGAGTACTTGACGTTGACGCCGATATTGTCGCGATCACGCGCACCGTTGTTCTGGCCAGCGCCGTAGAACTCGGTGTACTGGATCTCGGCTTCCAGGCTGTTCAGATAGCTGGCGCGCATACCGACGGTGTAAGCCTTGCGACCTTCGATAAAGTTGCCGGTCTGGTGCGAGTTGCCTTCGAAGTCGTGCTTGAACACGGCGAAGGGCGACAGATTTACGCCGGCGTAAACGTCGTTCCAGGTGCCGGAGAGCACCAGGGTGTAGCCGTAGGCGTTCTTGTTGACCTGGTCGTCGCGACCATAACCAGACGCATCGGAGCCATTACCTCGACCAGAATAATAAAGCTCCCTGCCTTGAAAGTTTCTGTATTTCAGATTGTCACCACGTAGGTGCTCCGAGGCCAACTCAGCCACGCCGAACAACGAATCGAAGCCCAGGCTCGGTCCGAAGTTGTAGATTGTGCCCAGGGAGGTGTTGAACGCCTCGACGCGGGTGTAGTTGTGAATCTGGTCGCCTAGCTGAACTTGCTGACCACCAACATTGACCACACCACCGCTGGCTAGTTGAGGTGCTTGAACCAACAAATCACGCAACAGGTCATTAGTAGCAGCGATACCAATCGGCAGGTTCGGACGGTAGGACAGCTCACCGAATACAGAGGCGTTGCCGACGGTGGTATTGAAACTGAAGCCGTACATGCGGATGTCTTCGGCATATTCGCGACGCGCATTGACCTGGTTGGCTACGTCGATAGTGGCCAGACCACCTACTGCTTGAGACAGTGAGGAGGTAGGATTTGCCAAACCACCTGCCACCTGCCCAGGAATGGCAGCTAAAGCTCCGCCAATAACGGCGTCAGCTCCTGGGTTACCAGTACTACCGCCACCCAAAACTTGATTGATTTGCTGCTGAGTGAAGCCTGCTTGAATCAGCCCCTGAATCGTCTGCCCAGTTACCACTCCCGCAGCAACGTCACCTAGATCAAGCCCTTGGTACGCACCCAAATCTGCGTAAATAGTCGGCTCTTTGGCATGGTAGTTGACGAAGTAGAAACCAAATTCGGTCGAGTTCAACTCTTCAGCGATATAACGGAACGCGACACCAAACTGACCGTCGTTCTTGGCATTGATATCCGGACCAACGCTGGCCACCTTGATGTTGCCGCTGCCGTCAACGGTACGACCGCCTTGCAGACCACCGATACCCGCAGCGCTTAAGCCGGAATACAGGCCACCCAGGGGAATAAGCGCAGTTTGAGTCGAATAGGCAGTATTACCGCCGTCCGCGAACAGATCGGTCTCGGAGAAGTAGGTACCCACCGGGTCGATGGCGGTTTCTTTCCAGTTCCACTGGTAGAAGGCCTCCATGGAAAGATTGTCAGTCAGGCCGACGTTGAAGCTCAGCGCCTCGACAGGCACCAGCACTTCCTTCACTTCAGAACCTGGCAAACGGAATTTGGCAGCATCGACCGGGTTGGTGGTGTTTACGCCGTTGCGGTAGTACAGACCTTCACCCCAGTTGAAAACCTGCTTACCGAAACGACCGGAGACCGGCATGTTGGCCACGTCCCAGTTGCCATAGACGTAGGCGTCAAGAATCTGCGCGTCACGACCAGCCTTGTGGCGGGTTTCACGTGTGAAGGTGTTATCGCGCGGATAGCTTTGGCTCGGCTGAGCCGGAGTGTTGGCGTCATAGTAATCGTTGCGCTTGTCCATGATCTGGGTGTCATAGAAAGCGGTACCGCGAACGAATACACCATAGTTCTGGTAAGAAGCCTCCAGATCGGTAGTGATCTTGAACACTTCGGAAACCAGGCCGGTATCGAAATTGCGATTGCCGTCGTTGGTGTTGATATCGTCGTTGGTCTTGTCCTGGCCCTGTACGCGCCACAGTTGACCGTAGGAGATGGTGGTATCGAGGGAGCCGGTGATTTCGTTATCGGCGAAGCTGAACTCCACCGCATGAGCCTGGGCGGCGACCAGCAACGGCAGAACACCAGCGAACGCAAAGCCGGCCTTGGCCGGGGCAAAACGTAGAACGGGCTTGCGGGACTTAATTTCCATCGAGACTCACTCCGTGGACAGATCATTCTTTTGAGCGATCCCGAATCCGGGTCGCGATATGCCGTACTGGCGACGGCTTGTGTTTTTATTTTGTAGCGACGTGTTCCAACGACCAGCGAGAGCTTGCACGCGGTCAAGTCCTGCTCGGCACTGCAACCATGGTGCCAATTCAAACAGTTGTATCAGCGCAAACAGGCGTGGGAGAGCCGCTGAGTGGTTTCTTTTCGTGACTGATCAGCCACTGACCAAAAGACCAGAAAAAGTGGCGCACTTTGTCCTACGATCCGACGCTTTATGCCAATCACCACGCGCCTCGCAGCGCAGTTGGGTGATGAATATCACCTCGCTGTCAAGCGACGAAGCCCGAACTTAAGCGTGCAAAGGCATAACGGACTGCATGCATATTTCATTGGGTAACAAAAAAGTGTTACCAACCAGAGGTCGGTAACACTTTTTTTGTGGAGCAAAACCCGTTTCAGGCTTAAAGCCAACCAGTCAAGCGTCGACGTACCGAGTGTGTAGGAGCGGCGCCTCGCCGCGAACCTGAAAAGCTTCGCCCCGGGGCGGGGCTCCTACGAAACACAGCTTCCGTAGCCTTACCTAAGCGGCATCAGCCTTAGGCCAGGCTCTTGCTCACCACTTCATAGACATCGCTGGACAGCTCACCGGAGGCGAGGATGCGCTCCAGCTCGGCCTTCATCAGTGCCTGACGCGCCGCACCGTATTTGCGCCAGCGGGTCAGCGGAGCCAGCAGGCGCGAAGCGATCTGCGGGTTGAGCGCATTGAGGGTGATCACCTGGTCGGCAAGAAAGCGGTAGCCCGCCCCGTCGGCGCGGTGAAAGTTGATCAGGTTCTGGTTGGCGAAAGCGCCGATCAGCGCACGCACCTTGTTCGGATTCTTCAGGGTGAAGGCTTCGTGCTGCATCAACGCATGCACACGCTCCAGACCACCCGGCAGCGGGCAACCGGCCTGCACGCTGAACCACTGATCCATGACCAGCGGGTTGTCCTTGAAGAAGTCGGCGAACATGGCCAGGGCCTTACCCTGCTCTTCCTGGAACGGCGAGTTGACCAGCACAGCCAGCGCGGCAAGGCGCTCGGTCATGTTGTCGGCGTTGTCGAACTGATCGACGCAAGCCGCCAGCACTTCAGGCTTCTCGCTGAGCATCAGGTAGGACAGCGCGATGTTCTGCAGGCTGCGACGGGCGAAGTGCGCCGCCTCGGCCACGTAAGGCGTGACCTTGGAGACTTCACGGTTGGCCTGGTAGCGCGCCCACAGTGGAGCGAACAGCGCGTCAGCCAGCGCCTTGCGAGCGAACTCGCGCGCGGCGTGGATGGCCTCGACATCCGCCACCTCACTGATTTCGGTGAGATAGGCCTCGCCCGGCAGCGACAGCATCTCGGCGACCATGGCCTGATCCAGCGACTCGTCTTCAAGCAGGGTGCGCAGCGCGGTGACCAGACGCTGATCCAGCACCAGGGCTTCACCACGCTGGTGCTGGCCAATCAGTTCCTGCAGTACCTGCACGGACAGCTGCTGGCCGGCTTCCCAGCGGTTGAAGCCGTCGCTGTCGTGCTGCATGAGGAACATCAGTTGGTCACGGCTGTAGGGGAAGTGCAGCTTGACCGGGGCGCTGAAGCCGCGCAGCAAGGAGGGCAACGGTTTCTCGGTGACGCCCTCGAAGGTGAAGGTCTGCTCGGCTTCAGTCACCGACAAAACGCGACTGGTGCCCTGCGCCGCGCTTTCGCCCTGCAGGCGCAGCGGCAGCTCATTGCCCTGGGCATCGAGCAGGCCGAGCGCCACTGGAATCACGAACGGCAGCTTTTCGCTCTGCCCCGGCGTGGCCGGGCAGCTCTGGCGGAAGGTCAGGCTGTAGGTCTGCGCCGCCTCGTCATAGGCTTCGCTGACGTCGAGACGTGGCGTGCCGGCCTGGGTGTACCAGCGCTTGAACTGGGTCAGGTCAATGCCGCTGGCATCTTCCATGGCCTTGACGAAATCGTCGCAGGTCACGGCCTGGCCGTCGTGACGCTCGAAGTACAGGTCCGAGCCCTTGCGGAATAGCTCCGGCCCGAGCAGGGTGTGAATCATGCGCAGTACTTCGGCACCCTTCTCGTAGATGGTCAGGGTGTAGAAGTTGGAGATTTCCATGTACGCGTCCGGGCGCACCGGGTGAGCCATGGGGCCGGCGTCCTCGGCGAACTGGTGAGTGCGCAGGTAGGCCACGTCTTCAATGCGCTTGACGGTACGCGAGTGAGTGTCGGCAGAGAACTCGCTGTCGCGGAATACGGTGAAGCCTTCCTTGAGCGACAGCTGGAACCAGTCGCGGCAGGTCACGCGGTTGCCCGACCAGTTGTGGAAGTACTCGTGTGCCACCACCGCCTCGACGCGCTGATGGGCAGCGTCGGTGGCGGTCTCGGCCTTGGCCAGCACGCAGCTGGAGTTGAAGATGTTGAGGCCCTTGTTCTCCATGGCGCCCATGTTGAAGTCGTTGACCGCGACGATCATGAAAATGTCCAGGTCGTACTCGCGGCCGTAGACCTCCTCGTCCCACTTCATCGAGCGCTTGAGGCTGTCCATGGCGTGCTGCACCTTGTCGATGTTCTCCGGCTCGACGTAGATGCGCAGCGCCACTTCCCGACTGCTCATGGTGGTGAAGCTGTCCTCCACACACCAGAGATCACCGGCGACCAGGGCGAACAGGTAGGCCGGCTTCTTGAACGGGTCTTCCCAGGTGGCCCAATGACGACCGCCCTCCTCACTGCCGCTGGCAATCGGGTTACCGTTGGACAGCAGCACCGGGTAGGCATGCTGTTCGGCGCTGACCGTGGTGGTGAACTTGCTCATCACGTCCGGGCGGTCGAGGTAGAAGGTGATCTTGCGAAAGCCCTCGGCCTCGCACTGGGTGCAGAACATCGTGCCGGACTTGTACAGGCCCTCCAGCGCAGTGTTGCTTTCCGGGTGAATGCGCACACTGCTGTCGACCACGAAACGTTCCTGCGTCGGCTGCAGGGTCAGGTGGCTGTCGGTCAGCGTATAGTCGCCCTCGCCCAGCTCGCGGTCATCGAGCTTGAGCTCCAGCAGTTCAAGCTGCTGACCATCCAGCACCAGTTTCGGCAGGCCAGCGCCGGCGGCAGGGTTGCGACGCATGACCAGTTGCGCGTGCACCAGGCTGTGATCCTCGAACAACTCGAAGGTCAGGTGGGTCTCGTCGATCAGGTAGTCGGGAACCTGATAGTCCTTCAGATAAATGGTCTTGGATTGTTCGGTGCGCATGGCTCTTGGCCTCTCGTCTGCGGCGCCCCGGGCGCCGGTGGCAATCGGGTGTCAGGCGGCAATCTCGTGGATGGCCAACTGATAGGCGGTGTACTTGCGGATATTGATCACGCCGGTGTCGAACATCAGGTACTGGCCCTTGATACCGAGCAGAGTACCTTCGGCCAGGGGCTGCTTGTCCAGGTTGAAGCTGGTGATCTTGGCCGGGTAGGCCTCGATGGGGTAACGAATCTCCAGCACTTCGGCTGCGCTCAGCGGCTGAATGGCTTGCAGGCCGAAGCGCTGCTGCAGCTCGGTGATGCCCGAACCGCAGCTATCGAACAGTTGCTCGCGAATCGCCAGCAGATCGACCGGCACGGCATCGCCCTTGAGCAGCGCGCGCCAGTTGGTCTTGTCCGCCACCTGGCTACGCAACAGGTCCTCGACGAAACCGGACTGCTGCCGGGTGGCCACGCGCAGGATGGGCAGCGCCTGGGTCGCACCCTGGTCGATCCAGCGCGTCGGCACCTGACTGGCACGGGTGATGCCGACCTTCACGCCGCTGGAGTTGGCCAGGTAGACGATGTGATCGGTCATGCAGAACTGCTCGCCCCAGCTCGGCTCGCGGCAAGTGCCTGCATCGTAATGACACTTCTCCGGGCTCATGATGCAGACGTCGCACTGCGCCAGCTTCTGCATGCAGGGGTAGCAATAACCCTGGCTGAAGCTGGTCTTGGTCTTGCGTCCGCAGTGCGTGCAATGGATGGCGCCGAGGTATTCCAGGCGCAGGTGCTTGCCCACCAGCGGGTTGACCGGTACTTCTTCGTCGCCCAGGCGGAAAGCGTATTGCACCGGTGCGTCCAGGTGCGCCTTCATCTTGCTCAGCGAGCCACGTCCCAATTCACTCATCAGTGCAGGGTATCCGAGGACTTGAACAGCAGGTTGGGTACCGGCTCGGATTTGCTGCTGCATTCCTGAGGGCCCATGTAACCAGTGCGCTCTTCCTCCGGCAGGTTCTGCATTTCCCAGGCGATCATCGCCTGCAGGCTCAGCTCTTTCTGTTCCTGAGTCAGCTTGCGGCCGTCCGGCCATTTACCGATTTCCACGGCCAGCTTGAGGCTTTCGTAGATTTCCGGGGTGATGTTTTCAATCGCATCGAGAAAGGACGACATACAGGTCTCCAGATAAATCGTAGGGCGGGTGAAACCCGCCGAAACACAGAGCTGGCGGGTTGCACCCGCCCTACAGGTCAAAAAGTCGAATCAAGCGCTACGTCGGGCCAGCATACTGCCAAGCAGCCCGGTCAGGCAGCCGGTGAGCAAGCCGCCGACGTGCGCGGCGTTGGCGATGGCGCCGAACTGCAACAACTCGAAGATGCCGGTCATGCAGATCAGCAGCCAGGCCAGCATCATCACCAGCACGCCGGGCGGCAGACGATAGGCAGCATTCGGTGCCAGACGCTGGTAAATCCAGCAATGCCCGAGCAAGCCATAAAGCACACCGGACAGCCCGCCGAACAACGACGGCCCGGCCCACCAGTATTGGGCGAAATTCGACGTCAGGCCGAACAACAGGGTCAGCCCGAGCAGGCCGATGGCCCCCTGGCGAAATTCGATGCGCCGCCCCAGTTCCCAGTACCACAGGCTGTTCATCGCCAGGTGCAGCCAGCCGAAGTGAATCAGCATCGGCGTGATCAGGCGCCACCACTGACCGCTGCCCAAAGTGGCATCCAGATAGGTCAGATAGATGCGCTCACCGTCGATACGAAAATCGACGAAGCTCAGCCAGCGGATAGTGGAAAAATTCTCGCCCGCCAAGGTCACGGCAAAGACGATGAAGGTCGCCAGCAGCACCAGTGCCGTAACCGGACTGCGCCGCAACTGCGTGAAGAAGCTGTCCCGCACCGGCGCAGCGCTTGCCGGCACTTCTCCGCCAGCATAGCCCTGCGGGTGACGCGCATAGAGGTCGCGCACTTGCTCGGCAAGCTGCTCATCTGGCACCCAGAGCACCTGCTGCCCGCCCTCTTCCGCCACCCGGTGCGGCACGTTCAAGCGCCGCAACAGGCCAACAAAGCCGCTCAAGTCGGTATCCAGCGGCAAGCGCAGCACTTCTACTGCCGTCATCGCGGCGCCTCCTGCGGGTCGACATCGACCCAGACGAATTTATCAGCATCCAGGCGTATTTCCTGGTCCAGGCGATAAGCCACCAGGCGGCCACCGACCACCGCGCTGTAATCCAGGCAGGCCAGGTTGGGCCTGATCGGCGCCGGCTTGCCACGTCGCCAGTAGTGACCGACGAACAGCAGCGGCTCATGCGCGCCGTACCTGAGCAGCTCGTCCTTCTGCAGTTCGGTCAACGGCGTCTGCGCCGCCAGCTCCGGCAAGGCATCGGGCTGGAAGACGATATCGCCATAAGTCTTCGGGTCCTCCTCCCAGAACTTGGTGCGGAAGTACGAGCGGGTGAAGCCATCGCCGCTGGTCAGGGTCAGACCATGCGGCAGACGCATGTCGGTCCCGCGTAACAGGCGATCGAGCGCCATGTTGGCGAAACTGCCGGGCACCGCCGAGGCCTGCAGGAAATGTTCGTCGATGCAGCCATCGGGGAATTGCGCCTTAAGCGGCGTGATCAACTCATCATCCCAGCAGGCGTGCACCACGCGGAAGCGCCCGGCATCGATGAACAGCGGCATCTCGTAGAACCAGTGCAGGAACTCGCGCCACTCCTGCGGATGATCCTCGAACTGCGCCAATGTCTCGCGCATCAGGCGCTGGTGGCGCGGGCTGTGTTCGCGCACGTACTGTCGTCCGCTGCCTGGCGGTGCCGGCGTGCTCCAGCCCAGCGCGTTGAACTCGTGATTGCCCATGATGCACAGCGCCTGGCCGGCGCGGACCATGTCATACACCAGATGCAGGGTTTCGCGGATGCCCGGGCCGCGGTCGACCAGGTCACCGAGGAAGATCACCATGCGCGTTGGATGGCACCAGACGCCACCCTGGCGGCTGTAACCCAGCCGTTCAAGCAAGCGTTCGAGGGTTTGCGCACAACCGTGGATATCACCGATCAGGTCATAGCCACGATGGGGGTCGAGGGACATTCAGTCCTGCCCTCCCAGGCGGCTGCCCCATCCAAGCTTGGTGCGGCAGACCTCATAGTAGTTGTGATCCAGCGGGTGGATCAGGCGCAGCTTCTGCGCCTTCTTGGCCACATGCAGGGTATCGCCCGGCGCGCAGGTGAAATGATTCTGGCCGTCACAGGAGACCTGCGGATAAATGGTCATATCCGGCGACACCACCACCTTCAGCTCACTGTGCCCGTCAACCACGATGGGCCGGCTGGACAGGGTGTGTGGGTACATAGGCACGACCACGATGGCATCGAGCTTGGGATGCATGATAGGCCCGCCAGCGGACAGCGCATAAGCGGTAGACCCCGTGGGCGTGGCGACGATCAGGCCGTCGGCCTTCTGGCTGCAGACGAACTGGCCATCGATGTACAGCTCAAACTCGATCATCCGCGTCGACTTGCCGGGGTGCAGCACCACGTCGTTGAGCGCATCGCCCTGGCCGATGGCCTCGCCCTGGCGGCGCACTTCGGCCTCGAGCAGAAAGCGGTTCTCGGTCAGGTACTGCCCTTCGAGCACCTGCGCCACTTTCAGCTCCAGCTCATCGGGGCGGATATCGGTGAGAAAGCCCAGGCTGCCACGGTTGATCCCCAGCACCGGAACCTTGTGTCGCGCCAGGGCACGTGCCGCGCCGAGCATGCTGCCGTCACCGCCGACGACGATCACCAGGTCGCAGACCTCACCCAGCATCTTGCGCGAGGAGGTCTGCAAACCGTGGCCGGGCAATACATCGGCGATGGTGTCTTCGAGAATCACATGCAGGTGGCGGTCGAGCAGAAAGCGCTTGAGCCGACGCACGGTTTCCAACACCCGCGTACTGCCCAGACGCCCGATGATGCCAACATTGCGAAATTGCTCCATGGGACTCCCGCCAGACAGATAACAAACGATGAGGGATTATCGGCCAAAGCTCTGGCCGGCAGCAAACCGCCTCTGTTACTGCGCTATGCTCGGGGCCATGAGCAATCCCGAACTGTTGCATGACCTGATGCTTGAGCTGCGCACCCCGGCGGTGCGCGATCTGGCCTGGGCACTGCTCTCGCCCGCCTTGCTGGCCAACACCACACCGGCCCAGCGTCATCCGCTGCAAGCCAGTTGCTGGATGCAGCAACCACCACAACTGGCCGACTGGCTTGCGCAACAGGACAAGGATGCCGGCCCCCTGCACGCCTGGCTGACGGCAAAACCGCTGCGCCGTCTCGGTCTCTATTACGAGCGCCTGTGGCAATACGCGCTGCATGCCGCACCAGACATAGACGTGGTCGCTGCCAATCTGCCGATTCGCCAGAACGGTCAGACCTTGGGCGAGCTGGATCTGTTGTTGCGCGATGACGAAGGCGAGCACCACCTGGAGCTGGCGGTGAAGTTCTACCTGGGCACGGGTGGCGGCGACGCCGCTGACTGGCTGGGCCCGGGCAGCCAGGACCGGCTCGACCTGAAACTGGGCCACCTCACGCAACACCAATTGCCCCTGTCTGCGCGCCGCGAGGCACGCGCGACCTTGGAGGAGCTGCAGTTGGGCGATACTCGGTCCGCCTTCTGGCTCGGCGGCTACCTGTTCTACCCCTGGCCTGGTGATTGCTCATCACCTCGCGGTGCGGCGCCCGAGCACTGCCAAGGCCGTTGGCTACGCCAGCGCGACTGGGGTACGTTCGCCGCGACCAAACCAGACGCTCGCTGGCAACCCTTGCCGCGATTGGCCTGGCTCGCACCCGCGCTGATAAAGACTGGCGAGGCCTGGCCCGCAGACACCTTCCAGCAATGGCTGAAGCTGTTACGACCGGACGCTCAGGCGCAGCTGCTGGTGCGCCTGGAGGAAGATCACGCCGGGGATTGGCGAGAGGTCGAACGAATCTTTCTGGTCAACGATCAGTGGCCGGCGCAGTCGTAGCCCGATGCAATCCGGGATGCTGCTACCGGCAATCCGCGGGCGTCACCCACCTCGTTGATAGGCCGCAGGGCCAGCGCCAATCAACGGCTACGCTCGGTACGCCCGCCGGAACGCGCCAGATACCCCGCCCCGCTTTCACACAGCAGCGCATCACGCTGCACCGCCGGCAGGACGTCCAGGCCTCCGCGCAAGGCATAAACGCTGTAACCCAGTTGCGAGAGCAGAAACACTGCACTGCTGCTGCGCTTGCCGCTATCGCAATAGCACAGGTAGGTACGTGAGCGATCCAGCAGGCGCGCCTTGAGGCGCAACAGCTGCAGCGGCATATGCAGCGCTTGCGGCGCGTGCGCCTTCTCGTACTCTTCCTGCAGCCGCACATCCAGCCACTGCGCGCCCTGTGTCAGCAACCTGGCGCCCTCGCCCAGCGACACCTCGGCCACGACTGGAGCCTTGAGCAGGGCAAAGAAATCCTGACGATCCAGGCGCAACACACTGCCCGCCTCGACCATGGTCACCGTGGCATTGCGTGGCCGATCAGCAAGCAGCGCTTCTTCACCGAAACAGGCGCCCACCTCTAGCTCCGCCAGCACCTGGTGATCACTGCCGGCGCCGCGAATCACCTCGGCGCGGCCACTTTCCAGGAAGTAGCAACAATCGCCGGTAGCGCCTTCTTCAAGCACCTGACTGCCAGCAGCCAGCTCGACCCTCTGCAGCCGCGCCAGCATGTTCTGCACGTTGGCTGGCGGCACCTTGGCAATTAGCGGGTTTTCCAGCAGTCGCTCCAGCCATTCGATATCGGCGCCACTGTGTTGCAATGCCAGTAACAGATCCTGATGCGCCAGACGCCAGGTCAACAGGCGATCGAGCGTGGCACTGTCGATCATCAGCACGCTGATATCGGTCAAGGCGCGAGCGTCATGCAACCGTGGCAGGCCGGGTGACACCGGGTGACAGCTGATCTCGCTGCCGGCCTGCAACGTCTGCGTCCTGCCCGCGGCATCCTGCAGCTGCAACTCGCCGGCCAGCAGATAGCAGGTCAGGCGCGCCTGATCCCCCTGACGAAACAGCAGTTGCCCGGCCAGCAGCGGCTGCGGCACCAACTGGCTACGCAACTCGCGCCACTGCTGCGCGGAAAGCGCGTTGAGCGGCGTCAGGCTGCGCAGTTGTTCGGGGGTAAGGGGTTCGCTCATGAGGATTTCCAGGCTCCGCTGGTCAGACCTGAGTGTAGTCGGCACTAGCGCCCATCAACACCCGACGCCCTTGCAAGCCGCCAGTATGAATGAATATCAGCCGACTGCCGCGCGCAAGTTGACCGCGCTTGCAGAAATCGCGCAGCGCCATCAGCGCCTTGCCGGTATACACAGGCTCCAGCGGCACAGCGCTGGCCTGCTCGGTTTCCAGGATGAACTGGCGCAGTGGCTCGTCGAGCCGGGCAAAACCGCCGCGCGCGGCGTCGATCAGTTGGTAGCGCCGCTCCGACGCCCCGGCCTCGTCCAGCAGCCCGGCGACCTGAGTGGCGACGCCGTGATCGCTCGGTACCGCCTGCGCGCCGAACACGCGGCGCCGAACATCACCCAGCAGCACACCGGCCAGGGTGGTGCCGGTCCCCGTAGCCAGCCACCAGGCATCGAAATCAGACCAGCCGATATCGGCCAACTGCGCTTCGGCCATCGCCACCAGACAGCTGCAGCCACTAGCGCCCTGAAGGCCCAGGCCGCCCTCGCCGATTACCTGGAAACCCGGATAGCGGGCGAGCCAGGGCGCCCAGAAGTCCGGCTGATGCCGCGCACGGTAGCCGCCGTAACCCAGCCAGTGCAGCGTCATGCCCATGCGCTGCAGATCATCGACGGTCGGGGTCTGCTGCGCTTCACCACGCAACAGACCGACGCAGGCGAAACCGAAACGCCGGCCCGCCGCCGCCAGCGCATGCAAATGATTGGAGTGCGCTCCCCCCAGGCTGATCACCCCCTGCGCGCCGGCCGCAGCGGCCTGCTCAAGATAGGGCGCGAGCTTGAACCACTTGTTGCCGGACAGCAGGGGGTCGACAAGATCCAGGCGCAGGCAGGCGAGCTCGACGCCGGCAGCCTCGAGCCAGTCCAGTTGCAGAGGTTGTAGCGGCGCCCGCGGGCGCCAGGTGGGAATCCGTATTGGCAAGGTCAGCTGACAGTGCGCAGACGACTACTCGCCTTGTGCCGCGCGCAGCAGTTCGAATCACCCAGGGTGAAACGGCTGGGCGTATCGACACGATCGATGGGAATGGCACAGCGCTCCCCACTGGGCAAGGATGCGTCGCAGCTGGGCTGCTGATAATGCGCCAACCAGTGCCGATACTGCTCTTCGGAAACGAAGCATTTGCCAGCGGCGTAGGCCATGGGATTGTCCTGATAGCGGGCGACATCCTGCAGGGGAATGGTCAGGTGCCCGGCGCCGGGATGGTACACCACGAACACCACGCCAAGCTTGGCCAGACGATCCAGCACCTGATCACCGCCCTGACTGGCGAATGCATCGCGCTCACGCTTGAGGCGTTCGATTTCCGCTTGCAACTGGGCATCCAGCTCGTTGCGATAGGCCAGTTCGACGTCGCGTATGGCAATCTGTTCCTTGTACTCCGCCACGGCCGCAGCGACCTTGGCGCGCATTTCACCATCGTACTGCGCCCGCAGGATATCGCCCTCGGTACGACCATGACGCTCCAGGGCACGCAGTTGTTGAGTCATTTCCTCACGGCTGCTCTGGAAACTTTCGGCCTGGGCGGCCAGTTGCGCCTTGAGGTTGGCGTTGAGCTCCTCCTGCTGGCGCAGCGCCTGATGCAGTCCATGGATCTGCGCCTGCAGATTCTTGCTCTGCTCCTCGCTGGCCAGTTTGAACTTGGCCAGCTCGTCTTCGTGCTGCTGGGTCAGGCTGGTGATGCGCAGACGCTGCTGCTGAATCAGTTGTGCGGTCTTGGCGCGGTGCTCCTGGTCCATTTTCTGCGCCAACTGCTCGGCCACTTCCTTGGCCGGATCGGGCGCATACCATTTGTCTTCGGAGGCCACCTGCAAACGCTCGGCAACCACCGCCTGAGCACTGTCGTCCTCGATCAGCAGCCCAAGCTGATTGCGCTTGACTGCATCGCGCAGCAATACCAGGTCATTCTGAGCGAGCGCCAGGCTGGGGTCCCAAAGGTGCATCTGATGCCAGGAAACCGGACACTGACTGCGACAGGCCAGACGAATCGGCCCAGCGCCAAGATCCGGACCACGGCCGGCACGCTCGGCCAGATGTTGTAGAGGAATATTCCAGCCCTTGTCGGGGCGGCCGTCTTCGTCGAAATCCAGAAAGAAGAACACCGCAGCCCTGACCAGCAGCCGCGGATTGATCACCACGAACACCGCACGCATCTGCTCGTCGGCGAACTCGGGCATGTTCACCACGCCGTCGAGCAAAGCCTCGAACTCAGGGAACATCATCTGTTTGCAGATACCGCGTTCACTGAAGAACATCACGGCTTCCACCATCTGCGGCTTGTTCTGCATGCTCATTGAGGACCCTCTGGACCAACCGGGAATACGTCGCGTGACAGCGCAGCGCAGACTCTGCACCGATATCGTCCTTGATACCTCGAGCAAGTCTAGGGGAAAACCCAACCACAGCAATGTGACTGGGTTGGCACTCACTCTGCGAGCCAGCCCAAATAGGCCACTGCTTGGCGCAAAAATGTGACCAGACCGGAAAGTACGAAAGCTGCCAGCGGTCCGGTCCGCCGGGATGAGTAACAGCCTGCCCAACACAACTCTATCGGCGGATTCTTGCTTTTCACCCCTGCCTCACAAGCGGAATCTTGCCTATTTCAGCCCGTAGCATTGGGCTCATCCGCTCTAGAGCTTGTCGCCGCTGAAGCGCCTCCCACGGTTTGCGGTGCTCCACAATTCAGCGCGTTGGGCGGGTGCAACCCGCCATCGCCATTCTGGCGGGTTGCACCCGCCCTACGATGTATCGGTCACCTGTGAATTGAAGAGGGGAGGCAAGCCGTGCTGGCTCAGTGTTAGGGGCTTCAGCCGCGACTGCTGTAGAGCGGTGATCCGACAACCTGGCACGTCACCTGCTCTGGCACGTACAAGCTCGCGCGCCTGTCGCGCGGCCGGACTGATAAAAAAGACAAGAGGTCAGCCATGTTCTGCTATCACCTCACTGCCAACCCCTCATCGTTCAATCCGCTTCGCGAGTGCCTATTCCGGCGCCAGAAGACTGCCTGCACAGCACTGCCGCGTCCTTAGCTAAAAATAACAACAACGGAGAATTCCCATGCACTTAGCCAAGCGCCTTGGCCTGTTCGCCGCTGCCGCGATTTTGGCCAGTAGTCCCAACGCTCACGCCAATCCAACCTCGATCAACATCCTTACCGGCGGTATCGGCAGCAGCGCCTATCAGTCGGGCACCATTCCTGGCGGCACCTACAAAGGCCAGGCCAGCGACGTGACGACGGCGACCATCACCAACGTTCTGGTCAGCCAGACCAGCGTTTCCGACGCCGTGGCCTATCAGATGACCAAGCTGCTCTTCGAGAACCTCGACCGATTGGCCGATGCGCATCCAGCCGCCAGGGACATTAGGCTCTGCACGAAAAGTGCCTGCGCTCGGTGATGCTTCGTTAAAAACGGGTTCGGAATGCTCATTTACAGCTCGTAAACTCCGCTTCCTCACCCGTTTTTGCCTCGCCTGACCTTCGCTCGACGACTTTTCGTACAAACCCTGGGCTGGAGCGAGCCACCAGTGGTCTGCCGATTCCGCTGCACCCAGGCGCCGAGCGCTTTTACCGAGAAGTGGACGTTCTCATGTAGAGCGCCGCTCAGCCTTTGGCTGCGGCGAGAAAAGGCGCCAGGCGCTGCGCCATCTCGGCACCGAGCGCCTGCAGCCCACTCATCGGGCGCACCATCACCTCGAACTCGACGATTAGCCCCGAATCGTCGAAACGAATCATGTCGATTCCTTTCAACTCGCGCCCACCAACCTTCGCGGAAAACTCCAGCACCACATTGAGGCCATCGGCGGTGGCCAGTTCACGGTGATAGGCGAAGTCCTCGAATACCTTGAGCACAGTATTGAGGATCATATTGACCACCTGCGCTCCCGGATACGGGGTGTGTGCCATCGGTGAGCGGAACACCGCCTGTGGGTGCAGCAACTCAGGCAAGGCGCTCAGATCCTTGGCGGCGACGAATTGGTGCCAGCGCTCGAGGCTGGCTGCAGCGGCAGGTTGCAGCAGGGCATTGAGAGACACCGGCTCCTCCTTGTTGTTTTCAGGCCAGATAGCAAACGCCCCGCACTAGGCGGGGCGTCATCATTACAGCTCAGCAGCCAGACGCGAGCCCTGGTTGATCGCCCGCTTGGCGTCGAGCTCGGCGGCGACATCCGCGCCACCAACCAGGTGCACGCGCTGGCCAGCGCTCTCCAGACCTTCCTGCAGCTCGCGCAGCGGGTCCTGGCCAGCGCAGACGATCACGGTATCGACTGGCAGCACCTGCTCCTCGCCACCAGCAATGCGGATATGCAGGCCGGCATCGTCGATCTGCACGTACTCGACGCTGTTGAGCATCTGCACGTTCTTGTTCTTCAGGCCGGTGCGGTGAATCCAGCCGGTGGTCTTGCCCAGGCCATCGCCGACCTTGGACTTCTTGCGCTGCAGCAGGAAGACCTGACGCGCCGCCGGGTGCGGATGCGCCTTGACGCCCGCCACGCCACCACGCGCTTCAAGCGCGGTATCGATGCCCCATTCCTTCCAGAACTCGTCACGGTCGAGGCTGGTGGCCTTGCCCTGATGGGTGATGAATTCGGACACGTCGAAACCGATGCCGCCGGCACCGATCACCGCGACCTTCTGCCCGACCGGCTTGCGCTCGAGAATCGCGTCCAGGTAGCTGATCACCTTGGCATGCTCGATTCCCGGAATATCCGGCGTACGCGGGGTAATGCCGGTGGCCAGGATGATTTCGTCAAAGCCGCCCGCCACCAGGTCGTCCACCGACACACGGGTATTCAGGCGCACGTCGACGCCCGTGGTTTCCAGCTTGCGCTTGAAGTAACGCAGGGTCTCGAAGAACTCCTCCTTGCCCGGCACGCGCTTGGCCACGTTGAACTGGCCGCCGATCTCGCTGGCCGAATCGAACAGGGTCACGCTATGGCCACGTTCGGCGGCGACGGTGGAAGCGGCCAGGCCAGCCGGGCCGGCACCGACCACGGCGATCTTCTTCACCGTGGTGGTGGGGATGTAGTTCAGCTCGGTCTCATGGCAAGCACGCGGGTTGACCAGGCAGCTGGTCAACTTGCCGCCGAAAGTGTGATCCAGACAGGCCTGGTTGCAGCCGATGCAGGTGTTGATCTCGTCCGCGCGGCCTTCGGCGGCCTTGTTGACGAAGTCCGGGTCGGCGAGGAACGGGCGCGCCATCGACACCATGTCGGCATCGCCCTCGGCCAGCACCTGCTCGGCCACTTCCGGGGTATTGATGCGGTTGGTGGTGATCAGCGGGATCGACACCTCGCCCCTGAGCTTGGCGGTGACCTTGGTGAAGGCCGCGCGCGGCACCTTGGTGGCAATGGTAGGAATACGCGCTTCGTGCCAACCGATGCCGGTGTTGATCAGGGTAGCGCCCGCCTTTTCGATGGCCTTGGCCAGCAGCACGATCTCGTCCCAGGTGCTGCCACCCTCGACCAGATCGAGCATCGACAGGCGATAGATGATGATGAAGTTCGGCCCCACCGCCTCGCGCACGCGGCGGACGATTTCCACCGGCAGGCGCATACGATTCTCGTAACTGCCGCCCCAGCGGTCGGTACGGTGGTTGGTGTGGGCGACCAGGAACTGGTTGATGAAATAACCTTCCGAGCCCATTACCTCGACGCCGTCATAACCGGCCTGTTGGGCCAGCGCAGCGCAATTGACGAAGTCGGCAATCTGCTTCTCGATGCCCTCCTCGTCCAGCTCACGCGGCTTGAACGGATTGATCGGCGCCTGGATGGCGCTCGGCGCAACGGATTTGGGGCTGTAGGCATAACGCCCGGCATGCAGAATCTGCATGCAGATCTTGCCGCCGGCCTCATGCACGGCCTGGGTGACGACCTTGTGCTTCTCGGCCTCTTCCACCGTGCTCAGCTTGGCTGCGCCGGAATACACGCCGCCCTCCTCGTTCGGGCCGATGCCGCCGGTGACCATCAGGCCAACGCCGCCACGGGCACGCTCGGCGAAATAGGCCGCCATGCGCTCGAAGCCGCCCGGCTTCTCTTCCAGACCAGTGTGCATGGAGCCCATCAGCGTGCGGTTGCTCAGCGTGGTGAAGCCGAGGTCGAGCGGGGCCAGCAGGTGCGGGTAACGAGCAGTCATGGAATTCTCCACATCGCGGTGCAGTTCACGGATTGCCGCGGTCTCATGGTCACGCGGTCGGTTATGGAGCCAGACGATAAAGAGGCTGCCAACCATGCTCAATGATCAAAACTAACAAGATAATGATCAAAACTAGCAATAGAGGTTGGCAGCACGGCTCGACCGACCTAACCTGCACCGCAACCAAACCGAAAAAAACCAATGCGCCTACTGATCACCCTTCTGCTCGCGCTCGCACTGCTGACCGGTCTCGGCAGCTACGCCCACTGGATCGCGCAGCGTCCCAGCAGCCACTATCTGTCCGACCTGCGCAGCCAGGTCGCGCTCGATATCGGCGAGCCCGGCCCGCGCGGTAACCTGCTGGGCATCCAGCCTGAGCTGTTCCCAGCGGACTACCAGAGCCTCGCCCGTCTGCGCCTGAAGCTGGCCGCCTACCTGGATCACGCCCGCGAGCAGGGCATGCTCAACGAACGTACCGTCGTCGTGCTGCCCGAACATATCGGCACCTGGCTGCTCGCCGTCGGCGAGAAGGAAGAGCTCTACCACGCCGCCGAGCGCCGTCAGGCCATGCACTGGCTGGCGGCGAGTAATCCACTGGACTTTCTCGGCGCACTGCTCAGTGCTGGAAGCGACGCGCGCCTGGACGACGCCATGTTGCGTACCAAGGCCAAGGCCATGGCGCGCGACTATCAGCAGCTGTTTGGCGATCTGGCCCGCGATTACCAGATCACCCTGGTTGCAGGCTCGATCGTTCTGCCCGAGCCTCGTATAGAACGGGGTCGCCTCGAAGTCGGTCGCGGGCCGCTGTACAACGTCAGCCTGGTATTCGATCAGGCCGGTAACCCGCTCGGCCAGCCACAACGCCACGCCTTCAGTGCAGGCGCGCTGACGACCGAAACAACCGGCGCCGTGCAAGTGTTGGAGACCCCGGCCGGCCGCCTCGGCGTGCTACTCGGCGGTGACATGCAGCAGTTGCGCCAGGCAACGACGGCTGGCGACGAAACCATCGAGCTCTTGGCAATGCCCAGCGATCTGGACAGCCAGGCGGACGACGCCGAGTTTGGTGATCAACTGCAGACCCATGGCATTCGCGCCGGGCTGAAAGTCCATCTGCGCGGTCGATTGTGGGAGCGTAGCGGTCAGTCCCAGGCGCTCGCCTTCGATGCCGGACGCAGCGAACGAGGCGCCAGCGAGCGCGGCGCGCAACTGATCAATCTATGGCTATAAAAGCATCACGCGTTCGCCTCGGCGATCTCTCCGTCGGCTTCACCCAGGCGCTGGCCGACGCACTGCGCGAACAGGGTCAGCCCCCCGAACCCCTGCTCGAGCAGTTCGGTCTGGATGCCGCACGCCTGAACGAGCCGCGCGCACGCCTGTCGATCCCGCGCTTCATGCGCCTTGGCCATAGCGCCATTGCCCTGTGCGACAACCCCGCCCTGGGCCTGGAGATGGGCCGTCACAGCCGCCTCAGCCAGGTTGGCCTGGCCGGCATCTGCGCCGCGCAGGCGCCTGATCTGCGCGAAGCGGCACGCACCCTGACCCGCTTCGAGCCGTTGTACGCCGCCAACTATCGCGGCCGTTCGGGCTTCAGCGAGGATGCGCGCGGCGCCTGGCTGCATTTCTATTCCATCAGCCCCTACAACGCCTACAACCGTTTCGTGGTGGACTCGGTGCTGGCCGGCTGGCAGACCAACCTGAGCCAGGTGGTCGACCGATCCATCACCGCGGAAAAGGTCGAGATCGAATTTCCTGCACCGGACTACGGCGAACGCTACGAAGCGCTGTTCGGCTGCCCCGTCGAGTTCAGCGCTGGCGCCAATCGCCTGCGCCTGAGCAGCGAAACCCTGGCCCTGCGCAATCCACAGCATTGCCCTGGCACCTGGCGGCACCTGCTGGAGCTGTGTGAACGAGAGCTCGATCAACTGACCCGCACGCGCAGCCTGCGCGAACAGGTCATCCAGCTACTCGGCCCACTGTTGCACGGCCACGAGCCGGATCTGCAGGAAGTGGCGCGCAGCCTGCATCTGCCGAGCTGGACGCTGCGGCGCAAGCTGGCCGAGGAAGGCACGCAATTTCGCACCATCCTCAACGACACCCGCCGCGACCTGGCCACGGCCTATATCCGCGATACCGAACTGGCCTTTGGCGAGATCGCCTACCTGCTCGGCTTCGCCTCGGCCGAAGCCTTCCAGCGCGCCTTCAAGCGCTGGCTCGGGCAGACGCCGGGCGATTACCGCCGCACACAGCGCAGGGCCAGCGGCGCAGCTCAGAGTTCGGTGGCGTCGTCGTCCACATCGGGCATGTCCTGACTGAGGACGTCGCGCTCGAGCAGTTCTTCCTGATAGTCATCCATCGGGCATTCTCCTGGGGCATTTCATCTTTCGTCAGCAAGCTACGTTGCCAGTGTGAAGACAAGATGACGAAAAGCCGCAGGGCGATTGATTACCTCGGATCACAGGCAATAAAAAACCCGTCGATCGTGCGATCGACGGGTTTCGTATATGGCGCAGCGGACGGGACTCGAACCCGCGACCCCCGGCGTGACAGGCCGGTATTCTAACCGACTGAACTACCGCTGCGTGTCGGTTGGACTTGCGTCCAAAGAACTCTTGAAACTCTGTTGCATCTGATGGCGCCCTTGCGGGCTTTGCCATCTCAAATCGACAAGGTGCCGATCTGGGAAATAATGGCGCAGCGGACGGGACTCGAACCCGCGACCCCCGGCGTGACAGGCCGGTATTCTAACCGACTGAACTACCGCTGCGCGTCGGTGGACTTTCGTCCTTCTCTCTAAGGCTATGGTGGGTGATGACGGGATCGAACCGCCGACCCTCTGCTTGTAAGGCAGATGCTCTCCCGGCTGAGCTAATCACCCATGTGCCTTAGCGAGGCGCGCACTTTATGCAGGCGGCGATGCTAAGTCAACACCCCGCTTGAATTTTTTCTGAAAAAGGCGGGGTCACCGCCTGATGCCTGGCAGTTACACGTCGCCGCTGCGAATGCGTAGGAGCGGCGCCCCGCCGCGAACCGGGGCGATGCGCCATTGAAAAGCTTCGCCCCGGGGCGGGGCTCCTACGAAAGGCCGGTTTGGCAACCTAGGGTCATCGCCCAGCTCATTCCATCTCGCCGCACAGCTCGGCCGCTCTCAATAGCGCCGCTGTCAGGCTGTGGCGCTCCCAGTCGGCCAGCGCGGCAAAACGCTGGTTGAATTCCGGTGGCATCAACGAAGGTGCTTGCTGGATCAGCTCACGGCCCGCATCGCTGATCAACAGCCACTGGCGGCGGCGATCCTGATCATCGCGCTGGCGCTGCAACAGGCCACGCTCTTCCAGGCGATCGAGCATGCCGGACAGCGTCGCCGCCGTCAGGCTGACGCGGCTGCTGAGCACGCTGGCGGTCAGGCGCGCTTCACTGGCCAGCACCTGCAGGATCATCAACTGCATGGGTGTCAGCCCACCGAAGCGGCCCAGGCGCTTGGCGTGCACCTCCCCCGCCTGCTGCAAGCGCCGCAGCGCCTGAAACAGGGGCATCTCGAAGGCCATGACAGATGACAAATCTATTTCAACAGGAACTTTTTTATCGCTCATAAGCACCAATTAATGACAACCAAAACTTTGACATGAAAGCATTATTTTGTTTTGGTGTAAAAGGCTCGACCACGAGCCACTCCCCAACGGCAACACCGGTAAGGAACTATGTGCGGAATAGCTGGAGAACTTCGTTTTGATCGACGCCCCGCGGACCTGGCGGCAGTCGAACGCATCACCCACCACCTGGCCCCTCGCGGACCCGACGCCCATGGCTTTCATAGTCAGGGTCCCATCGCCCTAGGCCATCGCCGGCTGAAGATCATGGATCTGGCCGAAGCCTCGGGCCAGCCGATGATCGACAGCGATCTCGGCCTGTCCATGGTGTTCAACGGCGCCATCTATAACTACCCCGAGCTGCGTGCCGAGCTGGAAGCGCTGGGCTATCGCTTCTTCTCCGGCGGTGACACCGAAGTGCTGCTCAAGGGCTATCACGCCTGGGGCGAAAAGCTGCTGCCCAAGCTCAATGGCATGTTCGCTTTCGCCGTCTGGGAACGTGACAAGCAAAGCCTGTTCATCGCCCGCGACCGCCTCGGCGTCAAACCGCTGTATCTGTCCCGTACTGGCGAGCGCCTGCGCTTCGCCTCGTCGCTGCCAGCCCTGCTGCAGGGTGGCGACATCGCCAAGACGCTGGATGCCGTCGCCCTCAACCACTATTTGAACTTCCATGCCGTGGTACCCGCGCCGCGCACCATCCTGGCGGGCGTGGAGAAACTGCCGCCAGCCACCTGGATGCGTGTCGATGCCGACGGCAAGGTTGAGCAGCACACCTGGTGGACGCTGCAGTTCGGCCCGCAAGGCGAGGAAGTGAATTACGGTTTTGACGATTGGCGCGACCGCACACTGCAAACCATGCGCGAAGCGGTGGAGATTCGTCAGCGCGCGGCGGTCGACGTCGGCGTGCTGCTCTCCGGAGGCGTTGATTCGAGCATGCTGGTCGGCCTGCTGCGCGAAGCCGGTGTGGAGAACCTGCTGACCTTCTCCATCGGTTTTCAGGATGCCGGCGGCGAACGTGGCGACGAATTCCAGTATTCGGACCTGATCGCCCAGCATTTCGGCACCCGCCATCATCAATTGCGCATTGGCGAGCACGAGATTCTCGAGCAGTTGCCGCAGGCCTTCCGCGCCATGAGCGAGCCGATGGTCAGCCATGACTGCATCGCCTTCTACCTGCTCTCGCGCGAAGTCGCCAAGCACTGCAAGGTGGTGCAGAGCGGCCAGGGCGCTGACGAACTGTTCGCCGGCTACCACTGGTATCCGCAAGTCGATGGCGCCAAGGATGCTTTCGCCGCCTACCGCGCGGCTTTCTTCGACCGCGAGCACGACGAATACGCGGCCTGCGTGCAGCCTGCCTGGCTGACCGGCGACATGGCCGGCGAGTTCGTCCGCGAGCATTTCGCCATGCCTGGCGCAGACGCCGCGGTGGACAAGGCGCTGCGCCTGGACAGCACGGTGATGCTGGTCGATGACCCGGTCAAGCGCGTGGACAACATGACCATGGCCTGGGGTCTGGAGGCGCGCACGCCGTTTCTCGACTACCGCGTGGCCGAGCTGTCGGCGCGCATTCCCGCGCAGTTCAAGCTGCCGGAAGGCGGCAAGTACGTGCTCAAGGAAGCCGCGCGCAAGGTCATCCCCAGCGAGGTGATCGACCGCCCCAAAGGCTACTTCCCCGTGCCAGGGCTCAAGCATCTGGAGGGCGCCACCCTCGGCTGGGTGCGCGACCTGCTGCTCGACCCCAGCCAGGATCGCGGCCTGTTCAACCCGACCATGCTCGATCAGTTGCTGACCAACCCGCAGAGCCAGCTCACGCCGCTGCGCGGGTCCAAGCTGTGGCAGCTTGCGGCGCTCAACCTGTGGCTGAGCGAACAGGGTCTGTAACTCAAATGGAGCGGCCATTTGGCCGCTCCTGCGGGATCAATGGTCGTAGCCCGGTAAAGCCGGGATTTGCCGCGACTCAATGACGATCCGGCCAAGACCGGACGTAATGAACACGGACAGGGATTATTCCATGCGCTCCACTGCCTTCAACCAACGCCTGCTGCGAGGTCAGACACCCTCCTACGAGCGTCTGCAGGCCCGCCTGGCCGAGGATCACAGCAGCCAACCCAGTCAGCCACAAGCCATTCATTGCGGCTGGGGTCGCCTGCTGATCGGCCATACCTACCCCGACGCCACTGTCCTGGCCGAATCCCTGCTGGACGAACAGCCCGGTGAACGTGACATCGCCCTGTACGTGGCGGCCCCGCACCAGGTGCTGGCGCATGCACCGCAGCAACTGTTTCTCGACCCCTCCGACACGCTGCGCCTGTGGTTCACCGACTACCGCCCGGCGCGCCGTAGCTTCCGTGGCTTTCGTATTCGCCGGGCGCAGAACGATGCCGACTGGCAGGCCATCAACTGCCTGTACCAGACCCGCGGCATGCTGCCGATCGACCCGGCCAAGCTCACACCTTACAACGAGGGCGGCCCGACCTACTGGCTGGCCGAGGACGAAGACAGCGGCGCGGTGATCGGCAGTGTCATGGGCCTTAACCACCAGCGCGCCTTCCGTGACCCGGAAAACGGCAGCAGCCTGTGGTGCCTGGCGGTCGACCCGCACTGCAGCCGACCCGGTGTCGGCGAGGTACTGGTGCGTCACCTAATCGAGCACGGCATGAGCCGTGGCCTGAGCTACCTCGACCTGTCGGTGCTGCACGACAACCAGCAGGCCAAGAAGCTCTACGCCAAGCTCGGCTTCCGCGAGTTGCAGACCTTCAGCCTCAAGCGCAAGAACGGCATCAACCAGCCGCTGTTCCTCGGCCCCGGCCCGCAGGCCGAGCTCAACCCCTATGCGCGCATCATCGTCGACGAGGCCCTGCGCCGCGGCATCGAAGTGCAGGTGGATGACGCCGAGGCCGGGCTGTTCACCCTCAGTCACGGCGGCCGACGCATCCGCTGCCGCGAATCGCTGTGCGACCTGACCAGCGCCGTGAGCATGACCCTGTGCCAGGACAAGCGCCTGCCCCATCGCACCCTGTCGCGGGCCGGTCTCGGCGTGCCGGCACAATGCCTGGCCGGCAGCGCCGAGGACAACGCCACTTTTCTCGCCGAGCATGGCTCGGTCGTGGTCAAACCAGTCGATGGCGAGCAAGGCCAGGGCGTGGCCGTGGATCTGCGTACGCCGGGCGAGGTGCAGGAAGCCATCGAACGCGCCCGCGTGTTCGATCAGCGCGTACTGCTGGAGAGTTATCACGAAGGTCACGACCTGCGCGTACTGGTAATCGGCTACGAAGTGGTGGCCGCGGCTATCCGCCGTCCGGCCGAGATCATTGGTGATGGCCGCCACAGCATTGGCCAGCTGATCGATGCCCAGAGCCGTCGCCGCCAGGCCGCCACCGACGGCGAAAGCCGCATTCCCAAGGACGCCGAAACCCTGCGCACCCTGCATGGCGCCGGCCTCGACTACGACAGTGTGCTGCCCGCCGGCGAGCGCCTGGCCGTGCGCAAGACCGCCAACCTGCATACCGGCGGCACTCTGGAAGACGTCACCGCGATCCTCCATCCGACCCTGCGCGACGCCGCCATCAAGGCCGCGCGCGCCCTGGAAATCCCCGTGGTCGGCCTCGACCTGCTGGTGCCCGCCGCTGATCAGCCGGAGTACGTATTCATCGAAGCCAACGAGCGCGCCGGCCTGGCCAACCATGAGCCGCAGCCGACCGCCGAGCGCTTCGTCGACCTGCTGTTCCCGCTCAGCCAGGTATCGAGCTGACCACTCTCCCCCGGCCCTCTCCCGCACAGGGAGAGGGGAAACCCGAATGCCGAGGAGCTTGCATGCAACAACTACCCGAACCCGATCTCGACTACATGCAGAAGGTGCTGCTGGAGATGCTTGCCATCCCCAGCCCCACCGGTTTCACCGACACCATCGTGCGCTACGTCGCCGAACGTCTCGAAGAGCTGGAAATCCCCTTCGAGCTGACCCGCCGCGGCACCATTCGCGCCACCCTGCGTGGGCGCCAGAGCGAGTACGAACGTTTCGATCGCGCCGTATCCGTGCATCTCGACACCATTGGCGCCATCGTCCGCGAGATCAAGGACAACGGCCGCCTGGGCCTGGCGCCGGTGGGTTGCTGGTCGAGCCGCTTCGCCGAAGGCAGCCGTGTCAGCCTGTTCACCGACAACGGCGTGATTCGCGGCAGCGTGCTGCCACTGATGGCCTCGGGGCACGCCTTCAACACCGCCGTCGACACCATGCCAGTGAGCTGGGATCACGTTGAACTGCGCCTGGACGCCTACTGCGCCACCCGCGCTGATTGTGATTCGCTGGGTGTTTGCGTCGGTGATTTCGTCGCCTTCGATCCGCTACCGGAGTTTTCCGAGAGCGGCCATATCAGTGCCCGCCACCTCGATGACAAGGCCGGCGTCGCCGCCCTGCTGGCGTCACTCAAGGCGATTCGTGATCACGGCCTGCAACCGATGATCGACTGCCATCCGCTATTCACCATCACCGAGGAGGTGGGTTCCGGCGCCGCCGCCGCCCTGCCCTGGGACGTCAGCGAGTTCGTCGGCATTGATATCGCCCCGGTCGCACCAGGCCAGCAGTCCAGCGAGCACGCCGTCAGCGTGGCCATGCAGGATTCCGGCGGCCCCTACGACTATCACCTGTCGCGCCAGTTGCTGCGCCTGGCAGCTGAATATGAGGTACCGGTTCGCCGCGACCTGTTCCGTTACTACCACAGCGACGCACAGTCAGCAGTCACCGCCGGCCATGACATCCGCACCGCGCTGTTGGCCTTCGGCTGCGACGCCACCCATGGCTACGAGCGTACCCATATCGACAGCCTCAAGGCCCTCAGCCGCCTGCTCACTGCCTACATGATGAGCCCGCCGGTGTTCGCCAGCGATGCGCAACCGGCACAGGGTTCGCTGGAGCGCTTCAGCCACCAGCTGGAGCATGACGCTCAGATGGAAAGCGATACCCGTGTACCACCAGTGGATAGCCTGCTCGGGCAACGCGAACAGGATGCTTGAAGGCCATCGGCCATAAAGGCAAAGTGACACACAGGACAGGGGGGGAACACAGGTTCCCCCCCTGACGTGTTCTGCCCCTTGCGGCAGCCACCCGGCACGCTAAAAGCCGCCCACGCGCAGGGTCACCAGAGGTTCACGGATGCCTCGTTTCTGTCTGGCTTTTCTGCTTTTCTGCCTGATCGGCCAAGCTGGGCATTACAGCCCGTGGTGCTGGACAGTCAGGAGCAGCGCCTGTCGCTGACACCCTACCTGGGCAAGCTGGAACATCCTCGCCAGCCTGACCGTTTCGCTGGTGTCGCTGATCCTCCTGCTGACCGGTCTTTACGTCTGGCGCCAAGGCGGCGGACTGTCTGCCGAGCAAATTCCTGTGCTGGTGGTAAGAGATCGCAGTGGTCAGCAGGCAGACTTCAAGTTGGAAAAGCTGGATGCACAGCACATAGGGGAGCGGCTACGCCCGCTGATAGACGC
>NZ_NIUB01000052.1 GCF_002197815.1 Pseudomonas oleovorans subsp. oleovorans
ATTCATCATGGCTCAAGGCTAACGCCTTATCAGAAGTCGAATATACGGAAGCAGTCGTACCTAGGTTCAGAGGCAGATTATTTCACTGGCAAAACGGGAGGAGTCCATATACGGATGCAATCCGGGGCCTGAGCTGCGGGTTCCCCGGATTGCATCCGGGCTACGGCAGGCATAACGAAAAGGGCGACTCATCGAGTCGCCCTTTTTCCGATAGCCGGCGTAGGAGCCGCGCCCCGCGGCGAATGCTACGGGGCTGGCGACGCAGAAGTCCGAGGCTTCGCCCCGAGGCGGGGCTCCTACACTTTGCGTCTCGTGCTGGCCCTGCAGGGCGTGCACAGCGTCTTACTGTGCGGCCTGCAGACTCCACTCGGCCAGCTTCTGCTGCTTGTAGCTGAGCGCCGCTGCCGGCACCGGGGTGACCTTGCCGGTCTCCATCCAGCGCTTGAGGCGGTTGGCGTCGGCCATGTGGGTGTACTTGCCGAACGCGCCGAGCACCACAAAGGCCACCGGGCGGTTGGCGATGGTGGTGGCCATCACCAGGCAGCGGCCGGCAGCGTTGGTAAAGCCGGTCTTGCTCAGGTTGATGTTCCAGTCCGCCTTGCGCACCAGTGCGTTGGTGTTGCGAAAGCCCAGGGTATAGTTGGGCTTGCGGAAGGCCACGGTGGCTTCGGAGTCGGTGCTGAACTGGTGGATCAGCGGATACTGGTTGGCGGCCTTGACCATCAGCGCCAGGTCACGCGCCGTGGCGACGTTCAGTTCGGACAGGCCGGTGGGTTCGACGAAGTGGCTGCTGTGCATGCCCAGCACCTTGGCCTTGGCGTTCATGGCTGCGACGAAGGCGGCGTGGCCACCCGGGTAATGGTGCGCAAGACTGGCGGCAGCGCGGTTCTCCGAGGACATCAGCGCCAGGTGCAGCATTTCGCGGCGCGTGATTTCACTGCCGATGCGCACGCGGGAGAACACACCCTGCATTTCCTGGGTGTCGCGGATGGTGATCGGCAGCATCTCGTCCAGCGGCAGCTTGGCGTCGAGCACCACCATGGCGGTCATCAGCTTGGTGACCGAGGCGACCGGCAGGCGCAGGTCCGGGTTGCTGGAATAGAGCTCCTGGCCGGTCTTCAGATCGATCAGCAAGGCACTACCGGCGGCCAGCTCCTGCTTCGGCTGGGCAGGCGCGGCCTGGAGGTTCGAAACAACAAGGCTGCCGCACAGCAGCAGGCCCAAAATCGAATGACGGAGTTTCACGGTTCACTTCACCGGTTGGAGTGTGGGGGCCGCTGGCAGGCGATGAAAAACGACCGGCTAGAGCGGCGGCGACCAGTATAAGGATCACGCTTGGCTATTGCAGTATGGCCCGATCAAACGCTCGCTGCTGGCGAATCCAGCTCGGCCTGCAACCAGTCGACGAAACGCGCGGTCAGGCGCTGGCGACGCTTGCGCTCGGGTAGTACCAGGTAATAGCCACGCGCCGAATGCGCCTCGGCCTCACCCAGACGACAGAGCAGCCCCTGAGCCAGAAGTTCATCCACCAGATGGCGCCAGCCGATGGCCACGCCCTGCCCGGCAATCGCCGCCTGGATCAGCAGGGTGTAGTTGTCGAAACGCAACGCGCCGGGTGTCGGCAGGCTGGCGATGCCGAGGGCGCGGAACAATCCCTCCCAGTCGAACCAGCGCGAGCGGTGCTCGGGGCGCAGGTGCAGCAGCGGCAGCTCGCTCAGAACCTCCGTCGGTAGCGGTAGCTGGCGCTCGCCGAGCAGACGCGGGCTGCACACCGGAAACACCTCTTCGCGGAACAGCAGGTACGCTTCGCCATGCTTGAAACGACCGTCGCCAAAACGGATCGCCACGTCGATATCGCTGGGTACCGTGGCCGGGTCGCGCTCGCTGGTGATCAGGCTGACGTCCACCTCCGGGTACAGGCGGTTGAAGCGCTGCAGACGCGGCATCAACCAGTAGGCGGCGAAGGCGAAGTCGGTGGCCACCTGCAGCACTTCATGCTGCTGGCGCGCGGTGACGGCGACGAGCCCGGCATCGAGGCTGGCCAGCCCTTCCTGCACATGCGCCAGCAACAGCTCGCCGGCCTCGGTCAGCACAATGCCGCGATAGATACGGTCGAACAGGCGCGTGGCCAGTTGCTGCTCCAGACGCTTGATCTGCTGGCTGATCGCCGGCTGGCTGCTACCCAGCTCGCTGGCGGCGGCGGTGAAACTGAGCTGGCGCGCGGCCGACTCGAACACCCGCAGCGCGTCGAGCGACAGCCCATCAATGACTTTAAACATAAGCTCTGCTTATCCGAGGCATGTTTCACAGCCGGGTTTACCCTGCTGCCGTTCTACCGGAATCATGGAGCCAGCACTGTCGCATAAACCAACAATATGGAATACCCGCCACCATGAAGCGCCCGAACATCCTCTTCATCATGGCCGACCAGATGGCCGCGCCGATCCTGCCGCTGCACGATGCCGCCTCGCCAGTGCAGATGCCCAACCTGATGAAACTGGCCGAGCAGGCCGTGGTGTTCGACTCGGCCTACTGCAACAGCCCGCTCTGCGCGCCGTCGCGCTTCACCCTGGTCAGCGGGCGGCTGCCATCGAAGATCGGCGCCTATGACAATGCCGCCGATTTCCCCGCCGATGTGCCGACCTATGCCCATTACCTGCGCCGCCTCGGCTACCGCACTGCGCTATCTGGCAAGATGCACTTCTGCGGCCCGGACCAGTTGCACGGTTACGAGGAGCGCCTGACCAGCGACATCTATCCCGCCGACTACGGCTGGGCGGTGAACTGGGACGAGCCGGACGTGCGCGCCAGTTGGTACCACAACATGTCCTCGGTGCTGCAGGCCAGCCCCTGCGTACGCAGCAACCAGCTGGATTTCGACGAGGAGGTGGTGTTCAAGGCCCGCCAGTACCTCTACGACCACGTGCGCATGAGTCCGGATCAGCCGTTCTGCCTGACCGTGTCGATGACCCACCCGCATGACCCCTACACCATCGGCCGCGAATACTGGGATCGCTACGAGGGCGTGGACATTCCTCTGCCGCGCCAGCACATCGAGCAGAGCGAGCAGGACCCGCACTCGCAGCGCATCCTCAAGATCATCGACCTGTGGGACAAGCCGCTGCCCGAGGACAAGATTCGCGACGCCCGCCGCGCCTACTTCGGTGCCTGCAGCTATATCGACGACAACATCGGCAAGTTGCTGAAGACCCTGGAAGAGTGCGGCCTGGCGGAGGACACCCTGATCGTCTTCTCCGGCGACCACGGCGACATGCTGGGTGAGCGCGGCCTCTGGTACAAGATGCACTGGTTCGAAATGTCCGCCCGCGTGCCGTTGCTGGTGCATGCACCGCAGCGCTTCACCGCGCATCGGGTCAGTCAGTCGGTCTCCACTCTCGATCTGCTGCCAACGCTGGTGGAACTGGCCGGCGGCCAGGTCGAGCAGGGCCTGGAGCTGGAAGGTCACTCGCTACTGCCGCATCTGCAAGGCAAGGGCGGCCATGATGAAGTGCTCGGCGAATACATGGCCGAAGGCACGCTCAGCCCGCTGATGATGATTCGCCGCGGGCCATGGAAGTTCGTCTATTCCGAGCAGGATCCACTGCTGCTGTTCGATCTGGACAGCGACCCGCTCGAACGTCAGAACCTGGCCGAGTCCAGCGAGCATCGCGGCATCCTTGCCGGTTTCATCGCCGAAGCGCGCGAGCGCTGGGACATCCCGGCCATCCACGCCGCCACTCTCGCCAGCCAGCGCCGCCGCCGTCTGGTGGCCGAGGCGCTGAGCCAAGGCAAGCTGACCAGTTGGGATCACCAGCCCTGGGTCGATGCCAGCCAACAGTACATGCGCAACCATATCGATCTCGACGACCTGGAACGCCGCGCCCGTTTTCCCCAGGTATGAACCTTTACCAACTGCCGCCCCCAAAAGGACACCTCTAAAAACTACCTGCGTTGCCATCACTGCGTTAAAAACAGGCTCGTGCGCGAGTCCGATCAAAATGCTCATTTACAGCTCGTAAACTGCGCTTTTTCGCCTGTTTTTGCCTTGCGCTGGCTGCCTCGCCTACGTTTTTAGAGGTGCCCAAAACAGAAGAAAAAAGGAGAGACGCCATGAACCGATTCAGCGTGCTACTACTCACCGCAGCGCTCACCAGTGCCGGCAACGTCTGGGCCGAGGACGCCGCCTGTGCCACGGTCAAGCTGGGTGACCCGGGCTGGAGCGACATCGCCGTGACCAACGGCATCGCCAGCTTCCTGTTCGACGGCCTGGGCTACAAGGCACAAACCCAGACCCTGGCCGTGCCGATCATCTTCGCCGGCCTGCAGAAGGGCCAGGTCGACGTCTTCCTCGGCAACTGGATGCCGGCGCAGCAGAGCAACTACGACAAGTTCGTCGCCAGCGGAGAAGTGGACAAGCTGGCGCAGAACCTCGCAGGCACCGAGTACACCCTGGCGGTCCCGACCTATGCCTATGAGGCCGGGGTGAAGACCTTCGCCGATCTGGACAAGCATGCCGACAAGTTTGGCAAGAAGCTCTACGGCATCGCCTCCGGCTCACCCGCCAACGAGTCGATCAGGCAGATGATCGCCGCCGACGAGTTCGGCCTGGGTGACTGGAAGCTGGTGGAGTCCAGCGAACAGGCGATGCTGGTGCAGGTCGGCCGCGCGGTGAAACGCGATCAGTTCGTGGTCTTCCTCGGCTGGACCCCGCACCCGATGAACGTGCAGTACGACATGCAGTATCTGAAAGGCGGCGAGAAATATTTCGGCGACAGCGGCGAGGTCAACACCCTGGCGCGCAAGGGCTACGCCGCGCAGTGCCCCAACGTCGGCAAGCTGCTAAGCAACCTGACTTTCACCCAGGAGATGGAGAACAGCATCATGGATCAGGTGCTGAACAAGCAGGCCAGCAACGACGCTGCGATCAAGGCCTGGCTGCAGGCCAACCCGCAGGTGCTCGATGGCTGGCTGGACGGCGTGACCACCCGCGACGGTGGCGACGGCCTGGCCGCCGTGAAGGCGCGGCTTTGAATTAACCGCGGCAAGTGAGTAGGGTGGAATCGCCTGCGACCCACCCTCGACCCAAATCATGCGCCTACCTGACCGACAGACCCTGCTGCCGTTTCTCCGCTGGTTGCCTGGCATCAGCCGCAAGACCCTCGGCAACGACCTGCTGGTGGGCCTGACTGGCGCCATCCTGGCCCTGCCGCAATCGCTGGCCTACGCGCTGATTGCCGGCCTGCCCGCCGAATACGGCCTGTACGCCGCCATCGTGCCGGTGATCATCGCCTGTCTGTGGGGCTCGTCCTGGCACCTGATCTGCGGGCCGACAGCGGCTATCTCCATCGTCCTGTTCACCAGCGTCAGCCCCATGGCGCGCATCGGCAGCGACGAATTCATCGCCCTGATCCTGCTGCTGACCTTTCTCGCCGGGCTGTTCCAGTGGCTGCTAGGTATGCTGCGCTTCGGCGCCCTGGTGAACTTCGTCTCGCAGTCGGTGGTACTCGGCTTCACCCTCGGCGCGGCGCTGGTGATCGCCATCGGGCAGATGCCCAATCTGCTCGGCGTGGAAGTCGCCAGCCAACCCACAGCCCTGACCAGCCTGCTGCAGATCGGCCAGCACCTGCCCGAGGCGCACTGGCCGAGTCTGGCCCTGGCGGCCTTTACACTGCTGCTCAGCGTGGCCGTGCGCAAACTCTGGCCAAAGGCCCCCGCACTGCTGATCGGCCTGGTCTGCGGCAGTCTGCTGGCGTGGCTACTACCGGCACGGTTCACCGCTGACATCGCCCTGGTGGCACCGTTCGAAGGAGGCCTGCCGCCTTTGACCATGCTGAGTTTCGACCTCGACGACGTGCTGCGTCTGCTACCGGCAGCGGTGGCCTGCGGCATGCTCGGGCTGGTCACCAGCCTGTCCATCGCCCGCGCGCTGGCAGTGAAGTCACACCAGTTTCTCGATGCCAACCAGGAAGTGCGCGCCCAGGGCCTGTCGAACATGATCGGGCCGTGGTTCTCTGCCTCGCTGTCAGCCGGCTCCTTCACCCGCTCGGCGCTGAACCTGCAGGCCGGTGCACGTACGCCGTTGGCCGGGGTGTTCTCGGCGCTGCTGGTGGCGCTGTTCGCGGTGTTTGGCGCAGCGCTGCTGACGCATATCCCGCTGCCGGTGATGGCGGCCGGCATCCTGCTGATTTGCTGGGGCCTGGTGGATCTGCCGGCGATCCGTGCACTACGTCGGGTCAGTCGCTCCGAGTTCATGGTGATGCTGCTGACCTTCGCCGCCACCCTGGTGCTGGAGCTGCAGACGGCGATCTACGCCGGCGTGCTGGCCTCGCTGTTCTTCTACCTCAAGCGCACCTCGCAGCCGCGCGTGCGCCTGTGGCAGGACGGCGAAGACGAGGTGCTGCGCATCGAGGGCTCGATCTTCTTCGGCGCCTGCCAGTACATCCAGCAACTGCTGCAACGCAGCCGGGGTCAGCGCCTGGTGATCGATGCGCGGCACATCAACTTCATCGACTACGCCGGGGTAGAGATGCTGCACCAGGAGGCGCGCCGCCTGCAGGCGCTGAAACGCAGCCTGGTGCTGCGCCAGGCGCGGCCACAGGTAGTGGAGGAAATCCTCAAGCTCGAAGGCGCCGAGCGCTGCCCGGTGTTGTTCGAGGATTGAGCAAGACCGCTCGTCCTAACCATCATTCGTCTGCGAGCGTGCTCAGATCCAGCGGGCGCACCTGACCGAGCCATAGCGGCCAGTCGCGGTGGTCGCGCAGCTCGTTGTCAGTGATCGGGTGCACCAGCACGTTGAGGCCATTGCGGTGTTGCATCAGCCAGGGCACCAGCTCACCGAACAGGTCAGGACGAAAGGCCAGCTGACAGCTCCAATCCGGGTGTGGCCCGACTGGACGCTCGTGCATCCGTCCCATCTTCAGAGGAAAAAGCCGCGCGGCTTCTTCGCACAGCGCACGGGCCTGATCGAGGGTGCTGGCGTCGAAGTAAACATGGGCGTGATAGCCCCTGATCCTCGGCAGCGCTTGTTCGTCCATGCCCGTTCAACCCGCCAGTTGACGGCGCAGCTCAGCCAGCACCGGCGCCGTGTCAGGGCGCACGCCACGCCATAGCTCGAACGCCTCGGCCGCCTGCTCGACCAGCATGCCGAGGCCATCCAGGCAGCGCGCCGCGCCCTGCTCGGCTGCCCAGCGGTTGAAGGCGGTCGCCTCACGGCCGTACATCATGTCGTAGCAGACGGTATGACCGGGCTGGATCAGGCTCGGCGCAATCGGCGGCAGCTCACCACCGAGGCTGGCGGAAGTGCCGTTGACGATCAGGTCCACCGGCGCATCGATCCAGTCGAAGCCAGCGGCCACCAGCGGGCCTAGGTCGGCAAATTCACGCACCAGTTGTTCGGCCTTGGCCACGGTACGGTTGGCGATCACCAGCACCGCCGGCTTCTGCGCCAGGAAGGGTTCGAGCACACCGCGCACGGCACCGCCGGCACCGAGCACGAGGATGCGCTTGCCGGCCAAGCTGAAACCGGCGTTGTCCTGCAGGTCACGGGTCAAGCCAGCACCGTCGGTGTTGTCACCCAGCAGGCGACCGTCGGCCAGTTTCTTCAGGGTATTCACCGCGCCGGCTCGACGGGCGCGCTCGGTGAGTTCGTCGGCCAGGCGAAAGGCCTCTTCCTTGAACGGCACGGTGACGTTGCCGCCCAGGCCTTCGGCGAAAAAGGCGCGGGCATTGCCAGTGAAGTCGTCCAGCGGCGCCAGGCGTGCATCGTAGGTCAACACCTGGCCGGTTTGCTCGGCGAACAGGCGGTGGATCAGCGGCGATTTGCTGTGGCCGATGGGGTTGCCGAAGACGCAGTAGCGGTCCATGGAAGGTCCTGTAACGGTAGAAATCTACGAAACTGACGCCGTCCTGTAGGAGCCCCGCCTCGGGGCGAAGCCTCTGCTTCGCCGCGGTAGCACACGCCGCCGTCATTCGCTGCGGGGCGCAGCTCCTACAAGAGAGAATGGAAGCTAGGCCTGCGCCAGCCAATCACGATCCGTCAGGAAATACTCGGTCAGGCGAGCTTCCTCGCTGCCCGGCTCGGGCTTCCAGTCATAGCCCCAGCGCACATGTGGTGGCAGCGACATGAGGATCGACTCGGTGCGCCCGCCGGACTGCAGGCCGAACAGGGTGCCGCGGTCGAACACCAGGTTGAACTCCACGTAGCGGCCGCGACGGAAGGCCTGGAACTCACGCTCACGCTCGCCGAAGGGCATGGACTTGCGGCGCTGAACGATGGGCAGGTAAGCCTGGATGTAGGCATCACCAATGGCGCGCATGAAGGCGAAGCTGGTGTCGAAGTCCCACTCGTTGAGGTCGTCGAAGAACAACCCGCCAATACCACGCGGCTCACCGCGGTGCTTGAGATGGAAATAGCGGTCGCACCAGGCCTTGAACTTGGGATAGACCTCGGCGCCGAAGGGGGCGCAGGCGTCACGAGCGATCTGGTGCCAGTGTACGCAGTCTTCTTCATTGGCGTAGTAGGGCGTGAGGTCGAAACCACCACCGAACCACCACACCGGCTCCTCGCCTGCCTTCTCGGCACTGAAGAAGCGCACGTTGGCGTGCGAAGTCGGCACGTAGGGGTTTTCCGGATGGATCACCAGCGACACGCCGAGGGCCTGGAAGCCACGGCCGGCCAGCTCGGGGCGATGGGCGCTGGCCGACGGCGGCAGGCTGTCGCCGAACACGTGGGAGAAATTCACCCCGCCTTTTTCGATCAGCGCGCCGTTCTCGATCACCCGCGTGCGCCCACCACCACCGGCCGGACGCTGCCAGGCGTCCTCGGCGAACACGGCCTGGCCGTCCTCGGCTTGCAGGGCAAAGCAGATGCGGTCTTGCAGGTCGAGCAGGTAGGCCTTAACGGCCTCGGTACGGTCAGTCACGGCGGCACCTTGAACAGAGAGCAGGTCGAAATCGGCGGGCAGCATAGCATTCACCCAGGCACATCCGCAGTTGACGTCGGTCAATCAGGACGATTGGATAGAGCCTTTCGCCGCATGCAGCGGCTCCAAACCAATAAGGAATCCGAGATGGCCAAGCGTATTCAGTTCAGCCAGCACGGCGGCAGCGAAGTGCTGGAATACCGTGACTACCAGCCGGCAGCACCGGGCCCACGCGAGGTTCGCGTGGCCAACAAGGCCATCGGCCTGAACTTCATCGACACCTACTTCCGCAGCGGCTTGTACCAGCCGCCCGCGCTGCCTTCGAGCCTGGGCACCGAAGGTGCCGGCGTGGTCGAGGCGATTGGCAGCGAGGTCGAAGGTCTCAAGGTCGGCGATCGCGTCGCCTATGCCACCGGTCCGCTCGGCGCCTATAGCGAGCTGCACGTGCTGCCCGCCGACAACCTGGTACACCTGCCGGACAGCATCAGCTTCGAACAGGCCGCTGCGGTAATGCTCAAGGGCCTGACCGTGCAGTACCTGTTGCGCCAGACCTACGAGCTCAAGGGCGGCGAGACCATCCTCTTCCATGCCGCCGCTGGTGGCGTCGGCTCCTTCGCCTGCCAATGGGCCAAAGCGCTGGGCGTGAATCTGATCGGCACCGTCAGCTCGGCGAAAAAGGCCGCACTCGCCAAGGAACTGGGAGCCTGGGAGACCATCGACTACAGCCATGAGAATGTCGTCCAGCGCGTGCTGGAGTTGACTGACGGCGCCAAGTGCCCGGTTGTATATGACGGCGTCGGCAAGGACACCTGGGAAACCTCGCTGGACTGCGTGGCACCGCGCGGCCTGCTGGTCAGCTTCGGCAACGCATCCGGCGCGGTCACCGGGGTCAACCTGGGTATCCTGGCGCAGAAGGGCTCGCTGTACGTCACCCGGCCGACCCTGGCGAGCTACGCCAATACGCCGCAGAACCTGCAAGCCATGGCCGACGAGCTGTTCGCGATGATCAGCAGCGGCAAACTGCAGGTGGACATCAGTAATCGCTACGCGCTCAAGGACGCTGCTGCCGCACAGGATGCGCTGAGCTCGCGGCAAACCACTGGCTCGACCATTTTGCTGCCGTAAACACAGACGCGGCTAAAGCCCCTCCCACAGCTGCCACAATCGTGGGAGGGGCTTTAGCCGCGAGCATTGGCCAGTCAGGACGGGCGAATCACATCGCCCGTACGCAGGTCACGAATCAGGCTGGGGTTCTTGCGCCCACCTAGTGCGCCGCCAAGGACCTTGTCCAACTCGCCCGGGAAATATTGCTCGACGCGCAGACGCGAACGCGCTGAAGGGCGCCCCGCCGGGTTGGCCGAGGTGGAGATTAGCGGGCCGGTATAGCGGCACAACGCACGAACCAGCGGATGATCACTGACGCGTAGGGCAACGGTATCGTGCTGGCCTGTGACCCACTCCGGCAGGCGATTCTGATGCGGCACCAGCCAGGTGTTCGGGCCTGGCCAGCTGCCGGCCAGGCGCTCCTGCCAGACCTCTGGCAGATCATCGAGCAGGAAGTCGAACTGTCCGATGTCATCGGCCACCAGAATCAGCCCCTTGTGCATCGGCCGCTCCTTGAGCGCCAGCAGGCGATACACCGCCTCTTCATTCCAGGGATCGCAGCCCAGGCCCCAGACCGCCTCGGTCGGATAGGCAACCACGCCCCCTTCACGCACCACTCGCGCCGTTTGCTGTATCTGCCAGTTGCTGGCCATCGACTGTCTCCCGCGGAATCAATGGGCGGCAGTCTATCCAAGCCAATGGTTGCCTGCCACGGGCCTTAACAACCTGTTAACGATTGCGCGCCAGCCAACGCCCCGCTTCGTTACACACCAGGCCATCGAGCTCCAACTCGGTCAAAGCCGCCAGCACCTGTGACAACGGCCAACCGCTGGCCTGCACCAGCGCCTCGGTGCTGTGCGGCGCGGCATGCAGCAAGACCAGCAATGGGTGCTCGACGCTAGCGAGCGGCACCGATACAGGCTCGGCGGTTGGAGTCTGCCAGCCACGCAAGGCTTCGAGGATATGCTCGATGCTTTCCACCAGGGTGGCGCCATCACGGATCAGCTGATGGCAGCCACGCGCGCCAGGATGATGGATGGAGCCAGGTATGGCGTAGACCTCGCGCCCCTGCTCGGCGGCCAGGCGCGCAGTGATCAGCGAGCCACTGGACGGGCTGGCCTCGACCACCAGCACGCCCAGCGACAAGCCGCTGATGATTCTGTTACGCCGGGGGAAGTTGCTCGCCTGTGGCGCACAATCCAGCGGTAACTCGGAAACCAGCGCGCCACCCTGTTCGACGATCCGCGCTGCCAACCCGACATGCCGACGCGGATACAAACACTGCAAGCCGGTGCCCAGCACGGCCACCGTTTTGCCGCCACCCTCCAACGCCCCCTGATGCGCAGCACCATCGATCCCCAACGCCAGACCACTGGTGATGACGAAGCCGACGCCCGCCAGGCTGCGGGCAAAGGCCCGTGCGTTATCCAGGCCGGGCCGCGAGGCACGCCGACTGCCGACCATGGCCAGTTGCGGCGCCTCCAGCACACCGGGATCGCCAGCGACGAACAACAGCGGCGGTGCATCCGCCAACTCGGCAAGCAGGGCGGGGTAGGCTGGATCGTCCCACATCACCACATGCTGATCAGGCTCACCCAGCCAGTGCAGGGCAGCCGCCGCTCGCTCGCGGATCTGCGCACTGCGCCGGGGCTCGGCGCAGGCAGCCGGCAGCCCCAACGCACGCCAGGCGCTGGCCGGCGCACTGAGCGCAGCCGAGGCGCTATCGAAAGCGCTCAGGAGTTTGCGAAAGCGTCGCGGCCCCAGCTCCGGCAATAGATGCAGACGCAAGCGGGCTTCGAGCTCGGCAGGAGAAACAGCGGGGGAAAGCGAGGAGGATGCAGGCATGGCGATTCTTCCCTGAAAAGTTGCACCGCCATCCTGGCGGCCTGAAAGCACGAGCCCCGCACTAGCGGGGCTCGATGGGCATTACGGGTTGCGGACCTTGTCCATCACCGCCAGCTGGCGGCTGGCCTGCAGTACCAGGCCGTAGCTGAGCTTGTCATAGCTGCGGAACACCATCAGCAGCCCGGAACGCTCGTCCGGGATCTTCACACTCTCGCCGGTAACGCGGTCGCGCACGGTTTCGCCGGTCTTGTAGATGGCCAGTACGTTGCCGATCTCCAGACCATCGCGAGCACCTTTATTCAGGGTCACCACATCGAACTGGCCGATCTGGGTCACACCACGCGGGACGTCGAGGATCAGACCGTTGATCTCGCTGGCCGGCTCGCTGGGCATGAAGGTGGAGTTGATCGCACGCTCTTCGGTGGGGAACAGGCGGTCACCGATGCGCACCTCCTGAGTCGAACGACTCAGGACGAGGGTACCGATATCACCTTCCTCGGCGACGACTTCGCCGGTGCCGATGTCATCGGCGTTGATACCGAGGAATTCCTTGGTTTCCGGATCCACATAGGTCTTGCCCTGACGGAAGATGCCGTAAATCGGATGCTCTTCGTCGAACTGACCACGGGCGTAGACACGATCGCCAGCGCCGCTGACCACGCGCTCGGCGTTGCCGGCGACGACGTAAGGCTTACCGTTGAATTCTTCCAGCGTGTCGATAATACGGTTGCTCAGCAGGAAGCTGTTGATCGCCTCCAGCGGGATAGTCGGGATCGCTTCGGCCATTGGCGTGCTGCGCACCTGCGGCGACAGCTTGATGGTACCGCGCGACTCACCGCGGTTGAGCATCAGGCGCGGCTGACCATCAACATAAACGAGATTGAGGGTATCGCCGGGATAGATCAGGTGCGGGTTGGCGACCTGTGGGTTGGCGTGCCAGATCTCGGGCCATTTCCACGGCTGGCGCAGGAACTTGCCGGAAATGTCCCAGAGGGTATCGCCCTTGACCACTGTGTAGCGGTTCGGGTGACCGTCCTTGAGTTGCACTTCGGCCTGAGCCAAGCTGGTCAGGGCCAGTCCGCCGGCTGCGAAGAGCAGGGCGAGTAGTGATTTCCTCATACGGTGAATCCCTTTATTATGTGCCTTCACGTGAAGCGCCCTAGCGCCGCGTGCCAAACCCGCTGAATACGCGGCGTGAAGCCGTTTTTCAATGCTGTTCATCATCTTAGCAGCGGATTTTGACTTTATTCCACAAGTGCATCACAAACGCATATGGCGATCCTGAATATCCTTGAATTTCCTGATCCACGCCTGCGTACCATCGCCAAACCGGTGGACGTCGTGGACGACTCCATCCGTCAACTGGTCGACGACATGTTCGAGACCATGTATGACGCTCCTGGTATCGGCCTGGCGGCGACGCAGGTCAACGTGCACAAGCGCGTGGTGGTCATGGACCTGTCCGAGGACAAGTCCGAGCCGCGGGTATTCATCAACCCCGAGTTCGAGCCTTTGACCGACGAGATGGACCAGTACCAGGAAGGCTGCCTGTCGGTGCCCGGCTTCTACGAAAACGTCGATCGCCCGCAGAAGGTCAAGATCAAGGCACTGGACCGCGATGGCCAGCCCTATGAGCTGATTGCCGAAGGCCTGCTGGCCGTGTGCATCCAGCACGAGTGCGATCACCTCAACGGCAAGCTGTTTGTGGATTACCTGTCCAACCTCAAGCGCGACCGCATCAAGAAGAAGCTGGAAAAACAGCATCGTCAGCGCGCTTGACGCCCGATTCAGAAGGCTTGCCACGGCAAGCCTTTTTCTTTTAGCGAGCTCTCATGTCTGACTCATTGCGTATCGTCTTTGCCGGCACCCCGGAATTCGCCGCCGAGCACCTCAAGGCCCTGCTGGCCAGCCCGCACGAGATCGTCGCCGTCTACACCCAGCCGGATCGCCCCGCCGGCCGCGGCCAGAAGCTGATGCCGGGCCCGGTCAAGCAGCTCGCCGTCGAGCACGGCATCCCGGTCTACCAACCGGCCAGCCTGCGTAATGAAGAGGCGCAGGCCGAGCTGGCGGCGCTCAAGCCGGACTTGATGGTAGTAGTCGCCTACGGCCTGATCCTGCCGCAGGTGGTGCTCGACACCCCACGCCTGGGCTGCATCAACAGTCACGCCTCGCTGCTGCCGCGCTGGCGCGGCGCCGCGCCGATCCAGCGCGCAGTGCAGGCCGGCGACGCCGAGAGTGGCGTCACCGTGATGCAGATGGAGGCCGGCCTCGATACTGGGCCGATGCTACTCAAGGTCAACACGCCGATCAGTGCTGACGATACCGGCGGCAGCCTGCATGACCGTCTCGCCCAGCTCGGCCCGCAGGCGGTGCTGCAGGCAATCGACGGCCTGGCTGCCGGCACCCTGAAGGGCGAAGTGCAGGACGATGCCCTGGCCAACTACGCCCACAAGCTGAACAAGGATGAGGCGCGCCTCGACTTCAGCCGCCCGGCCGTGGAATTGGAGCGCTTGGTGCGCGCCTTCCACCCCTGGCCGATCTGCCACACCACGCTGAACGGCGATGCACTCAAGGTGCATACCGCCGAACTGGGCGAGGGCAGTGGTGCCCCCGGCAGCATTCTCGCCGCCGACAAGCAGGGCCTGACCGTGGCTTGTGGCGAGGGCGCGCTGCGCCTGACTCGTCTGCAATTGCCCGGCGGCAAGCCGCTGGCCTTCAGCGACCTGTACAACAGCCGTCGCGAGCAGTTCGCCCCCGGCCTGGTGCTCGGTCAATGAACCCACGCCTGGCCGCCGCCCGCGCCCTGACCGCAGTCCTGTCCGGCAAGGCCTCGCTGGGCAGCAGCCTGCCGCCGCAGCTGGACAAGGTCGAACACCACGACCGCGCCCTGGCGCAGGATCTGGCCTTCGGCGCCGCGCGCTGGCAGCCACGCCTGCAGCTGCTGGCCGACAAGCTGCTGGAAAAACCCTTCAAGGCAGCTGACAAGGACGTGGAAGCGCTGCTGCTGATCGGCCTCTATCAGTTGCTGCACAGCCGCATCCCGGAGCATGCCGCCATCGGCGAGACAGTAGGCTGCGCCGGAGCGCTGAAAAAGCCCTGGGCCAAGGGCTTGCTCAATGCCGTGCTGCGCCGCGCACAACGCGAGCATGAAGAGATTTTCGCCGAACTGGATCGCGACCCGGTGCTACACAGCGCCCACCCGCGCTGGCTGCAGAAGACGCTCAAGGCGCATTGGCCACAGCACTGGCAAGCCATCTGCGCCGCCAATAACGCCCATCCGCCGCTGATCCTGCGGGTCAATCGCCGCCACGGCAGCCGCGACGCCTATCTCGAAGAGCTGCGCAGTGCAGGCCTTGCTGCCGAACCCTGCACCTTCAGTCGCGACGGCGTGCGCCTGCTGCAACCTTGCGACGTGACCACCTTGCCCGGCTTCAAGGAAGGCCGCGTCAGCGTCCAGGACGAAGCCGCGCAACTGGCCGCCGACCTGCTCGAGCTGGCGCCTGGCCAACGTGTGCTGGACGCCTGCGCCGCGCCGGGCGGCAAGACTTGCCACCTGCTGGAAGTCGAGCCGGGCCTGGGCGAAGTGGTCGCCGTGGATCTGGAAGCCAAACGGCTGGCGCGCGTACGCGAGAATCTCGACCGCCTGCATCTGGAAGCCACGCTGATCGCCGCCGACGGCCGCGCTACCGGCGCCTGGTGGGACGGCCAGCCATTCCAGCGCATCCTGCTCGATGCGCCCTGTTCGGCCACCGGGGTGATCCGCCGTCACCCGGATATCAAGCTGACCCGCAAGCCCGAGGACATCCCGGCCCTGGCCCAGTTGCAAGGCGAGTTGCTCGATGCGCTGTGGCCGACCCTGGCGCCTGGCGGCATCCTGCTGTATGCCACCTGTTCGGTGCTGCCGACGGAAAACAGCGAGACCATCGCCGCCTTCCTCGCCCGTACCCCCGACGCGCAGGAAGTCGCCATCGCTGGCGAGTTCGGCCTGCAGCCAGCCCACGGCCGCCAGTTGCTGCCACAGCTGGACGGCCACGACGGCTTCTACTATGCCAAGCTGTTCAAAAGGCCACAGGTACTCTGAAATAGTCGTCATTACTCGCTGCGCTCGCCCTATTCGGGCCACACTAAAGTGCGTTCAGCGCAAGCGCTGTCCCGCGAAGACGGGAACCCAGAAAACCGAAGCACCTGGGCTCCCGCCTTCGCGGGAGTGACGGTTGCCAATATTTCCAACGGAGCGTATCGGTGAAAATCATCATTCTCGGCGCCGGCCAAGTGGGCGGCACCCTGGCCGAACACCTCGCCAGCGAAGCCAACGACATCACCGTGGTCGACACCGATGGCGACCGCCTGCGCGACCTCGGCGACCGCCTGGACATCCGCACCGTGCAGGGCAAGGGCTCCTTCCCCACGGTGCTGCGCCAGGCCGGCGCCGACGATGCCGACATGCTGGTGGCGGTGACCAACAGCGACGAAGTCAACATGATCGCCTGTCAGGTGGCCTACACCCTGTTCCACACACCGACCAAGATCGCCCGCGTACGCGAGACGGCCTATCTGACCCGCGAGGCGCTGTTCGACAACGAAGCGATTCCGGTCGACGTGCTGATCAGCCCCGAGCAGGTGGTGACCAACTACATCAGACGCCTGATCGAATACCCCGGCGCCCTGCAGGTGATCGACTTCGCCGAAGGCAAGGCCCAGCTGGTGGCGGTCAAGGCCTACTACGGCGGCCCGCTGGTCGGCCAGCAACTGCGCCAGTTGCGCCAGCACATGCCCAACGTCGACACCCGCGTCGCGGCGATCTTCCGCCGCAACCGACCGATCATGCCCAAGGGCGACACCATCATCGAGGCCGATGACGAGGTGTTCTTCATCGCGGCCAAGGCACATATCCGTGCGGTGATGAGCGAGATGCGCCGCCTGGAAGACAGCTACAAGCGCGTGGTGATCGCCGGCGGTGGCAACATCGGCGAACGCCTGGCCGAGGCCATCGAAAGCCGCTACCAGGTGAAGATCATCGAGATGAACCCGGCGCGCTGCCGCTACCTGTCGGAGAATCTCGACAGCACCATCGTGCTGCAGGGCAGCGCCTCGGATCGCGACCTGCTGGTGGAAGAGAACATCAACGATGCCGACATCTTCCTCGCTCTGACCAACGACGACGAAGCCAATATCATGTCGTCGCTGCTGGCCAAGCGCCTGGGTGCGCGCAAGGTGATGACCATCATCAACAACCCGGCCTACGTCGACCTGGTGCAGGGCGGTGAGATCGACATCGCCATCAGCCCGCAGCTGGCCACCATCGGTACCCTGCTGACCCACGTGCGCCGCGGCGATATCGAAAGCGTGCATAGCCTGCGCCGTGGCGCCGCCGAGGCGCTGGAAGTGATCGCCCATGGCGATGCCAAGTCGAGCAAGGTGATCGGCCGCGCCATCGAAGACATCGCCCTGCCACCGAGCACCACCATCGGCGCCATCATCCGCGACGAACAGGTACTGATCGCCCACGATGACACAGTGATCGAGTCCGGTGACCACGTGATCCTGTTCCTGGTCGACAAGAAGTACATCCGCGACGTCGAGCGTCTGTTCCAGGCGGGTCTGACGTTCTTCTGAAGCTAGAGAAGACAAATCTCGTAGGAGCGAGCTCTGCTCGCGAAGCGTTTCGAGCGCCTGAGATTCGCGAGCAGAGCTCGCTCCTACAATCGACACCAGCGAGGCCGGCGAAGGAGACTCCCTGTGAGCACTGAGGCACTGGAAAAGATGCTGACCAAGGGCATGGACAACGCCCTGCTGCGGTTCGGCCTGGGCAAGGCCCACCTGGATGGCGGCAATACGGTGCAGGCGGCCGAGCACCTGCAACGCTGCGTGGAATTCGACCCGGCCTATTCAGCGGCGTGGAAGCTGCTAGGCAAAGCGCTGCAGGCCGAAGGCGACATCGACGGCGCGCGCCAGTCCTGGCAGCAGGGCATCGCTGCCGCCCAGGCCAAGGGCGACAAGCAGGCCGAGAAGGAAATGAGCGTGTTTCTGCGCAAGCTGGACAAGCAACGCTGATCGACTCGGTGCGCACGGCGCACCCTACGGTTCACAGCGGTGTTGTAGGGTGCGCCGTGCGCACCAAGCTAGCAGGCTGTTGAAAAACTATCTGCGTTGCCTGTCCGTCGTTAAAAACAGCCTCAAAATGCTCATTTACAGCTCGTAAACTCCGCTTTTTCGGCTGTTTTTGCCTAGGCCAGTCTGCCTCGCCTACGTTTTTCAATGGCCTGCTGGAGAAGGACTTCAGCCTTCATGGCTGAAGTCCTTCCAGCGGTAGATCTCAGAGCACCTCGCTGGCCACCGCATCCACCGCCGCCTTGGCGATGCCCACCACCTCGTCCGCCTCAGCCTTGGTCAGTACCAGCGGCGGGGCGAAGCCGAGGATGTCGCCGTGCGGCATGGCGCGGGCGATCATGCCGCGTTCCAGACAGGCAGCGGAAACCCGCGGGCCGACCTTGAGCGCCGGGTCGAATGGCGTGCGCGCCTCCTTGTCAGCCATGAACTCCAGCGCGGCGAGCATGCCGACACCGCGCACTTCACCCACCAGCGGATGGCCTTCGAAGGTCTGGCGCAGTTGCTGGTTGAGGTAGGCGCCGACGTCGGCGGCGTTGGCAGAGATATTTTCCTTTTCGAGAATATCCAGGTTAGCCAGCGCAGCGGCGGCGCAGATCGGGTGGCCTGAGTAGGTCCAGCCATGGCCCATGGCGCCGTCGCGGCTAGAGGCCTCGTCGATCACGTTCCACACCTTCTCACCGACGATCACCGCCGACAGCGGCGCGTAGGCGCTGGTCAGACCCTTGGCGGTGGTGATCAGGTCCGGCTGCATGCCGAACATCTGGCTGCCCATCGGCGTGCCCAGACGGCCAAAGGCGCAGACCACTTCGTCGGCGATCAGCAGGATGTCGTACTTCGCTAGTACCGCCTGGATCGCCTGCCAGTAACCCTTGGGCGGCACGATGATGCCACCGGTGCCCATCACCGGCTCACCGATGAAGGCGGCCACGGTGTCCGGACCTTCGGCCAGGATCAGGCGCTCCAGATCCTCGGCACAATGGCGCACGAAAGCCGCTTCGTCCATGCCGGCCGGCGCCTTGTAGAAATGCGGGCAGGCGGCGTGCTTGATGTCCGGCGCCGGCAGGTCGAAGTGCTGGTGGAAGCTGGCCAGGCCGGTGAGGCTGCCGGTCATGATGCCCGAGCCGTGGTAACCGCGCTGGCGGGAGATGATCTTCTTCTTCGCCGGGCGGCCGAGCACGTTGTTGTAGTAACGCACCAGCTTGATCTGGGTCTCGTTGGCGTCCGAGCCAGACAGGCCGTAGTAGACCTTCTTCATCCCCTTCGGCGCCCAGTCGATGATGCGCGCCGACAGCTCGATGATGGCCTCGGTCGAGTGGCCGACGTAAGTGTGGTAGTAGGCCAGCTCCTTGGCCTGCTTGTAGATGGCCTCGGCCACTTCGGTACGCCCGTAGCCAATGTTCACGCAGTACAGGCCGGCAAATGCATCGAGCAGCTCGCGGCCTTCGTGGTCGCGAATACGGATGCCGGAAGCGCCGGTGATGATGCGCCCCTTGAGTGCGCCGCTGGCGTGGTCGTGAGCGTGGGTGGACGGGTGCATGAAGTGGGCACGGTCCTGGGCGAACAACTCGTCGTAATGGCTCATGGAAAATCCTCCGGTTTGGCTCAGTAGCGCTGGCCCTGATGATGAATGCAGAAGTATTTGGTTTCGACGAAGGGCTCGAAGCCTTCCGTACCGCCCTCGCGGCCGAGGCCGGAGGCTTTCATGCCACCGAAGGGGATCGGATGGCCGGTGAATTTGGTGCCGTTGACCGCGACCATGGCGTGGTCGAGGCGACGGATCAGCGGGTGGACGACATCCACGCGGTTGGAACAAATGTAGGCGGCCAGACCGTATTCGGTGTCATTGGCCATGGTCACAGCTTCGTCCAGAGTATCGAAGGCGCGCACGCCGGCGATGGGAGCGAAGTTCTCCTCACGGTAGATGCGCATGCTGTCGGTGATGTCGGCCAGCAGCGTCGGCTGCCAGAACCAGCCGCCCAGCGCGTGCGGTTCGCCACCGGCCAGCAGGCGCGCGCCCTGTTCGATGGCATCGGCAACCCGTGCGGCCGTCACGTCCAGCGCAGCCTGGTGCATCAGCGGGCCAATCTGGTTGCGCGCGTCATGCCCGGGGCCGACGCGCAGGCCGCGCACGGCCTTGGCGAAGCGCTGTAGAAATTCTTCGTAGACGGGGCGCTCGACCAGAATGCGGTTGGCGGCGCAGCAGTCCTGGCCGGAAGTCTGGAACTTGGCGTCCAGCGCCACCTGCACGGCGTGATCGAGATCGGCATCGGCGCAAACGATCAGCGGCGCATTGCCGCCCAGCTCCAGCGCCACCTTCTTCACATCGGAAGCCGCAGCCTGCAGCACCAGCTTGCCCACGCGAGTCGAGCCGGTGAAGCTCACCGAGCGCACACGGGCATCTTTGACCAGGGTTTCCATGGCCATCTGCGGTTCGCCCAATACCACATTGAATACGCCGGCGGGCAAGCCGGCCTCCTCGGCCAGTTGCGCCAGGGCAAAGGCGGAATAGGGCGTCTCGTGCGCCGGTTTGACCACCACGGTGCAGCCGGCGGCCAGCGCCGCGGCAGCCTTGCGGGTGATCATCGCGCTGGGGAAATTCCACGGCGTGAGCAGGGCACAAACGCCCACCGGCTCCTTCACCGTACCGAGCTGAGCACCGGGGATATGGCTGGGAATGGTCTGGCCGTAGAGCCGGCGCGCCTCTTCGGCGAACCAGGGAATGAAGCTGGCGGCGTAGCGGATCTCGCCACGGGCTTCGGCCAACGGCTTGCCCTGTTCCTGGCTGAGGATGCGCGCCAGGTCTTCCTGATGCTGCAAAATCAGCTCGGCCCAGCGCCGCAGCAGCGCCGCGCGGGTTTCCAGGCTCTGCTCGCGCCAGTCGGCGAAGGCGCGCTGGGCGGCATCCACTGCGGCAACGATCTGCTGCTCACCAAGCATCGGCACATGACCGATCACGCTCTGGTCGGCAGGGTTGTGCACGGCAATGCTGGCGCCGTCGTCACTGTGCAGCCAGTGACCGTCGACATAGCACAACGATTTGAACAGCAGGGGATGGTCGAGGGGCATGGCGATGTCTCCGGGCCGATGGGCATGGGAGACATGCTAGGGAAGAGCGGCTTGGCGTTTTTTCCAAGCCGGGCAGGCGTTACCGCAGTTTTTTCTGAAGGATCAGCCGGAACAGAAGATTTCTGGGGCGCCCGTCATGCCTTGACGGCGGCACTCGGGCAATCGCGGCTAAAGCCCCTCCCACATACTTGCCACAGGCCACCGTGGGAGGGGCTTCAGCGGCGAGTGCGCCTCACGCCGTGGCAGTACGCTGCGGCAACGCCCGCACGATGGCGCTGAGCAACATGCCGTACAGCGGCACGAAGAGGTTCAGGCTGATGGCCAGCTTGATCACGTAGTCCACGGTGGCGATCTCCACCCAGTTGGCGGCCATGAACGGGTCATCGCTACGCCAGAACGCCACCGAGAAGAAAGGAAGGTATCGAGCAGATTGCCGAAGATGGTCGAGGCCGTCGGCGCGACCCACCATTGGCGCATCTTGCGCAGGCGGTCGAACACCTGAATATCGAGCAACTGGCCGAAGGCGTAGGCCAAGAAGCTGGCCACGGCGATACGGAAGACGAACAGATTGAATTCGCCCAGCGCCGCCAGACCGCCAAAAGCGCCTTCGTGGAACAGCACCGACACCACGTAGGAGGCCACCAGCGCCGGCAGCATCACACGGGCAATCACCACCCGCGCGGAATGCTTGCCGATCAGGCGCACGGTGAGATCGGTGGCCAGGAAGATGAACGGAAAGCTGAACGCACCCCAGGTGGTATGCCAGCCGAACAGGGTGATCGGCAGCTGCACCAGGTAGTTGCTGGCGATGATGATGAGGATATGGAAGGCGATCAGGCCGGCCAGCACGGGCCGACTGACCGACGCAGGAATCAGGGTCATGTCGATGTCCTTTTTCATGGAGTGGGGTTAGGGAACCCACTGCCGCAGCCGACATGGCCGCGAGCGGCGCGCATTCTAGCGCGTTGTTGACCCGCGGGATAGGTTTTCCCGCAGATGACCAAACCGCTCGGATGGAAGGTCGCGCCGCCGCTGACTCAGGCTTCCGGCACCACCCGCTTGGCCAACTGGAAATGCCGCTGCCAATACGAGTTGTTGAGGAAGTCGATACGCACGTTGGCGCCGCGGCGCGGCGCGTGGACGAAGCGGCCCTCACCGATGTAGATGGCCACGTGATCCACCGAGCGACTGCGAATGCGGAAGAACAGCAAATCGCCCGGCTGCAGGTCGCTGCGTTTCACCGAGGGTGCGTCCAGGCGCGACAGCGCGCGGGAGGTGCGCGGCAGGTCGAGGTCGTCCTGAGTCTTGAAGGCGTATTGCACCAGGCCGCTGCAATCGAAGCCGTGGCGCAGGCTGGTACCACCCCAGCGATAAGGCGTGCCCAACGCGCCGAGGGCGCGGTCGATCACTTCGCTGGACGGTTTGGGCGCGACCGCTGGCGCGGTGGCAGGAAGGGTGTGGATACGAAAGGTGGCGGAGGCTTGGGTACAAATTCCCAGTAAAAGAGCGCCTCCCAGGCAAAATGACATGAAGAACTTATTCAAACCCAGTGACCCTGGTGATTGGCCTTTGCGCGGAAGCCCTTCCGAATCAAGGCATTGCATCGGAAACGATGCCTCCTGCCCATCCCGGAGACGGACTGCCTGGAAAAGTCTTTGGTTCATTTCCAAGGAGACGAGCCGACGAACGGTTTACCGCTGATGCCTTCGTATTCCCGACCAATCGCGTCCAATCACGACTCGGAGGTTGAGCCTCCGGCCCACGGCCGTTAAGGTCGCGGAGCGACTCATCTTCGGAAAGGATTCACTCATGACGCTCAAAGCTTTCCTGCTCGGCGCCTCGCTCCTGGCACTCGCCCACGGCGCCCAGGCGCAGACCGAAAACTCCAGCTGCTCCACGGTGACCCTGGCCGATCCCGGTTGGAGCGACATCGCCGTGACCAATGGCATCGCCAGCCTGCTGCTCGATGGCTTGGGCTACAAAGCGCAGACGCGCACCTTGGCCGTGCCGATCATCTTCGCCGGCTTGCAGAAAGGGCAGGTCGATGTGTTCCTCGGCAACTGGATGCCGGCCGGCCAGCACGACTACGACCGCTACGTGACCAGCGGGCAGATCGACAAGGTGGTGGAAAACCTCGGCGGCACCGAATACACCCTGGCCGTGCCGACCTACGCCCATGAAGCCGGCGTGAAGGACTTCAACGACCTCGCCAAGTTCGCCGACAAGTTCGGCAAGAAGATCTACGGCATCGGCTCCGGCTCGCCGGCCAACGACTACATCCGCCAGATGATCACCGGTAACGAGTTCGGCCTCGGCGACTGGCAGCTGGTGGAATCCAGCGAGCAGGCGATGCTGGTTCAGGTTGGCCGCGCGGTGAAGCGCGACGAGTTCGTGGTGTTCCTCGGCTGGACGCCGCACCCGATGAACGTGCAATTCGATATGCAGTACCTCAAGGGCGGCGAGAAATTCTTCGGCAGCACCGGCTCGGTCAATACCCTGGCGCGCAAGGGCTATGTGGCCGAATGCCCGAACGTGGGCAAGCTGCTGACCAACCTGAAGTTCACCCAGGAGATGGAGAACACCATCATGGACGACGTGCTCAACCGCAAGGTGGCCAATGCCACGGCGATCAGGAACTGGATCAAGGCCAACCCGCAGGTGCTCGATGGCTGGCTGGAGGGTGTGAAAACCCGTGATGGCGGTGACGGGCTGGCGGCGGTGAAAGGCAAGCTCTAATACAGTATTCCAGTGTCGGTCGAACCACTTCCCGGGTGGGTTAGCGGCGCTAAACGCCAGTCGACGATGCCCACCATCGTGGCGCGTCGTGTAACCCACCAGGCAATAAAGCGTGTTGCTCCGATGGTGGGTTACGCCGCAACCAAGAAGGCGAAGCGTTCGAATACTCCGGCGGCGGCTAACCCATCCTACGGGCGCTCGGCATCTGGTGGTTGGCGTACGTTAGTCATCCAGTTCGGCGGGCGCGCCTGAGGTGTCCGCCTTGATGGTCTTGGTGACGATGTAGGTGAAGTAACGCTCGATGCCCAGGTCTTCGAGCAACAGCTGGTCGACGAAACGCTGGTAGTGGTCGATATCGCGGGCGCGGATCATGGCGATGTAATCGACACCGCCGCCGGTGGCGTAGCAGAAGCCCACCTCCGGCGCCTCGCTCAGGCGCTGCTCGAAGCGGCGCATATCCTGCGCGGTGTGGCGGGCGAGGGTGATTTCCACCAGCACCTGCTGGCTGCGAAACAGCGCCGCCCAATCGATCTGCGCGCGGTAGCCCTTGATCAACCCGGCACTTTCCAGCTTGCGCACCCGTTCCCAGGCCGGCGTCACCGAGAGGTTGATCGCCTCGGCCAGGGCCGACTTGGTGATCCGCCCGTCGCCTTCGAGGATGCGCAGGATCTTCAGGTCATAGCGGTCGAGCTTGTGCATCGGCAGTACGCCTATCTTGGGAACGATGCAAGGCCTGTAGGAGCGAGCTTGCTCGCGAAGCTTTTGCCTTACCGGCGTTCATGAGCATGGCCAGGCGCTCTCACAGCGGCTGCAGGTTGGGTTTCTCAACTCACCACCTCGGCGATGACCGCGAGGGTATCACCACTTTTCACCAGCCCCGGAAAATGCCGGGCTGCGAGCAAGCCACTGCGTTTGGCACGGTATTCGGCAGCCGGCGCGCCGGTGCGGCGGGCGCTGTGTACGCGGGCGATCACCTCGCCCTTTTCCACCGTATCGCCGAGGTCGCGGCACATCTCCAGCAGGCCATCGTCTTCGCTGGCGACGAAGCAGTCGCCGTCGGGCATATCCAGCATCACCGACTCGGCGGCCTCGATCTCACCCTGTAGCAGGCCGAAGTGGATCAGCAGGTTGCGCACCCCGCGCTCGGCGATGGCCAGGCTTTTCGCCGTGCAGCTGCCGCCGCCACCCAGTTCGGTGGTGACGAATACCTTGCCCAGCTCCTCGGCGGCGGTGTCGTACATGCCCACTGCGTCCAGTTCCAGCATGCGCATGCAGTAGGGCGCGGCGAAGGCGCGCATGCCGGCGGCGCAAGCGGCGTCCTGCGCCTTGTCGGGCAGCACGTGGCAGGCTGCGAAGGGCAGGAAATCCAGGGTCTTGCCACCCGAGTGGATATCCAGCACCACGTCGGCCAGCGGCAGCAGCGTGCGCTGGAAGTAGTCGGCGATCTTCTGCGTCACCGTGCCGTCCGGCTTGCCGGGAAAGCTGCGGTTGAGATTGCCCTTGTCGATTGGCGAGGTGCGGGTGCCGGCCTGCACCGCCGGGGTGTTCATAAATGGCACGATGATCACCCGGCCAGTGACGTCCTCGGCGCGCAGGCGCTGGGCCAGCTTGCTCAGCGCCAGCGGGCCTTCGTACTCGTCACCGTGGTTGCCGCCGGTAAGCAGCGCGGTGGGGCCGCTGCCGTTCTTCACCACGGTCACCGGGATCATCACCGCGCCCCAGGCCGAATCGTCACGGGAATAGGGCAGCTTGAGAAAGCCGTGTTGCACGCCGTCACGGTCGAAATCGACAGTGAGGCTGATGGGGTTGTCGCGCAGTTGGGTCATGGTGCAAAGCCCGGCATAAGTGGATGTCTCGATAGCGCCGCTTTTCGTAGGAGCTGGCTTGCCAGCGATGCGGTGTTGATGCGGATCGCCGGCAAGCCGGCTCCTACACTCAAGCGCCGTCAGTCCTTCACGAACAGTTTGCGCGGCACGTCGCAGAGGGTTTCCACGCCGCTGTCGGTGATCAGGATCGACTCGGTGATTTCCAGGCCCCAGTCGTCCAGCCACAGGCCGGGCATGAAGTGGAAGGTCATCCCCGGCTGCAGCACGCTCTCGTCGCTCGGGCGCAGGCTCATGGTGCGCTCGCCCCAGTCCGGCGGATAACTGATGCCGATGGGGTAGCCGCAGCGGCTGTCCTTGTGGATGCCGAATTTCTCCAGCACCTTGAAGAAGGCGCGGGCGATATCGCCAGTGGTGTTGCCCGGCTTGGCCGCCTCCAGGCCGGCGGCGATGCCTTCGACCACGGCCTTCTCGCCGTCGAGGAAATGCTGCGGCGGCTTGCCCAGATAGATGGTGCGCGACAGCGGGCAGTGATAGCGCTTGTAGCAGCCGGCGATCTCGAAGAAGGTGCCGGCGCCGCTGATCATCGGCGAGTCGTCCCAGGTCAGGTGCGGCGCGCTGGCATCGGCGCCGGTGGGCAGCAACGGGACGATGGCCGGGTAGTCGCCGCCATGGCCGTCGGCACCGAGGATGCCGGTGCGGTAGATCTCGGCGACCAGCTCGTTCTTGCGCAGGCCCGGCTCGATCTTGTCGAAGATCGCCGCGTGCATTTTCTCGACGATCTTCGCCGCGATGCGCATGTAGCCAATCTCGGTGGGCGACTTGATCGCCCGCTGCCAGTTGACCAACGCAGTCGAATCGACGAAGCGCGCGTTGGGCAGATTGCGCTGCAGCGAGCCATAGGCGGCGGCGCTGAAGTAGTAGTTGTCCAGCTCGACGCCGATGGTGAGCTTGTCCCAGCCACGGGCGGCGATGACCTCCTTGGACAGGTAGTCCATCGGGTGGCGCTCGGTGGACTGCACGTAGTGATCGGGGTAGCCGACGATATTGCCCTGCTGCATGAACACCGTGCGCTTGGCGCCGTTGGCGTCCTGGCCGCGGCCATACCAGACCGGCTCGCCATCGAGCGCCAGCAGTACGCACTGGTGCACGTAGAACGACCAGCCGTCATAGCCGGTGAGCCAGGCCATGTTGGATGGGTCGGTGACGATCAGCAGTTCGATGCCCCTGGCCTGCATGGCGCTACGCGTCTTGGCCAGGCGCTGGGCATATTCCTCCCGGCTGAAGGGGAGGTTGACGACGATTTCGGACATTGCGTTGCCCTCGTGATGGAACGGTTATTCAGGCGCGGCGTGCCGCGCCCGCAGGTTTTCAGGAGTCGAAACTGAGGCCTTTACCGGCCGCGACGGCGCGCTGATAGGCAAGGCTGGCGATGGCGGTGTCCTGGGCACCGGTGCCGGTCAGGTCGCACAGGGTGATCTGGTCATTGGCGGTGCGACCGGGGCGCTGACCGGCGATGACCTGGCCGAGCTCGGCGAAATCATCCTCGGCATGCACCAGGCCGGCGGCGATGGCGTGGTGCAGCTCGCCGAGCACACGGGTCTGGCTCAGGCGATCAGCCACGTAGGCATCGACCCGCGCCAGCACGGCTGGGGCGATCTCGTTCTTGTGCTCGGCATCCGAACCCATGGCGGTGATATGCAGGCCGGAGCACAGGTGCTGCGGCTGGATCAGCGGCTCGCGGCTGGGCGTGGTGGTGATGGCGATATCGGCGCCGTCCAGCGCTGCGTCGACGCTGTCCACTGCGCGCGCATCATCCAACTCGGCAGCCATGGCCTGGGCCTTGGCAGGATCGCGCGCCCAGATACGCACCTCGCTTACATCGCGCACCAGGCGCAGGGCCTGCAGCTGCAAGCGCGCCTGCTCACCAGCACCGAGGATGGCGACCACCTTGGCGTCTTCACGGGCCAGCCATTTGGCGGCGATGGCGCCAGCGGCGGCGGTGCGCACGGCGGTGAGGTAGCCGTTATCCAGCAGCAGCGCATCGGCCAGACCGGTCTGTGCCGAGAACAGCATCATCAGGCCGTTGAGGCTGGGCAGGCCAAGCTTGGGGTTGTCGAAGAAACCGGGACTGACCTTGATCGCGAAGTGCGCCACGCCGGGCAGGTAGGCGGTCTTCACGTCCACCTCGCCGTTGTGCTCGGGCACGTCCAGACGCAGGATCGGCGGCATCGCTACGGCAGCCGTGGCGAGCAGGCGGAAGGCGTTTTCCACCACCTCGAGGCTGTCGGTGTCGAGGCCGACGCACCCGCGCAAATCGGCCTGGTTGAGTATCAGGGTCTTGGCCATGGGGACTCCTCAGGCGTCGGCGCCGTTGAGCACCCGCAGGTGCTGGTCGATATCGATGTTGCGGCCGCTAACCACCACCACCACCGGGCCACGGGGCTCGATCAGGCCATCGAGCAGGGCGGCGATGCCCACCGCGGCGGCCCCTTCGATTACCAGTCGCTCCTCGCGGTAGGCGTGGCGAATACCGCGGGCGATGGAAGCCTCGTCGAGCAGGTGCACCTGGTCGCACAGCTCGCGGGTGATGGAATAGGTGAAGCGGTTGTCCAGGCCGATACCGCCGCCGAGCGAGTCGGCCAGGGTCGGCAGCTCTTCCACCTCGACCGGCTCGCCGGTCTGCAGGCTGGCGTGCATGGCGGCGCCCAGTTGCATGCTGACGCCGTGGGTACGAATGGCCGGGCTGGCCGCCTTGATCGCCAGCGCCACGCCGGCGAACAGGCCGCCGCCCGACAGCGGCACCAGCACTTCGCAGACATCCGGGCACTGCTCGAGAATCTCCAGGCCCAGGCTGCCCTGGCCGGCGATCACGTGCGGGTGGTCGAAGGGCGGGATGAACGCGGCGCCCTGCTCGCGAGCAATGCGCAGGGCTTCGCGCTGGGCATCGTCCTGGCTGCGGCCGCTGATCACCACCTCGGCGCCCAACTCACGAATGGCGCGCACCTTGTTCTGCGGCACCAGCTCGGAGAGGCAGACGATGGCCTTCACGCCCTGCTGCGAGGCGGCGAAGGCCAGCGCACGGCCATGGTTACCGGTGGAGGCAGTGACCACGCCAAGGCGTTTCTGCTCGGCATCCAGCTGCGCCACCGCGTTGCTCGCACCGCGCAGCTTGAAGCTGCCGGTGGCCTGCTGCGACTCCAGCTTCAACCACACCGGCACACCGGCCAGGCGACTCAGGCTCGGTGAGTGCTCCAGCGGCGTCTGACGCACCAGGCCGGCGATACGCTGGCGAGCCTGGAGCAGGTCATCGAAGAGGATGGAAGACATGGCGCACGTTCCGTGAAGGTGTGCGGCCGAGTGTATGAGCGGGAAATTGAGCGGCTGAATGTACTAGGACGATTTTTTATCCGGGTACTTCAAGAGGCGAGCAATCGGTGCGCACCAGCTTGTAGCCTGGATGAAATCCGGGAAGCATCGCTGCAAACCGCCCCCCGGATTTCATCCGTATATGGACTCCTCCCGTTTTGCCAGTGAAATAATCTGCCTCTGAACCTAGGTACGACTGCTTCCGTATATTCGACTTCTGATAAGGCGTTAGCCTTGAGCCATGATGAATTTCGCTCCTG
>NZ_NIUB01000053.1 GCF_002197815.1 Pseudomonas oleovorans subsp. oleovorans
TAGGCTCGTCCGGAGAACGAGAAATCTCGCCTAGACAGCCGGAACAGACGATGATCACATCACCGCCAGCCCAGCTAGACCGCCTGATTGAGCGGCAGAGGCCTGGTCATCGCCCGACGGCCATGGCAGCTGGCTGCTTCGGGGGGCTTACCTTGGGCAGGGCTGCAGCTTAGGTTGATGACATTGCATCCACCCCTCCCCCGCACCTGATACCCCAAAGTGGGGGGCCGCAGATGCCCTAGCTGCTGCTAAAGAGGGCTGGGGATTGTTCGATACATCTGACAGCGCGAATGGGCCATGGCAAGTACAGGCGTTCGACGACCCAGAGGCAGCAACCGCTCAGTTTGGGGTCACTGTGCCGAAGCTTGACGGTGACGACCTAGCGTGGAGACTGGTTTTCCATGGCAAGGCGGCACACCACGCAGCAGCCAGGGCGTTCCTCGCTGCTCACAACCCTATTGAGTGGGCCTCTATCGAGAAGGTCGGGGCAGCACTAGGGGAATACCAGAGGATAGCAACAACTGACCCCAAGCCATGCCGGAGTGGTCCCCATGCCGATTCCGAAGCACAGCATCCTAAAGTTGAAAGGTCTGTCCCCAAGCCACCACCCATGGCCGAAACGATCAGCAAGGCAGCTGCGGCGCTTGCTCACCCCAAGGGCCGGGTACTGCTCACGTCATGCTTGGGAATCGATCTGACGGACTGCGACCGTGAGGTGACTTTCTGCACCCTCACAGCGGACGGAAACCTTTCCCTAGTGGAGATTAGCGCTGGCTCTGAGTGGGATATACATCTGCTTGCCTTTGCTGCTCTCAAGCCGAGTATTGCCGTGATTGAGATTGAGGCGGATGAGGTGTTGTCCATGCACAGCCGGCTGAAAGAGAGTCTTGCGAGCGGTATGCCCCCAGCTGACGCCGTAGCGATGCTCTCCCGCTAGAGACACATCCAGCCTGGGCAGTTTTAAACGTACTGCCCAGAGCCTCGCCCCTCATTTCCAATCACGCAGCTTGAGCATTCGACTTAGCGATGACGCCCGAAAGAGTCTCGTTGAAGCGGACCTGAATCCACTGGAAGTGATCTTCCTCGGCGCCAGGAAAGGCTTCGCTCAACTTGTCAGCAAGCGTCCTATCGCCAGCGTCTATCGCCATGAAGCGCTGCATCCCCTGGTCATCACCGAGAAAGCCAAGCGCCAGCGCAGTACCTGTGAAATTACTGCTACCGAACCAGATAGCACGCCCATGGCTCGCGCTCTCATACAGGTCCTGGAGGATGGCACGGAACATCCCAGTGCCATACGCCTTCATCAAGGCCTCTCCGAGGTCAGAGGCGATGAAGCCCATAGGCATTTCCGGGGTTTTGGACAGCCCTTTTGCGAACTCCCAGCTGACCAGGAACTGCATATGGCGCATAACCGTGCATTGCTCCGGGTGATCCGTAGCGAATCTGAGCACGGCGTACTGCCCGACCATGGCTTGCGTGAGGTCGTCGCTCATCATTGCAGCCAAGCCCACTTTCCCACGCATCAGCGTGTAGTGAGCAGCGATAGCGAATTGGCGGACCAGCACGCCAACAGGATCAAACGAATGCCCAGGCACGACGACAATGTGCCCCCTGGTGCCATTGCTATAGACCGATCCAAGCGCGGATGCTGGCATCACATGTGCCTCAGCCCGTATGACTCGCACCTCACCTAAGCTGACACCGAACAGGCTCTGAACGTAGCTACGGGCTCGATCAACGGCGTAATCCGTAACAAGGTCGGCAACCGGCTTGTAGGTGTTGATGCACTGGCCCAGCGCGAGCCGATTCTCGTTCGATACAGACAGGGCGTTGATGTGGCCTGGAATCCGCTGGTGGGCTCTCAGGCTCTCGCACCCACCAACTTGCTCAGCGATGAGCTTTCCCCGCTCAGTCGTGAAACCAACAAGGGAACCTTGGTTGTCCTCCAGCCATTGATGGCGGTCTAGCTCGTAGAGACTCAGGTCGGCGATGCAGGCTGATTCGTTCATGAACCCTCACTTGCCATCAAACCCTGCGTTGGGGCCTGACGTACTTTCGGTTGTGCTTGGGCGCGTATACCGTGCCCTCATAACCTGAAAGTGAGTTCACAAAGGGCACCGAATCCAGGGTTTGCTGGCAGGTATCTCGAAATAAAGTCTCCCCTAGCGAACACCCGCCCGCCGCCACTGGAAAGCGACCTTTCGGCAATGGCGCGATGAAGGCACCGACCTACGTCTCACTCGCGCCACCCTTACACGCTTGGGCGTTTATGCCTTTTGCGATTGGTTGGGGTGATCTGGCATGGTTCGGTAGTTACCCTAGTCAGAGGGGGACCAATGGTTCACAGAAGCATCTGCACACTGACCAGATACACGGAGGAACAATGAGAACACCATTAGCAATTGCAGTAGCGCTACTGCTTTCTGGTTGCGGCACTGCCTTGACGAACCCGCAGGAAGTTGCAGAGGGTCAACAGGCGCTCCAGGCATGCTTATCTGCTACTGAGATTGCAGCGATGCGTTCGACATGCTTCCGGCGTGTCATAGATCAAGCCGGCGAAAACGCAGCTGCACAGGCCGAGGCTCACTGGAATGATGCCGTAGCGCGCATGCAGCCTGACGAGCGCCTGCTTGCTTCAATCCTTTGGCCGAATCTCAATGCGGTAAAGGCTGCCATTGCGAGCGGAGCGAACGTTAATCGTGAGTTCACCAATCGAGTAGTTGCCGGGACTAACGCGACTGATCCTCAAGGCATGAGATCGGTGTTGGACATAGCTGTTGGTGCCTTAGAGCCAGAGATTGCTGAGTTCCTGCTTCTGGAAGGGGCCAATCCCAACTGGCGTGCGAGCGAGGATGACTTGGACATGTTCACCTCTCGCATCATGAAGACCCAGAGCTACAGAGACCGGGACGGCAATGTCAAGACGATCACTGGCATGGATATGGCCGAACTGGGGGTTAAGTACGGCCTTGCCCCGACAGCCGAGTCACTGCTTCAGCTGGAGGTGTACATACAGACCTACAGGCCGGGTATTTACTCAACCCCCGATATGAAGCCGTTCTACGACGCTCTGATGCAACGCATAACCCCCGAGGTTACTCAGAGGCTGGTATCTCTGAAAGAGAAACAGCGGCAGGCGGATGAGCAGCGAGCAAAAGAGGAACAGAAGCGAAACGATGAACGTTTGCAGAGCGAGGCACGCAGGCGTCTAGTCAGCGAACAGGCCACCAAGGCGCTCAATGAACGCAAAAGGGTCATCGGCACGCGGATTTGTAAGGAAGCCCCCTCACAGTTTGGGACGCTTATCTACATAGGCTACGTAGAAGGATTGGCGCCGGAAAAGGTCCAGATTCGTGTCTCCAATGCCGTCTACAAGAACGCGCCCTCACTCTCCCCCGGAGGGTTCCGAGAAAACATTCTGTGGGACCACCCGAGTACCTGGAACATCTGCGAGTAGACCTCGCACCCCGCACCAGTCAAAAGGTCAGCACACGCTGGCCTTTTTTGCATCTGTGGCTCATAAACGGCTACGGCGCCGTAGTAGCGCCAAACGGATTGGTGCGTGCTCAATGCCGTTGTTGGGCGTTGAACATTCCCCCTTAGCAAGCCATCTGGCTGTGCCACTGTTCATGAGAGCGTATCGTTTGGTTGAGCGAGGTGCATAACGCCGAGGAAACTCGAAAGCTAGGTATCCCGGATGCAGAGCCCGGCACGGGGGAAAGATTGTGTCTGCTATGTCTTCCGGCGTACCGGCGACCAGCAGTAGATGACGAAGCACAAGCGGTGCCGAATGGCGTCCTGCGCGATGCCCATCCCTGCCACATCACAAGCTGGGCACCGACGATCCAAGCGTCCTCGTCTGGTTGGAGCATCGTGCAGCAGGGTACGAGCAGATGATCCAGGAAGGTATCGAAGACCCCGTGATTATCGGCTCCAGCAACGGAAGGCGTGCGCTATGGGACGGGTGGCACCGCACGGCAATAGCCATGGTTCGCGGTGAACAGCTGCTGGCAATCGTGGGAACCAAGGTTGCGGAAAGCCCAGCCCCCAAGACAGGAGCTGAGTAATTCTCCCCTCGCTCGGTTGCCAGCGATGACACAGCCCAGCCGGCTTGATGATGGGCTCTCCCTAACAAACCAAGGACTTTCCTTATGACCCATATCTGCGCAACCCGGCTGGACAACGAAAAGCTGGCCGCACGCATCGAGCAAAGCCACCTTAACGATTGTGCCAAGCGATTCATCGGAGCAGCCGAATGCACCTGCGGGCACGCAGACGCAGAAGCAGCTCTGCAAAGCGCTGGGGAAGCCCGCGAGACATACTCGTTCTCGTTGTACGAGCTGGTGAAAGCGGCAAGCACGATCTACGTCGAAAAGATGGAGGCGGCGGAGGTCAGCTTCGGTCAGTTCATTACCACGCCATCTGGTAAAGATCAGCTGCGGCTCAGCTGCGATGACGACACCGACTACCACTTTGAAGACCAGCAGGTAGAGCTACTGGACACCGGAGAGGTGTTCGCCATCGACAGCCCTATTGACCCCGAAGACGAAGCCACCACTTTCCGCATTCAGCTGACAGTGGAGCGCCCCATTTGCGCGAATGACCTCATAGCCAAGGTCTGAGCCATGGCCTCACCAGCAGCCGATGAAGGCTGCTGGTGCTTCAACGGAACACGCTGGCCGAGAACCGCGAATTGGTATCGACGATACGCGTAGTAATTGGCAGACGAGCGATGACACAGCCCGAGCGGGCGGATCATGTTCCCATCCCAAACAACGCGGACGCACTAGCATGACCACCAGCCACCCTATCACCACCACACTGCATTCCAGCTCCAACGGATTCCACGATTACGATGTGATCGGGCATCCAGTGCTTCGCCGGGTAGCCATCCCGCACGGGATCAAGGACGGCGAGCAGTTCAACGTCTACTACGGCGAAGCCAGCAAAGGCGGCGCCGTGTGGCGTGGGGGTATCGAGAAGTCCCTTGAGGCGTGGCTGAGCCTGCATGCTATGACGCACACCCTCAAACCCAAGAATGATGTTGCGCAAAAGCTGCTGACAAAGCTCGCGGAGGTTGGCCGTTCCGTGGAGCCAGGGTGCTTTGGGGGGCACTTCTACTGTGTCGGAGTGCCGGTCAAAGACCTGCCGGACGCATGCTTGCTGGGCACCCAGCTGGGCGAAAGCTTCGGAGGTATGGGGTGGGAACAGATAGGCCAGCACCGCTACATCGTGTTCCGCGACGCACACGTCAGCCGCTGATAGAACCCAGACACAGGGGCCGAAAGGCCCCTTTATCATGTCCGCCTTCGGCGTCCTGGTGGGGTTCAGGCAAAGCTGGGTGGTGAGCAGGCAGCCGAGGCGGAAGCGCAGTGCGCCCGAACCATTAGGACTGTGCATTCTGCGGGGGCTGGCGTAACAAAACCGTGCATGCGCTGCGGAATCCCAGTATCTGTCCTGGCGATTCGAGCTGGCGGGCGATGACACAGGGTTGCTGGTGGGAACATCGGGCACATCGAGTCAACGACCGACCACACCCTAGAGGATCACAACATGACCGTAGCCTTTACCGCCGCCAAAGTTTCCGCGCTGGATGCCGTTTCCTGCCTCACCCAAGACCTTACCCTGCTCGCTTCTGGCGATTGGCTCGGCGACGACGATGGTTGCGAGGCGTCCCTCGGTATGGTCGAGCGCCTGAACACTTACCTGGGCGAGCACAGCTTTGCCCAGACGCCAGAACTGGAGGCGGCAAAGCAAGCTGTGAAGTGCTTGGGCGAGGACTTTGCTCTGCTGGCTTCCGGGGATTGGGAGCCGGATGACGACAGCTGCGAGGCGTCCCTGACAATGGTTGAGACGCTACGCACCTTCATCAACGCCACTGACACCAACTGACCAAGGGTGCAGGCCGGGCACCAGCAAAGCTGCGCACCATCGCAAAGCACCTCATGTTCCCGTATGGCCGCTGATCTGAGCGTCCCCCCACGCAACGAGGCACCTGACAATGAACGTTATCCATACCACCAAGTGCGCGATCTACCGCAGCTGGGATTCGTGCGACAAGACCACCCTGATTGTTGCCATTACCGAGGATGGGGTTTCGCTCCATCACTTCGACACCAACTATACGGAGCCTGAGTCCACGCTGCTCAAGCTGACCGCGCCCGAGGCGCTGAGCGTTGCAGAGCGAATCCAGCGCGTGCTGCGTGGCGAGGCGCCGCAGAACGACTTCGACCAGCCGGGCGCCAAGCTGATCGTGACCCGTACCACCGATGGCGACCCCTACCGCGAGGGCGTTTCGATTGGCCTGGACTCCGGGGATTGGAATCGGGACTTTCACTTCCGCATGGAGAATGACTACGCTAGCAACCTCGCCGACCTGCTGCAATCAGCTCAGAAGTAGCGGCACGCGCCTGCATGCCTTAACGTATGGCCATCGCAGCGCCATTGGACGACCACCCCATGAACAATCTCTTATTGACCACCGCCTCGCAAAGCGAATCCGCCTGGGATCGCGCTGAGAACTACGTGAAAGAAGAACGCCCGATGCGTGCGGTGCGCAAGATCGTGGTCAAAGGCGCACTCGACGTTGTGTTCTTCCGGGCCAGTGAGCCCCGCCTCGTCGTTGCGGTGGAGGATCAGAGAGCGCTTGCGAACGTCACGACGCGCTTCGAAGGCGACAAGTTGGTCATAGACCAGATTGGTTCCTCTATCAGCATCAGCGGCGGCAGGATCACCGTGACTGGCAGCGGCAATATCGTTGCTGGCGGGACGATCTACGAAAACGGAATCAAGAAAAGTGGTTCAGGCGTTGTGAGCCAGGGGCGCTGCATGGTGGGCATTGCTCTACCGGAAGCCCCCGGTTTCCGCCTAAATGGTAGCGGTGACGTGACCCTCTACGACCTACAGCAAGCAGCTCTGGAAATTGCTTTGAAGGGAGCCGGCGACATTACTGCGTTCGGTCACGTTGACCACCTGGACGCCGAGGTTGCAGGCGTTGGCGACGTAGATGCGCGAAAGCTCATCGCCAAGACAGCCAATCTGTTGGTTTCCGGGGTTGGTGACGTAAAGGCCCATGTGAGCGAGGCGGTGAAAGCGAGAGTGTCTGGATGTGGTGACATAGTTGTCCGTGGGAATCCAGCCCAACGAGAGAAATCCGTCTCCGGCGTTGGCAACATTAAGTTCAAGTAGCCCACCTCGTCAGTACACGCCTTCCTCGGGCGCCAGCATCAGCAAGCTTGCTCGCGCCCGATCAATGAAGCGCACCTTCCACTCGGCAATGCTCATTACCGATTCTTGGGCCGGGGCAGGCTTCGCAATGAACCATGCCGGCTCCAGTCTCAGCACCGGCCTTGCATCCACATTCGCCAATACCGGCAGCGGGCAACGCACCAGCTCATCACCAGGGATGGGAGAACCAACGCCAATGGTGCCCTTGGTGTGCGCCCGCACACGGCATTTGGGGCAGGCGTAGTCGCGGCGGTACAGGGCACCAGCATCAGAACGGCATTTGCTTGCCACCCTGCTCTCACCAAGGGCTATCCCGTAGGTTTCGGCAGCTCTCCCGAAGACCCGCATGTACCGTCGCAGGTAATCCTCAGCCTCGGACATGGTGAGCGTGCGCCCCTGTTTCTTCGCAGCCGTGACGGAGCAAGAGACGTACACGGGCTTGAGGTCGCCCCGGATGCGGTTGGCCAGCAGCACAACGCCGATAGGGCGCAGCCAGTCTACCCCGCACTTGCACGCAACCTTCACGCCGATAGGCCGTGCCGGCGTCTGCTCGAACTGGCTCAGGTCATCGTAGAACGCCGAACCCGAACATACGGCTTGAGCAATATCGGCTGCGTGATCCACGCCCTCTGCGACGAACACTGGATTGGATGCGGTCAGATCAGCCCCCAGGTGGCCCGTGGAAGCGTTTTTACCGAAAAGCCATAGCGTGGGAACCCCAGACGCAAAACGTTGCTCAGTGCGCTCGTAGGTGGCTTGGGCTGACTGACGGGTAAGCTGAACCTCTATCGCAAGCGCAGGCCCGAAGGCAGAAGGCCCTACCAGCACATCAGCTCGCCAGTCATCCATGCCGGCTTCCAGCTCAACCGTGAAACCCAGTTCCAGGAGGCGAGCGTAGACGGCCAGCTTCTGGGCTGCGTGCTCGGGGCTTTCGTGCGAGACATAGCCCTCGGGAGCCTCACCTGGGAAGTGGGAGAAGAACCGGGTGATTCCCCCGCGCCAGCGAACGGTCTTGGCCACGGCGGGGAGCTTGGTGTCAGGCATCAGCACCTCCCGCAGCTTCGAGCGCTTCACAACCTGCCGCCATTCCTCATCAGGCAGGAACGCGCCAATGACTCGCTTGCCATCCACGATTGCAGTGCAGCCCATGCGCCTCCATCCCCCCCTCACTTCACAACACAGGCATCGAGCATTTGCGGCGCCCGCTGAACATGCCCGATGACACAGCCGGCGTGCGGTGATGATCGCTCCATACCGAAGACCAGCCACCAACCAGAGGATAACGGCAATGGGGATCAAGGCGCAGAACGGCTACATGGCGTTCATGGCAAAACAGATCGTTGCGGCGATCAGCAACTGCGGGAATCCGTTCGTTGAGGAATACCTGGACAGCATGGATTGCAGCGTCGAGGCCGAAATCTCGAACCTTGAAGCCTTCCAGCGGAGCGTTGCCCGCAATCCTGGTGGTGATCATAGCCTCGCCTCTGACGCGCTCAGGAAGTGGCTGTACGGTTGGAAGGAAGCCGACAAGTGCCTTGCTTGTATGGGCCTCAAATCATCTGCTGCGTGGGCAGAGGGTTACTACAAGGCCGGTCGGGCGTAAGCGTTCCGACCTACCGTCAAATCACCATCGAGGATTCCAGATGTTCAAGCTCATCGCCGAACTCATCGAGCGTAGCCGGCAGCGTCGTTACTGGCGGTACATGACCAAGCTCATGCGTGAGTCTGGCCCGGTAGTCGTGCATACGTACCCGGTGCAGCCAGCCAAGCAGAGGTAGCCGGTGACACGGCGAGACGGAAGGCAGAATTCCCCCTTATCGAGAACTCCGAATCTGATCTAGGAAACCACCCATGACGCTCCCCTGCACCCTATACCACTGCACAACAGTAGAGGCGCTGGAGTCGATTCTCTCCGAAGGCCTACTGCCTAGTAAGTCGCAATCCTCGCTGCTGGCCGTCTTTCTCAGTGATTGCCGGCACCTTGCAAGCGGCTATGCGGGACAGCAGCCTGATGTTGAGCATGTCCTGTTCGCAGTTGAGCTTGCGGCTTTAGACCCGGCGCTGCTCGGCCCTGACAACTGCGAGTTACAAGACTGGCTTGATGATCAGGGCGATGAACATGCCGCACTCACTGGAGTGAATCACTGGAGTCAGGCGAGCTGGCAGCAGAGCCTGGAGTGGTGCAATCAAGTGGCGTATGCGGGCGTAATACCTGTTTCTGCGATCAGCGTTGTTGAGAGTCTTGACCCTGTGCATACGCTCAGCCCCGTCATGGGGATGTAACCCGATAGCTCAAGGAAACCACTCATGAACACCAGCAATTCAAACCTGCGAGCACTCGGCATGACAGGTAGCTCATGCCCTGTTACGAATGTACGCGCCCCGAATGTATCTCGGAGCTTTGGCGACTTCACAATCAGCTACCTCCGCCATAGCGCTGAATATGGCAGCAATACGACCGCTATTGTGTTGGCCGGGCGCGTATTCCTGGTGCTAAACGGGAATCACGCTGAACAGCTCATCTCACAAGCAAGCGCCTGCGGCATCCAGGGTTGCGTGGACTATTTCGTAGAGAACATCGCCCAAGCAAACGGCCACAGCGAGCACCGTATGGCTACTGGGCTTGTTAGCGACCTATTCGGGCTTTATGGGACAGCTTTGGAAGTTATGGGGAAGCACAACATCGACAAGATTGCTAAGGCAGCGGCCTGACAAGCTGTGCCTGCCGGCGCAGCTTCCGCAATCTGATACAACAGTAAAGGGGCTGCGGTCCCTTTTTCGTGAGCGCCTGTAAGACTATGGTGAGTTTCAGGCAAAGGCTGGATTAAGCCGCTGCGTATCACCCCACACAATGCTAATTCTGGAGGATGGGACTTTGAACCTGTTCGGCACTGAGACGCCAAGTTTAGAGGGTAGACGCCTTGTCAAAAGGTTCGCCGAATCGTTGCGGGGACTGGCGGAAGCAGAACGGCTTCCCGAATCCAGCTTTGAGACTTGGGGTGAGGTTTTCGCGAAAGAAAGCATGACTCTGGAAGAAGCCGAGTGGCTGGGTAACTGGTACAGCATGTATCACCAGCGCGGCCCTAGCCTCGGTTACATCATGTTTGCTTTGCGCAGGCTGCGTGCAGAGGGCGAGCTTCCAGAACACATGATCGCCGGCAGTGAAGACCTACTGGCTCAAAAGATCATCAAGTTCCTGCACGATGAAGGTGTAAGCCCAGATATTGCGGTGAATAGCCTTTTCATGGCGGCTGCCCTCTCTCACGTTGCGTATTACCGTAAACATCACCCGAGCACTGACCGGGCATATGTGCGCTCTGAGCTTGAGGGTAAGGCGCGTGTAAGCGATTGGCTGGTAGATCAAGTGCTTGATGAGGTTGAAGCTGGCGTGGGGGATTTGAAGGCGTTGAAGCCAATCCTGTTCCCTTGATCTATTGCAGCACCAGCAACCCCAACCAATAAGCCTTCTCACGCGGGCTTACTCGTTATCTGGGTTGGCATCCCCTACCCCAAAGCTTGGCACCGGGAATTGCAATCAACGGCACCCACGCAGATACCTGCCTATCGATCCTGATACCTCAAGCTTGGAGGCCAGAATCTTCCTACTCCTTTCGGTGACACAGCTATTGCCATTAGACGATGGCCACATCCATAACCACCCACGCAAAATCGCAAGGAGTACCAAAGCCATGGCCAATCAGAACAGCACGCTTCCCCAAGCCACCCAGCACCAGGGCAGCCTGCACGACCGCTACGAAATCTACCGCGCCAACGCCGAGAGTTTGGGCTGGCCGGTGAAAACCTTCGAAGAATGGCTGGATAGCTGACCATGCAGATTGCAAAAGACTTCCTGATCCTCCGGGGCATCAAAGCTGATGGGCGGGTATCCCACGCCTTGGAGCGAAAGCCCCTCAAGGTGGCAACGCTGCTGGATGAGGAACAGTTCAACCGCAACGGCCACGGCCTGCTGCACAACCGCACGGTGTTCCTCGAAGACCAGATGCACGACTGGGCATGGGAGAACGGGCGCTTCCGCTACTTCTCCCGCGTCGCTGGCGAGGCAGACGTACTGATCGTCTACGAGCTGGGTGACGTGTACTTCTGCCCCCAGTGCGGAGGCAAGAAGGAATCCCTGGACAACCAATGCCCGAGCTGCGGGCACGTCCCTGGCGCATGAGCCTGCGTCAGTCCCCAACTGAGGAAGTCGGTATGACTGTCGAGGCAACAAACGTCAGCACGCGCAGTGACAATGATCTGTCCGTATCGGACGACGAGATTGTCGCTGACCTGTTCCGGCTAGCGAGGACAGGCCGCTATCTCAAGGTTGAACCCTTGCTGGAGGAAGCCATGCGGATGTATCCGGCTGAGCCCTTCGAACGAATCAAGGCCTGCTTGAAGCGTCTGGCTGGGATTCTGTGGGACAACGACCATGGCGGGTACGCCACCGAGTACAAGCGCCAGCGGACCACCAAACGCGGCAGCCATTTGGCCACCGCCTAAGCGAACAAGGGGAACTGCCATGGAGACCGAACCCATCACGGAAGTTGACGTGTAGCACCGGCTGGAAGCTGGTCAGCGAGTAATACGAGGCCCCAACCATGGAATCGAGAATTTGGACTGTTGGACGCTTCCCTGCCGGGGTCTGGAGTGGAGGCGGTAGCAGCAACGCCCCGGACTACTCGGAGTGTGAGGTGTACCTGATCCCCGCAGAGAGCTTGGATAGGGCGAAGAAGAAGGCCCAGGCCATTCGCGCACGCCTCGTTAAGAAAGGCGCCACTCTCCCATCCCAGCTAGAGCCATACAAGGCAAGCTGATCTATGCGAACAAGTCCCCAGCATAGGAAATCAGCACCATTCGGTTGCAGCACCGGGGGAGCTAGCGGTTAATTTTGTGTCCTTACGAATTAGGACAACTGCGCCAAACATGACCAGGAAAACGTACACCCGCATTGAGTGGACAGAAGATCGTCTAGCCCTACTAGGCAAGCAATCGGACACATCCCTTGCCGATCAGCTTGGCGTGTCTTGGTCGGTGGTGCGCGTGAAGCGTAAGGCCTTGGGAATACCTCGTTTTGACCCGCTAAGGACTCTGCTCGCCGAGCAGCCCGAGCTGATCGACCAGCTAGGGGCTATGACAGACAAGCATATCGCTTCACTGGCAGGCGTCAGCCGTTCCAGGGTTCGCCACTACCGCAACGCAGTCGGTCGCACGTCGCCGGCACGCGAAAAGCACCCAGTCCCAGAAGCGGCATTGGCGTATCTTGGCCGTGAAATCGACGCTGAGGTAGCTAAGAGGTTCGGAGTTTCTGCGTCCGCGATTTGTGGGTTGAGACGCCGAAAGGGGATTCCACGCTTTGACCCTTTGAGCGCTCTGTTTACCGAGAGGCCGGAGCTGACAGAACAACTAGGAGTGAAACCTGATTCGTATTTCGCTGAGCTTGCAGGGGTGAGTCTGGCCACGATACGGAGGTACAGAAGAACTATTGGCCGCAAATCATCATTGAGAGCCGGCTGGGTAAGACCAAGCAGCGCAACGCCTGAAAGAGAGTAACTGTTCGATTCTCATGATTGGGTCTGAGAAATTGGCTGAATCCCAGTAGCTCTGCCATGACACACCCGCTTGTGCGTGATGATGATCACACCAAAAACGCACTGCGGAGCACCTGCACTATGAGCCGTGAAGCCTGCCAAATTGAAGACCTCCTGCACTCTGCCGGCTACAAGACCGAGCGCATCGGCGGAGAGGTCAACGTCTACGACCCGGTGTACCAGTCCGTCGCCGGCAGCAACCAGCTGGTCCTGACCCACTGGAAGCTCAAGGAAATTCGCTCGATCAGTCAGGCCTGGGCCTTCATTGAGGAACGGGCATGAGTAGCGCAACGAAGGTAGTTGAGTACCACGTCACCTACATGATCGGCGAGCGCGTGAGCGAAGCTGTCATGACTCAGCGCGAGCTGGATGAGTGCCGGGCCAGCTGCGAAATCATCGAAGCCCTTCCCATCGGCGCCTGACGGCGCTCAGTGTATTCAGGCAATGCAATCAGCTCGAACGGAGAATCGTGACATGACCCAACTGGTAAGCATCCCGGCGCATCACTTCATCGGCAACGGAGATACCCCCTTCCTGATCGTAGGGCGCGTATGGGGTGACGACGATGACACCGCCACCCTCATCATGGCTGACAACTTATCCGAGGCTTACGCTCTGTTTGTCGAGGCATTGCATGAGAGCGCCGGCAATACCGAGGAAGATCGGCACGAAATGGTCGCGGATCACGGTTCCGACCACATCATCACCAGTTACACGCCGCTGACCTGACCGAACCCCGATATTGGAACTCACGCCATGACCGAACAGGCATACATCGCAGTAACGAATACCGGCTATGTCGAGGGGGCTTGCCTCGTCGATGCGGAAGATAGTCAAGCTTGGGTGGGTGAAATGGAAAGCACCGGCATGGCGATCCAGCAACTACCCATGGCAGAGGCCAAGGCCATGCTTTATACCCACCGTCCACAAGCCATCCTTGAAGCATAGGAAATCAGCTATGGCCGACGAAATCGAGTTTCTACGAAATCAGAATCTGTCATTGAAGGCGAAGATCGCAGGTCTTGAGCATCGAATGGCTGAAATGGTTCGCAAACACAGCGCGACCTACGAGTTGAATGAAATTCTCCAGAACCGGCTCCGCGAGAACGGGTTGTCACCCTACATCGCGGCATCTGATCTGAAAGTAGAGCCTCAGAGCGTCCCCGCGAGCACCAAACCGCATAGGCTTGCGCCATTGACCGCCAACATGCTCCAGGTTCTGCGGGAGATTGTTGACGGAACCGCTGTAGATCATGGTAGGCACATGGCGCCCCGAGAAAGAGCAGGCCGTGGCCGAACGCTGGACAAACTCGTAGAGCGCGGCCTACTGGACTCTGCATATCGCCCTACCGAAAAAGCTAATACGTATTTGTCCTCAGCGAGCTGTTGAATAGACCAAGGAAACCGAGCATGCAGCACTCCAGTCCTAGCGAACTGCCGCCCCGCTCCACTGCCCGGTACTGAGCCCCTGCAATGGGGACTCAGCATGCTATCCCGCAGTCTCAACCCAGCACGGCCTATCACCAGGGCGTAGGTAACTGCAACACCTACGGGTGAAATCGCCTTGCCTGCCCCCCTATTCTCAGCAGCTCATGACGGCATGCGGCTATCAAGAGCCTTCTCGGTGTGGTTCAAGCAGAGGGCTGTTCGCGGCACGCTGGGCTGGACTTCCTAGGCTCCAAACATGGGGCTCGACGACTTTCGTCAATCTCTATGCAGCCCTGATTACACAGCCCTCTCGGCCTGATCATAGCCACATCGCCAAAGCACAAACGCTACTGGCACCGACACAGAACTACCGAGGTACACATCATGCTTAGCTGGGACGACGCCGAAGACACTACCGAAACCACAACTGCTGCCGAAGCTGCACCAGCAGCCCAGCCCGCTGCTGCACCTGTTGAGGCGGAAGCGTCCGTTGCTGCTGCACGCATGGTGTCGAGTGCTGACAGTGAGGCCGTGGCCCGCGCCAAGGAAGCCCTGAACGACCTGGACATTCAGGAAGGCCTGGATGATCTGGAAGGCGCCGCCGCCCGTGTGCATGTGGGCGACAAAATGATGATCAACGCCCGTGCCGACCTCAACCAGCTGGTGCCGTTCAAGTACGACTGGGCATGGCAGAAGTACCTGGACGGCTGCGCGAACCACTGGATGCCCCAGGAAGTGAACATGACCGCCGACATTGCCCTGTGGAAAGACCCGAATGGGCTGTCCGAAGACGAGCGCCGCATCGTCATGCGCTCGCTGGGCTTCTTCTCCACCGCCGACTCGCTGGTGGCCAACAACTTGGTGCTGGCCGTGTACCGCCTGATCACCAACCCCGAGTGCCGCCAGTACATCCTGCGTCAGGCCTTCGAGGAAGCCATCCACACCCACGCATACCAATACTGCATCGAATCTTTGGGCATGGATGAGGGCGAAATCTTCAACATGTACAAGGAGGTTCCGAGCGTAGCCAAGAAAGCTGCGTGGGGCCTCAAGTACACCCGCTCAATCTCTGACCCTCAGTTCCAAACTGGCACAGTGGAAAACGACCGTCAGTTCCTCAAGAACCTGATCGCCTACTACTGCGTTCTGGAAGGCATGTTCTTCTACTGCGGCTTCACCCAGATTCTGTCGATGGGTCGCCGCAACAAGATGACCGGCACCGCCGAGCAGTTCCAGTACATCCTCCGCGACGAGTCGATGCACCTGAACTTCGGTATCGACGTGATTAACACCATCAAGATGGAGAACCCGCACCTCTGGGATGCCCAGATGCAGGAAGAAGCCACCCAGATGATCCTGCAAGGCGCACAGCTCGAAATCGAGTACGCCCAGGACACCATGCCGCGAGGCGTGCTGGGTATGAACGCCGCCACGATGGCCGACTACCTCAAGTTCATCGCGAACCGCCGTCTGGTGCAGATCGGCCTAAAAGAGCAGTTCCCTGGCGTTGCCAACCCGTTCCCGTGGATGAGCGAAATCATGGACTTGAAGAAGGAGAAGAACTTCTTCGAAACCCGCGTCGTGGACTACCAAACTGGCGGCGCCCTGAGCTGGGACTGATCCCAGCTTTAACCACACAGTGACCTGATACCCCAAACGAGGAAATGACCATGCTGAGCTGGGACGAAGTAGAGAAAGACGAAACCGAGGAAGACTTCCTCGCTGCGAAGAACGAAGACGGTGAAGCCCCTGCGCCGGCTGCCTGCCCGCTTAATCCCGATGGGCTCACTACATGCGACGCCTGCCAGTAGCCTGCTGAATGGCTGGACGCCCTGCCCAGCTAACCACCTGACCTGACGACAGCGAGACACCCCACATGACGCCCAACCACCTGCAACAAGCCATTGCCCGCGCCACCGCTGCCGGCGATGAAGTAATGGTCGGCCTTCTTCAACGCGCCAGCCAGGACTACTACCCCGGCGCCGCCGAAATCAACCAGCTCGTCGGCAATCTTTGGAACTCGGGATGGGGTGCCGCTGACAAGCAGATCGGCATCATCGAAAGCGAGTTTCACGAAACGGCAGACGATGGCATTGCCGCCCGCGACGTGTACGAGCTTCGCGATGGCGTGGGCGACCTGATCTTCACTACCCTCGGTCTGGCCCACCGCACCGGCCTGAACGCTGCCGCTGACTACGCTCAGGTTGTCGCCAGCCAGTACAGCAAGTTCGACCCGACCGAAGAAGACGCCCTGAAAACCAAGGCCAAGTACGACGCACTCGGCATGGAAACCCGCTACGAGCGGCGGCAGGTGCCCGGCACGGACGATTGGGTTTACGTCACCTTCTCGGCCAAGGACCAGATCGACGGCGAGGGCCGCAAGTGCGGCGCCGGTAAGTGGCTGAAATCGTATCGCTTCGCCGAACCCGTCTTCGATGAACTTCCTGCCGAGGTTAGTGCCAAGCTGAACGTTGCAACCGTCGATACCGCCAACCCCGCCTAACCTCGCGTCGCTGCTGATGCTCCCTCCGGTGCGCCCTGCGCCGGGGGATGAGCAACTGCCACCAGTGCGGCTGCGTGCCTCCCCCCTCATTCGTAGACTGGGTTCACCTTCGACCCAGGACTACTCATGGAACAGCTCTCGATCCGCCTCGCCAACATCATTCAGCGTGCTTTGGTGCGAGAGGGCGGCAAGTCTCGGACACAAACGGCCTCCCTCTCTCATGAGGACGTTCGACAGCTGCGAATCCACGGGATGTGGTACGAGGGCTTTGAGCCATGCGAAATCCCAGGCCGGGAAGACGCTGAGTTCTGGAGCGTGTTCTCTGTTCTAGACCGGGAAGCTGCCGAGAAGGCGGTTGCTCAGTTCCGAGTTCCCAAGGCGCCAGTTGAGTTCACCCTTACCCCCATCGAGCAGATCGATCAGGCCCGCCAGTGGGCTGAGTACCGCTGCCCTGCCTGCAATACAGCAAGCGTGGAGTGGCGCGATGGCGACAGCGTGCCAGTTCCGGTGCTGCCCGAAGGAATCGACTCCTACGGACTGATCGACACCGGCTTGATGGTCGGGCAGTGCAAGCACTGTAGCCAGCCGGTCTATATCTACGAATTCGGGTTCTCGACCGTCGATAACCCGCAAGACGACATGGCCTTCTGCGTGTGGAATCTGCTGTACGAGCCCGATTCGTTCCAGGTATTCCGAGCCGAGGCAGAAGGTCACGAACCTTGGATCGTCTCGCGTCTCGACTACCGCACGGGCGCCACAGCTGACGGCGATACCCTACTGCTGCCCAAAGGCCCCTTCGTGATCGACTTCCACCAGTTCGGCCCATTCAAGCTGGAGCACTCCAGCGAGCTTACTGGCCCGCACGGGGTCAGCAACTGCGGAGCGTCCGGCGCCAGCGACAAGTGGGAAGTAGGCAAGGCTCTGTTCCACAACCTTGCAGGCAGCGCCATGCGAGCGCTTAACGACCGCTGATAACTCAGACCCCTATGGCCTGACACTCATCCTTGAGCACCTTGCGTGCGAATTCAGGGGCAGCATTCTTTGCTCCCTGGATCGTCTGTATCCCTCGGCGCACCCGGCCCATGAAGATCAGCTCAAACTCAGGGTTCTCGAACGACCTGCGACAGAGCAGCATCGTGTGCCCTGCATATTGGCGACTGGACAGCACCGGGTTGTGATCGAGCCAACCATCGTCGGTCGGGGCCTCGCATAATTCCTCGGGCGCCATTTCCGGTTTTTGGACCTTAGATTTCCTGCGAGCTTCTTCAATGTCCGCCTCGGTAAGGCCGGCAGCACTCATCAGCAGCGCTGGCAGGTCTATCCCGTAGTAGCCAAGCAGGGATACCAGTGTGTCTTGAGGTAAGCCTTGAAGGCCTCGCTCGACGCGGGAAAGGCCACTGGTGTCGATCTTGAGGTCACGGGTCAAATCTTGAAGCGTTCGATTCTGCTGCAATCGAATCGCTTTGAGGATTTCCCCCATGGTCTGGTGCGAAGGGCTTTTTGGCTGCATGCGCCGATTACTCAAGTGCGAAATTCGCAAAAGGCTAGCACAGCATCACTCACTCCAGACGGTGATTCTGGACGCGCTGAGAACGTTTCAGCTTCTGGTATGCCAGCAAAAATTGGATGGCGTATCGCTCGGCCCGAGACGCAAGGAAGTGGATTCGAACAGCCCCCACCACATGAGCCATTCTCAAGTCGGATAGGACTTGTCCATCTAACTGCACCGGGTTCAGTGGTATCAGCCAACGCCCCACCCCTACGATTGCTGGAGTCGGCCTCCGTCCATCCTGAAACCCCATGCTGCGGCCTGAGCATTCTCATGCCGCCTCAAACGCGATCCGATGACACAGCCATTCTGCCGAGAAACTACCAGCTCACTTTCGCGGTACAAGGCATCGCTGAGCATGAACCCAACCCCCTGGAACATCGCCTATCACTCGGGCATGAGTTCCCAATCCGACTTTCAGGCCTGCATCAAAACCGGGGCACCAGCAGGCGTAGTCGCAGGCCTGCTCACCACACAGCAGCTGTTCGGGGCGATTCCTCGGTTTATCCGGGAAGGCGGCAGCCTGTTCATCGACAGCGGCGCCTTCTCAGCTTTCCGCAAGGGCGAGCCGATGCAGTGGAAGCGTGTGTTTCAGGTGTATGGCTTGGTGATCAGCACCACCGAAGGCTCTCCGAAAGTCAGCATCGTTGCACCTGACGTGGTGGCCGATCAGCCGGCAACGTTCGCGCTCTGGCAAGAGCACCGCGACCTGATTCGATCCTGGATCGATAGCGGCGTGCGCGTGATCGTGCCGCTGCAAACTGGCCCGATGCCTGCCGACCAGCTGTTGCAAGCCGCAATCGAGCTGCTGGGCACCGACCGATTCTGCGCCGGAATCCCAAGCAACGAAGCGGCAATGTCGCCGGCTGAGTGCAGCCTGCTGCGCCACCATGACTTCCACATCCTGGGCCGGGTGAAGCTCAACGACGAGGTAGCTGCCAAGGTCGCGGCGCTCAAAGCCAACTCCCCAGATGCCAACCTGACCGCCGACGCCAACTGGCTGCGCTCCCGGACAAGGAAAGCAGGCCGGCTGCGTGAGGCAATGCCAATCCAGATGTTCGAGAGCCGGCGCACCCAGGCCGTCACTCACCTGCTGCGCGAGGAAGGCTATGTCATCGGAGTAGAGGCGTAGCCCACCAGCAGCCAACCAGAATCAAGCCCAGCGACCGCGCTGGGGTGATACCACCAACCAGGAGTAACCATGCACCAACTGTCCAAGCTGTTCCTCGCCGTCGCATTCGCTGCGACCGCAGCCACCGCCCACGCCGCCGAGGTCGATCCCGAGGCCCTGGCCGCGAAACGCTTCGCCATCCAGACCGAAGTCACCAAGGGTGGCAAAGTGGTCAGCGCCAGCACCAAGGAAATCCAGAACGGCGGCACCGCGCACTTCTCCGACTCCAAGTTCAAGGAAATCGACGCCAGCGTGACGGTCGAATGCCGTACCGGCTGGCAGCGCTGGGCGCAGTTCTACAAGCCCCGCTGCGACGAGCCGGTGCGCGAGGTCGAGAACGTGGCCATCGGCTTCAATGCCGAGGTTGGGGCGCGAGAAGCCAGCGACGGCGACGTGTTGCTCTACGTGAAGGGCAACTACGTGGACGTGATCAGCGAATACAACCTGGAATGCGTCGAGGCTGACCTTCGTGCTGCGTCTTTCCGCGATTCCTCTCTGAACAGCAGCATGATCATCAGCCCCGGCCAAGTAGTCGAAATCACCAACGGTATCGAAGAAGACGAAATTCGCCTCAAGCTCACCGTAACCCCGATCTGACCCTGCTAGGGGCGCGGTGCTTGCGCTCACCTCACGCAGCCAATGCACCAGCCCCCTTTACGAGTACCCGTTTCATGAACACGCAACCCGCAATTCAACCCAAGCCGTCTCAGCAACGCTTCTGGGTGCAGGACAAGACCCGGCTCTGCCGTATCACGATGTGCGCCGAATATGCAGATGAAGCTGTGCGTGATGGATTCCGAGAGGTCACGCTGGACGAGCAGGAAGCCTTTCGAGAAGCCACCCATGCAGCGATGGAAAACGGTTGGAAGCCCGGTTCGCGCAAGCCTTTCGAGAGCTTCCTGCCGGCGAACCTGGAACAGCCTCAAGCAGGTTGAACACTAATGCGCCGGGGCACCCAGCTTAGCTGCCCGGCGCCCCTCTCCCTCATGCAAGCATGCGCCCTCATTCCCGAGCTTGGGAATGTGGGGCTAGTTCCCCGCGTGCGCCCTGAATATCTGCCCAAGCACGCCCGTGACACAAGCGTTTCTCTTGGAAGATGAACACATCAACCAAGAGGAACCAGCCATGCAGACCACACCCACCAACGCCGCCGCAATCGTGACAGCCCAGCTCCAAGCGAGCCGCGAATACCTTGAAGCCATGCGCCCGCTCGATCTGCCGGTGATGGGCAAGGGGACAGTGGTTTGGGGGCCGGCAGAGCACGACAAGAGCCAGTTGATCGAGTACCCGTCGAATTGGACGGGGCTGGCCGCTCGCTACCAGGATGGAAACTCCACCTACTGGTTCCTCGGCCAATGCCAACAGACCCAGGAGCGCGAGTTCTACTGCCTCGGCAAAGCCGGCTCAGTTGCAGAACTGATTGCACGGGCGGAAGCCGCTGTCACCCGTGGCATCGATTACTGGTCGTCAGTGATTGCAGCCTGATCCCCCGGCAACCTCAAGCCCCACGTTGAGAGCTGACGATGTTTCTGTGCCGGCGCTGACACAGGTGCCGGCGCGGGAAGATAGCTCCATCGTTTCCAGACCGGAGCAATCCCCATGACCACCACCTACGAATTTGGCCAGCTGCTGCTGATCGACAAAGCCCCAACGCTGGCACAGCGTGAGAACGTTATCCGCAACAACCTCACCGACTGGCGTTTCGAGTCGGGCTACATGCGAGTTCACAAGGTCGCTGTCACGTCTGCGGGCGAGTTCTACGCTTGCGTCAGCTACCCGTTCCGCTCCAACACCATCCAAACCTACGTCGCAGGGACTATCCAGTGCCGGCGCAAAGACGAAGGCTACTGGCTCAACTTCGACTGCTTTCTGGCGACCGCGAGCGTTCCCTTCACCCTGACTGGCTGCCCGCGTGAAATCTTCGACACCGGCAATGCCATGGGGATGATGACCAATGTGAACGAGGACTGGTATCAGGCCTGCATGCAGACATTGGTAATCCGCGACAAAGAGCAGGCATTGAAAAAGGGCGCCGTATTCAAGCTGCAAGCAGGAGCGCCGTCCCGAGTCCTGGGAGGCGAGCGCGCTACCTTCGCCGTTGCCCTGAGCAAGTCCAAGGCCCTGTATATCTGCCCCGGCTCTCGCTCCACGATCCAGGGCGGGATCGACGACCTGATGGAACACTACGACCCGGTAGACGCGAGCACCATTCCCGAGTTCTTGGAGCAGAGCAGCTACACCGAAGTGGGCGAACTGCTGTTCGACCTGAGCGGTACTGCGCCAGCGCTCAAAGGCCGTCTGGCCAAAGGGGTCAAGGCCAAGCTGTTGGCCAAGGTGCGCAAGGAGCGCGACCGCGCACTGGCGGCTTCGTATGAGGCTGCAAACCTTGTGAATCCATTCACCACGGGCGCATGGCTGTCCTAAACGCAGTCAGGCCATAGACGCCTATGTGCATCCGGTGCCGGCACCAGCGGCGTCAACCCCAAGATTGAGTATCGAGTACGAGCAACTGCTGTTGCTGGTGTTGTTCAACGACAACTGGCCGCTCCAACGGTCGAGGGAGACGATGATGGAAATCAAACCAGTGGGATTCACGATAACCACTGAGCGCGAAGGAAAGCGCCAGCAGCCAGGGAGCCACATTGTCTGGTGGGATCGCGATACGCACAGCATTGCGGACTACTTTCCAGGCGCGAATGCCCCACGCCGCGAGCGAGTCAGCGCCGCCGAAGCCGTCGCAGCCCATGTTGCGTTCTTGGGCGATTGCGAGAGCAAGCCGCAGGCGATGGGGCTCTATGCCGAAGCGGACGTGCAGCAGCTGATCAAGCAGCGTGACGAACTGTTACAGGCGCTGAAAAGGATGGAGCAGACGGCGCACGAAGCCATCGAAGGCGCTCAGGCTGCCAATGGCTGATCTAGCAGTTGTTCTGGGTTCCCACGTTGGCGCTCGGGGATTGCGCGGTCGGCTCTGTGACACCGGCATTCTCACCTACCGTGGCGGTCTACACCTTGACCACGGGATGCAGATCGACCGCGCCTGACCCGCATCTGTCGAGCAGGCGCTGGCGCCCTCCCCCTAGGCGCCATGCTTGCCGGCCAAACGCAGCATCCTCGAATCCGAATATCCGCTCTGGTTAATTGCATGCTCTGCGCTGCCCCGCCGATGACACACCCATTCCGGGCTGATGATGACCCCATCGAAAACACAGCACCGGGATCACCGCCATGGGCATGCAACAGACCTCTCTCCAGCTCGCCGACTTGACCAACCCTGTCCAAGCGCAGGCAGTCGTGTCGGGTCCGATTCAAGAGCTGACTCTGACCGAGAAAGTCGCCATTGCGGTGGAGGCTGTGAAAGCCCAGGTGCTGGCCGGGCGTCACCTTTCCGTGGCCTGGAGCGGCGGGAAGGATAGTAGCGTTTTGCTATCACTCGTTCTGATGGCGTACCGCGAGCTGATTGACGAAGGCGTCAGTGTTCCAACCCTGCACGTCTGCCATTCCGACACCAAGATCGAGAACCCGGTTGTGAAGGCCTACAACAGCCTGATGATCAAGCAGATCGAGTCCTACTCCCAGGAAAGCGGCATCCCTATCCGCATCTGGATCGCCTCGCCGGGCCTGAGCAACGACTACCTCGTTTCCGTGATCGGTGGGCGCACCATCATGTCTGTCGGCTCCAACGCGAAGTGCTCCATGATGATGAAGGTGGAGCCACTGAATAAGCTCAAGCGCCAGCTGCGCAAAGCCATCGCCGCCGAGGCCGGCATGAAGCCGAAGGAGGTCGAAATCGTCTCGATTATCGGCACTCGCTTTGACGAATCCGCTGCACGCAACCGCGCTATGACCGAGCGCGGCGAGTCCGCCACCGACGCGGTAGACGCGATGGATGACGGCCAGCTGGTGCTCAGCCCGATTGCCCACTTTTCCACCATGGAGGTGTTCGAGTTCATCGGCTACGTCCGTTCGGAGAAGATCAAGACCTACGACCGCTGGGACAATCTGGTCGAGCTGTACCGCGACGCCAACAACGGGGACTGCATGGTCAATGCCTACATTGCGAACCGAGAGCAGGCCCGTACCCCTTGTTCAGCACGCACGGGTTGTTGGGGATGCCTGAGAATCAGTTCCGACACCTCGGCCAACAGCCTGCTGGCCCATGAAGACGGCAAGTACGAATGGCTGCGCCCGCTGGTCGAGCTGCGCGAGTTCATGAAGCGCATGCACTTCAATCCCAAGGCTCGGGCTTGGGTAGCGCGTGACGTGAGCGAGGACGGCTATATCCAGATCATCCCGAACGCCTACAGCCCCAGCTACACGAAAGCCCTGCTGCAAGCGATCCTGAGCATCCAGGCCCGCGAAGAAGACGAGGCTCGCAAGCTGGGCATTGCCCCGCGCTTCGAGCTGCTGACCCTCAAGCAGGTCATGGCCATCGAACTGAACTGGGGCCGCTACGGCTACCAGAAGCCATGGACTGCCATGCGCATCTGGAATGACGTGTACCGCCACGGCAAGCGCTACAAGCTGCCTGACGTTGAGTCGATCCCGGTCTACACCGAGAAGGACGTTAGCTTCCGCGCACGCATCCCGTTCGCTGATGGGCAGTACAACAGCCCCTACAGCGGCCTGCGCAACATTGACGCGGAAATGGCCAACGCCGAAGACCTGATGGTTGCCCGCGACGGTCGCCTGTTGACCCGTTGCGAGACTGGCGACGAGTACGACATTGACGAAGAAGGCCTTGAGCTGTTCATGGAGTTCGAGCTTGACCGGGTGCTGACCGCTGAGCGCCTGAACGACGCCCCCAGCGCCGCTGTTCACTATCTGCTTGGCCTCGGCACTGTCCAGCTCTACAAGGGCAGCCAGAGTGACTGGGATCGCATGCTGCGTGTGTCGAACCAGCTGCACAGGCACAACCTGCTGGAGGTGCTGCACAACCCCCAGGCCATCATCGCCCGCGTGGCGGAGAAGCTGGTGGCGCATGGCAAGTCCCCCGCGCTGATCACCACCAACCAGCCGGTGCTGATCGACCTGACCCCTGACCAAGGCTCGCTGTTCGACGCTCAAGCCGCAGCATTGGAACCGGCAGCCGTGCCGCCGACTGACCCGGCGCTGGCGCTGAAAGAGCGTGAGGTTCAGGAAGAAGATCGGGACGGCACCAGCTACGAAGCCCAGTACAAGGCGGCGATGCGCCAGATGGAACAGCAGCTGGGCGACGAGTGCCCCATTCCGGCATTCAGCAAGATGCTCTCCGAGTGCTGCGTGATGCTCTCGAAGCTGCCCCTCACGCAGTATTCGTTCGATGCCTTCATGGCCCTATGGGTGGCAGAGAGCTGCTATGGGGCCGATGGGGACACCCCACCGGCCAGCGCCTACGAGCCAATCGTCAAGGTGGCTTACAGCGTGCTGCTGTCGGGCGGGCTCATACTGGCGCCGTGAGCAAAAGCGCCAGCACACCCAGCAAGCCAATCTGTGCAGATTGCCTTGGCGGGTGTAGCAATTCCGAGCATACAGACCACCGCGGCCACTCTCATTCCCGGCTCTAGGGTTTGACGAGTTTCGTTGGACGGCAAGCTTCGCCGATGACACAGCCCGGCCAGACCTACTGAAGCCGCACCATGGAGCTGACCGTCAAATACAGCTACGTCGAGCAGATCACTCCGCCCCGCTGCCGCAAGCCCAGGCCGCAGCGCTTTGATGACGGGGTTGCTGTTCTGTCAATCCGCGAAGTCACCGCCGAGCAGGCGCCGGTTGCCATTATCGGGCGCGAGAAGAACTTCGAGACAGGCGAGTATCTGGAGCCCGTCAGCTATCGCCTGTTCGATGGCCGTCTCTGGACTGACAGCACCGTATCGGGTTGCACCCGGCGTTGCAGCGAGCGTTTCCCGGCCATTGGCCCGGAGCTGAATCTGGTCAAGGACAGCGCCATGCTCTCGCATACAGGGCTGGGCATCTACGTTTGCGTCCACGATGGCAAGCAGGGCATCGCCGACTATCTCCAGGGCCTCGCCCGTGACTGGCTGATCATCGACGGTCAGCTCTACCGCCCTGCCGGCGAGCCAATGTACGTGGTGATGACCTTCGGATTGAGCGGCAATCACGGCGGCACCGCACTACTGACTGACGATCACCTGAATCCCAATATCCGACGCGAGGCTTACTTCTCGCTGCTGGAGCTGGATCAAGCTATCACGCGCACGCTGCTTGTCGCCGGAAAGCGCGGTGACACCGTGAAGGTGAGCACCGATCCTGGCTTCCAGTTCCAGGTACTGATCCCCGCTGCAATCCAGTGGAAAAATCCTGCTGTCGGCGCCGATGACACAGCCGAAGCTGCCTGATGATTCAATCGAAAACGCAGACGGAGACAGGCATGAGCAGCATTTATCTTGAACAACGCTACACCGACACTCTCGCTGCAATGGCAGCACAAGCCCTCATCGAGGGCGACGAACTCCCGTCGCTCCAAGAGCTGATGCAGACCATCAAGGACACCGTGGACGACGAACAGCTTAGCTTCCCTGACTTCGAGCACTTCTTCGCGTGGTGGGACGTGACTACCGCCTATGACCAGATGGACGAGGAAACCAGCGCCGAGCACCACAAGCCCGCGCTGGAGATTGCCTTCGCTGCGCTTGTGCGCGAAGGGTTCTTCGTCGTGGACTTCAAGAGCACCTACGAAGCAAAGGTGGCAGAACTTGTCCAGTCCGGCACCGTAGATCAGGGAGAGCTGCCTGACTTCGACGCCATTACCGAAGAAATCAAGGAGGCGGTGCTCATCGATCAGGAACGATTCTGGAGCTTCGCTGAATTCTTCGATTTTTATGAGAAGGCTTTTGCCGTCGCTGCCGAGAACCTTAGCTTGACGCTCGAAAACCAGAAGCCGGCTCTAGAAGTCCTCTACTGGTCGCTTGTCTGCGAAGATGCTCTTTAACCGGCGCCAGCAACAATCATCGAATCTTAATCTGGGGATCGACGATCCCCTCACGCAACCATCGCTGGAGACACCCCATGCGCAGCCACCAGTTTGCCGCCGAACTCGATAGCGACATTGACCTGACCACCCTTGCCTCGCCCCGTGTGTAGATCGAGGCGATTGCCAACAACCGTTACCGCGTCTCGCCGCAGCTCAAGCTGTACAAGTGCGAGGGGCACTCTTTCGTTGGCCGTTACCTGCGCCGCCGCGCCCCGAAACTGGGTTGGTATGCTGGCAACGCCAGCCGCCCCACCGGCTATTTCACCACTGCCCAGGTATATGGGTTTAACCCGATATGTCTAAATTGTGCTCTTTACCAGACTCCCCTGCTGCCCACACAGGAATTCCCTATGTCGAATGCCGACTTCCCCGAATCCCACCCGTGCTCCCCGGACGAAGTTGATCTTCTCCAATCTTTCAGCAACCTGTCAGATGACCAACGCAAAGTCGCACTGCAAGCAATTGAAAATCTTGTTGAGGCGCGGGAGCTTGGCGGGCTGGAAGGCGCTCTTGACCAGCTGATCAAAGCGGCGGAAAGGAAGATTACCCAGGAAGAAGGTAAGAAGCTCGCTGAATCCATTTTGCTGATGACCAGCACGAATGACTGGATGGGCATGCTCAATCTTATCGGGCGTAACCGACTGAACTAAACCTGCGGTCTTCGCGCAAACATTCCGGTTCCTGTTGCGGATGAACACTATGGAATCTCGATCCCGGCGTTGGGAGACGGGCATTTTTCATGTTTTGCCCAACCGCCCCGATGACACAGCCCCTCCCCTTAGATACTGGCCACATCCGAAACGAGGGCGAACCGCCCTACCAGACAAGGGGAATCACCATGGGCTCCACCGTATCGACTGGCAAGCAGGTAGCAGCGTTCAAGACTACCAGCGGCAAGACCATGTACGTGCTGTTCGAGGAAACCTACGAGTCCAACTGCTACCCGCGAACTCCGCAGTGGGGCTGCCTGCTGATCGGCGAAATTGCCAACATCATGCGCGGCATCTTCCGCTCAGCTGGCTGCTGCGAGGGCGGCATGCTCAAGGGAGCTGGCGGGCGTGACATTACCCCCGAGGGGTACATCCAGGGCTGGCTCAAGGAGCTGGCCAACCCGGTATCGTTCAAGGATCAAAGCTTCGAGCTGGAGAAAGGCGACAGCATGTACTCCACGATTCCCCAAGACGAGTTCGACAAGATCAAAGAGCGTCTGACCGCCAATGGCTTCGAGGCAGAAGCCACACAGCTGGAGAACGGCGAGAAGCTGACCGTCAGCCTGTACGAACACGGCGAGCTGCTGGCCAGCATCTATGACGGCAACGTGGGCGCGTGGCGCATCATCAGGGGCTCCGCCCCGATTTACGGCCTGCGCGATCCTGAATTGGGCTATGCACCCGCGAAGGCCAAAACCTTCGAGCTTGAAACGCATGAGTGCATGCGTCTGTTCAAGCATCGCGAGGACGTGGCCGTCAAAGACCAGAATGGCGACTGGCGTAACCGTGGTGGGGACTACAAGATCATCGGCAACTATGTCCGTGATCTTTGGCAAGCAGAACTGCGCGAGCCGGGCAGCTACCGCGCCCGTATCAAGAACCTGCGCAACGCCATCGAGACTGCCCCGATCATGCCGACCAATGCCGTTGCCGTGATCGACACCACCGTGAAGCTGGGGGGCTGGGCTCAGGAATGCGTCTCACGATTCGTCAACGAGAATCCCCACACCATCGTTGGGCATGAAATCCATGTGGCCGTCCCGCAAGACGAACATCAGGCGTACCGCGTGTGCTGCCTGCATGAAGATTGCGCCAAGTTCGTCTGCATCCCCCTCGCAGCCGAAGAACCAG
>NZ_NIUB01000054.1 GCF_002197815.1 Pseudomonas oleovorans subsp. oleovorans
TGGCAAAACAAACCTTCAGCAAGCTGGATCATCTGATCTTTTGGCGAATCTGGAGGTGGGCGAAACGTAGGCATCCGAGGAAGTCGGCTGATTGGATCAGGAATAAATACTTCCGATCCATAGGCGGACAGAGCTGGGTGTTCGCGTACCCCTACAAGAATGGTGAGGGAGAAAAGCAGTACCGCCGGCTATACCTGTTGGCGGGAACCGCAATCGTGCGTCACAAGCGTCTACCCGGGGCTTACAACCCCTATGATGTGGCGCACGAGCTGAAGTGGGAGGCGCTGAGGGTTCAACGGATGCAGCACAAGCTGCGTTATCGGGGGCAAATACTCAGTATCTTCCGCAGACAGAAGGGGCTTTGTGCCCTTTGCGGGCAAGCGGTGAGTAAGGAAACGGGCTGGCACGATCACCACGTCATCAGGCGTGTGGACGGCGGTTCGGATACTTTACGTAATCGCACACTGCTTCATCCCAACTGCCATGCGCTGGTTCACAGCCAGCGCCAAGAGGTAACTCTACGATTCAGCGGCTTATAGCTGTAGAATCCGACGCAACACTTCGTACGTTGCCGGCCAAGCTACTTGGTTTTTTCGTAAGCTTGAGCCGTATGCGGTGAAAGCCGCACGTACGGTTCTTAGGGGGGGATGGGCCAGCAATGGCCTATCCCTACCCGACTTACCGTCCTGGGCCATATAGATGTTCGCCAACCTGATTGAATTCATCATTAATCACTATGTACTGAGCGGCATGTTCGCCGTTCTGCTGGTGTTGCTGATCGTCACCGAAATGCGCAAGGGTGGGCAGAGCCTGTCGAGCCGCGAGCTCACCGCGCTGGTCAATAGCGGCAAGGGCGTGGTGCTCGACGTGCGCGCGCAGAAGGACTTCTCCGCCGGGCATATCGTCGATTCGCTGCACATCCCTTACGACAAGGTGGTGGCACGTATCGCCGAGCTGGAAAAGCACAAGGCCAAGACCATCGTCGTCGTCGACGCCATGGGGCAGCATGCCGGCAGCGTCGCCCGCGAGCTGAAGAAAGCCGGTTTTACCGTCGCCAAGCTGTCCGGTGGCATCGCCACCTGGCGTGGCGACAACCTGCCGCTGGTGAAGTGACATGACCAGCGTGGTCGTGTACTCCAGCGACTGGTGTCCCTACTGCATGCGCGCCAAGCAGCTGCTGGCCAGTAAAGGGGTGGACTTCGAGGAAATTCGCGTCGACGGCCAGCCGGCCATTCGCGCGGAGATGACCCGCAAGGCTGGCCGCACCTCGGTGCCGCAAATCTGGATCGGCAGTACCCATGTGGGTGGCTGTGACGACCTCTACGCCCTGGAGCGCGCCGGCAAGCTCGACGCCCTGCTGCAGAGCCCCGCTTGAAACCTCAACGTTAAGGAAGGCAAACGTCATGACCGAGCAAGCCAACAGCGGCGCAGCCGCTGCCGATTCGCAGAATCCGCAATTCTCCCTGCAACGCATCTACGTCAAGGACCTGTCCTTCGAAGCGCCGAAGAGCCCGGAAATCTTCCGTCAGGAGTGGACGCCGAGCGTCGGCCTGGATCTGAACACCCGCCAGAAGGCCCTGGAAGGCGACTTCCACGAGGTGGTGCTGACCCTGTCGGTGACGGTCAAGAACGGCGAAGAAGTCGCCTTCATCGCTGAAGTGCAGCAGGCCGGCATCTTCCTGATCAAGGGCCTGGACGCTGCCTCGATGAGCCACACCCTCGGTGCCTTCTGCCCGAACATCCTGTTCCCGTACGCCCGTGAAGCGCTGGACAGCCTGGTGATCCGCGGCTCGTTCCCGGCCCTGATGCTGTCGCCGGTGAACTTCGACGCGCTGTACGCCCAGGAGCTGCAGCGCATGCAGCAAGCCGGCGAAACCGCTGCGCAATAAGCGTCATATCGCTGGAAAAACGCCGCGACTCCCTCCGAGGGAGCGCGGCGTTTTGCTTTTTCAGGGGCGACATGAGCCGGTTTCTATAACCGGTGCTGCCCACGCTCTGCAGGGTTACCAGTGTTTGCAACGCCCACTTCATGCCGGGTGGCGCAGGCAGAGCATAAGAATGACCCATCAGGCGGCCCCGGGTTTTGCCGAGCTCAACCCAGGCTACCTGCATGCGTTGTAGGAGCCCGCTTGCGGGCGATGGCGGCGACCTGATCGCCGGCAAGCCGGCTCCTACAGGTCGGGTTGCGGCGTTTATTCGGCATCGTGGGATGGTTGGGGCAGGGTGCGCGCCTCACTCGGCTTCGGCGAAGCCGTTCTGCCGCCAGGCTTCATAAACCGTCACCGCCACGGTGTTGGAGAGATTCAGGCTGCGGCAACCGGCGCGCATCGGCAAGCGTACGCGCTGCTCCGGTGGCAGCGCGTTACGTACGTCCACGGGCAGGCCACGGCTTTCCGGGCCGAACAGAAACGCGTCGCCGGGTTGGTAGGCGATCTCGTGGAACGGTTGCGAACCCTTGGTGGTGAAGGCGAACAGGCGCGGCTGGCCAAGGCTGTCGAGGCAGCTCTGCAGGTCCGGGTGGCGCTTGAGGGTGGCGTATTCGTGATAATCCAGGCCGGCGCGGCGCAGGCGCTTGTCGTCCAGTTCGAAGCCCAGCGGCTCGATCAGGTGCAGCTGGCAGCCGCTGTTGGCGCACAGCCTGATAATGTTGCCGGTATTGGGCGGAATTTCCGGTTGAAAGAGGATGACGTGGAACATGCAACACTCCGAGCGCTGGGACGAGCGCCATTCTACGCCGCCAGAAGATCCACGGCCGCGTTTGCGCTGGCGTTTCGTGGCATCGGTGATGCTGATCGCCTTTCTCGTCGGCATGATGATCGGCCGCGTGTTCGATCCACCACGTCTGCGTATCGAGGATGCCGAGGCCTGGGAACAGGGGTTGCAGCTCTGGTTCAACCGTGAGCCACAGGCGCAGGCCGAACATGTCGACGGCGCCCTGGTGTATCGCTACGCGGATGCCTACGGGCGGGTGCGTGAGGGGCAATTGAAACTGCCGTTGGGGCTGGTGAACTGGCGCGTGGAGCGCGACGGACGGGATCTGCTGCTGGTGCTGGTGTCACCCCGTCCGCTGGACGGGGAGTGGCGCGGTGCGCAAGAGGATGGACGTTGGCGGGCGCGCCTGACGCTGCGTCCCAAATAAAGAAGGGGATTCCCCGGCCTGCCTGTACCAAGGTCCCCGAAACGGGTGGCGCCGCGCTCATGGGCAGAGCAACGGCGCGTTACACATGACGCGCGGTGGCGTCGAATAAAGAAGGGGATTCCCCGGCCTGCCTGTACCAAGGTCCCCGAAACTGGGATTGCCTTAGCTTATGCAGGGCGTGTGCCAATTTTATTGTCGCAGCGGGAAGGCGCTATTTCGCTGGGTTTGAGGCCCGCGGGCGAGGGCTGCGGCGCCAGTTGCGACGCCACGGTGCACCAGCGTGCAGCGTGATGCACCGCTGGCGCACCACGCTGTTCTGGGGGCTGGATGGGGGCTCAGCGTGGTAGCAGTTTCAGCGTGCCCTGGCGGTTGGCTTTGACGTCGGCCTCGCTCAGGTGCTGTGGCTGATACTTGCCGGCCACATGGGGCGCCGCCTGATCGCCGTAATGCGCGTCGAACGGCACGCCGCTCTGGCCGACGGGAATGCCGCCCAGCGCCTTGTCGGCATCGGCCAGGTCGACCAGTCGTCGGGTGGAAGGGCCATAGACCACGGGCCAGGGCGCCGGGCCAACCTTGTGCGAGAAGTTGTTCGGCGTTTCATGGCCGCCTGGTGCGGCGAATGGGCCGATGTTCAGCAGCCAGGCCAGTGGCTGCTGTTGGCCAAGCGGGTGGCTATGAGTAAGGGTATGACCACGGCCCCAGGCCCAGGCTGCGGGATCATCGCCGAGAACACTGCGCAGGTGCTCCAGGCTGGCGCGCCAGGCGTCGGCGACGATCTGCGCGCGGCTCTCGCGCTGCTCGCTGCCCTGGCGATTCCACCAGGGTGAATCGGCATTGGCGGTCAGGCGCGGCAGGGCCGTGTCGAGCACGCGGGTTTGCAGCAGGCTGTCGAAGAACACCTCGCCCAGCTCGTCGGCCATGGCTTCGCGAGCAAGCTGATAGATCAGCTGGTTGAACAGGGTAGCGGCCACGGAATCGAGTGCATGGTCGCCATTCCACTTGGCCAGTTGCTCCGCCAGTGCGCGCTCCTCATCGTTCGCCGCTGCGGCGCGCAGTTCGTCGAGGATCGGCGCCAGCAGGCGCGGGCCGTAGCCGGTACCGGGGTCGAGCTGCAGCGCCTGGCTGTTCTGCGTATCCCATTTCACCGAGGCGTCGCTCAGGCGCTGGTTCAGGCGCTGGCCACGATCCGGCAGGTTGTAGTAACCGGGAATCTGAATGCCGCTGGCCGGCACGGGCTGGTAGTTGGCCGAGAGGATGTAGCCGCGCTCTGGGTTCTCTTCCTGCGGGTTGGCGCTGAAGGGGTGATAGCCGAGCTTGTCCGCTTCACCGCTGGCGCCATCGAGAATGAAGGTCGGGTTGACGCCGGCCGGGCGCAGCGGCAGCTTGGCTGCGGCCCACCAGCCAATATCGCCGCTGGCACTGGCCCAGACCACGTTGAGGCCGGGGGCTTCGATTTTCTCGACGGCGGTGCGGGCCTTGTCCAGGGTGTCGGCACGGTTGAGCTTGTAGAAAGCGTCGAGCATCGGGTTGTCGGTTTCGAGGAAGGCCCACCACATGGCGATGGGCGTGCTGCCACTGGTCTGGCCCAGGGCATCGTTGATGATCGGCCCGTGCGGCGAGCGCCGCAGGGTGAGCTGCACCGGTTCGGCGTCCTTGACCTGGATGGTTTCCGTGCGCTGCTCGAGGTCGACCCAGTTGCCCCGGTACCAGACCTGATTGGCGTTGTCCGGGTTGACGCGCTCGGCGATCAGGTCGAGGTCGTCATTCTGGAACATGGTCAGGCTCCAGGCGAAGTCGCGGTTATGGCCGAGCATGGCGCTGGGTACCAGCGCGTGGTGGTAGCCATACAGCTCGTAACCGGGCGCTTGCAGATGGGCCTCGTACCACACGGCTGGCAGCGAGAAGCGAATGTGCGGGTCGCCGGCCAGCAGTGGCTTGCCGCTGGCCGTGCGGCTGCCGGAGACGACCCAGGCATTGCTACCCTCGAACTGGGGCAGACCGCTGCCTGCCAGGGCGCCATTGCTGAGTTGTGCCAGAGCTGACAGATCCTGCCAGTCACCGGTATTCAGCGTGTTGGCGAGTACGCCCTGTGGATGCCAGTCGAGATCGAACAGCTGGAGGTAGTCAGCGCCCAGCTCGTTGCGGACATGGGTCATCACCGGTTCGGTGCGCAGGGCCGCGGCGAAGCTGTAGGCCATGTAGCCGGCGACGCTGAGCGTATCGGCCATGGTGAAAGGGCGTGGCTCGATGCCCAGCAGATCGAACTCCAGCGGACGTGGGCGGCTGGCCTGGTACTGATTGACCCCTTCGAGATAGTGCTGCAGCGCCTGGGTGGATGGGCTGCCTGCGTCCAGGCGGGCGGCGTAGGCATCGGCATGGCGGCCTATTTCCAGGGTGCGGAACAGGCGGTCGGTGGGCACCAGCTTTTCGCCGAGCACTTCGGCCAGTTCGCCGCGCGCCAGACGCCGCAGCAGCTCCATCTGGAACAGTCGATCCTGGGCGAGCACGAAACCCAGAGCGCGGTACATGTCCGCCTCGTTCTCGGCGCGGATGTGCGGCACGCCGCGCTCGTCGTAGTCGACCGTGACCGGCGCCTGCAGCGCGCCGAGTACCAACTCGCCATCGCGTTGCGGTTGCTTGTCATGCAGGTACCAGGTCAGGCCGCCAGCTGCGGCTGCAATCACCAGCGCAAGGGCGGTCAGGGAACGTTTCATCCAGCGATCCTTATTGTTGTGGGGCAAGCGTGCAGGCATTTTGCTCAGGCGCGTGGGCGGCGGCATTGACCATATGCCTCAATGCTGAAAGTCTATGGTCAATATTTGCCAGAGATCGCCATGGTCGATAACGCCTTCGTCGCCCTTACTCATTCCTCGACCCTACGTCGGCTGCTCTACGAGGCCCTGGCGGCGCTGGGGCTCGACCCGACCGACACCTACCGTCGGGCCTACGCTGGTGTGGCCCTGGCGGCGCCGTTGCTGGAAGCGCGCGAGGAGCACGACAACGCGCCGCGCTTCTGGCAGGCGCTGGAGGGCATCAGCGGTGACGCCGATATCGGTCTGCACCTGGGCGAGGTCATGCAGCCACGGCCGATGGATGTGGTCAGCTATCTGCTGCTGGCAGCGCGTGATCTGCGTCAGGGCTTGCAAGCCTTCGTGCGCTTCCAGCACATCCTCTCCGGTGGTTTTGCCGCGCGACTGCAAGAGCAGGGAGACGAGGCGCACCTGGTGATCGATCTCAACTACCGCGAGGTTGGCTCGCTGCGTCAGCAGATGGAGTGCCTGGCCGTGCTGCTGAGCAAGATGCTGGCGTCGGCCGCTGGCGGCGAGTTGCCGTTGATGGGCGTCGAGTTTCGCCACCGGGCGCCGCGCAAGCTTGCCGAGCATCGCCGCCTGCTCGGTGTCGAGCCACGGTTCTCGCGCCCCCATGACGTGCTGATCCTGCCGCGTGCGCTGCTCTCGCGACCCTCGCGCAGTGCCAGCCCGCGCCTGTTCGAGGTGCTCAGCGAAGAAGCCGAGAAGCAGTTGGCAGGGTTGGTGGAGAACCAGTTGCTGGCGCGGGTGCGCTACTGGCTGGAGGTCAATCTAGGGGGTACGACCTGCAGCCTGGAGGCCTGTGCACTGGCGCTTGGCAGCAATCGCGGTGCCTTGCAACGTTCGCTGAGCGAGCAGGGCAGCAGTTTTCGCGCACTGCACGATGAGGTGCGGCGCCTACGTGCGCTGCGCCTGCTGGATCAAGGCCTGGGCGTACGCGAGGTGGCGCGCGCCTGCGGTTTCGCCGAGCTGTCGCCGTTCTACCGCGCCTTTCGACGCTGGCAGGGCGGGACGCCGCGCGGCCTGTATCGCGCCACGGAACGACTGGCGAGTGAAGAGCGTTCGTAGGGTGGGTTAGCGACGCTGGAGGTGGATCGACAAACGCCGCGGAGGTGGTGCGTCGCGTAACCCACCAGGCGGTGGCTCGTATTGCGCCGATGGTGGGTTACGCCGCGTCAAACAGAGCTAATCGACCGGTAAGCGCGACAGGCGGCTGTTGCTCGGGCCTCGTCAGTTGCTGGTCGGCGCGGCCCAGTCGCAGAAGCAGCCCACCGCCAGGGTGTTGCTGGCGTCGACCCGGCGCCCAGCGGCCAGGGCTTCGAGTATGGGTTCGATGAAGCTGTTGCTCGAGTTGCACACCAGGCCTTCGCTGTAGGGGCCGAAGTAGGCCAGCTGGCCCTGTCTGTCCCAGATCGCCACGGCGGGGCTGGCCGGCAGATTGGCGCTGCCGGGTAGCTCATCGATGGGGTGCAGCGCGGCCAGTTCGGCGGGCAGGCGGCCCTGACTACCGGGCTTCTGTACGACATGAAATTGCACGCCCTTTGGCGTGTAGTGTTCGATCAGTTCGGCAAGGTGCTGCTGGTTGCCGACATTGCATGGGCAGGCCGGGTCCCAGAAATGCACCAGGCGGATCGCGCCGGGGCCGCTCAGTTCAGTGGGTAGCTGCAGTTCGGCGCCGGAGAACACTGCTGCTCGCTCGTCGAAGGTGCGCAGGTAGCGCGTTTCGAACCAGCGGTAAGCCAGCGCCATACCGGCCAGCCAGGCCAGGGCGAGCAGGGCGATGAGCAGGTTCTTGCGGGACAGGCGGAGCATGGGCGGGCCGGGCGTAAAAAGGGCGTGTAGCTTGCCACGATGCGCCGGGCAGCTGAATATCGCAGCATTCGAGGAGATGTCGTCGGGATCGTCCGCGCGCATCCTGCAACTTATGGAAAGCCCTATGTCAGAGCCGTTTCAGCCCGATCACTTGCGCCCTCTGCTGCGACCCTTGGCCGCAGCGCACCTGGATTTGCCGGCGCTGCAGGCGTATCGCAGCTTCTACGGTTTTGACTTGTCTGCGCGCTTTGCCGGGCTGGACAACCGTCTCGGCAGCTTCAATGCCGCCGGCTACCAGATCGCCGTGCAGCTGTGGGCGCCGGCCGAGCCGCAGGGCACCCTGCTGTTGCTGCACGGCTATTACGACCATATGGGCCTGTACCGACATGTGGTCGACTGGGCGCTGAGCATGAATTTTGCCGTGCTCGCCTGCGACCTGCCGGGGCACGGCTTGTCCAGCGGCGCGCGTGCCAGCATCGGTGATTTTGCCGAGTATCAGCAGGTGCTGGCTGGTTTGTTCGAGCAGGCCAGCGAGCTGGGGCTGCCGCAGCCCTGGCATCTCTGTGGGCAGAGTACGGGGGGGGCGATTCTGCTGGATTATCTGCTCGCCGACGGCAAGCGCCCGGAGCTCGGGCAGAGCATTCTCCTGGCACCACTGGTGCGGCCGCGCGCCTGGGCCTGGTCGAAGCTCAGCTATCGGATGCTCAGTCCCTTCGTTCGGGAAATTCCGCGGCGCTTCAGCGAGAACTCCAGCGACGCCACCTTCATCGACTTCGTGCACAACCTCGATCCCCTGCAGCCGCGCAGCCTGCCGACTGCCTGGGTGGGGGCATTGGCCAAGTGGGTGCCGCATATCGAAGCGGCCGGGCGCAGCACGCACAGCCCGCTGATCATTCAGGGTGAGGCGGACATGACCGTGGACTGGCGCTACAACCTCGAGGTGCTGCAGGACAAGTTCCATCAGCCGCAGATCCTGCGATTGGCAGACGCCCGCCATCACCTGGCGAACGAGAACGAGACGTTGCGTAAGCACTATTTCGACTTTCTGCGCGAGCGATTGGCGTAGGTTCTGCCGGCACCAAGGAGCATCGTAGATGGGGAGAACAACGCGAAACCCATCAGATGGCCCAATACCGATCAGATAAGGTTGCAAAAGCGGCCTTTCGCAGGAGCCCCGCCCCGGGGCGAAGCTTTCCAATTGCGCACCGCCCTGGTTCGCGGCGGGGCGCCGCTCCTACACATTCGCAGCGTCGATGCTTAACTGACGGGCATTAATCAAATGGCCTGGGTTTCGCTGCGCCCAACCCAGGCTACAGGCTGTTATATGCCCTGCGATGCCGGCTCCAGCTCGTTGCTGCTCATGCCTACTGCAAGGCCTGCGCGCAGCGCCTGCAGGGCGGCCTGGTAATAGGCTTTGCCCGCCTCCGACTGGGCGAATTCGACGAACTGCTCCAGCTCGGGGTCGCTCAGCTCGCGATAGACGTGCAGCAGGGTGTTGTCGAGATCCTGTTCGATCTGCGTCATCAGGCGCTCACGCTGGCCATTGAGCAACCCCTGAGCCTGACTGCCGCCGAGCAGGCCGGGAATCATCTGGCTGAGGCTGTCGGCTGCCACGCCGGCCAGCGCCAGGCTGACTTCAGCCCCCGCTTCCTTGGCGGGAATGGCCTGGGCCAGGTGACGAATCAGTAGGCGGCGAGTGGCATCGGCATCGGTGCGTGGCAGGCCATTGGCGTATTTGGCCAATTGGTCGCTACGGGTGGCCAGCGTCTCGGCGGCAACGATCTTGCGGCCCAGCGCGGATTCGAAGAAGGCCAGCGCCGGCTGCGGGTCGGCCAGCCCCATGCGCAGGCTGTGCTGCGCGCGCTGGTCGATGGCGGCAGCAGCAAAGCGGCGATTGCTGTTATCCACCAGCGCCTGAAACACCGCCGGTGGCAGAGTGCTGCGGTAGCGCTGCTGAGCCGCGTCGAGCGCCTGATTGAAATGTTCACGCTGTTGCGGCCAGCCGGCAGCCTGATACAGGCGCAGGTGGTCGTCTGCCAGGGCCGGCAAGGTCAGGCCAATCAGCAACAGGGCAAACAGAACGCGCATCGAGAACTCCTTGGCAAACTTTCCTGGTCGGCCGCAGGTGTTGCGGCCGGTTATTTTCGGTGGCTGGTGGAGGCTTGTCGAGTCACGACATGCCACTGATACAATCGCCGCCATGACCGAATCCAGCCTGCAAGACCTCATTTCCGGCCTTATCGACGACCTTGCCAGCCAGGGCTGGTCGCAACGGGCGTTGTTCGCCCCAGAAGTTCTGACCCGCGAACTGGCCGTCGAGTGTCGCACGCGTGCACAGAATGGCGAACTCAATGCCGCCGGCGTTGGGCGCGGGGGCACGCAGCAGGTGCAGGAAGGGATTCGCGGCGATCGCATCCAATGGCTGGAACCTGGCCAGAGCCAAGCCTGTGACCAGTATCTGCAATTGATGGACGGTTTGCGCCAGGCACTCAACCAGGCGCTCTATCTGGGGCTCGAAGACTACGAATGCCACTTCGCCTGCTATGCACCGGGGGCCTTCTACCAGCGCCATCTCGATCGTTTTCGCGATGACGACCGCCGCACGGTGTCGGCGGTGTTCTATCTGAATGAGGAGTGGCAGGCCGAGCACGGCGGGGCGTTGCGCCTGTATCTGGCCGATGGCCGGGAGCATGACGTACTGCCTCAGGCTGGAACACTGGCGCTGTTTCTATCTTCCGAGATGCCTCACGAAGTGCTGCCGGCCACCCGCGAGCGACTGTCATTGACCGGCTGGTTCAGGCGTCGGGGTGGCGCGGTACTCTGAGGTCTGCGGGCTGTCTGGCGACAGTCATGGAGAGGGCGATGCAGAAGATATTGGTCAGCCGCTGCCTGCTCGGGCATCGGGTGCGTTATGACGGTGGTGCTCACGGACCTTTCGATCAGCTGCAGCTGTGGCTGGACGAAGGACGGGTGGTGGCGCTGTGTCCGGAGGTGGCGGGTGGACTGCCGACGCCACGTCCGCCTGCGGAAATTCGCCATGGACAGGGTGGTGCGGTGTTGGATGGTCGGCTGCCGGTACTGACGATCGAGGGCGAGGATGTCACGGCTGCATTCGTCGACGGCGCCGAACAGGCGCTGGCGCTGGTGCGCGAGCACGACATCCGCCTGGCACTGCTGAAGGCGCGCAGCCCTTCGTGTGGCAATCTGGAAAACTATGACGGCAGCTTCAGCGGCGTGCGAGTGCCGGGCGAGGGCGTGACCGCTGCCCTGCTGAAACGAGCTGGAGTGAAGGTGTACAACGAAATGCAGTTGGACGAAGCGGCCGCCGAGTTGGCGCGGTTGGAGCGGGATTGAGGTAGCCCGGATGCAATCCGGGGCACGGTGGTGCGCGCGGCGCACCCTACGGAATGAGAAAGGGAGGCCCGAAGCCTAATGCTGATCAGATAAGTTCGTCACCACCCCCTCCTACTTGCAGTAGAGGGGGGCGCTTTTCGTAGGAGCCAGCTTGCTGGCGATGCTTTTTATGGCGGATCGCCGGCAAGCCGGCTCCTACAAAGATCGAGTGCAACGGCTTAACTGACTGGCATTAGGCCCGAAGCCTCCCTTTGTTCATTTCTGCATACCTTCGGGGCTCGCGAGCCAGAGCGAGACAAGGCGGGAGCGACCGAGGAGAGCGGAGTTTACGTCAGTAAATGAGCATCTCCGAGGTTGTTCCCAACGCCGTATCGCCGACGCGCAGCCGCTCCGGTTTAGAACAGGACGCGGCTGCGGATGGTGCCATTGACGTGCTGCAGCTTCTCCAGCGCCAGGTCGGAGTACTCGGCGTCTACGTCGATCACCACGTAGCCGACCTTGTCGTTGGTCTGCAGGAACTGACCGGAGATGTTGATGCCGTTGTCGGCGAACACCTTGTTGATGTCGCTCATCACGCCCGGAATGTTCTGGTGGATGTGCAGCAGGCGGTGCTTGCCTGGGTGTGCCGGCAGGGCCACTTCAGGGAAGTTGACCGAGGACACCGAGGTACCGTTGTCGCTGTACTTGACCAGCTTCTCGGCCACTTCCAGGCCGATGTTGGCCTGCGCTTCGGCGGTGGAGCCACCGATGTGCGGGGTCAGGATCACGCGATCCAGGCCACGCAGCGGGCTCTCGAACTCTTCGTCGTTGGACTTGGGTTCGACCGGGAACACGTCGATGGCCGCACCGATCAGGTGCTCGTCCTTGATCGCCTGGGCCAGGTGATCCAGCTCGACCACGGTACCGCGCGCGGCGTTGATCAGGATGCCGCCCTTCTTCATCGCGCGGATTTCCTTCTCGCCGATCATCCACTGGGTGGACGGCAGCTCCGGCACGTGCAGCGAGACGATATCGCACAGGCCCAGCAGCTCGTACAGGTCACCGATCTGCGTGGCGTTGCCCAGCGGCAGCTTGGTCACGGTGTCGTAGAAGAACACCTGCATGCCCAGCGCTTCGGCCAGTACCGAGAGCTGGGTGCCGATCGAGCCGTAGCCGATGATGCCCAGCTTCTTGCCGCGGATCTCGAAGGAGTTGGCCGCCGACTTGATCCAGCCACCGCGATGGCAGGAGGCGTTCTTCTCGGGGATGCCGCGCAGCAGCAGGATGGCTTCGGCCAGCACCAGCTCGGCCACCGAGCGGGTGTTGGAGTAGGGTGCGTTGAACACGGCAATACCGCGTTCGCGGGCAGCGTCCAGATCGACCTGGTTGGTGCCGATGCAGAAGCAGCCGACGGCGACCAGTTTTTTCGCGCAGTCGAAGACGTCAGCCGTCAGCTGGGTGCGCGAGCGGATGCCGATGAAGTGGGCATCGGCGATCTTCGCTTTCAGCTCATCGCCCGACAGAGCGGTTTTGAGGTACTCGATGTTGGTGTAACCGGCGGCCTTCAGCGTGTCTACGGCGTTCTGGTGCACGCCTTCGAGAAGAAGGAACTTGATCTTGCTCTTGTCCAGAGAGGTCTTGCTCATCGGAGTACCTGTGTCCCACGGGATGTTGTCAGGGAAGGGCTGAGAAACTCAGCCGGCGCCCGCAGATCGCTGCATGGCTCGATTCACGGGGTGCGTATGCTAGCATGTTCGCCTTTTTCAATGCTCGGTTGCGACCTGAATGGTTCTCAGGGCGACCATGAATCCTTTGAGAGTTCCGTAGATGACCACCCCTGCCCAGATCGAAGAGCTGAAGACCCTGGTTGAACCCGGCAAGGTACTGACCGACGCCGATTCCCTCGAGGCCTATGGCAAGGACTGGACCAAGCATTTCGCCCCGGCGCCCTCTGCAATCGTCTTCCCCAAGACTACCGAGCAGGTGCAGGCCATCGTGCGTTGGGCCAATGCGCACAAGGTCGCCCTGGTGCCGTCCGGTGGCCGAACCGGTTTGTCGGCGGCTGCGGTCGCGGCCAATGGCGAAGTGGTGGTGGCGTTCGACTACATGAACCAGATTCTCTCGTTCAACGAATACGACCGCGCGGCGGTGTGCCAGCCGGGCGTGGTGACCAAGCAGCTGCAGCTGTTCGCCGAAGAGAAAGGCCTGTATTACCCGGTGGATTTCGCCTCCAGCGGCTCCAGCCAGATTGGCGGCAATATCGGCACCAATGCCGGCGGGATCAAGGTCATTCGCTACGGCATGACCCGCAACTGGGTGGCCGGCCTGAAGGTCGTGACCGGCACCGGCGAATTGCTGGAGCTGAACAAGGACCTGATCAAGAACGCCACTGGCTATGACCTGCGTCAGCTGTTCATCGGTGCCGAGGGCACCCTGGGCTTCGTGGTCGAAGCGACCATGCGCCTGGATCGCGCGCCGAAGAACCTCACCGCGATGGTGCTCGGCACCGCTGATTTCGACTCGATCATGCCGGTGCTGCACGCTTTCCAGAGCAAGCTCGACCTGACCGCGTTCGAGTTCTTTTCCGACAAGGCCCTGGCCAAGGTGCTCGGCCGTGGCGACGTCCCCGCACCGTTCGAAAGCGAATGCCCCTTCTATGCGCTGCTGGAATTCGAAGCCAGCACCGAGGAAGTGGCCAACCAGGCGCTGGAAACCTTCGAGCATTGCGTCGAGCAGGGCTGGGTGGTCGATGGCGTGATGAGCCAGAGCGAACAGCAGCTGCAGAACCTGTGGAAGCTGCGCGAATATATCTCCGAAACCATCAGCCACTGGACGCCGTACAAGAACGACATCTCCGTCACGGTCAGCCAGGTGCCGGCCTTCCTCAAGGACATCGATGCCATCGTCGAAGCCAACTACCCGGATTTCGAGGTGGTGTGGTTCGGCCATATCGGTGACGGCAACCTGCATCTGAATATCTTGAAGCCCGATAACCTGTCCAAGGACGAGTTCTTCGCCAAGTGCGCGGTAGTCAACCAGTGGGTGTTCGAGACCGTGCAGAAATACAACGGCTCGATCAGTGCCGAGCATGGCGTGGGCATGACCAAGCGCGACTACCTGCACTACAGCCGTTCGCCAGAAGAAATCGCCTGCATGAAAGCGATCAAGGCGGTGTTCGATCCCAACGGCATCATGAACCCCGGCAAGATCTTTGCCTGATCGCAGACGCCCGCCTGACAGCGGGCGTTTTCGTATCCGGCCATGTGTCGGTTAAGGTACGGCACCGGCCACAAGCCGCGATGCCCACAATACGAACAACACAGGAGTCGGTGATGAGCTATCAGCACCAGTATGTCGACGGTACCACCGTCCACTTCCCGCTCGGCAAGGTCGTCTGCATCGGCCGCAACTACGCCGAGCATGCCGCCGAACTGAACAACCCGGTGCCCAGCGAGCCGCTGCTGTTCATCAAACCCGGCTCCTGCGTGGTGCCGCTAGAGGGTGGCTTTGTCATCCCCGAGGATCGCGGCTCGGTGCATTACGAGGCGGAAATCGCCGTGTTGATCGGCAAGCCACTGTCGAAAAAGCCGGATGCCGAAGAAGTGCGTGACGCCATCAGCGGTTTCGCGCCGGCGCTGGACCTGACCCTGCGCGACGTGCAGGCCAGGCTCAAGGAGAAGGGCTATCCCTGGGAAATCGCCAAGAGTTTCGACGGCGCCTGCGTGCTGGCACCCTTCGTGCCCGGCGATGCCATCGAGGACCTGGCCGATATCGGCATTCGCCTGGTGATCAACGGTGAAACCCGCCAGGACGGCAACAGCCGCGACATGCTCAACCCCATCGTCAGCATGATCCAGCACATGGCCGGGCACTTTACCCTGCAGCCGGGCGACGTGATCCTCACCGGTACGCCGGTCGGTGTTGGTGCGCTGAACAAGGGCGACGAGCTGGTGTTGGAGCTGGTCGGTCACAGTCGCTTCACCAGCCGCGTGCTATAAGACGCGCTCAGCGCCTGAGCGCTGAAGCCAGCCGCCGTCCACCCCTCTGGACGGCGGAACTCCTCTCGACAGCGGATGTCGGATTGCCATCATGCAGCCGAGCCGTAGCCGATGTCCGCTCTCCTTCGTAAGATTCGCCGCCCCCGCTACTGGCTTTCAGGCCTGGCAGTCGTCGCCTTGGGTGCGCTGACGCAGACCCAGCACTGGGATGACCGCGCCCAGTTATGGCTGCAGGAACGCTCGACGCCATTGGTTGATCGCCTGGCCAGTGTCTGGTTGCCCGGTTATCGCGCGGTGATCCAGGCCAAGGCGCTGGCCGGCCTGGAAAAGGACGAGACCTCGGGGCTGACCTATAACCCGCAGACCGGCACCTTGTTCACCGTCACCGGCAAGAATCCTCTGCTGGTGGAGCTGTCGCGTGAGGGTGAAGTCCTGCGGCGCATCGAGCTAAAGGGTTTCGCCGACCCTGAGGGCGTGGAGATGATGGATAACGGTCGGATGGCCATCGTCGATGAGCGGCGTCGTCAGCTCACCACGTTCACCCTGGGCGACGATGATCTCGAATTGAATGCGGCCGATTTCTCCGGCTTCGACCTGGGCTTCGCCGAGTCAGGCAACAAGGGTTTCGAAGGGCTCGGCTGGGACTCACGTAGCCATAGCCTGCTGCTTGGCAAGGAGCGCAGTCCGCTGGGGTTGTTCAGCATGCCGTTCCCGGGAGCTGACGATGACGTTGGGGGCTTGCACCCGTTGGCATCCGGTAATCTCGGCCTGCGCGACATTTCCTCGATGAGCGTCGATGAGCGCACGGGCCACGTACTGGTGCTCTCCGATGAGTCGCGCATGTTGCTGGAGATCGACCGCGCTGGTCAGCCGGTCAGTTTCCTCAGCCTCAATGCGGGCTTCAATGGTCTGGATCAGGGCATCAAGCAGGCTGAGGGTGTGGCCATGGACGAGGACGGCAACATCTATATCGTCGCCGAGCCCAATCTTTTTTACGTCTTCAGCAAGCCGCAACCGGATGCCAGTTGAGTGGGGGGACGGATTCAGTTTGGCTTAAGCCGCGATTCAGTCTGGCTTCAGCTAGCGGCACTAATCTGAACCCGTCACTTACGAACAACGAGGTTCTCACCATGAAACGTACCGCTCTCGCTCTGATGGTTCTGCCGCTGCTCAGCACTGCCGCTTTCGCTACTGGCTACACCGGCCCGGGCGCTACCCCGCAGGTCACCACCGTGGCTGCTGCACTGGAAGCTGCCGATGACACCCATGTCGTTCTGGAAGGTCAGATCGTCAAGCGCCTGCAGGACGAACTCTACGAGTTCAAGGACGCTACCGGCACCATCCAGGTGGAAATCGATGACGAAGACTGGCCGGGCCAGACCGTCTCGGAAACCGCCAAGGTGCGCCTGACCGGTGAAGTCGACAAGGACTTCAACAGCCGCGAGATCGATGTCGATCGTGTCGAACTGATCAACTGATCGCGATATTCCGCCCGCCCGCCACGTCAAGCCCGTGGCGGGCTTTTTCGTGGTAGTCAGAGAAAATCATCATGCGTCGTCTGCTCTCCATCAACCCCTGGCTTTATCTGCTGTTGTTCGTGTTGTTGAGTGGAGCCGTGCTGGGTCAGCAGTATCGGCTGTTCGAGCGAGCCTGGTTCTCCGTGCAGGAGTGGCAGCATGGTGCACAGTGGCGCGATCAGTCGCTGTGGCTGGGCGACTACCGCGTGGTGATCGAGGCCAAGCCCATTGCCGATATCAGCGATGTGTCGGCGCTGACCTACGATCCGGATCGGCGCAGCCTGTTCAGCGTCACCAACAAGCCGGCTAAGGTGATCGAGATCAGCCTGCAGGGCGAGCTCAAGCGCAGCATCGATCTCGAAGGCTTCGGCGACCCTGAAGCCATCGAATACATCGCGCCTGGCGTCTACGTGATCGCCGATGAGCGCGAGCAGCGTCTGGTCAAGGTGCGTATCGACGATGACAGTCGTGTGATCGATGCCGCCGATTTCCAGCAGCTATCCCTGGGTATCGGCCTCAACGGCAACAAGGGCTTCGAAGGCCTGGCCTACGACGCACGGAACCAGCGCCTGCTGGTGGCCAAGGAGCGCGATCCGGTGCGCATCTTCGAGGTGCTGGGCTTCCCTCATGTCGACGAGAGCAAGCCACTGGTGCTGCAGGTCAATACCGACCCGAAGCGCGATGCGCGGTTGTTCGTGCGCGACCTTTCCAGCCTGGACTTCGACGCCGCGACCGGCCATCTGTTGGCGCTGTCGGACGAGTCGCGCCTGGTAATCGAACTCAATGCCGACGGCAAGCCGATCAGTACATTGTCGCTGTTACGTGGCCAGCATGGCCTGCAGCGCAGTGTGCCGCAGGCCGAGGGAATAGCGACGGATGACGACGGCAACCTGTACCTGATCAGTGAGCCGAACCTGTTCTATGTGTTCAGGAAGCAGGGCGACTAACTCGTCTGGTCGTCGATCACCGCGCTCGGTGCATTTTTTTGCACCGACTCGATGCCGCTCTTGCAGCTGGCGGCGCTGGCATACATCTGACTTTGCCCGACCACCTGGCCGTTGGTGGCCATGAGCAGGAAGTAGTGTTTATCGTTGCTCGAGGTCTTGATCTCGAAGGCGCCCTCGCGTTGTGAGTTCTTCCTCACCGACTCGATGCCGTTAAGCGCCGAGTCCTTGGCCTTGTACATCTCGCTGCTGAGGATGGGCTGGCCATTGGTCGCCAGCAGGTTGAAGTGGAACTGACCGTCTTTGGCCTTCTTCAGCTCGAACTTTCCAGACATGTTCATTTCTCCCTGAGCGCTCGGCGGTATGCCGCAGCGATGCTCAGCAAGCGTAGTTCATCAATGCGAGTGGCTCTTGCCGACATGGGTATGGCCATCGTCCGGTAGCAGTTGCACACCGCCGCTGACGTTGAGCTGGCGCAGGATGCCGCAGTCTTCCGCCCCCTTGGGGTCGTTGCAACGGTCGCGCAACTCGGTGAGTTGATCACGTAGCGCCTGCAGGCTGTCGATGCGCGCCTGAACATGCTCGATATGTTCGTCTACCAGGCTGTTGATACCGGCGCAGCTCTCGTGGGGCAGGTCACGCAGAGCCAGCAGTCGTTGAATCTCTTCCAGGGTCATGTCCAGCGTCCGGCAATTGCGGATGAACACCAGACGTTCCAGGTGCTGGGCGCCGTACAGGCGGTAGTTGCCCTCGCTGCGTGCGGGCGCCGGCAGCAGACCTTCGCGTTCGTAGTAGCGTACGGTCTCTACCCGGCAGCCGGCCTTTTTCGCCAATTCTCCGATTTTCATGGGATCGCTCCGTAGGTGCTTGACCCTATAGTGACTACAGGGTGTGTACTCGGCAATAGATACCTGACGGAGATTTGCCATGAGCCGCTGCTGCGATCACTCGCACCAACAGCCACTTGCTCACCCTGAGCATGTCCACGATCACGCTGGACACAATCACGAGGCCGTGCCGCAGCCAGCGGACACCGCGCTGACGGGCGCGTGCAATACCCGTATTCGCATCGAGCAGATGGATTGCCCCACGGAAGAGCGCCTGATTCGTGACGCGCTGGGTCGGCTACCGGGCGTGGCCGGTCTGCATTTCAATCTGCTGCAGCGCGTGCTCACCGTCAGTCATGACGAGGGAATGCTGGCGCAGGTGCTGCCGGCCATCCGCGCGCTGGGGTTCACCCCGCAGGTCGAAAATGATCGCACTGCGCAGCAGCCGGCTGCTGCACCGGCAAAAAAACCGTGGTGGCCGCTGGCGCTGGCTGGTGGGGTGGCAACTGCTTCGGAAATCGTGCATTTCGCCGGGCTCGGCCCCGACTGGCTGGTGGCACTGCTGGCCGTTGCCGCCATCCTGATGTGCGGGCTGAACACCTACAAGAAGGGCTGGATCGCCCTGAAGAACCGCAACCTCAATATCAATGCCCTGATGAGCATCGCCGTGACCGGCGCGGTGCTGATCGGTCAGTGGCCGGAAGCGGCGATGGTCATGGTGCTGTTCACCCTGGCCGAATTGATCGAGGCGCGTTCGCTGGATCGGGCGCGCAATGCGATTCGCGGGCTGATGGATCTGGCGCCGCCGCGCGCTACCGTGCAGCAGGCCGATGGCAGTTGGCAGGAGATCGACGTGCAGGCTGTCGGGCTGGGCGCGGTGGTGCGTGTGCGCCCCGGTGAGCGCATCAGTCTCGATGGCGAGGTGGTCGGCGGCAGCTCGACGGTCAATCAGGCGCCGATCACCGGGGAAAGCCTGCCGGTGGAAAAGCGTGTGGGCGACGCGGTGTTCGCTGGCACCATCAACGAGGCGGGCTCGCTGGAGTTCCGCGTAAGCGCGGCAGCACGTGACACCACCCTGGCACGCATCATCCATGCGGTGGAGGAGGCGCAGGGCTCGCGCGCGCCGACCCAGCGTTTCGTCGATCAGTTCTCGCGCATCTATACCCCGGTGGTGTTCGCATTCGCCCTGGCGGTGGCCGTGGTGCCTCCGCTGGTCATCGGTGGCGCCTGGCTCGACTGGGTCTACCGCGCCCTGGTCCTGCTGGTGGTGGCCTGCCCCTGTGCGCTGGTGATTTCCACCCCGGTGACCATCGTCAGTGGCCTGGCGGCGGCTGCGCGTAAGGGCATCCTGATCAAGGGTGGTGTGTATCTGGAGAACGGGCGGCATCTGGCCCTGCTGGCGCTGGACAAGACCGGCACGCTGACCCATGGCAAGCCGGTGCAGACCGACAGCCTCCACTTGCTGGAAGTGGATGAACCGCTGCACGCCACTTGGGCGGCGAGCCTGGCCGCGCGCTCGGATCACCCGGTTTCCCGGGCGTTGGCCCAGCGTGCCGAAGAGCAGGGGCAGGCGTTGCACGATGTCGAGGATTTCGAGGCACTGCCCGGGCGGGGTAGCAAAGGTCGGATCGATGGCACGCTTCTCTATATAGGCAACCACCGCCTGGTCGAAGACCTCGGGCTGTGCTCGGCGCAACTGGAGCAGCGCCTCGAGGCGCTGGAACGTCAGGGCAAGAGCGTGGTGGTGCTGTGCGACGAACAGCGCGCGCTGATGCTCTTCGCCGTGGCCGACACGGTGCGCCAGAGCAGTCGCGAGGCAGTCGCCGAACTTCACGAGCTGGGTGTGCGCACCTGCATGCTCAGCGGTGACAACGCCCATACCGCCGCGGCCATTGCCGAACAGGTCGGTGTCGACGAGGCACGTGGCGACCTGTTGCCAGCCGACAAGCTGGCCTGGGTCGAGGCGCGTCAGGCACAGGGCAGGGTGGTCGGCATGGTCGGCGACGGCATCAATGATGCGCCAGCCCTGGCCAAGGCCGAGATCGGCTTTGCCATGGGCGCCGCCGGCACCGACACGGCCATCGAGACGGCAGATGTCGCACTGATGGACGACGACCTGCGCAAGATTCCGGCCTTCGTTCGCCTGTCGCGGCAGACCCACGCCATCCTGGTACAAAACATCGTCCTGGCCCTGGGCATCAAGGCGATCTTCCTGGCCCTGACCCTGGTGGGCGAGGCGACCATGTGGATGGCCGTGTTCGCCGATATGGGCGTGAGCCTGATGGTGGTGTTCAACGGCTTGCGCTTGTTGCGCAAGTGAACACCCGACCCGTAGCCCGTTTCCGGTGCGCATGGCGAATCGCAGCAGACTCGGATTGCACTCGGGCCACCGACTGCGCAAATCAGAGTGGGTGGAACAAAGGACTCTGTGGGAGGGGCTTCAGCCGCGACAATCGCCGCTGAAGCGCCTCCCACCGATTCAGCGCTTGAGCGTTTTCACGCCTTCGGCGGTGCCGAGCAGCAGCAGGTCGGCCGGGCGGGCGGCGAACAGGCCGTTGGTGACCACGCCGACGATGGCGTTGATGTCCGCTTCCAGCTTCACCGGGTCGGTGATCGACAGGTTGTGCACGTCGAGAATGACGTTGCCGTTGTCGGTCAGCACACCTTCGCGGTACACCGGGTCGCCGCCCAGCTTCACCAGCTGGCGGGCGACATAGCTGCGGGCCATCGGGATGACTTCCACCGGCAGCGGGAAGGCACCCAGCACCGGTACCAGCTTGCTGGCGTCGGCGATGCAGATGAAGGTCCTGGCCACGGCGGCGACGATCTTCTCGCGGGTCAGTGCGGCGCCGCCGCCCTTGATCAGGTGCAGGCGTTCGTCGCTTTCGTCGGTGCCATCGACGTAGAACTCCAGCTCGGCGGTGCTGTTGAGGTCGTAGACCGGTATGCCATGGCCCTTCAGGCGTGCAGCGGTGGCTTCGGAGCTGGCGATGGCGCCATCGAAGTCCATCTTGTGCTTGGCCAGTGCGTCGATGAAGAAGTTGGCGGTGGAGCCGGTGCCGACGCCAACGATGCTCTTGCTGTCGAGGCGCGGGAGAATGTGGTCGACGGCGGCCTGGGCCACGGCCTGTTTCAGCTGATCCTGGTTCATCGCGGGGAAATGCCTGGGAAGGTGGGGGAAGTAGGCGCGAATTATAGCCGCAAGTGCTGTGCTGACGGAGCAGAACCCACGCGTTTCGTATGGTCGTCCGGCGCGGCGCTGGGGTAGACTCGGCAGTCCTCTCAAAGCCCGAACGCCTGCGAAATCACCATGCTCGAACAGTACGTGAAGAAGATCCTCACCTCGCGCGTTTATGACGTCGCGGTGGAAACCCCGCTGCAACCCGCCCGCCAGCTTAGTGAGCGGCTGGGCAGCCAGATTCTGCTCAAGCGCGAGGATCTGCAGCCGGTGTACTCGTTCAAGATTCGCGGCGCCTACAACAAGCTGGCGCAACTGTCCCCTGAAGAGCTGGCACGCGGGGTGGTCACCGCCTCGGCCGGCAATCACGCCCAGGGCCTGGCCCTGGCCGCCAAGCACCTGGGGGTGAAGGCGACCATCGTCATGCCGCGTACCACGCCGGAGCTGAAGGTGCAGGGCGTGCGTTCGCGCGGCGGCAAGGTGGTGCTGCACGGCGACGCCTTTCCCGAGGCGCTGGCGCATTCGCTGAAGCTGGTGGAGGAGAAGGGCTACACCTATATCCACCCGTACGACGATCCGCTGGTGATCGCCGGGCAGGGCACCGTGGCCATGGAAGTGCTGCGCCAGCATCAGGGGCACGTCGACGCCATCTTCGTCCCGGTCGGCGGCGGCGGCCTGATCGCCGGCATCGCGGCTTATGTGAAGTACCTGCGCCCGGAGATCAAGGTGATCGGCGTCGAGCCGGACGACTCCAACTGCCTGCAGCAGGCGATGGCGGCGGGCGAGCGCGTGGTGCTACCGATGGTCGGGCTGTTCGCCGACGGCGTGGCAGTGGCGCAGATCGGCCAGCACACCTTCGATATCTGCAAGCATCACGTCGATGAAGTGATCACCGTCAGCACCGATGAAATCTGTGCGGCAATCAAGGACATCTACGACGATACCCGTTCGATCACCGAGCCGGCCGGCGCGCTGGCCGTGGCCGGGATCAAGAAATACGTCGAGCGCCAGGGCGCCAAAGGCGAAGTGCTGGTGGGCATCGATTCCGGCGCCAACGTCAACTTCGATCGCCTGCGCCATGTGGCCGAGCGCGCCGAGCTGGGCGAGAAGCGCGAAGCGATCATCGCCGTGACCATCCCCGAGCAGCCGGGCAGTTTCAAGGCCTTCTGCGAGGCGGTGGGCAAGCGCCAGATCACCGAGTTCAACTATCGCTATCACACTGACCGCGAAGCGCACATCTTCGTCGGCGTGCAGACCCATCCGGAGAATGACCCGCGCCAGGCGTTGGTCGAGGGCCTGCGTGCGCAGGGCTTCCCGGTGCTGGACCTGACCGATAACGAACTGGCCAAATTGCATATCCGCCATATGGTCGGTGGTCATGCCGCTGGTGTCGGTAACGAGATGGTGCTGCGCTTCGAATTCCCCGAGCGGCCGGGCGCACTGTTCAACTTCCTGCAGAAACTGGGCGGGCGCTGGAACATCTCGATGTTCCACTACCGCAACCACGGCGCAGCCGATGGCCGCGTACTGGCGGCGCTGCAGGTGCCGGACGACGAACGCCATCTGGTGCCGGCGGCGCTGGACGCGATCGGTTATCCCTACTGGGATGAAAGCGACAATCCGGCTTATCGCCTGTTTCTGGGTTGAAAGCTGCCTTCGAGCCGTAGGGCGGGTGTAACCCGCCGCCGCGTTCTGGCGGGTTGCACCTGCCCTACTTAATCGCCGAATAAAAGGAAACCACGATGGAACACTACCTGCTGGTCCGTATTCTCCACAGCGCCCCGGGCGTGTTGCTGCTGCTCGGCCTGATCGCCCATGGCGTCATGCTGTTCAAGGCGCAGCGCGGGGGCGATGCCGCCGTGCTGGCGCGCAAGCTGCGCGTGACTCTGCTGTTCAGCTTCCCGGCATTCGCCGTGCTGGCGCTGAGCCTGCCGGTTACCGGCTACTGGCTGGTGGACACCGCCGGCTGGCCGCTGGGACAGACCTGGCTGGTGCTGGGCAGCATTCTCTATGCGCTGATGATGCTGCTCGGTTTGCTGCTGGCCGGTCGCCTGGCGGTCTGGCGTGCGCTGGGCGACACACCGGCGCCGACATCGCTCAAGCGTCTGTGCCTGATCTATGCCGGGCTGATTCTGCTGCTCTTGATCGTCATCATGGCGTTGATGGGGGCCAAGCCCACTTAAAGTAGCCGCAGAGCGGCGTCTGATGACCCTCTCCCACCGGGAGAGGGTGCCCGAAGGGCGGGAGAGGGCTTGTGGCTCGATGAAACTGCCCTGTAGGGTGTCGCGGGGTCGCCCAGGCTGTGCGCACCGGCGGTTGACGATGGAGCTTGCGGTGCGTGCGGCGCACCCTACGTTCGGTGGTGACGCTTAACGCAGCGAAATCACCGGCCAGCCGCGCTCGATGGCGGTGGCGCGCAGCACCTCGTCCGGGTCGACCGCCACCGGGTTGGCCACGGCCTCCAGCAGCGGCAGGTCATTGCACGAGTCGCTGTAGAAGTAGGCGCCATCGAGGTTGTACCCCGTTTCTGCCAGCCATTCGTTCAAGCGGGTCACTTTGCCGCCCTGGTAGCACGGCGTGCCGGTGATCTGCCCGGTATAGCGGCCGTCCTGCATACCGCATTCGGTGGCGATCAACGTCTCCACACCCAGGCGCTCGGCGATGGGCGCGGTGACGAAGCGGTTGGTGGCGGTGATGATCACCAGCTTGTCGCCAGCGGCACGATGTTCGGCCAGCAGTGCCTCGCCCTTGGCCAGGATGATCGGCTCGATCACCTCGGCCATGAACTCGCGGTGCCACTGCGCCAGTTGCGCCATGTCGTGGCGGCCGAACATGGCCTGGCTGAAATTCTGATAAGCCACCACATCCAGCTTGCCGGCGCAGTAATCGGCATAGAAGGCATCGTTGCGCGCCAGGTACTCGGCCGCGTCGACCAGGCCGCGCTGGCAGACGAATTCGCCCCAGCTGTGATCGCTGTCGCCAGCCAGCAGGGTGTTGTCGAGATCGAAAAGGGCCAAGCGCACGGTTCGTTACCTGTTCTGTAGAAAGGGAAGGCGCGCCAGAATAGCCGCTTTGCCAGGGCTTTCAAACAGCGCCTAAACCCGCGTTGCTGCTGTCGCCGGCTTTGTGGAACAATGCCGGAACTTGCGTGTACGAGGTTGCTTGCCGTGATCGATTCTGATGGTTTCCGCCCGAATGTCGGCATCATCCTGACCAATGATGTCGGCCAGGTGCTCTGGGCCAGGCGTATCAACCAGGATGCGTGGCAGTTTCCCCAGGGTGGCATCAATGATCGTGAATCGCCGATCGATGCGCTTTACCGTGAACTGAATGAAGAGGTCGGGCTCGAAGAGCAGGATGTGAAGATCCTCGCCTGCACCCGCGGCTGGTTGCGTTATCGTTTGCCGCAGCGTCTGGTGCGCACGCACAGTCAGCCGCTGTGCATCGGGCAGAAGCAGAAGTGGTTTCTGCTGCGCCTGACGGGGGCTGAAGACCGTGTGCGCATGGACCTGACCGGCAAGCCCGAATTCGATGGCTGGCGCTGGGTCAGCTACTGGTATCCGCTGGGCCAGGTGGTCACATTCAAGCGCGAGGTCTACCGTCGCGCGCTCAAGGAACTTGCCCCGCGCCTTATAGTGCGCGACTGATACGGACCCCAATCGAGCATGCTCAATACGCTGCGCAAGATCGTCCAGGAAGTAAACGCCGCCAAGGATCTCAAGGCGGCGCTGTCGATCATCGTGCAGCGGGTCAAGGAAGCGATGGGCAGCCAGGTCTGCTCGGTCTACCTGCTCGACCCGGAAACCAACCGTTTCGTGTTGATGGCCACCGACGGCCTCAACAAGCGCTCCATCGGCAAGGTCAGCATGGCGCCCAGCGAAGGTCTGGTCGGCCTGGTCGGTAGCCGCGAAGAACCGCTGAACCTCGAAGACGCTGCCAGCCATCCCCGCTACCGCTACTTTGCCGAGACCGGCGAGGAACGCTACGCCTCCTTCCTCGGTGCACCGATCATCCACCACCGCCGGGTGATGGGCGTTCTGGTGGTGCAGCAGAAGGAGCGCCGCCAGTTCGACGAAGGCGAGGAAGCCTTCCTGGTCACCATGAGCGCGCAGCTCGCCGGCGTTATCGCCCATGCCGAGGCGACCGGCTCGATTCGCGGCCTGGGGCGCCAGGGCAAGGGCGTGCAGGAGGCCAAGTTCGTCGGCGTGCCGGGTGCGCCGGGGGCAGCGGTCGGTACTGCTGTCGTGGTGCTGCCCCCGGCTGATCTGAATGTGGTTCCAGACCGCAGTGTCGATGACATCGCTGCCGAGCTGGAGCTGTTCGACAAGGCGCTGGGCTGGGTGCGCGAGGACATGCAGGAGCTGTCCGAGAAACTCGCCACTCAGCTACGCAAGGAAGAGCGCGCGCTGTTCGACGTCTACCTGATGATGCTTGAGGACGCCGCACTGGGTAACGAGGTGCGCAAGGTCATCCGTACCGGTCAGTGGGCGCAGGGCGCCTTGCGCCAGGTGGTGCTCGACCACGTCAAGCGCTTCGAGCTGATGGATGACGCTTACCTGCGCGAACGCGCCTCCGATGTGCGCGACCTCGGTCGGCGCCTGCTCGCCTACTTGCAGGAAGAACGCAAGACCACGCTGGTCTATCCGGATAACACCATCCTGGTCAGCGAGGAGCTGTCGCCGGCGATGCTCGGCGAGGTGCCGGAAGGCAAACTGGTCGGTCTGATCTCGGTGACCGGTTCGGGCAACTCCCACGTGGCGATTTTCGCCCGCGCCATGGGTATTCCCACGGTCATGGGTGTGGTCGACCTGCCGTACTCGAAGATCGACGGCATCAAACTGATTGTCGACGGCTACCACGGCGAAGTCTTCACCAACCCCAGCGAGCTGCTGAGCAAGCAGTACGCCGAGGTGCTCGAGGAGGAGCGCCAGCTCACCGAAGGGCTCGACGCTCTGCGCGCGCTGCCCTGCGAGACCCTCGACGGCCACCGTATGCCGCTGTGGGTCAACACTGGCCTGCTTGCCGACGTTGCACGCGCTCAGCAGCGTGGCGCCGAGGGCGTTGGTCTGTACCGCACCGAAGTGCCGTTCATGATCAACGAACGCTTTCCCAGCGAGAAGGAACAGCTCGCTACTTACCGCGAGCAATTGCAGGCCTTCCATCCGCTGCCGGTGACCATGCGCACCCTGGACATCGGTGGCGACAAGGCGCTGTCCTACTTCCCGATCAAGGAAGAGAACCCCTTCCTGGGCTGGCGCGGCATTCGCGTGACCCTCGATCACCCGGAAATCTTCCTGGTGCAGACCCGCGCCATGCTCAAGGCCAGCGAGGGGCTGAACAACCTGCGCATCCTGTTGCCGATGATTTCCGGCACGCAGGAGCTGGAAGAGGCGCTGCACCTGATCCACCGTGCCTGGGGTGAGGTGCGTGACGAGGGTACCGATGTGCCACTGCCGCCTATCGGCGTGATGATCGAGATCCCGGCAGCCGTTTATCAGACCCGCGAACTGGCGCGCCAGGTCGATTTCCTCTCGGTCGGCTCCAACGACCTGACCCAATACCTGCTGGCGGTCGACCGCAACAACCCGCGCGTGGCGGATCTCTATGATTTCCTCCACCCGGCGGTGCTGCAGGCCTTGCAGAAAGTGGTCAACGACGCGCATCTCGAAGGCAAGCCGGTGAGCATCTGCGGTGAGATGGCGGGCGATCCGGCGGCTGCCGTGTTGTTGCTGGCGATGGGCTTCGATTCGCTGTCGATGAACGCCACCAACCTGCCCAAGGTGAAATGGTTGCTGCGGCAGGTCACCCAGAGCAAGGCCACGGAACTGCTGGGGCAGGTGATGACCATGGACAACCCGCACCTGATCTACAGCACCCTGCACCTGGCGCTGCGCAACCTGGGGCTGGGCCGAGTGATCAACCCGGCGTCGAATATCCAGGCCTGATTCGCCTACCGCGCATGCTGGTACGTCCAGCATGAGCTTGGTGAAGCCCGGGGCCGGCTGACGGGTTTCGCCTGGCTCTAACCATCCCACGATGCCGAATAAACGCCGCAACCTGACCTGTAGGAGCCGGCTTGCCGGCGATCACGTCAGCCGCCATCGCCCGCAAGCGGGCTCCTGCCTCAGGGGATTTATCTCGCCATCGCCTTCCCCGGATTGCATCCGTATATGGACTCCTCCCGTTTTGCCAGTGAAATAATCTGCCTCTGAACCTAGGTACGACTGCTTCCGTATATTCGACTTCTGATAAGGCGTTAGCCTTGAGCCATGATGAA
>NZ_NIUB01000055.1 GCF_002197815.1 Pseudomonas oleovorans subsp. oleovorans
AGTACCTAACGAACTATCTGGGCTGGCGCCGCCTGCTTGAGCGCTACAAAACACAGCTCAACCCATTGATTTGCTTGAAAGAGGCGTTGGGGTATAGGGATATGCAACAGTTAACTCAGACATAGCCTAATCAAAACCCTCCAGGCTGCCGTAATGGTTGGCGAAGCGCCGCTCGACCAGCGCCAGCACATCACGGGTGATGGCATCCGGCTCGATACTCAGCTGCGCGGGTGGACACACGCCTTTGGGCAATGCCTTGCGGTTGTCCGCATCGAAGTTCCAGGCACCGCCCTCCGGTGTGCCGTCAGGGTTGAGCAGCAGCCCGCTGTCACGGCGCATCTCACGGTAGAAGAACTCCATGCGCAACTGCTTGCGCCCCTTGGCCCAGGCAGCGAACGCATCGCGGCTGCAGAGAAAGCGGCTGTCCTGATGCCAGTGGATCGGCACGCCACAATGACGCAGCGCCTGCTCCAGGCGCCAGTCGCCGCACTCAGTCAGATGCACCTCGGCAGGATCGAGCCGTTGCGTCCAGCGCAGCAGCTCGCCCGGCAACGAACCCGTGTTGTCAGGATCATTCAGGGCCACGTAGTGCACCTGCAGGCCCTGCTCACGCAAGGCTTCGGCGAAATGACGCATGGCGCTGAAAATCAGCGCGATCTTCTTCGGGTGATGCGGCACATGGCAGGCCTCTTCCATCACCTCGGCCAGCAGCACGTGATCACGGGCTGGGTCTATGTCCTCCAACGCACCAAGGCCGTGGGTGAGCTGGTCGCCCAGTATGAGAATCAGACGACGAACAGTCACAGCAGCACGATCTCCATGTTCGGGTTGCGGCGCAGGTGGCCGAGCAGGATGTGATAGGTGTCGAGGTTGAAGCCGCCACGACGCTTGGTCAGTAATGGCTCGGCCCGCTCGAAACGATCTACCGTGCCAAGGTGGCGCCATTGATCGAGCACGTGCCACTGGGTCAGGCCGTGCCGGTCATCGCGCTCGACCAGCGCGACCGGTCCGGCCCATGGCCAAGCCTGGGTTTGCAGGCGCTCGGCGCTGGCGAGCAGCCGCGCATCGTGCACCCGGCGCGACTCCTCGCCACAGCACGCCCCCGCACAGCGCCCAAGCTGATAGGCGAAGCAGGCACCCTCGCCCTCCTCCAGACCGAGTACAAGCAGGCACAAGCGTCGCTGCCGCGCCTGCTCAAGCAGCCACTGACGCGCGTGATGTCGCGAGCGGAACAAACCGGCATGCCTGAGCCCTGGGCTCAACGCCTGGTGCTGCAGCAGTTCGATGTGCAGATCGCCAGGCTCGCCCACCAGCGCCCAGGTCAACAGCTCGCGCTGCTTGCGCAGACGACGGTTGTACAGGGGTTGCAGACGCTTGATCTCGGCGGACTCGAACAGCAGAGCGCCCAGCTCACCGGCCGTGATAGCCACCTGCACATCGCGGATCTGCTGCACCATCTGCAGGCTACGGCGGTCGCGATGATCGTTCTGAAAGTGCGACATCACCCGGCGGCGCAGATTGCGGCTCTTGCCCAAATACAGTTGCGCACCACCGTCGCCCAGGAAGTAATACACACCCGGACGTTCCGGCAACTGGGCGAAACGCTCCGCGGCCAGCAACGGGGGCCGCGCCGCGCTGCGCAGCTGATGCCCCAGAGCCGTCGGCGCGACCTCCTGCAGCAGGTGCTGAGCCAGCGTCAACACGGCCTCGGCATCCGGCACGGCGCGATCGCGGAAGAAACGCGTAATGCCAAAATGTGCACAAAGCGCATCGAAGCCGGCGCTCGCCAACTGCGGCAACGTCGCTCTGGCCAAGCGCAGGATGCACAACTGCGGCGGACGCAGCGTCTTCCAGTCAGGCAGCACTCGGCGCAAGAACGCCAGGCTGAAGCGCAGGTTATGGCCCATCAGCACGCGGCCGCGAATGGCATCGGCTATCGCCCGCGCTTCGCTGTCGATGCGTGGCTGGCCACTTAATTCCAGAGGGTGTAATCCACTTAGACTGAGCAACTGCGGGGGCAACGCGACGCCTGGCTCGAACAACCAGTGCAAGCGCTCTGCGACACACCCCTCAGCATCGACCTGAATGATCGCCAGCTCCCAGATGGCATCGCGCGCTGGATGCACGCCCGTGGTCTTCACCTCCACAACTGCCAGGGCCCTGCCCTGCAGCGTGGCGGCTGCAGCGAACGTCGCCGTCACCAGCCAGAACGGAAGGCGATGGGTACGCGCAGGCTATTGTCAGCCGATGGCATGCCGCACATCTCGTCATGTACCGAGCTGTGCACCAGGAAGAACGGCAGCGCCGGCATTTCCTGCAGCACGTCACGCGCATGTTCTACCGAACGCAGGTTAAGCGTACTGCCCTGGTCGGTAAGAATCGGGTGGGCACGTCCTTCCATCCGCGCTTCGAGCAGATAAATGCCACCTTCTAGGGAGATCAGATTGAGTTCGTCGACGCGCCCGGCTTGGGCGTGGGTGGACAGATCATTCAGGTTCATCAGGCTTGCCTTCGGCCTTAACCATACAAGAACTTATACAAAAGCAATTCTTGTACAATAAAGAAAAAGCTCAAGCCCAGAAAGCAAAACGCCCGTCACGTTCGGACGGGCGGTTGCGAGGCGGCTTCGGATCAGTCGTGCTTGGTGACCTTGTCCAGATAGCCCATGGCGAAGGCAGAACCAACGAAGGTCAGGTGAATGATCACGTACCATTTCAGGTACTCCAGATCGTAGTTCTTCGCATCCATGAACACCTTGAGCAGGTGGATGGAGGAAATCGCCACGATGGACGCCGCCACTTTCATCTTCAGCGAACTGGAGTCCATCTTGCCAAGCCAGCTCAGCTTCTCGGTGCCTTCGTGAATATCCAGGCGTGAAACGAAGTTCTCGTAGCCGGACAGCATCACCATCACCAGGAGCCCACCGACCAGCGCCATGTCGATCAGCGACAGGAGCTTCAGGATCACATCGGCTTCGGCCAGGGAAAAGATCTGCGGCAGGATGTGATAAAGCTCTTGGAAGAACTTGACCGACAAGGCGAGCACGGCGAGAGAAAGACCGAAGTAGATCGGCGCCAGCAACCAGCGCGATGCGTACATGGTGTTTTCGATGAAGCGTTCCATGGAGAACTCACTGAGGGAGGGAAAATCGCGGCGAGTATACCCATCGCCCAGCATCAGCAGAAGATGCCCAACGCACTGTGGATAACCACAGCCCTGCTGTCTCGCCCAGCTGGCCCTGGCGCGCCTTGTTTCAGGCGTTTCAGCTCTGCCCGTCAGTCTCGGGCTGCGGCTGAAATACACCGCCATGGCTGTGGCGTTCGCCGTTGACACGACGCAACTCGGCCTGCAAGTGCAGACACCAGATCGGCGGTTCGTAGCATTCTACGTAGCCTTGCAGGACTAGGCTCTCGGCAATCGCCGTAAGCACCCCTTCAGCGACAGAGGGCCCATAGAACGGGCCCTGCGCCTTGATCGCGGAAGGCTGCGCCCCCGACATACCGGCGGCGCAAAGCAGTGTCCAACGTCCGTTGTCTCCTGCCAGTGGCTTGATCACGCACTCGATTCGGGTGACCAGGCCCAGGCATTGGCGGGTGAGACAGAGGCTGCGCGGCATGGCGGCGACCCTCGCGGAATCCAGGCTCCAGCCTACACCCCGAACGATCGCACTGTGAAGGCCAAAGTTATCCATGCAATCTGTGGATAACTCTGTGTATGAGGCGTGAGCAAGAACGCCTGCGCGCCTGTCCCGGGCAATCCGGGACAATCGTGCAAGATATGATCAGCTCGCTGCGCCTTCGCCCTCGCCTTTCTTGCGCCGTGGCGCCTTGGCCGGTTTCGCCGCTGCCGCCTCGGCTTCGGCTTTCGCCTTGTCCGCGTCGGCCGGCTTGAGCGCTTCTTCCAGCCCGATCTCGGCGATATCGCGCAAACGCTCGACCACACGGGCGTTGACGCTGCCTTTGGGGAAGCGACCCTTTTCGTCCGGGTGCCCGGCCGCCTCGCCGACCAGCAAGCTCAATGCCTCGTCGACATGGCGCACGGCATAGACGTTGAACTGGCCGGCACGCACCGCCTGCAGCACACGGTCATCGAGCATCAAGTTGGCGACGTTGGAGTGCGGGATGATCACCCCCTGCTCGCCAGTTAGGCCGCGCGCCTCGCACAGGCGGAAGAAGCCTTCGATCTTCTCGTTGACGCCGCCGACCGCCTGCACCTCGCCGAACTGGTTGATCGACCCGGTGATGGCGAAGCACTGCTTGAGCGGGGTGCGCGACAACGCCGAGATCAGCGTGCACACCTCGCCGAGCGAGGCGCTATCGCCGTCGACGTAACCGTAGGACTGTTCCAGGGCGATACTGGCGGAAATCTCCAGCGGAAATTCCTGGGCGTAGCGGCTGCCGAGGAACCCGGTGAGGATCATCACGCCCTTGGAGTGAATTGGCTGACCAAGGCTGACTTCACGCTCGATGTCGACGATGCCGCTACCGCCCGGATAGACGGTGGCGGAAATCCGCGCCGGCACACCGAAGGCCGAGTCACCGACCTCCAGCACGGTCAGGCCGTTGCACTTGCCGACGGCGGCACCGCAGGTGTCGATGAGAATGATGCCGGCCAGCATGTCGTCGATGATCCGCGCCGACACGCGTCCGGTGCGGGTGGCCTTGGCCTTGAGCGCGCGCTCGATATGGCCGACGTCGGTGATGCTTTCCCCGGCAAGCTGGCGAATGAAGTCGGCCTCGCTGACCAGCTGGAACAGGTCACCGATACGCGCTGACAGGCGACCCTGGTGCTCGGCCAGACGCGCGCTGTGAGTAGCCAGGCGCGCCACCGCAGCGCCGGTCAAGGGCGCCATGCCCTCTTCCGAGGTACGCGTTTTCATCAGTTGCGCGAATTGCTCAAGACTTTCTTCGGCGAGCGGGATGTCCTCGTCGAAATCGACCAGTACGCGGAACATCTCCTGGAAGTCCGGATCGGCGTCCTGCAGCGCGTAATAGAGCTGACGCGAGCCGATGATGATGACTTTCAGCTGCAGCGGAATGACCTGCGGGTTGAGGGTGACGGTCGCGATGCGGCCGAGGTCGCCCAGCGGCGACTCCATCTTCAACTGGCGTGAATGCAGGGCGCGCTTTAGCGCCTCCCAGACGAAGGGCTCACTGAGCAGTTTTTCCGCCTCGACCACCAGGTAGCCACCGTTGGCGCGGTGCAACGCGCCGGGGCGCAGCTGACGGTAGCTGGTGTACAGCGCGCCCTGATCGGAGCTGTACTCGATGCGGCCGAACAGGTTGTCGTAAGTCGGGTGCGACTCGAACACCACCGGTGCACCGCCGTTGGCGTGATGACCAACCACCAGGCTCGGGCAGTACATTTCCTCCAGCAGCTTGCGCAGTTGCGGGTCGGCCTTGTCGACATCCACCAGTTGCTCGACGGCGGTTTTCAGCAGGTTGATCTGCATGGCCTGCAGATAGGCGCAGACGCCGGCGTTTTCCGCGTACTTCTCCGACAATGGCGCCAGCAAGGGCTGCAACGCGACGGTGATGGTCTCTTCATTGAGTTGACGCAGCAGGTTGCTCGACTCGCGTTTCCACTGCGGCAGGCTGGCCAGCTCCTCGTTGAGGCGTTCTTCCAGCGCGGCAATATCGGAGTGGAAGCGCTCGCGCTCGGCTTCCGGCAACTGAGCGAACTCGGCTTCATCCAGCGCCTTGCCGTCGGCCATCGGGGTAAAGGCGATATTGGTGCTGTCGCGATACAGGGCCACGCCCTTCTCCAGCGACAGCTTCTCGATCACGTCCAGCGCCTGGTCGTAGCGCTTGTTGAAGCTGCGATCAATGGCGCTCTTCTTCTGCTGGTAGGTCGGTGTTTCGAACACTGCCGGGAAGGTGGCCAGCAGATTGTCGATCAACTGGTTGATATCGGCGATGAAAGCACTCGCGGTGCCGGCTGGCAGCTCCAGCGCGCGCGGCTCGCGCGGCTCATCGAAATGGTTGACGTAGACCCGGTCGGCCGGAGTCTCCATGCGCTTGGCTTCGGCCTTGAGGTAGCGCTGCACGAAGGAGAAGCGTCCGGTACCCGGCTCGCCCATGACGAACACGTTGTAGCCAGGACGCGGCATGGCCACGCCGAACTGCAGGGCCTCGACCGCGCGGGCCTGGCCCAGTACGCCGCGGAAGGGTTCGAGATCATCGGTACTGCTGAAGTTGAACTGCTCGGGGGCGAAGGGGCGGGTCAGTGAGTCGGGGGCAAGGCGCAAAGCATCGAGGCTACGCTTGGACATTGGCGATCCTTATAGCGGGCGGAAGTTTCCGCAAAACATGGGGTGATTCTGGGCCTGTGGCGCGAAAGGGATCAAGGCTTGATTCAGCTCAGGATGAAAAATCCGAGCGCGTAATAAGCTGCCCACCACCGCCCTTCACGCGAAAGCCGCCATGCCCAGAACCGATCACCTGCATTGAGGAAAGCTACGGCCTGCGTCAGCGCAACCAAGCCGATGCGCTGTTCGAAACCCTTGGTTTTCACGTTACCCAGGTTGGCAACGCCTCGCCATTCTGGGCCTTTCGCCTGCGCGTGCCTTGGCTGCTGGCGACCATCGCCAGCGGCACCCTCTGCGCCCTGCTGGCCAGCCTCTACGAACTGACCCTGGCCAAGAGCATCGTCCTCGCTTTCTTCCTTACCCTGGTGCTGGGCCTGGGCGAGAGCGTGAGCATGCAATCGATGTCGGTGACCATCCAGGCGCTGCGCAGCGTCCGCCCCAATCTGAGCTAGTACCTGCGCAGCCTGCGTCATGAACTGCCGACCGCGCTGCTACTCGGCAGCACCTGCGGCAGTCTGGTGGCGATGATCGTCTGGCTCTGGCGCGGCGAGGCCTGGACCGGACTGATCATCGGCTGCAGCATCCTGCTGTCGCTCGGCGCTGCCTGCCTGCTCGGCCTCAGCGTACCAACGCTGCTGCACGCCCTGAGGCTCGACCCGAAGATCGCAGCAGGGCCGGTGACCCTGGCAGTGACCGACCTGTGCACCTTGCTGTTCTACTTCAGCCTGGCCGCCTGGTTGCTGTGACCCTCCCTATCTTCGGCACAACGCAGGCAGTATTCGGCCACCGGCAGGGCGGCCAGGCGCGCCGCTTCGATCGGCTCGCCACAACACAGACATTCGCCATAACGCCCTTCGGCCAGGCGCTGCTGCGCCTGGCGCACCAGTAGCAATCCCTGTTCAGCCTCGGCCAGCAGCGCTTCGAGCACTTCGTCATTCTGCCGCTGCTGCGCCTGTTCGGCGAAATCCGCCGAGTGGCTGCGCCCCAGATCGCGGCGAATCGCCTCGGCGCGGGTGGTGTAGTCATGCAGCAGAGCGTCCAGCACATCACGGTGAGCCATGGGCAGTCTCCTAGCGTTGAAGAGCGCTCAGTGTGATGCGCAGCACGAAGCTCGTGACTGACGCCGGTCAGCACTTGCGCGAAATGTCTTGTTCGACTGCCTTGACACCAATCGACAGCCTGGCCAAAGCTCGGCCATCGCCATGACCAGAAGAACAGCGATCTTGAAACGGATATTCGCCGTCCTTGCCCTGAGCCTCAGTCCTCCCCTGCATGCCGCCACGCTCGAACAACTGGCCAACGACCCCTACTGGATCGCCCTCGGCCACTACGAGACCGGCAAGCTCGGCGGCTGGCGCAGCTATGTCGACGACGACGATTTCTTTCTCGCAGAAGATGGCGACAGCAACCCTGCAGCCGAACTGCAGGCGACCCTGAAGGCCCTGTACCAACCCGCTGAACTGGGCGACCGTCACCCACAATGCGTCTACCCGGCGCGTACCCGCTGGCTCAAGGCGCAATTGCAACTCGATGACCTGCCCAGCCCCGACTGCGCCGAATACCGAAACTGGATCGCCGACGTCAATCCGCACAGCACGGTGCTGGTGTTCCCAGCGGCCTACCTGAACAGCCCCTCGTCGATGTTCGGCCATACCCTGCTGCGCATCGATCAACCGGATATCGACAGCCACAACACCGCGCTGCTGAGCTACGCGCTGAACTTCGGCGCCTTCATCGAAGGCGACGACAACAGCATTCTCTATGCCTGGCGTGGCCTGATGGGCGGCTACCCCGGCCTGTTCGCCCTGGTGCCGTATCGCGAGAAACTCAGCGAGTACAACCGCCTGGAAAACCGCGACCTGTGGGAATACCGGCTGAACCTGACGGCAGAAGAAACCGCGCGCATGGTCGAACACGTCTGGGAGCTCAAGCAGATCCGCTTCGACTACTTCTTCTTCGACGAGAACTGCTCCTACCGCCTGCTGGAGCTACTGGAAATCGCCCGCCCCGGCATCGAGCTGACCGAGCATTTCCCGCTCACCGCCATCCCCACCGATACCGTGCGTGCGGTGAAGGACGCCGGACTGATCGAGCGCATCGACTACCGCCCTTCGCGCGAGCGTGAGCTGCTGGCGCGCGCGGAGTCGTTGCAGGCCGACGAAGAGGCCTGGGTCTTGCGCCTGAACCAGGACCCGGCGCGACTCGAGGATGCCGACTTCCTCGCCCTGCCGGCAGAACGTCGCGCGCTGATCCAGGACGCCGCCTTCCGCCTGGTGCGCTACCACGCCAACGATGAAGAACGCAGCAGCAACGCCCAGCGCAGCTTCCAGTTGCTCGGCGCGATCAACCGCAACCCGCCGCCGCCGCTGGAGGTCGAGCGCCCGCCATTGCCCGAGGAAGGCCACCAATCGCGCACCTGGCAACTGGCCGGCGGCAGCCGCGATGATCGCGCCTTCGCCGAATACGGCCTGCGCATGGCCTACCACGACCTGAACGACAACCTGGACGGCTTCCCGCTCGGCGCACAGATCGAGATTTTCCAGCTCAAGCTGCGTCAGTACGAGAACAACCACTGGCAGCTGCAACGCCTGGACCTGGCCAACATCCGCTCGCTGACACCGCGCAATGCCCTGCTGCAGCCGCTGTCCTGGCAGGTTGGCGGCGGCCTGGAGCGGGTGCTCGGCGAAGATGGCGACACCCGGCTGGTAGGCCATATCAGCGGCGGCGCCGGTGCCACCTGGCAGTTGCACGATGACCTGCTCGGCTTCGCTCTCGGCACCGCGCGTCTGGAATACAACGAGGATTTCGCTGCCGTGATCGCCCCGGCGCTGGGCTTCAACAGCGGGCTGCTGTGGCGCAACCCGTTGGGTAACCTGACATTGGAGGCAGCCGGCGACTACTTCCACAACGGCGAAGTGCGCCGGCGCCTGTCGCTCAACCAACAGTGGGAAATGTCACGCAACCTCGGCCTGCGCCTGAGCGCCCAGCGCGAGTTCAGCCAACTGGCCAGCCCGGTCAATGAAGTGAAGCTGGAGCTGCGCTGGTATCACTACTGACACACCAATGCACTGACGACAGGCTTCTATACTGAAATTCCCGCCACCCGTTTCAGGAGAGTCACCATGCGTCGCACGCTCATGTTTCTCGCCGCAACCCTGATCAGCCTGCCACTGTGGGCCATGCATTGCCCGCAGGATATGGCCAAGATCGATGCATTGTTGCAAAGCGATCCGCCTGCCGACCCAGAGGTGCTGGCCAAGGTGCAGGAGCTGCGCGCCGAAGGTGAAGCCCTGCACAAGGCCGGCGATCATGCCGAGTCGGTCAAGGTGCTGGGCGAAGCCCTCGACCTGCTGGCCGCCAGCGAATGAATCACGCTGGGCTTGCTCAATAACCGCTGTACAGCAAGCCCAGCGCGACCTGACGCACCTCCTGCAGATCCACCGGTTTGCTCAGGCAGGCCGAAGCGCCGCGCGCTTTGGCATCCTCGAACAACCGTGCATCGGCCACCGCGCTGATCACCATCACCGGCACATCACGCAAACGCGGCTCAGCGCGCATGGCGTCGAGAATATCCAGCCCATTGCCGTCAGGCAGGTCGATATCCAGCAACACCAGTGCCGGCTCACTTTCCTGCAATTCGGCCAGTGCCCGCTGGCATGAACTCACGCCCCTGACCTCGGCAAACTCACGCAACGATGCCTGCAGGATCTTCATGCAGGCGGGATGATCCTCCACGCACAGCACCTGCACCAGACTTTTCACGGCCTGCGCCGGCACCTCGGCAGTCTCGTCGCCGAACACATCAGGGCTGGCCGCACTGGGGATGTCGAGCCAGAAACGACTACCGACACCAGGCTCGCTACGCACGCCGATTTCGCCTTCCATCAACGTGGCCAGCTCGCGGCAGAGCACCAGCCCGATGCCAGTACCGGGAATATTCGAGCTTTCCCGGCCGAGACGCTGAAAAGGCTGGAACAGCTGCGCCTGCTGCTCGCTGGAAAGCCCCGGTCCAGTGTCGTCAACCCACAACCGCACACAGTCGGCACGCACCTCGTAGCCCATGCGGATCATGCCGCGCGGGCTGTTGTACTTGATCGCATTGGACAGCAGGTTGAGCAGAATCTGCCGTACCCGGCGCGGGTCGCCCTGTACGAACAAGGGCGGATTGGCTGCCTCCATCACCTGCAGTTGCAACTGTTTCTGCTGCACTTCAGGCTGCACCAGCTCGGCACAACCGTTGAGTAGCGCGCCGATTTCGATCGGCTGGAACTGCAGCTGCTGACGCCGGCTCTCGATGCTCGACAGATCGAGAATGTCGTCTACCAATGAAGTGAGATGGCGACTGGCGGTGACAATTTCGCGCGCGTAATCGGTCTCCAGTTTGGCGTCGTGCTTGTCCTGCACCTCCATCTCGATCAACTGGGCGAAGCCATGGATGGCGTTGAGCGGCGTGCGCAGTTCGTGACTCATGCTCGACAGAAAGCGACTCTTGGCCTGGCTGGCCGCGAGCGCTTCAAGGCTGGCGTGGCGCAGTTCTTCCTGCACTTGTTTGAGCCGAGTGATGTCGACGTGCGTACCGGCAATACGCAGCGGCCAGCCGCTCGCGTCACGCGCCAGGACCTTGCCACGGCTGAGCAGCCAGAGGTAATCACCGCGGCAATCGAGATAGCGGTACTCGGCGTCGAAATACTCTTCGCCACTGTCAGCGAATAGCTTGCGCAGGTGACGCAGACGTTCCAGATCATCGGGGTGTACGCGCTGGTTGAACTCGCTAAGCGTCAAGTGATTCGCACCCAGGCCAAAACGCCGGACGAAGCGCTCGCTGAGATCAATGGTCAGGTCGGTGGTATCGATCTGCCAGAGACTTTCAGTTGTACTCTCCAGCACCAGTTGCAGAATGCTTTGCGCCTCCTGCCGCTCATGCTCGCTGGCCTTGAGTTGCTTGCCGGCCTGCTGCACGGCGTCAGCCAGGCGACTGACCTCGGCGATATGACTGTCCGGCACGGCTGGTAAATATTTGCCCTGCCCCAGGCTGGTCGCCATGTCGACGATGCCATCGATGGGCTCGGCAAGTTGCTTGCTGAGGTTGCGCGAACGCAGCCACATCAGGGCGAAGAACAGCAGATAGAACGCTGCCAGGCCGGCAATCAGCAGATAGCCGATCTGCATGTAACGCTCGGCCAACTGGTTGGTGTCATGGAAGATCTGCTCCTCGTCCACCACCAACAGCAAGCGCCAGCCGGTTTGCGGAATTTCGCTCCAGGCCACCAGTTGCTTGCGGCCGCCGAGCAGCACTTCCTGCACGTTGCCATTGCCCTCGTTCATCGCCTGAAGCAATGGCTCCATACCCTCGCGCTTGGCCAGGTTGAAGTCCTCGGGCTTGAGTACTTCACGGCGCACGGCCTCTTCGTAGGAGTACTGGGTCAGCTCACGCAGACCAAAATCCAGCTCCCCTGCCTTCGGCAACGCCATGATGTTGTGGTCATGGCTGACCAGCATCGCGTAGCCCTGCCAAGGCACGTTGAGTTCGGCAATCTCGCCCAGTATCTGGCCCACGGTCACGTCGAGACCGACCACGCCTTCGAGAAAGTCCTCGCGATACACCGGGGCGATGGCCGACATCATCCATCCCAGGCCTGCCGGGTCGAGGTAAACCTCGGTCCACATCACCTTGCGTTCGGGGTTGTGCTTGGCGTCAGCAAGGTAATAGAAGTTGTAATCGGGTATCACCATGTCATGGGGATACTGCGCGGGCGTATCGAACCAGGGGTAAATGCGGTTGTAGCTGTCCCAGGTATTGAAATACAGCGCCGCTACCAGCGGGCTGGCCTGCTGGATCGAACGCATCAGCGGATCGAGTTGCGACAGCCGCATGGCCTTGGCGTGATCCTGTTGCGCCAGCGGCGTACTGTTGGCATAGAAGGATGCTGCGCGCCCGTCATCGCTGCGGGTATAGAACACGCCACTGTCAGTAACTGCGTGGCGCTGATGCTCGAGCTCATCGGCCTGGAAGCGCGTATCGAGCAACGCCTCGTACGCGGCCTCACGATAAACCTGCACCAGCGACTCGATGGAGCGCAGGCGCCCATCGATGATCTGTCCTTCACGTTGCGCGGCACTGGCCAGATCCTTGACTGCCGTTTCCTGCAAGTGTTCGATCTGCGCATCACGAATCGCCTGATTGCTCAGCAGATACACCGCGATCAGCACCGACTCCACCAGAATCAGCGGTATGAGCGCACTTTGCACAAACGCCCGCCATATCCACTGACGCAGAGGGTAGCGGCTAGAACTCGGCATTGAGGCTCCTTCCGGGGGCAAGCGCAGACAGACGCAGGGCGCCATCATAGCGCCCTGCGATGGAATCCGCAGTCGACGCAGAGGAACCTTTGCCGTAAACTCATGTCCTATCCGTAACCGCAAAGCTTTGGGGCCGATTAGGATTCGACGCCGGTAGCGAAGCTCGAGGTGCATGCCGACTTGGTAACAGAAGTCGTAAATCAACTGTTGCAACTTTCTATAGTTGCCAATGACGAAAACTACGAGGGCTACGCTCTCGCTGCGTAAGCGGCGCGACTAGTCCTTCTGGTAGCTTCGGCTCCAGCGATCACTAGGGGATGCCTGTAAACCTGAAGTGATTGTCATGCAGAACAGGATCGCCGCGTAGTACGTTGTGGACGAAGTGGCTAAAACTTACACAACTCGCCCAATGCACCCTGCCCGTCGGGCGGCTGAGGGTTAACTCAATAGACACGGCTAAGCATGTAGTACCAACAGTAGAGAACTGGCGGACGGGGGTTCAAATCCCCCCGGCTCCACCAATTTGTCTTCCCAGGAAGACCCAGAAAAGCCGTAAAGCATAGAGAAATCAAAGCTTTACGGCTTTTTTATTGCCCATATCATCCCACGTAATCCCGGGGCATCCCACAGTTGACGGGGGCATATATGGGGGCATAAAACGCTCATCAACTCGCTCGGAGAGGATGTGCCCCCAATGCCCTTGAAAGACACCAACTGCCGCAACGCAAAGCCCCAAGACAAGCCTTTCCGGCTTTACGACGAACAGGGGCTGTATCTGGAAGTGCAGCCCAACGGTAGCCGGTATTGGCGATTGAAGTACCGTTTCCAGGGAAAGGAAAAACGACTGGCGCTTGGCGTTTATCCGGAGGTTGGCCTGCAAGAGGCCCGACGCAAACGTGACGATGCCAGGGCTCAGCTAGCGGGAGGCCAAGACCCTTCGCTGCAAAGACGCATGGCCAAAGTCGTTAGCCTGCTCGATCACCAGCACACCTTTGAATCGGTTGCTACACAATGGCTTAGCGTTCGCGAGTCCTCTTGGGATCCGGAGTACACCCGAACGGTACGGCAGCGCCTTGAGCTCAATGCATACCCATGGCTGGGAAAGCTACCCATCAGCAGCATCAACACACCTATGCTGGTCGAAAATCTGCAGCGCATCATCAAGCGCGGTGCTCGCGAAACTGCCCGTCGTGTTGCCCAGATCTACAAACAGATTTTCGAGTTCGCCGAAGCGGCGGGCATCACCCCGCCCAACCAAATCGGCAATCTGTCGCGCACGCTCCCAGCCAAGAGAGTGAAACACTTTGCCGCAGTGACCGATCCTGAAAAGCTTGGCGAACTGCTGAAGGCACTGGATAGCTACACCGGTACGCTGCCCGTCTGCTGCGCGCTGAAACTTGCCCCGCTGCTGTTCTGCAGGCCGGGCGATCTGCGACACATGGAATGGTCAGAGCTCGACCTAGATGCCGGTGAATGGGTGATTCCTGGTTACAAGATGAAAGGGCTTACCGTCACCAAGCATGATCGACCAGACCACTTGGTTCCACTCAGCCGACAAGCAGTTGCGGTTCTGCGCGAGCTAAAACCACTTACTGGGCGACATCGATATGTCTTCCCATCAGCGCGAGGAGGTGACCGGCCGATGTCCAACAATGCAGTCCTCAGTGCCTTACGTCGCATGGATATAGGAAGTGACGAGATGACTGGGCACGGCTTCCGTGCGACGGCGAGAACCATAGGTGCTGAGGTTCTAGGTTTTCGCCCGGATCTCCTAGAGCATCAGCTTGCTCACACGGTCAAAAATCCTCTAGGACGAGCGTACGACCGAACCTCATTTCTCCCTGAACGCCGTCAGATGATGCAGCGTTGGTCGGACTACCTGGATACAATCAAGGCATGATTCACTACCTGAGCCCCCGGCCGATAGCCCGAGGTCATGGGTAGGCTGCTAGACTCATCCCGAATGCTCTGCTCACGCTTAAAATTTATAGGCTTTAATAGTTGCGTCTCGCGGCGTGATGATGCTAAAAAACCACACGTGCATCTATAGCACGTCACGTAATACCACCGCACCTAGGCGGTCAAGATTTGAGCACCACTAGCTACCAGACTAGCAGTGGCCTCCAATAAAGCTTGCAGGACGTTACAGGCAGCGCTTCGCCTACATCCTGTTTACAGAACGCCAGTTCTGTTCTGCTCAGCCTACCTACAGGCGAGCAAAGCTATCCGCTCTCCAACAAAAAAGTTGGGCCGGATTCAAAATCCTCACAAATAAGTTCTCCTGAAAATTTTGCTGTTTTGCAGCCGGGAGGACACCTTCTACATCCCTAAAACATTGCGTATCGCAGCCCTGAGGACGCTGCGGCGCCACCGTTTGAGCACTGAAAAATGGCACAACGTACCGCACCAGAGGTTGAGGAACTCCGTTTTTTGCGTTTACCCGAAGTTGAAAAAGCTACCGGAAAAAAACGCTCCACCATTTATCGTGATATTGCCTCCGGCAAGTTCCCCGCCCCATATGATCTGGGCAGTAGCAGGTCAGTCGGCTGGCTCAGCACCGAGATATCTGCCTGGATCCTGAGTCGTCCGCGCGTACAGCTACGTGGGGTGCATAACAATGACTGACGTACCATCCCCACTGCGCGCGCAGACCCAGTGGTTTCATTTGTTCAAAGCAATGGTCGATCACGGTGAGGTGGCCCGAATCGGACCCTACGCGTTTACGGTTTATGCAGTGATTAAGGCACATGCCAATTATCACTCCGGCATAGCGTATCCGGGCATCGAACTGATCGCTGAAAAATCCGGCGTCAGCCCAGCACAGGTCAAACGTGCACTGGGAGTGCTCCAAGCAGCAGGCCTTATCACAAAGACAAGAAACGGCCGATCCAATCACTACACCCTACGCGAAAAAATCCAGGTCACTGAGGCCGACCTACTGCACACTGTAGCAACTTGGGACTACGTGCCAAGCCGCACCCAACACGCCGTTTCCGAGCTCAAAAAAGCAATGCTCTCCGGCGATTTCGCAGGCACTCAGATCCTTAACATCGAGCGACTAAATATACAAATCAACCTGGCCGGAGGTAATTCCCAGATCGAGGACACCCGAAGCATCAACCTAGATCAACTTGACCCCAGCATCGCCAAAACGCTACGCAAACATCTCAACCGGTCGCAATGAAGTTATACACAGCTCAGAGTGATACGTATCACTCTGAGCTGTGTGCGCACCTGAAGGGGCTCTCTCAGCTCCCTATCGAGGCTAAACTCAGCTCACCCTGAGCCACTAAAGAGAGAGAGAAATAAGCTTATAGGGATGGTCTGAAAAAGACTTCCGAATCTGGTGAAATACGCCGATCCCGCCAGTCAAGTTTTTCCATAAAGCAGATGACCTTCGCCGACGCCGAGTACGCCGGCAAGCGCAAGCAGCCCCGTAAGGAATTGCTCCTGATCGAGATGGATCAGGTGGTGCCGTGGAAGTGATTGATTGCCCTGATCGAGCCACACTACCCAAAGGGTGAAGGTGGTCGTCCAGCCTATCCGCTGATGGCCATGTTACGTATCCATCTGATGCAGAACTGGTTCGGCTACAGCGACCCGGCCATGGAAGAAGCGCCGGCTCTACGAGACTACCATCCTGCGTCAGTTCGCCGGGCTGAGCCTGGAGCGCATTCCCGAAGAAACCACCATCCTCAACTTCCGTCGCTTGCTGGAGAAACATGAGCTGGCAGCCGGCATCCTGGCCGTCATCAATGGCTACCTGGGGGATCGCGGCCTGTCGCTGCGCCAGGGCACTATCGTCGATGCCACACTGATCCACGCGCCCAGCTCGACCAAGAACCAGGACGGTAAGCGCGACCCGGAGATGCACCAGACCAAGAAGGGCAACCAGTATTACTTCGGCATGAAGGCGCACATCGGCGTGGATGATGAGTCGGGGCTGGTACACAACGTGGTAGGCACGGCAGCCAACGTGGCGGATACGTGAAGGTGCGCTTCTGTGGCCTGGCCAAGGACACCGCTCAGCTGGTGACGCTGTTCGCGCTGTCAAACCTACGGATGGCGCGCCGACATTTGCTGACTACCGCAGGAGAGGTACGCCTGTAATTCGGAAAATGGCTGCTGCGAGGTGCTCGCGGCGGCCAAAAACGGAGAACTGAGCGGGGGGCCGAGCCCCTCTTTTTTGCTCTGAACTTAAAGGGAAACCCGGTGCTGCAACGCCTCGTTAATTTCCTGCACATAGGTAGCAGCAAGACCCAACGTGATTTCCAGATCATCCGAGGTGAAATCATTGCCATCAGTCAGCACCCTGCGTGCCTCATCTAAACCTGGCCTTGAGGACACATAACGAATGCCAGGCCAGTGCTTGGCCGTTTCCACTGACAGAGGCAAAGAAGATTGCTCTTCTAAGACTGAAAGATCCGACTCGCGGATGAAGGGGAAAACACCAAGCCAGTTGTGTTTGTAGATCTTCACCCAAACCCCAGCCGGCCAATGAAGCAAGCGGATGTGCAACGAACAGAAAATAACAGCCTTATCGTCCTTGGTATGCTCACACTCGATCTGCAACTGGCTCGGATCTACGCCCAACAGTGGTTCCTTGCTCAGCCGTGACTCAAGGGCTGCAAACGCCTCCAAGACCTTGCGCTCAATGCAGCGATCATGCTGCCGAACGATCTCTTTGTAGGCCGCTTCATTTTTTCTGAAAAGCTCCCAGCACAACGCCTGCGTTCGCGTACTACCGGTCATGTGCAACTCGATATGATTTACAAATTGGTCAAGGAAGATTGCAGCACTGGCTGACAACCCTGGTGCCCGGCGGCATTCTCTGCTGATCTCAGCGATCTGGCCGTAGTCCATGCAGTACACCGGAACACTGTCCTGGGCATTTGCCGTCTTGGGCGCTCGACCATTAGGGCTCAAGAAGACCAGCGCCTGCGTGAATCCGGGGAAAAGAATCCGTAATGTCTCCTGATACCTGGCTAACTGCTCTTCTTGCTCCCCGGCATCAACCTTGTTCTCGATGCCGATAACCAATTGATGGGCGGGAAACACGACGACCAGATCAATGCAATTCAGCTCTCGATAGACCTGAGAGTGCACATTGGGCTTAACCGCTTCGTATAGGGCATCGACCTCAATAGCCTCACCCGAGAACAAGCGCGTATGCGGAGCAGCCAGCGCCATGACAAACCGGTTGAGAAACTCTGCCCCTAGCTTGTGGCTGCCAGCACGATCCAAAAAGGTAGCGAGGATGCGCGAATGCACCAACTCCTTGCTATGAATCCCCATTGCTCTGAAAGGCTCGAATTGGTGAGCGAAGTCCGCAAGCTCAGCAAATTGCGGATCTTGCATCAGGGCCTCAACCATCTCTGGCAGGCTCAACCTCTGGTCCCCTGCAGCAAATCCGCCCCCGCATCCTTCTTCAGCAGCTCATACACCACCGTCAGAAACACATCCCGCGTCGACTCGTCGCTGAGCAGCTTGGTCGCCATGCTGGTGTGGCTGTTCATGGCGGCGGCGATGGCGGAGATGGCTTTCGTGGGCAGGTCGGCCTTCATGGCCTGCTCCATGGTGTTGTTCTGCACCTGAGCCATCACCACGCTGTCAGCCCGTAGCTTCTCTGAAACGTGCACGGCAAAGGCCACCTGGTCGGTGTCGGTGATGTCCTTGCCGAAGGCGTTGTTGAGCTTCTCGATCAGTTCGGTAAGGTACTTCTTCTCGCGGTCGCGGGCGTCACGCAGGCCATTGTCGGTCATGCCGTAGAGTCCGGGCGTTTCTGCCTGCACGCCGACGCCACTGAGGTTGTCGCCTTTCTTGATCTTGTAGTGGCTGAGCTTGAGGTCGCCCAGATCCACCTGCTCCGCCGTGATGCCCTTGAGCCGCTTGCGCAGCAGGCGGGCATAGCTGGCGAATGCCTCCAGGCTTGGGTCGGCGAAGTCGATGAGCTGGGCGATGTACTCGTAGCTGCGCACGAACTTGGTCAGGCTCTCGCTGAAGATCATCAGCTCGTCGCGGGCTTTGCAGTACTCCGAGCGCTGTACGTCGGCGTACTCCATGTCCTTGTCGCTGCCCTCGTCGTGTGCCTTTTCCCAAGCCTTTTCCCACTGATCGATGGCGTCGTTGAGCGTCTTCAGCTTGCCGTTGAAGCGGTCAGTAGCTGATTGCGTCAGCGAGAACAGTTTCTGGTGCGTCACCTTTGGATCGACGATGGCGTCGCCGAAAGCCTCTACCTCAGCCTGCTCGTAGATGAACATGCCATCCAGACGCTGCTTGATGTCGTAGACGATGTTCGGATCCTGGATGTCCGCCACCTGGGCATCGCGGTAGAAGGTCTTGAACGACGCGAGGATCTCTTCGGCCTTGTTGGCGAAGTCGATAACGAAAGTCTTGTCCTTGCCGGGGAAGGTACGGTTCAAGCGCGACAGCGTCTGCACCGCCTCCACGCCGGATATTTTTTTGTCCAGGTACATGGCCACCAGCTTCGGCTGATCGAAGCCGGTCTGGTACTTGTTGGCGACGATCATTACTCGGTAGTCCGGGGTGTCGAACACCTTGCGCATGTCACGGCCATGCAGGCCTGGGTTCAGGTTGGTTTCGCTGAACTGATGATCGGCTGGCAGGCTGGGTTCCTGCACATCCGTATTGGGCACCTCACCAGAGAAGGCCACCATGGCCTGCACGTTGTCGTAGCCCTTGCGCTTGCAGTAGTCCTCCAGCGCCAGGTGGTACTTAACCGCTGCCGCACGCGAGCTGGTCACCACCATGGCCTTGGCCTGGCCACCGAGCAGGTGTGCGACGTTCTTGCGGAAATGCTCGACGATCAGCTCGACCTTCTGCCCCACGTTCACCGGGTTGAGCGACAGCCACTTGGCCAGCTTGCGCCCGGCGCTCTTCTCGTCCACGCGCTTGTCATCGACCATCTCGCTGCCGATTTTGAACGCCACCTCGTAGCTGGTGTAGTTCTTCAGCACATCGAGAATGAAGCCTTCATCGATGGCCTGCTGCATGGTGTAGAGGTGAAACGGTGCCGGCGGGTTGTCGGTGCTGACGGGCTGCGCCGGGTTGCGCGGACGGCCGAACAGGCTCAGCGTCGAATGCTTGGGCGTGGCGGTGAAGGCGAAGTAGCTGGCATTACCCGGCCGACTGCGCGAGCTCTGCCACACGGACAGCCGCTCCTCCTTGGACAGCTTCTCCCACTCAGCCTCGCTCTGCCCGGTCAGCACATAGCGCAGGTCGTCCGCCGTGCTCCCGCCGGTGGAGCTGTGTGCCTCGTCGATGATGATGGCGAAGCGGCGGTTGCGCAGGCTCTGTTCGCCAAGAATCGCCTTCTGCGCATAGGGGAAGGTCTGCAGGGTACAGACGATGATCGGCACGCCATCCAGCATGGCCTTGGCCAACTGCTGACTCTTCGGCAAGCTCGACTGTTGGCGGTCGATGGCGCAGACCACACCGGCCTGGTGCTCGATCTGCTGGATGGCATCCTGCAGTTGCTGATCGAGCACCTGGCGGTCGGTCACAACAATCACGCTGTGGAAATACGGCTCACCATCCGGACGGCGCACGCGGATCAGCGAGTGCGCGGTCCAGGCGATGGTATTGGTCTTGCCAGAACCGGCGCTGTGCTGGATCAGGTAGGGCTGTCCTGCCCCTTCAACCCGCACCGCGTCGATCATCTTGGTCACGCCTTCCCACTGGTGGAAGCGCGGGAAGATCAGACTTTCCTTGAAGAAAGTCTTACCGTCAGCGTTTTGTGTTTCTTTGCGCTCCTGCAGCACGAAGCGGTGGAAGATGTGCAGCCAGTTATCCTTCTGCAGCACCCGCTCCCAGAAGTAGCTCACCGGGTAATGGCCGTTCTCGCCCGGCGGATTACCGGCGGCGCCATCGTTGCCCCGGTTGAACGGCAGGAAGAAGGTCGAATCTCCTGCCAGTTTGGTGGTCATGCGGATGTCGCTGTCGCTCATGGCGAAGTGCACTACCGCGCCGCGCTTGAAGGTCAGCAGTGGCTCCAGGCCGCCGCTCTTGCGCTCCGGGCGGCGATCCATACAGTACTGCTGCATGGCAGCCTGCACCGACTGGGTGAAGTCGGTCTTCAGCTCCACCGTGGCCACCGGAATGCCGTTGATGAAGAAGGCCAGGTCGATCTCGTCGGCCTTGTCCAGCGAGTAACGCAACTGCGGCACCACCCGCAGGCGGTTGGCCGCGTAGCGGGCGATCACCGTGTCATTGCGCGCGTCCTCGGGCAGCGCCTGGCTCATGGCCAGCGTGCCGCCACCGGCCACGGCAAAGCCGTAGCGCAGCACATTCACCGTGCCGCCATCGGTCTTGTTTTCCAGCTGCTTGACCAGCCGATCCAGCACCACATCACGAGTTCCGACGCCATTCATGGCAAGGATCTTGGCCATGGCCGCAGGCTGGCTGTCTTCCAGCCAGCCCAGCACATCCTCGGGGAACAGGGCGCGCCCCTGGTCATAGTCGGCGGACTTACCCACCAACCAGCCGGCAGCAGCCAACTGCTCGACGATATGGCGTTCCAGCTCGCATTCGTGGTGGATCTGGCTCATGACATCCCTCTCACATTCATTCCCAAGCACAGCTGCACAGCACTGCCTTGTCTAAAACCTTGTCTAGAGCTTGTCTAAACCTTGTCTTGCCTGGAGCCGGACAGCACCCATCGACCCTTTTGCTGACTGCCTTGTTTTTCAATGGTTTTATCGCGCTGCGACATGGCATTGAGCAGGTTGCGGAACTTGTTCTGCTTCTGTTTCTCGTCTAAAGCATCCGAAAGCTTGTCTAAAACAAGGCCTTTCAAGTCATGCGGGCTGGCAGAGCCAAACTTGCGCAGGTAGTCGAGGATCAGATCCTTGTAGTACGCGTCATCAAAGGCTCGATTGCGGATGTATTCGCCCTTGTTCCCGGTTGCCTGAGCCACCTGCGCCGCCGGGTAGTAGTTGGGTTTACGCCCCTCAATCAGCCCCTGCTTGCGCAGCAAGGCGGCTGCGTCATCAGTGATGGCCTGCTTCTTCTGCACCCGGTCGAGCAGCATTACCGTGTTCAACGGCAGATCCTGCCGCTCCAGCAGCAGGCGGGTGTAGTTCTCGTCGATCACATGCCCGTAGATCTCCAGCACCACCTTGTCCGGGGTCGACTTACTGTAATCAGGCAGCGGGAAATAGCGTTTGCGCTGGGACTGGGTCATCGTGCTGATACCAAAGCCCATGGTATCGATCATGCTCAGGCTGACCATGGCCTGTGCCAACCAGGGATTACGGTAGCGGCTCGGCGTTACCTCACCACCGAAGTAGTCCTCGGGCTTACCCTCGAAGAAGCCACCGGCATTCTCGAACACCAGCCGGTCCAACCGCTCGGTCACTAGGATGCGCGAGCGCAACTGGTAGTCCTGGTGCGCGATGCAGTTGTGCAGTGCCTCCAGAATCACCCGGGTGTCGTACTTGCTGACTTCCGTAGCCAGTAGCTGGTTCTGCGGAAAGAGTTTGTAGCCGATATTGCGGATACGGTGCAGCACCTGCGTGGTACTGAGCAGAAAGGGTGGCCCGAAATGCTCGTAAGCCTGCTCCTCCCCCATCAGCTTCCAGGTGATCTGCGCTAACGCCGGCAGGAAGTGGCTGGCCTCCGGCTTGCCGAGTAGCAGCAGGGCAGTGCGGGTTACACCGCCCTGGATGGTGATCTTGGCCTTATCGAGAAAGGTCGCCACATCCCAGCCGGCAATGTCCTGGGCAAAGGCCGCATTACGGTGCTTCTCGGCAAATTTCTCGCGAGCCAAGGCAAGTGCCGATGGGTCCAGATCGTTCAGGGTTGCGCCTTCGACAATCTGCGCTGACCAGTCAGTGGTATCGAGCGGCTCATGCAGAATGGCCTCCAGACGTTCCTGGCGCATTTCCACCAGGGAGTCATCCAGCCGCTGCCAGGCCTTGTCATGGGCATACACCGGCATGCGCGGTCGGTGTTTGGGGGTATGGAAGACCCACACCGTCTTGCCGGTATCGTCCGTGGTAAAGGGCTCGACGCGAAAGGCTTCCGAATCAAGTGCGCGGCAGCGCTCCAGCAGGCGCTGGCGAACGCTATCGACGGTCTGGTTATTGAAGTCCTGAATGCCCACGATGCGCAGTGTGGCGTCTTCGACACCGATCACCAGATGCCCGCCCTCCATGTTGGCAATGGCCGACAGGTAGCTGATCACATCGCTACCTGCTCCACCCGTTAGGGCATGGCGCAGGTTCTTGAACTCCTTCCATTCACAGGCTGCATTTTCCTTGGGGAAATGTTCAAGCAGGTACTTCTGAAGGGCCGCTTCGTTCATTGCCGACAGTCCAGAGAACGTGATGAATGAGTCCAACTCAATTCGCGACGCAGTGCGTCGCGAATTGGCTGGATCGAGCACAAAGGAACGAACGGCGAACCGCATCATCAAGCTCAGCATCGGCCCAGCTCATGATCTCAATGGCCAGCAGGCCATTGGGCGTGCCGTCCACCAGAAACAAACGCAGGCTGCGGCCCTGACTCATACCGCCTCCCGCAGATTGATCTGGCCGGTAACGGCGGCGGTGATCAGGGCCGAGCGACGCTCTTTGAGGAGATCAATGCTGCGCTCGGTCTTGGCTAGCAACATATCTAGCCTTTGTGTCTCGCGATGCAAAAAGCCTACAACTCGCTTCTGCTCATCAGTAGGAGGAATAGGCACAGGAAGTGATTTCAGAATCGGCACACTGATGTTCACCTGAGCAGTACCCCAGCCCTCAATGCTGAAGTAATGAACGGCAGCAGCACTATTCATCCAGTAGCAGTAGTAGTCAGGCTGCATTCCATCCTTGAGGGTCGTGATCAGCATGGTAAAGCACTGGCAGCCTTCTAGCTCAGGGGGCACAACCGCCGTAACACCTGCGTTACCGGTACGTACAGTTATCAAGTCGCCTGCATGAATAAGCTTCGTATCTCGATCATCTGCAAAGTCCGCATTTACGTGCAGTATTTCGCCGATGATTTTGTATGGCCTGATGTTAGTGGATCGAAGAATAGGTGTTCCCGAGTCGGCATAGGCATGGGTGGCTGCCTCAGCAATACCTACGACAGTGCGAGTGGCAACCCTAGAAACGACACCTACATCCCAATGCTCCGGCACCTCCCCCAACCACTCCACGCCGGAGTCCTTCATCTTCGCGTTCGGGTCGAGGCCCTTGGTGACGGCATGGGTGATCAGCGCCTGGCGCTTTTCGCGCAGCAGTTCGATAAAGCGGGTTTTCTTTTCAATTAGCGCATCGATGCGGGCGGTTTCGCGGTCGAGGCGGCTCGCAATTTCATCGACCTCTTCCGCATGGGGTAGAGCAATGAACATGTTGCCGATTTGCTCAAAATTAAGCCCCTCGCGGCCTGCACCATTCTGCGAGAAGTCAATCTGCGCTTGTGTTGGCGCTGATGGAAAATTGACCCACCCTGCCGATTGAAATTTGACCCAGGGCGGATTGCTGATTTTGTTACCAGCAACTGTGGATAAGTCTACCAGCGCAGCTGCTGTTGCCCCCACTCCTTCGCTAGCCCAGTTCAGTTGTTTAAGACCTGCCACACGCAGCCATGTAGCAGGCCGTC
>NZ_NIUB01000056.1 GCF_002197815.1 Pseudomonas oleovorans subsp. oleovorans
TGGCCCCGTTCACCGGCGAGCAACGGCGCGACATGCTGGAGCTACTGGACGACCGTTACGGCCAGCGCTCGACCATCGTCACCAGCCAGATGCCGGTGGACAACTGGCACGAACTGATCGGCGATCCAACCCTGGCCGATGCCATCCTCGACCGCCTGGTGCACAACGCTTATCGGATCAATCTGAAGGGTGAATCAATGCGCAAACGGACGCAGAAATTGACGACGCCGAGCACCTCGGACTAACAATGCCACCCCTGCGTCGCTGCGCTCCGACTGCCCGGCCGGATGGCCGTGGAACAGGTGGCCAGATGGCCGTGGAATGCCTGGCCAGATGAGAGCGGACTGGGTGGCCGGATGGCGTGGAATCCGCAGTCGACCAGCGCGGCCAGTCCGTTGATGGGTTTGCGGAAGTCGACGGGCTTTGGGTAGAGATAGACCTTCTGCACTTTGGCGTCGGGACGCATCATGACGGAACTCCACGGGAAAATAGGGAGCCCAGCATCCGGGATACGGAGAGGTCAGTTGAAGATGGGGTCTATGGAGCGCATACGTCCCTACCGCGACCCACGGCGCTACGCGCCATGCCTGGCGCACAACGAGAAAGCCCCGCACTTGGCGGGGCTTTCTCGTAACGGACAGCGATCAGAAACGCTCGATATCAGCCTTGGCTTCCAGCTGCTTGAGCAGTGCGGCGAAGTCCTGCTGGCCGACACGCGACGCCAGGAAGTGGCGGTACATGGCGAGCTCTTCGTCAGCCAGCGCCTCTTCCGGTACATTCACGCCATCGAGGCGCAGCACGACGTAATCGCCATTGTTCAGAGTCACGCCGGCAAAGGTGGGCTCGCCCGCCTTGTCTGGCTTGGGCATACGGAACAGCGCCTGCAGCACTTTGGGCTCGATGCCGTCCTGGCTACGAGTGGCCGCCTCCTGAACTTGCCAATCAGCAGTAGGCTGCTCACCGGCCTGGGCAGCAGCCAGTTGCTTCTCACCTTCGGCCTTGGCCGCGGCACTGGCACGTTCCTGCTGCAGATGGGCACGAATGCTTTCAGCAACCTGCTCCAGGGGCAGCTGCTCGGGCTTTTTGTGTTCCTTGACGCGCACTACGACCACGGTGCTCGGGTCCAGCTCGATGGTCGAGCTGTTGGTGCCATCTTCCAGAACTTCAGGGCTGAAGGCAGCTTGCAGCACTTGGCGGTTGGCAGTGATGCCAGTTGCACCACCCTCACGACCGAAGGCTTCGCTGGTCTTGACCTCAAGACCCAGCTCCTGGGCAGGCTGAGCCAGATCCGATGCTTCGAACGCGGCGTCTTCCAGCTGTTTGGTCGCTTCGACGAAGCGCTGCTCGACCTGTTGCGCTTTGAAGTCACGCGCCAGCTTGTCCTTCAGGCTGTCGAAGCTTGGCACTTCTGGAGACTGAACACCCAGCAGCTTGATCAGGTGCCAGCCGAACTCGCTCTGCACGGGTTCGGAAACCTCGCCCTGCTGCAGCGCATAGAGCGCCTCCTCGAAGGCCGGATCGTAAACGCCAGGGCCGGCGTAACCCAGATCACCGCCATCGGCAGCCGAACCTGGGTCCTGCGAGAACTCCTTGGCTAGGGCAGCGAAATCTTCGCCAGCGTCCACACGCGCCTTGATCTCTTCGATCTTGGTAAGCGCGGCCTGGTCATCGCCCTCGATAAGGATGTGCGCAGCCTGACGCTGCTCAGCCAGGTTGGCGATCTCGCTCTCGTACAGCGGTTGCAGATCTTCATCGCTGACTTCGACCTGATCGAAGAAGCTTTCCTTGTGCAGCTCGACGTACTCCAACACCACCTGCTCGGGACTCATGAACTCACTGGCGTGCTCGGCGTAGTACGCCTGGACGTCAGCTTCGCTCAACTCGATCGCAGCCGGGTCGGCCTTGATGGTGAGGCTGGCGAAATCGCGGGTCTGCCGCTCGAGGTTGGCGAACGCACGCGCCTGCTGCTCGGTGACGAAGCTGCTGGCGCCGATACCGGCACGCAACTGGCCAATCAGCATTTCCTCTTCCAGCATCTGACGGAACTGCAGACGGGTATAGCCCATCTGGCGAATGACCTGATCGAAACGGGCGGTATCGAAGCGGCCGTCTACCTGAAACTCGGGCGTCTGCAGAATCACCTGATCCAGCGATGACTGCGAGAAAGCGAAACGAGCATCGCCTGCTGCCTGAAGCAGCAGCTTGCGCTCGATCAGCCCCTTGAGCGATGCCTCACGCAGCAAGCGATCATCGAGCAGCGAGGCATCGAAATCACGCCCCAGCTGCTGCAGCAACTGACGACGCTGCATTTCAACGGCCTGATTGAGCTCGTCGAGGGTAATGGTGTCACCGTTCACTTCGGCCGCATTATTGCGGTTACTGGTACCGGTGACGATGGCCTCGAAGCCGGTAAACGCCATCAGCATAACGATTAGGCCGATGATGGTCTTGGCAATCCAACCGCGTGAATTGTCCCTGATGTTTTGCAGCATGCTTCCCCCAGAACGACTGTACAGAGCCACCAGCCGCGCAGTGTGGGTAATTCCGGATAGAAGAAAGGCGCATCCTGGGATGCGCCTTCTCGTAACGCGTCAAGCGATCAGTACAGGCATGGAAACTGTCTGCCCTGCCGCCCAACAACCGCCAGAAAGGTCTGGCGGCGAGACAAATTCAGAAGACGCTTAGTTGACAGCGTCTTTCAGAGCCTTGCCAGCTTTGAAGCCCGGGATCTTGGCAGCAGCGATGTTGATCGGCTTGCCAGTCTGCGGGTTGCGGCCAGTGCGAGCAGCACGCTCTTTGACAGCGAAGGTGCCGAAGCCAACCAGTACGACAGAGTCACCAGCCTTCAGGGCGCCAGTGACGGATTCAATCACTGCATCCAGCGCGCGGCCAGCAACAGCTTTCGGGATATCAGCAGATGCAGCGATGGCATCGATCAGTTCCGACTTGTTCACTCTAAGTCCCCTTATTTCTGTTGAGTTTGTTTCTTGATTTTTAGTGTAAGCAAAGCGGGTGCTGGAGGGCCTGCCGACACAATAAGAGCCGCTTTATAACAAGGGCTCAAAAATTGTGTCAAGGAAGCCCCCCGGCTAATGCGTGCTGATTCGCTCCTTGGAATCAGACTCGCGCTTGTCATCCGTTGCAATCATCTCCGGAGCCGCATCGGGCAAGGGCTCCGGGGCGTATTGCAGCGCAATTTGCAGGACCTCGTCAATCCATTTAACCGGTTTAATCTGCAGGTCTTGCTTAATATTTTCCGGAATTTCCTTCAGATCACGCACATTTTCTTCGGGAATGATCACGGTCTTGATCCCACCCCGATGAGCTGCCAGAAGTTTTTCCTTGAGCCCGCCGATGGCCAGTACCTGACCACGCAGGGTGATTTCCCCGGTCATGGCCACGTCCGCCCGCACCGGAATCTGCGTCAGGGCCGATACCAGTGCCGTGCACAAACCAATGCCCGCGCTCGGGCCATCCTTGGGCGTGGCACCTTCGGGCATATGGATGTGAACGTCGCGCTTCTCGTTGAAATCAGCCGGGATCCCCAGGCTTTTGGCGCGACTGCGAACCACCGTCATGGCCGCCGTCATCGACTCTGCCATGACATCACCCAGCGAACCGGTCTTGATCAGATTGCCCTTGCCAGGCACCACGGCCGTCTCGATGGTGAGCAGCTCACCGCCGACCTGAGTCCAGGCCAGGCCGGTCACCTGACCGATCTGATCCTGCTGTTCGGCGAGGCCATAGCGATGCTTGCGCACACCCAGGAAGTGCTCCAGGGAGTCGGCGCTGACCGTGACCTGGAAGCGCTTCTCGCGTACATGCTCCTTGACCACCTTGCGGCAGACCTTGGCGATTTGTCGCTCCAGACTGCGCACACCAGCTTCACGCGTGTAGTAACGAATGATGTCGCGAATTGCCGACTCGTCGAACTCCAGCTCGCCCTTCTTCAGGCCGTTGGCCTGTATCTGCTTGGGCGCCAGGTACTTAATGGCGATGTTGACCTTCTCGTCCTCGGTGTAACCCGGCAGACGAATGACCTCCATCCGGTCCAGCAGCGGGCCGGGGATGTTCATCGAGTTGGCGGTGCAAAGGAACATCACATCCGACAGGTCATAATCGACCTCCAGATAGTGATCGTTGAAATTATGGTTCTGCTCAGGGTCGAGGACTTCGAGCAATGCCGAGGCAGGATCGCCGCGCATGTCCTGGCCCATCTTGTCGATCTCGTCGAGCAGGAACAACGGGTTGCGCACACCGACCTTGGTCATCTTCTGAATCAGGCGACCCGGCATCGAGCCGATGTAGGTGCGGCGGTGCCCCCGAATCTCGGCCTCGTCACGCACGCCACCCAAGGCCATACGCACGAACTTGCGATTGGTCGCGGTGGCGATGGACTCGGCCAACGAAGTCTTGCCCACGCCGGGCGGACCGACCAGGCACAGCACCGGCCCCTTGAGTTTCTTCACCCGCTTCTGCACGGCGAGGTACTCGAGGATGCGCTCCTTGACCTCCTCCAGACCGTAGTGATCGGCATCGAGAATGCTCTCGGCGCGCGCCAGATCCAGGCGCACCTTGCTTTCGGCCTTCCATGGCACGTTCACCAGCCAATCGATGTAGGAGCGCACCACAGTGGCTTCAGCGGACATCGGCGACATCTGCTTGAGCTTGTTCAGCTCGGCATTGGCCTTGGTCAAGGCTTCCTTGGTCAACCCCGCGTTATCGATGCGCTTGCGCAGTTCGTCGAGCTCGCTATGGCCTTCATCGATATCGCCAAGCTCTTTCTGAATGGCCTTCATCTGCTCATTCAGGTAGTACTCGCGCTGACTGCGCTCCATCTGCTTCTTCACGCGACCGCGAATACGCTTCTCGACCTGTAGCAGGTCGATCTCGGCATCCAGCAGGGCCAGTACGTGCTCGACGCGAGCGGACAGCGCGGTGATTTCGAGGATTTCCTGCTTCTGCTCGATCTTCAGCGCCATGTGCGCGGCCATGGTGTCGACCAGGCGGCTGGGCTCATCGATGCTGTTGAGCGAAGACAGGACTTCGGCCGGAACCTTTTTGCCCAGCTGCACGTACTGCTCGAACTGACTGAGCAGACTGCGGGTGAAGACTTCCGATTCGCGCTCGGCAGTTTCGCCCTCCTCGATCAGTTGTACTTCGGCACGGCAATGATCATCGAGATCGATGAAACGCTCGATCAAGCCGCGCTGCTCACCCTCGACCAGCACCTTGACGGTGCCGTCGGGCAGCTTGAGCAACTGCAGGACGGTGGCAACGGTGCCAACGCGATAAAGATCCTGCTCATCCGGATCATCGACGGCCGGGTTCTTCTGGGCTACCAGCAGGATCTGCTTGTCACCCGTCATCGCCGCCTCGAGGGCCTCGATGGATTTCTCACGCCCGACGAAAAGCGGGATGACCATGTGCGGATAGACCACTACATCGCGCAATGGCAGGAGAGGCAATTCGATGGTTGTCTTCATGATTTCGGCTCAGCGGCGGCCATAAGGCCGTAAACAGGCGGGATTACCCTTGGCTTTTAAGATGGGGGTAGCTCCCGTAAAAAACAAGCGCAATGTCCACAAAAGCGAAGGGGCCCGAGGGGCCCCTTCTTTGCATCGTGCAACAGCCGTCAGGCGTCTGGCGCGGCCTTCGCCGGCGGTTCGCTGTTCTCGTAGATCAGCAGCGGCTTGGACGAACCCTCGATGACGCTCTCGTCGATCACCACCTTGCTCACGCCCTGCTGGGATGGGATCTCGTACATGGTGTCGAGCAGAATGCCCTCGAGAATCGAACGCAGGCCACGTGCACCGGTTTTTCGCTCCAGCGCCTTCTGCGCCACGGACTTCAGTGCATCGGGGCGGAACTCCAGATCCACGCCCTCCATCTCGAACAGCTTGGCGTACTGCTTGGTCAGTGCGTTCTTCGGCTCGGTGAGAATCTGCACCAGCGCAGCCTCATCCAGCTCCTCAAGCGTCGCGATCACCGGCAGACGACCGACGAACTCGGGGATCAGACCGAACTTGACCAGATCGTCCGGCTCGACCTCACGCAGGGACTCGCCGATCTTCTTGCCTTCCTGCTTGCTGCGCACTTCAGCACCGAAGCCGATGCCGCCCTTGGTAGAGCGCGCCTGGATGACTTTCTCCAAGCCGGCGAACGCGCCGCCACAGATAAACAGGATGTTGCGCGTATCGACCTGCAGGAACTCCTGCTGCGGATGCTTGCGTCCGCCCTGTGGCGGAACCGAGGCCACGGTGCCCTCGATCAGCTTGAGCAGGGCCTGCTGCACGCCTTCACCCGAGACATCACGAGTGATCGACGGGTTGTCGGATTTGCGCGAGATCTTGTCGATTTCGTCGATGTAGACGATGCCCATCTGGGCCTTCTCGACATCGTAATCGCACTTCTGCAACAGCTTTTGAATGATGTTCTCGACGTCCTCCCCCACATAACCGGCTTCGGTCAGGCTGGTGGCATCGGCAATGGTGAACGGTACGTTGAGCAGGCGCGCCAGCGTTTCGGCCAGCAACGTCTTGCCCGAACCGGTCGGACCGATCAGCAGGATATTGCTCTTGCCCAGCTCGACATCGTCTTTCTTGTCGCGCTGATTGAGACGCTTGTAGTGGTTGTACACCGCTACCGACAGCACCTTCTTGGCGCGCTCCTGGCCGATCACGTACTGATCGAGGATGGCGCTGATTTCCTTGGGTGCCGGTAGTTTGTGCGCGCTGCTCTCGGCCTGGGCTTCCTGCACCTCCTCGCGGATGATGTCGTTGCACAGGTCGACGCATTCGTCGCAGATGAAGACGGAAGGACCGGCGATCAACTTGCGCACTTCGTGCTGGCTTTTGCCGCAGAAGGAGCAATAAAGCAGTTTGCCGTTGTCCTCACCGTTACGGGTGTCAGTCATTCGATCAATCCAATACGGTAGGCTTGAAACACAAGATGAAGGCAAATGCGGGCATTTTCAAGGGCACAGGTCGCGTCAGTGGTGGATGCCCGCAGCCGGCGCCTCATCTAGACCGGCATTTGACGCTTTTCATGGACGGCATCGACCAGACCGTATTCCACGGCACGCGAAGCGCTCATGAAATTGTCACGGTTGGTGTCGCGCTCGATGGTTTCCAGGCTCTGACCGGTGTGCTGAGCCAGCAGCTCGTTCAAGCGCTCACGGATAAAGAGGATTTCCTTGGCGTGGATCTCGATGTCCGAGGCCTGCCCCTGAAAACCGCCCAGCGGCTGGTGAATCATCACACGCGAGTTCGGCAGGCAGAAACGCTTGCCCTTGGCGCCGCCAGCCAGCAGGAATGCACCCATACTGCAGGCCTGACCAATGCAGGTGGTGGACACATCCGCCTTGATGAATTGCATGGTGTCGTAGATCGCCATGCCGGCAGTCACCGAGCCACCCGGCGAGTTGATGTACAGGTGAATGTCCTTGTCCGGATTCTCTGCTTCCAGAAACAGCAGCTGGGCGCAGATCAGGTTGGCCATGTAGTCCTCGACCGGACCGACCAGGAAAATCACGCGCTCCTTGAGCAGGCGCGAATAGATGTCGTAGGCACGCTCGCCACGAGCGGACTGCTCGATGACCATCGGCACCAGGCCGCCAGCGGCCTGGATTTCAGGCATGTTTTGCATAAAAGGATTGCGGGACATGTCTTGCGCTCACTCCCTAATAGTCATGTCTCAAGTACGCATAAGCCAGCACTGAGGCTGGCTTATGGTGGTGTACTCGAACGAGGTTACCAGATCAGTCGGCTTTAGGAGCTTCCGCCGGCTTGACTGCGTCTTCGTAGGAAACCGCTTTATCGGTCACGTTGGCCTTCTGCAGAACAGTATCTACAACTTGCTCTTCCAGTACAACCGAACGCACTTCGTTCATTTGCTGGTCGTTCTTGTAGTACCAGGCAACGACCTGCTCAGGCTCCTGGTAAGCCGAGGCCATCTCTTCGATCAGCTCGCGCACGCGGGCTTCGTCAGGTTTCAGTTCGAACTGCTTGACCACTTCAGCGACGATCAGGCCCAGCACCACACGGCGCTTGGCTTGCTCCTCGAACAGCTCGGCCGGCAGTTGGTCAGGCTTGATGTTGCCACCGAACTGCTGAACGGCCTGCACGCGCAGACGATTTACTTCGTTGCCGATCAGCGCCTTCGGCACTTCGATCGGATTAGCAGCCAGCAGGCCGTCCATTACCTGGTTCTTGACCTTGGACTTGATGGCCTGACGCAGTTCACGCTCCATGTTCTTGCGAACCTCGGCGCGGAAACCTTCCAGACCGCCATCCTTGATACCGAACAGGGCGAAGAACTCGTCGTTCAGCTCAGGCAGTTGCGGAGCGGAAACGCTGTTGACGGTAACGGTGAATTCGGCGGTTTTGCCGGCCAGATCGAGATTCTGGTAGTCCTCAGGGAAGGTCGGATTGATCACACGCACTTCACCAGCCTTGACACCGACCAGGGCGTCTTCGAAGCCCGGGATCATGCGGCCAGAACCCAGTATCAGCTGGGTGCCCTTGGCGCTGCCGCCAGCGAATGCTTCGCCGTCGATCTTGCCGACGAAATCGATGTTCAACTGGTCGCCATTCTCGGCAGCACGCTCGACAGTTTCGAAACGGGTGTTCTGCTTGCGCAAGATGTCGAGCATGTTGTCGACATCACTGTCGGCGACTTCGGCCTGCAGGCGCTCGATGGCGATAGTGTCGAGGCCGGTCACCTGAAACTCAGGAAATACTTCGAAAGTAGCGACGTACTCCAGATCCTTGCCCTTCTCGAAGGACTTCGGCTCTACGGCCGGAGCGCCGGCCGGATTCAGCTTCTGCTCGACCACGGCCTCATAGAAGGTCGCCTGGATCAGGTCGCCCAGGGCTTCCTGACGAGCGGCATCTTCATAGCGCTGACGAATCACGCTCATCGGCACCTTGCCAGGACGGAAGCCAGGAACTTTGGCACGACGGGCAGTCTGTTGCAGACGCTTGTTGACTTCGGTCTCGATGCGCTCGACGGGTACGCCGACAGTCATGCGGCGCTCAAGAGCAGAAGTGCTTTCAACAGAAACTTGCATGGATATTCCTCGTTGCACAGACATAAGCCGGGTCGACCCGGCCCCGAATCAAGGCCAAGCATTCTAGAGGGTCAATGTGCAGAAGTCACCCTAGAAGCAGGCGGCAGTCGGGAGGGGCTATATAAAAAAGATGGTGCGGACGGAGAGACTCGAACTCTCACACCTTGCGGCGCCAGAACCTAAATCTGGTGTGTCTACCAATTCCACCACGTCCGCGTGGCTTTGCAGCTTAAAACAAAAACGCCAGGCTTTGGGCCTGGCGTTTTGGAATATGGGGTGGACGATGGGAATCGAACCCACGACACCAGGAGCCACAATCCTGTGCTCTACCAACTGAGCTACGCCCACCATATTGCATTTGCTTACTCTTGCCTGACCGCCAAATGGCGCACCCGGCAGGACTCGAACCTGCGACCATCCGCTTAGAAGGCGGATGCTCTATCCAGCTGAGCTACGGGCACTTATCCATCTGCTAGCGCAGACTTACAAGCTTTTGGCTCCAACCTCACCACCAGGGCTTGGCTCTTGCCGCCTCACCCAGCGAGTGGCTGTTCCTGAGAAGCGGGGCGAATGTTATAGACGCCTCCCAACCTCGTCAACAGAAATTTTCAAAAAAATTCAGCGATTTAAAGGAGTTACGCGAAAACGACGGCAGGCGCCTTTGCCCGGGTGAGCGCTCATGCGAGAATGCGCGTCCTTTTTTCACCCTTATTAATGGTTAACCAGCGCAATGACCGCACAACTGATCGACGGCAAGGCGATCGCCGCCAGCCTCCGCCAGCAGATTGCCCAACGTGTCGCCGAACGCCGTCAGCAAGGCCTTCGTGCGCCAGGCCTGGCCGTGATCCTGGTCGGCACCGATCCTGCCTCCCAGGTCTATGTGTCACATAAACGCAAGGATTGCGAAGAAGTCGGTTTCCTCTCCCGTGCCTATGACCTGCCGGCAGAGACCAGCCAGGCCGATCTGCTCGCCCTGATCGACGAGCTCAATGAAGACCCGACCATCGACGGCATCCTGGTACAACTGCCACTGCCGGAGAACCTCGACTCGTCCCTGCTGCTCGAGCGCATTCGTCCGGACAAGGATGTGGACGGCTTCCATCCCTACAACATCGGCCGTTTGGCACAGCGCATGCCGCTGCTGCGCCCCTGCACCCCGAAAGGCATCATGACCCTGCTGGAAAGCACCGGCGCCGACTTGTACGGCATGCATGCCGTAGTCGTAGGCGCGTCCAATATCGTTGGCCGACCAATGGCCATGGAGTTGCTGCTGGCCGGCTGCACCGTGACCGTTACCCACCGCTTCACCAAGGATCTGGCTGGTCATGTCGGCCAGGCTGATATCGTCGTGGTCGCTGCCGGCAAGCCTGGGCTGGTCAAGGGCGAGTGGATCAAGCCAGGCGCCATCGTCATCGACGTCGGCATCAACCGCCAGGACGACGGCACACTGGTTGGCGACGTGACCTTTGATGCCGCCCTGCCCCGCGCCGGCTGGATCACCCCGGTTCCAGGCGGTGTTGGCCCGATGACCCGCGCAGGCCTGCTGGAAAACACCCTGCACGCGGCCGAGCATCTGCATAAGTAAGCAGCACTGCATAACAAACAACGGCACCCGAGGGTGCCGTTGTCGTTTCTGCCACTTGGATCAGTTGCGCGCCTGCTCCCAGGACTTGAGCAACTCGTCGTAGGCGATGGTTTCGCCCTTGGGTTTCTCGTTGGCCAGCTTGGGTTTCGGTGCGCCCGGCTGGTCGAACCAGTACTGCGGGTCACGCGGCTCGTTCAGCTTCGGCCCGCACTCACCCAGCACACCTGAGCGCTCCAGACGACCGAGCATGGTGTCTTGCGCAGCTGCCAGGCCATCGAGCGCCTGTTGCGGCGTCTTGTCACCGCTGGCGGCCTCGGCGATGAACTGCCACCACAGTTGAGCCAGACGCGGATAGTCCGGCACATTGGTGCCGGTCGGCGTCCACTGCACGCGCGCCGGGCTGCGGTAGAACTCCACCAGCCCGCCGAGCTTGGGCGCTACGTCCGTCATCGCCTGCGAGTTGATGTCCGACTCACGAATCGGCGTCAGGCCGACCAGGGTCTTTTTCAGCGAGACGGTCTTGGAGGTAACGAACTGCGCATAGAGCCAAGCGGCCAGGCGCTGTTTCTCCGGCGTGGAGTTGAGGAAGGTCCAGGAACCGGTGTCCTGATAACCGAGCTTCATGCCCTCCTCCCAATACGGGCCCTTGGGCGACGGCGCCATACGCCATTTCGGCGTGCCATCGTCGTTAACCACCGGCAGGCCTGGCTTGGTCATATCGGCAGTAAAGGCGGTGTACCAGAAGATCTGCTGAGCGATGGCACCCTGCGCCGGCACCGGGCCGGATTCGGAGAAGGTCATGCCTTGCGCTTCCGGCGGCGCGTACTGGCGCATCCAATCGACGTACTTCTGCGTGGCGAACACCGCCGCCGGCCCGTTGGTATCACCACCGCGGGCGACACTGGAACCTACTGGGCGGCAGCCGTCGACGCGAATGCCCCACTCGTCCACCGGCAGGCCATTGGGCAGCCCCTTGTCGCCGCCGCCGGCCATGGAGAACCAGGCATCGGTGAAACGCCAGCCAAGCGACGGGTCTTTCTTGCCGTAGTCCATGTGGCCATAGACGCGTTTACCATCGATCTCCTTGACATGCTTGGAGAAGAACTCGGCGATGTCCTCGTAAGCTGACCAGTTCACCGGCACACCCAGCTCGTAGCCGTAGATTTCCTTGAACTTGGCCTTCAGCTCCGGACGCTCGAACCAGTCGGCGCGGAACCAGTAGAGGTTGGCGAACTGCTGATCGGGTAACTGATAAACCTTGCCGTCCGGCCCGGTGGTGAAGGACAGACCGATGAAATCGTCAAGATCGAGAGTCGGCGAGGTGAAGTCCTTACCCTCGTTAGCCATCATGTCGGTGATCGAGACCGCCTTGCCATAGCGGAAGTGGGTACCGATCAGGTCCGAGTCGTTGACCCAACCGTCGTAGATGTTCTTGCCGGATTGCATCTGCGTCTGTAGTTTCTCGACCACATCGCCTTCCTGCATCAGGTCATGCTTGAGCTTGATGCCGGTGATTTCACTGAAGGCCTTGGCCAGCACCTTGGACTCATACTCGTGAGTGGTCAGGGTTTCCGAGGCGACATTGATGTTCATGCCACGAAACGGCTCGGCAGCCTTGATGAACCACTTCAGCTCTTCGAGCTGTTGCTCGGGCGTCAGGGTCGAGGGATTGAACTCATCAGCAATCCATTTCTTCGCGGCCTCTTCATAGGCATCCGCCCAGGCCGCACCGCTCAAACCGGACAACGCCAGCAAGGCGGCCAACGCCAAGCTATGTCGGGTCTTGTTGTTATTGTCGAACATAGAGACCTCCATCTCAGGATATGGGGAGAGGCATACCGGCGGCAGCCCGGCTCAGCCCCAGCGCATGACTGCGCACAACCACAACAGCGATAGCAGCGAGGCTATCCACACGCTCCAGTCGGTCACGCCTATCACCAGCAGGTGCAGGTAGGCGCTGCCGAGCAGACCGATGAACAGCCGATCCCCACGGGTGGTGGTGATCGGCAGAAAACCCTTGCGCTCAACACAGGGCCAGCGCAGCTCGACCAGCGTCATGCCGGCCAGCAGCACGGCGATGCAACCGAAGAACAGCGCGGTCGGTAGAGTCCAGGCCATCCAACTCATGATGAACCTCCCTTACACGCGACCGAGGGCGAAGCCCTTGGCCACATGGTTGCGAACGAACCAGATCACCAGCATCCCCGGCAGGATGGTCAGCACCCCGGCAGCAGCCAGCACACCCCAGTCGATGCCCGAGGCGGACACGGTACGGGTCATCACCGCCGCGATGGGCTTGGCGTCTACCGAGGTCAGGGTGCGCGCCAGCAGCAGCTCGACCCAGGAGAACATGAAGCAGAAGAAGGCGGTGACACCGATACCGGAGCGGATCAGCGGGATGAAGATCTTCACGAAGAATTTCGGGAAGCTGTAGCCGTCGATATAGGCCGTCTCGTCGATTTCCTTGGGCACGCTGGACATGAAGCCTTCGAGGATCCACACCGCCAACGGCACGTTGAACAGGCAGTGCGCCAACGCCACGGCGATATGGGTGTCGAACAGGCCGATAGACGAGTACAGCTGGAAGAACGGCAGCAGGAACACCGCCGGTGGTGCCATGCGGTTGGTCAGCAGCCAGAAGAACAGGTGCTTGTCGCCGAGAAAGCGATAGCGCGAGAAGGCATAAGCCGCCGGCAGCGCCACGCTGAGCGAGATCAGCGTGTTGAGGCTGACGTAGTACAGCGAGTTGAGGTAGCCCTCGTACCAGCTGCGGTCGGTGAAAATCACCCGGTAGTTGTCCAGAGTGAAATTCTGCGGCCACAGGCTGAGCCCACCGAGAATTTCGGTATTGCTCTTGAACGACATGTTCAGCAGCCAGTAAATCGGCACCAGCAGGAACAGAAAGTAGATCAGCAGTACCAGGCGTTTGCGTAGCGTCATGGCCGGCCTCAGCGGGTTTTGTCGTCGTGGGTCATGGCGGTATAGAACAACCAGGACACCAGCAGGATGATCAGGAAGTACACCAGCGAGAACGCCGCTGCCGGGCCCAGGTCGAACTGGCCGACAGCCATTTGCGTCAGGGTCTGGCTGAGGAAGGTGGTGGCGTTGCCCGGCCCGCCGCCGGTGAGCACGAAGGGCTCGGTGTAGATCATGAAACTGTCCATGAAGCGCAGCATCACCGCGATCAGCAGCACGCTTTTCAGCTTGGGCAACTGAATATGGCGGAACACAGCCCAGTTCGAGGCGCGGTCAATGCGCGCCGCCTGGTAATAGACGTCAGGAATGGCGCGCAGGCCGGAGTAGCACAACAGCGCCACCAGCGAGGTCCAGTGCCAGACATCCATGATCAGCACCGTCACCCAGGCATCCATGGTGTTGGAGGCATAGTTGTAGCTGATGCCCAGCTTATTCAGCGCCCAGCCCATCAGGCCGATGTCGGCGCGGCCGAAGATCTGCCAGATGGTACCGACCACGTTCCACGGGATCAGCAGCGGAATGGCCATCAGGATCAGACACAGCGAGGCCCAGCGCCCGCGCGTCGGCATGCACAGAGCGATAGCGATCCCTAGCGGAATCTCGATCAGCAGCACGCAGGCGGAGAAGATAAATTGACGCAGCAATGAGTCATGCAGGCGCGGATCCTGCAGCACCTGGCGGTACCAGTCGACGCCGACGAAGTAGCGCGTGGAGGGGTCGAAGATGTCCTGCACCGAATAGTTGACCACCGTCATCATCGGCACGATGGCGCTGAACGCCACCAGCAGAAATACCGGCAACACCAGCCACCAGGCCTTGTTGTTCTGCACCTTCATGGCGCCACCTCCACCAGGTAGTCGTCGGCGTAGAGCATCAGCCACTGCGCCGGAAAGCTCAGGTAGACCTGCTCGTGCGGCACGGGCTGATCCTCCTGCAGGCGCGCCTTGAGCACCTGGCCATCGAGGTCGAAAGTGAGGATCTTGTAGGTGCCAAGATCCTCAACATGCAGCACCCGGCCACACAGCGCATCTTCATAGGCGCCGTCCCAGACGTGCACGAACTCGGGACGAATGCCCACCTGCAGGCGCTTGCCGTCCAGTTCGGCGAGACGCTGGTTGAGCGCCTCGGAAAGCGGCAGCACCGTATCGGCGAAGCGCACCCCGCCCGCACAGCGCTGCACCTCGATCAGGTTCATCCCTGGACTGCCAATGAAATAGCCGACGAAGGTATGGCCGGGGCGCTCGAATAACTCGCGTGGCGTACCGAACTGGACGATCTGCCCGCCGTACATCACCGCGATCTTGTCGGCGAAGGTGGAAGCCTCCAGCTGATCGTGGGTGACGTAGACCATGGTGATGTTGAACTGCTCATGGATCTGCTTGAGCTTGCGCCGCAGCTTCCATTTCAGGTGCGGGTCGATCACCGTCAGCGGCTCGTCGAAGAGAATTGCCGAGACGTCGTCGCGCACCAGGCCACGACCCATGGAGACCTTCTGCTTCTCGTCGGCGGTGAGGTTGCGCGCCTTCTTGTGCAACAGCGGATGCAGCTCCAGCACCTCGGCGATCTCGTGCACCTTGCTCATCACCCGCGCTTCGTCCATGCCCTGGTTGCGCAGTGGGAAGGCCAGGTTGTCGAACACCGTCATGGTGTCGTAGACCACCGGAAACTGGAAAACCTGGGCGATGTTGCGCTCTTGCGGCGACAGCCTGTTGACCGCCTTGCCGTCGAACTGCACCTCGCCCTGCGACGGGCTGAGCAGGCCGGAGATGATGTTGAGCAACGTCGACTTGCCGCAGCCTGACGGCCCCAGCAGCGCATAGGCGCCGCCCTGCTGCCAGACATGGTTCATCTCGCGAATCGCGTAGTCTTCCGGCGCCTTCGGCACGCCGCTGTAGCTGTGCGCGAGGTTGTGCAAGCGAATCTCGGCCATCAGGCGGCCCTCCCCTGACGACGACTGGGCGCCTGCACCAACTGCCCATCGGCAGCGAAGACGAACAGCTTGTGGGTCGGGATGTAGATCAGGATCGGCGTGTCCACCGCATACTCGTGCACCCCCGGCAGGTGCAGCACCAGCACGAACTGCTCGTTGCGCACATGCAGGAAGGTTTCCGAGCCGCTGATCTCGGCCAGCTCAACGGTTACCGCCAACTCCAGGTCATCGTCGTTGGACGGCACCAGGCCGATATGGCTGGGGCGCACGCCGAAGCGGTACTCACCCTCGGCGATGCCGCGCAGATCCGGATTGAGCGGAAAGTGCACGCAGTCGGCGAAACTCACCTCGGAGCCGCTGATACGGCCCGGCATCAGGTTGATCGCCGGTTCCGAGAACAGCTCGGCGGCCAGCACCTGTTGCGGGCGGTGGTAGACCTCGGCCGTCTTGCCGCTCTGCACCACCCGCCCTTCGTGCAGGATGGTGGTGGTGCCGCCCAGGGCCAGCGCCTCGTTGGGCTCGGTGGTGGCGTAGATGGCGATGGTGTGGCGCGCCTGGAACAGCTCGCGCATTTCCTGGCGCAGCTCCTCACGCAGCTTGTAATCGAGGTTGACCAGCGGTTCGTCGAACAGGATCAGCGAGGCGTCCTTGACCAGCGCCCGCGCCATGGCCGTGCGCTGCTGCTGGCCGCCGGACAGCTCCAGCGGATAGCGCGACAATAGTTTGTCGATGCGCAGCATGCGCGCGGTGGCCTCGACCTTCTCGACGATCCGCTCCTTGGCCACGCCGGCCTGGCGCAGTGGCGAGGCGATGTTCTCGAACACCGTCAGGGTCGGGTAGTTGATGAACTGCTGATAGACCATCGACACGTTGCGCTGGCGCACCGGCACACCGGTGACATCGGCGCCGTTCATCAGCACACGGCCGCTGCTGGGCCGATCCAGACCGGCCATCAGCCGCATCAGGCTGGTCTTGCCGGCCAGGGTGCGACCGAGCAGGACGTTGAAGGAGCCCGGTTCGAAACTCAGGCAGGCATCGTCGATATGCACCTGGCCATCGACGATACGGGTGACGTGTTCGAGCTTGAGCGACATGGCCTGTCCTTTTTCTGGCTCTTCGCATTTAAGGGTGTAGAAAAAATCTGACCGGCTGGAAAAGGAGTCGAGGATCTTAGAAAATGTAAGCTCTCACACCAACAAAAACTAAGCCCCCGACGTGAACAATCTTACCTTTTCTAGCCCTGATCTTTCCAGCTTTTGCCAACTGAATAACCTCGGCCTGACTGCCACTGGACAACATCTTTGTGCAGAGCGCGCCGTCATCGAATGTCGTTTAACCAAAGCACCCGAGCCATGCCCCAAGTGCGGGGCTGCTGGTGTTTCACGCGGTACTGTCGATAGGCATCTTGCTCACACACCTTACGGACAACGACCAACCAGATTGCTGCTGCGTATCCGTCGCTGGCGTTGTGCTTGCGGCTGTTTCTGGCATGAAGATACAAACAGTGCAGCACCTCCACGTTCAAAGCTTTCATATGGGGCGATACGCTGGGCATTAGCTGCCATCGTGCTGGATCATCTGTCGGTATCTCGTGTTGCGAGCCAGCTTGATGTTGCATGGCACACCGCTAATAATGCCATTATCAACGAAGGACGGCGCCTGCTTTTTAATGACTCGACACGTTTTGACGGTGTGACCGTGCTGGGCGTGGATGAGCATGTTTGGCGACATACACGCTGTGGTGACAAGTACGTCACCATCGTGGTTGACCTTACGCCCGTGCGTAACAAAAACGGGCCGGCCCGCTTGCTCGATGTGCTGGAAGGCCGCTCCAAACAAGCCTTTAAGCAATGGCTACAGAGTCGCCCCAAATCGTGGCGTGACCAGATCGAAAGCATTGCCATGGACGGTTTTACGGGGTTTAAATCTGCAGCGCAAGAAGCCCTGCCTCAAGCCCAAACCGTGCTGGATCCTTTCCATGTCGTGCGCTGGGCAAGCAACATGCTGGATGAATGCCGCCGGCGTGTGCAACACGACATCCTGGGCCGCAGAGGGCGTAAAAATGACCCGCTCTACAAAAGCCGTCGAACGCTACTGACTCGGATCAGCTACCTGTCTGACGCCAACAAAAAGCAACTGTTCCAGCTGTTTGCAGATGAGCACCACCTCGAAGTGGATTGCACCTGGAGCATGTACCAACGGGTGGTCAGCGCCTACAACGAGCCGGATCGAAAACGTGGTAAAAAACTCATGGAAGAGGTCATAAATATCATTACAGCCAGCGACTTGCCCAAAGCGCTCATCGAGGTGAAAGGCTTGGGGGAAACGCTGAAAAAATACGCTGAGAGCATCCTTGCCTACTTCGACCGGCCAGGAACCAGCAACGGTCCAACAGAAGCTATCAACGGGCGACTTGAGCACTTACGAGGTACCGCCTTGGGCTTTAGAAATTTAACCAATTACATAGCCAGGTGCTTGCTGAAGTCAGGAGGGTTTAGAAATCAGCTACACCCTTAAATGCGAAGAGCCCTTTTTCTTGTCGTGCCATTCGATTGCGAACATCGGTAGCGACAACTGTGCCAGCCCCCAAAAATAAGACCTATCTCTTTGATCAAAATCGAAAAAACCGCCAAATAACGGTGCAGCAATGGTTTCCCACTGAACACTTTTGAACAGTCGAATGTGAACAACTGAACAATTCGTTCGTTGACTTTGAACAGGCTTGAACGAAACTGGACCGATCGCGGCGCAGATCGCGAACCAACAAGAAGAGATCGCACCATGACAGAAGCTGTCCGCGCACCAGCGCATGACGCCATCATTCAGGAGTCCTGGTCGCGCTGCCGTGACTACGGCCTGACTCACCAGAGCGCGCCCCGCTTCGATCCTCCGGCGCCAGGCGATCTTTCGGTGCTGCTGGAAAGCCGCCAGGCCCTGGTGCAGACCACTCACCAGGAAGTACTGCCCTACTACGGCACCATCCTTTCCAACTCCAACTGCCTGATCATGCTCGCCGACGAGCAGGGCCGGCTGCTGCACTCCTGGGGCGACCAGCGCTTCATCGAGCCGCGCCAGGCCGCCGGTTTCATTGCCGGCGCCAGTTGGCTGGAGCGCTACACCGGCACCAACGCCATCGGCACCGCGCTCAGTTGCGGCCAGGCCGTGCATATCCAGCACGACGAGCATTTTCTCAAGGCCAACCGATTCATGACCGGCTCGGCCTCGCCGATCTTCGACGAGCAACGGCGCATGATCGCCGTGCTCGACGTGTCCAGCGACAGCTACCTGCCGCCGGCGCATACCCTGGGCATGGTCAAGATGATGAGCCAGTCGGTGGAGAATCGCCTGATCCTCAAACTGTTCGCCGACCAGTACCACCTGCTCAGCTTCAATACCAGCCTCGACAACCTCGACAGCCCCTGGGCTGGCCTGGTGGTGTTCGACGAGCAGGGCCATGTGGTGTCTGCCACCAACCGCCCGCTACGTCAGGACGTCGACAGCGGCCAGTTCCGCGCCGATCTGTACTACCGCATCAGCGGCCTGAACCTGGAACTACCGCCACTGCGTGAGCGCAGTGACAAGCAGGCGCTGTTCCAGAAACTCTGGGAGCAGCACAGAGAACCTGGCCAACATGCGGGTATCAGCCGCGAAGTGCTGGAGCTGTTCCAGCATCACCCCTGGCCGGGCAACCTGCGCCAGCTCAGCAGCGTGCTGCGCGTGGCGCTGGCCATGGCGGACGACCAGCCCATCCGCGCCGAACACCTGCCGGACGACTTCTTTCTCGATCTGCCGACGGACACGACCCTGCAAGCACACCCCGAGCCCGACGATCTGGCCAGCCAGTACCAGGCCTGCGGCGGCAACATTTCCTACCTTGCCCGCAACCTCGGCCTGAGCCGCAACACACTGTACAAGCGCCTACGCGAACTGGGCGTCAGACCCTGACGACACGCCGGGTCTTTATGCCCAGCCGCCAGCCCTGCTGCATGCCCGCGGCTGCTAGCAGCTTGTTGAAATTCGCCCACGCCCTGTCTGGTTTTGCGGCGTGTGGTTTACGATATCGGCTCCAATCTGCCGGAGCTCTCGATTTCCATGCGTGGAGCCGATATCACCCAGGAGCCCCCTGTTCACTGTCGCCAAGCTCGATGACTTCGTGCCGGTGAATCATCCCCCTGCGCGCCATCCGCAAGCTGGCCAACACCGCTCTGCAACGGATGAGTGCCCTGTTCGACACCTTGCATGCCGACACCGACCGCACCTCGATTGCCCCGGAGAAGTTGATGCGGGCGCAATTGCTGCAACTGTTCTATTCGCTGCGCAGCGAGCGCATGCTCATGGAGCAACTGGGCTACAGCCGTTCGGCCGTCTGCTCTATGCTCAGTCCGTCGACACCCGCTGCTCCCTTGTTGGCTTTGACCCGCTTCCACGCTCGTTGCAGGTTTCCTCTCGCAAGGGCCCGATACAGCAGCCCTTGCCCTGTGCTGTCGGTTTCACCCCGCGGGCGCAGTGCCTCGTCGCTGACGGAGCGAATCACGGCTTCACCGCTCATCGCCTGCGCCCGCCCCACCTTCTGGTGAGCATCTGACTTCAGGTCATGTCGCATCAGGAAGGCCTATCGCACTCTCTCTCGTTTGGCCCTTCGTCAAAAAAACTACTACGGGCTCTGCTGACTTCTCGCTCCGGCTCGACGCCGTTACCCTTTCAGGATCGAGGCGAGATCTCCCCAGGTAAGAACGCACTCCTTCTCTGCACAACCGCCGGATCTACGCCACTTCGCCTTGATCACCAGAGCTTTGCGGTTCATTGCCCGCTCGCCCTGCTCCATAGCGCCTTCTATCCGGTTCTTGTTCATCGGCTCGCAGATTACGCTCCACGCTTCCTCCCCACGCTCGGTCACCCTCACGCAGTTGCGCTTCACTTCGTTCGCTGTGATCAACTTACGGCGGGACTTGCACCCGCAGGAGTGCGCCCATGCTGGGCGCACAACAAAAAGGGGTCACTTCCGAAGAAGTGGCCCCTGGGTTCCGCAAATGCGGCAAGAAAAATGGCGTCCCCTAGGGGACTCGAACCCCTGTTACCGCCGTGAAAGGGCGGTGTCCTAGGCCACTAGACGAAGTTCTTCGAACGACAAGGCCAGCACTAGGCTGGCCTTGAGTGTGATTGGTGGAGCTAAACGGGATCGAACCGTTGACCTCTTGCATGCCATGCAAGCGCTCTCCCAGCTGAGCTATAGCCCCGAAACCTTTCGGTCGGTTCGCAACACTTGCGCGTTGCGACTGGAATATGGCGTCCCCTAGGGGACTCGAACCCCTGTTACCGCCGTGAAAGGGCGGTGTCCTAGGCCACTAGACGAAGGGGACAAAACCTTCGAAGAACAAAGCCAGCACTAAGCTGGCCTTGTCAGTGTTTGGTGGAGCTAAACGGGATCGAACCGTTGACCTCTTGCATGCCATGCAAGCGCTCTCCCAGCTGAGCTATAGCCCCGAAACCTTTCGGTCTGGCTGCAGCGCCTGAGCGCTGCGGCTGGAAATAAGTGGCGTCCCCTAGGGGACTCGAACCCCTGTTACCGCCGTGAAAGGGCGGTGTCCTAGGCCACTAGACGAAGGGGACGCAAGACCCTGATCGTGAACCGACTCACATCGATTCTGGCACTCCCGAAGGAGCCGAGATTGGTGGAGCTAAACGGGATCGAACCGTTGACCTCTTGCATGCCATGCAAGCGCTCTCCCAGCTGAGCTATAGCCCCATCTCGAGGACGGGGCGCATGTTAAGAGCGCCCCGATTGGCTGTCAACAACATTTTTCCTGCCAGCCCAAAGTTTTTGCCACTAGAACAATTACTTAGGGCCATTTCCTGCGGGGCGGAGCTGACACTCGCGAAACGCAGCATCGTCCCACTAGGAGCCGTGCCCTGCGGCAAATCGAAAGAACACTGCAAAGCTATAAGCTTCGCCCCGGGGCGGGGCTCCTACACAAATGCCGCAGGCACCGCCCCCCCCCTGTAGGAGCCGCGCCTCGCGGCGAATCGTTCGAGCGAACAGCGCAAAACCAAGAGCTTCGCCCCGGGGCGGGGCTCCTACACAAATGCCGCAGGCACCGCCCCCCTGTAGGAGCCGCGCCTCGCGGCGAATCGTTCGAGCGAACAGCGCAAAACCAAGAGCTTCGCCCCGGGGCGGGGCTCCTACACAAATGCCGCAGGCACCGCCCCCCCCTGTAATTACATGGACTCGCCCACGCCGAGGCGTCAATGCGCCACGGTGGCAGTCTAAGAAGCCAACGGCAGCGAGGGCGAGTCCATGAAAAAGCATACAGCAACTAATCAATCCCAGGCCTTAAACGA
>NZ_NIUB01000057.1 GCF_002197815.1 Pseudomonas oleovorans subsp. oleovorans
ATGTCAGTCAGTTAAGCCGTTGCACTCGATCTTTGTAGGAGCCGGCTTGCCGGCGATCCGCCATAAAAAGCATCGCCAGCAAGCTGGCTCCTACGAAAAGCGCCCCCTCTACTGCAAGTAGGAGGGGGTGGTGACGAACTTATCTGATCAGCATTATCCCTCGGGGCGTTTTTTTATTGCTCGACAGAAGCTCAGCGTTTCATCGAGGGTGCCAGATGTGGCTGGATCGCGGTCAGCACGGCCTTGAAGCACTTGGTGTTGCCGGCAACGATCTGGCCTTTCTCAAGGAATTCGTGGCCACCAGTGAAGTCGCTGACCAGGCCGCCTGCTTCCTGGATCAGCAGGGCGCCGGCTGCCATGTCCCACTCGGACAAGCCGAATTCCCAGAAGGCGTCGTAGCGGCCGGCTGCGACATAAGCCAGATCCAGGCTGGCGGCACCGGCACGGCGTACGCCGGCGGTCTGGCCGACCAGGCTACGGAACATACTCAGGTAGTTCTCGAGGTTGTCCAGCTGCTCGTTGCGGAACGGGAAGCCGGTACCCAGCAGCGCGCCATCCAGGCTCTTGCGGTTGCTCACGCGCAGGCGGCGACCGTTGAGGGCGGCGCCGCGGCCGCGGCTGGCGGTGAATTCTTCCTGGCGCACCGGGTCGAGGACGATGGCGTGCTCAAGGCGGCCGCGGTATTTGCAGGCGATGCTGATGGCGAAGTGCGGTACGCCGCGAACGAAGTTGGTGGTGCCGTCCAGCGGGTCGATGATCCACTGGTAGTCGGCGCCGTCGCCACTGCCTTCCAGCACGCCGCCTTCCTCGCCCAGGAAGCTGTGGGTCGGGTAGGCCTTGCGGATGGCCTGGACGATCATCAGCTCAGCGGCTTTGTCGACCTCGGTGACGTAATCCTTGGCGTCCTTCTCGTCGACCGAGATGACATCCAGGCGCTCGATGGAGCGAAAGATCATTTCACCGGCGCTGCGAGCGGCGCGCAGGGCGATATTCAGCATGGGCTGCATGGGCGGTTCACCTGGGGCGTTAAAGAAAGCCGGCCATGTTAGCAGAAAACCGTTGCCGATGAAGCGCCGTCTGTACGCTGCATGGCATTAATCGAAGGGCTTGGGTAAGATCATCGCCCCCCCCCCTTGAGATTTCTGAGAGCGTCTGCGTTGCTGGACAATATTCGCGTGGTTTTGGTGGGCACCAGTCATCCGGGCAATATCGGCGGTGCCGCGCGGGCGATGAAAAACATGGGGCTGTCGCGTCTGGTATTGGTGGCTCCCGAAGATTTCCCCAGTGGCGAGGCTGTCGCGCGCGCGTCCGGTGCGACCGATGTGCTGGATGCTGCGCAGGTGGTCGATACCCTGGAGGAAGCGCTGGTGGGCTGCACCCTGGTGGTCGGCACCAGTGCGCGCGATCGACGCATCCCCTGGCCGCTGCTCGATCCGCGCGAATGTGCTGTGGCCAGCTGTGAGCAGGCTGCTGCAGGTGGTGAGGTGGCGTTGGTGTTCGGTCGTGAATATGCCGGCCTGACCAACGAAGAGTTGCAGCGATGTCAGTACCACGTGCATATCCCGTCCAACCCGGAATTCAGCTCGCTGAATCTGGCGGCGGCGGTTCAGGTGCTGGCCTATGAAGTGCGCATGGCCTGGCTGACGGCCTCGAGTCTGCCGACCAAGGTAGAGAAGCTGGAGTCGACGGCGATGCTCAATGCTCAGGCGGCGACCGCCGACGAGCTTGAGTCCTTCTACGGTCATCTGCGGCGCGTGCTGGTGATGATCGGTTTTCTCGATCCACAGAAGCCGCGGCACCTGATGACGCGTCTGCGCCGACTGTATGGGCGCAGTGCGGTGAGCAAGTTGGAAATGAATATCCTGCGCGGCATCCTGACCGAGACGGAGAAGGCCGTGCGTGGAGAGTCTCACAAGCAGGGGAAGTCTGATGTTTGAGCGCATGCGAGAAGATATCCAGAGCGTTTTTCACCGTGATCCGGCGGCGCGCAATGCGTTCGAGGTGGTGACCTGCTATCCCGGGCTGCACGCTGTCTGGCTGCATCGCGTGGCGCACGCGCTGTGGCGTTCGGGCTGGAAGTGGCTGGCGCGCGTGGTCTCCAACTTCGGGCGCTGGATGACCGGTATCGAAATTCATCCGGGGGCGAAGATCGGGCGGCGTTTCTTCATCGATCACGGTATGGGCATCGTCATTGGTGAAACCGCCGAGATCGGTAACGACGTGACCCTTTACCAGGGGGTCACCCTCGGTGGCACCAGTTGGAACAAGGGCAAGCGTCACCCGACTCTGGAAGATGGGGTGGTGGTGGGGGCTGGTGCCAAGGTGCTGGGGCCGTTCACTGTCGGGGCTGGTGCCAAGATCGGCTCCAACGCGGTGGTGACCAAGGCGGTGCCGGCCGGGGCGACGGCAGTTGGCATTCCCGGCAAGATCATCGTCAAGTCTGATAACGAGCAGGAAGCCAAGCGTCAGGCCATGGCTGAGAAGATCGGCTTCGACGCCTACGGCGTGGGTCAGGATATGCCGGACCCGGTTGCCCGTGCCATCGGCCAGTTGCTCGATCACCTGCATGTGGTCGATGGTCGTCTGGAGGGGATGTGCAAGGCGCTGACGGCGCTCGGCAGTGATTATTGCGCTAAGGATCTGCCGACCCTGCGCGACGAGGACTTCGCCGACGTGTGCAAGGATCAACAGCAGGGCGACAAGCCGGCTGCCTGATGCAGCAGGAGGCGGGCTTTGCTATGATGCTGCCTTCTTTTGTGCGCAAGCCTGAGTAAATCAATAGGTCTTATAGTTGACTTAAATACTCGGGAATCGCATACTTCGCGGCACTTTAGTGATTCGTGGTAGAGCCATGCGACTGACCACCAAAGGCCGTTACGCCGTTACCGCCATGCTCGATCTGGCGCTGCACGCGCAGCACGGTCCCGTTTCCCTGGCCGATATTTCCGAGCGGCAGGGCATTTCCCTGTCTTATCTCGAGCAACTGTTCGCCAAGTTGCGCCGTGGCAGCCTGGTTTCCAGTGTGCGCGGGCCGGGCGGTGGCTATCAGCTGTCACGCGACATGCGCGGTATTCAGGTGGCTCAGGTGATCGATGCGGTCAACGAGTCGGTGGATGCCACGCGTTGCCAGGGGCAGGGTGATTGCCATGCCGGTGACACCTGTCTGACCCACCACCTGTGGTGTGACCTCAGCCAGCAGATTCATGAATTCCTCAGTGGCATCAGCCTGGCCGACCTGGTCGCGCGCCATGAGGTGCAGGAAGTGGCCTTGCGTCAGGATCAGCGTCGCTGCTCTGGCAAGGCGCCACGCCTGGATAAGATTGAAGCGTCCGCCGTCGAATGAGCGGTGCGCTTGCCGATAGGAGAAGTCTGATGAAATTGCCTATTTACCTCGATTATTCCGCTACCACGCCGGTCGATCCGCGTGTGGCGCAGAAAATGAGCGAGTGCCTGCTGGTCGATGGTAACTTCGGCAACCCGGCTTCGCGCTCGCATGTGTTTGGCTGGAAGGCTGAAGAAGCGGTGGAGAATGCCCGCCGTCAGGTCGCCGAACTGGTCAATGCCGACCCGCGCGAAATTGTCTGGACCAGCGGTGCAACCGAGTCCAACAACCTGGCGATCAAGGGTGTTGCGCACTTCTACACCAGCAAGGGCAAGCACATCATCACCTCGAAGATCGAGCACAAGGCGGTGTTGGATACGACCCGCCAGCTCGAACGCGAAGGCTTCGAGGTGACCTATCTGGAGCCAGGCGAAGATGGCCTGATCACCCCGGCCATGATCGAGGCTGCGCTGCGTGAAGACACCGTGCTGGTGTCGGTCATGCACGTCAATAATGAAATCGGCACCATCAACGACATCGCTGCCATTGGTGAGCTGACCCGCTCACGTGGCGTGTTGCTGCACGTCGATGCCGCGCAGTCCACCGGCAAGGTGGAGATCGACCTGGAGAAGATGAAGGTCGACCTGATGTCTTTCTCCGCGCACAAGACCTATGGCCCCAAGGGCGTCGGTGCTCTTTACGTTCGCCGCAAGCCGCGTGTGCGTCTGGAAGCGCAGACCCACGGTGGTGGTCATGAGCGCGGCATGCGTTCCGGCACCCTGGCCACCCACCAGTGCGTCGGCATGGGTGAGGCCTTCCGTATTGCCAAGCAGGAGATGGCGGCGGAAAACCAGCGCATCACTGCGCTGCGTGATCGCTTCTACCGCCAGCTCGAAGGCATGGAAGAGCTGTACGTTAACGGCAGCCTGACGGCGCGTGTGCCGCACAACCTCAACCTGAGTTTCAACTACGTCGAGGGCGAGTCGCTGATCATGGCGCTCAAGGACCTCGCCGTATCGTCCGGTTCGGCGTGCACTTCGGCTTCCCTGGAGCCGTCCTACGTGTTGCGTGCCCTGGGCCGCAACGACGAGCTGGCGCACAGCTCGATTCGCTTCACCTTCGGTCGTTTCACCACTGAAGAGGAGGTCGATTACGCTGCCGCCAAGGTTCGTGAGGCTGTGGATAAGCTGCGCGAACTGTCGCCCCTGTGGGATATGTTCAAAGAAGGTGTCGACCTTTCCACCGTGGAATGGGCAGCACACTGATAGCTGCCTGAAGAGCGGCACCTGATGAGAGAGGAAGTACAGCATGGCTTACAGTGACAAGGTCATCGACCACTACGAAAATCCGCGCAACGTCGGCAAGCTCAATGCCGAAGATCCCGATGTCGGCACCGGTATGGTCGGCGCGCCGGCCTGCGGCGACGTCATGCGTCTGCAGATCAAGGTCAACGAAAGCGGCGTGATCGAAGACGCCAAGTTCAAGACCTATGGCTGCGGTTCGGCGATTGCCTCCAGCTCCCTCGCCACCGAGTGGATGAAGGGCAAGACCCTGGATGAAGCCGAGAGCATCAAGAACACCCAGCTCGCCGAAGAACTGGCACTGCCGCCGGTGAAAATTCACTGCTCCGTGCTCGCCGAAGACGCCATCAAGGCCGCCGTGCGCGATTACAAGCAGAAGAAAGGCTTGCTCTGATACGAGGTTTGTAATGGCCATCACCATGTCTGAAGCAGCCGCTCGTCATGTGCAGCGCTCCCTCGAGGGGCGCGGCAAGGGCGAGGGTATTCGCCTCGGTGTGCGTACTACCGGTTGTTCCGGCCTGGCCTACGTGCTCGAGTTCGTTGATGAGCTGGCGGCCGAGGATCAGGTATTCGAAAGCCATGGCGTCAAGGTGATCATCGATCCCAAGAGCCTGGTCTATCTCGATGGCACCGAGTTGGACTTCGTCAAGGAAGGCCTCAACGAGGGCTTCAAGTTCAACAACCCCAACGTGCGCGGCGAATGCGGTTGCGGCGAAAGCTTCAATGTCTGAGGCCCTGAATGGGTAATCCCTGCCATTTCGCTCTGTTCGACCTGCAGCCGAGCTTTCGTCTGGATCTGGATCAACTGGCTGCGCGTTACCGCGAGCTGGCGCGTCAGGTTCATCCTGACCGTTTCGCCGATGCCGGCGAGCGTGAGCAGCGCCTGGCGCTGGAGCGCTCGGCCTGTCTCAACGAGGCGTATCAGATTCTGAAAACGCCATCGCAGCGTGCCCGTTACCTGCTGGCCATGCGTGGGCCGGAGCTTCCGCTGGAAGTGACGGTGCAGGACCCGGATTTTCTCCTGCAGCAGATGCAGCTGCGCGAAGAGCTGGAAGAGCTGCAGGACGACGCCGACCTGGCTGGTGTCGCAGCCTTCAAGCGTCGCCTGAAGACCGCTCAGGAGGCGCTCAATGAGCGCTTCGCGGCATGCTGGGACGACGATGCTCGTCGCGAAGAGGCTGAGCGCCTGATGCGGCGTATGCAGTTTCTCGACAAGCTCTCCCATGAAGTGCGCCAGTTAGAAGAGCGCCTCGACGATTAACCTGTAGGTTGCCTCGGCAGCCTGCCTGATGATTTCAAGAAGACCATGGCCTTATTGCAGATCGCCGAGCCCGGACAGAGCCCGCAACCGCACCAGCGTCGGCTGGCAGTGGGTATTGACCTGGGCACCACCAATTCACTGGTCGCTGCCGTGCGCAGTGGTCTGGCCGAGCCTCTGGCCGATGCTGCCGGCAAGGTCATCCTGCCTTCGGCGGTGCGTTATCACGCCACCAGCATCGAGGTCGGCGAGTCGGCCAAGTCGGCTGCCGCCACTGATCCCTTCAACACCGTGTTGTCGGTCAAGCGCCTGATGGGGCGCGGTATCGCCGATGTGCATCAGCTTGGCGAGCAGTTGCCTTACCGTTTCGTTGCCGGTGAGTCGCATATGCCCTTCATCGAAACGGTGCAGGGGGCGAAGAGTCCGGTCGAGGTCTCGGCAGAAATTCTCAAGGCTCTGCGTTTGCGTGCCGAGCAAACCCTTGGCGGCGAGCTGGTGGGCGCGGTGATTACCGTGCCGGCCTACTTCGATGACGCGCAGCGTCAGGCCACCAAGGATGCCGCGCGTCTGGCGGGTTTGACCGTGCTGCGCCTGCTCAATGAGCCGACCGCCGCAGCTGTCGCCTATGGGCTGGATCAGAAAGCCGAGGGTGTGGTTGCTATTTATGACCTCGGCGGTGGCACTTTCGATATTTCCATCCTGCGCCTGACTGGCGGTGTGTTCGAGGTGCTGGCCACCGGTGGCGACAGCGCCCTGGGTGGCGACGACTTCGATCATGCCATTGCCGACTGGATCATCCAGCAGGCCGGGATTTCCAGTGATCTCGACCCGGCAACCCAGCGCAGTCTGCTGCAGGCTGCCTGTGCCGCAAAAGAGGCGCTGACCGAGGCGGACACCGCCGAACTGAGCCATGGCGACTGGCGCGCTGTGTTGAGCCGCGAGCAGTTCGAGGCGCTGATCGAGCCGATGGTGGCGCGCAGCCTCAAGGCTTGTCGCCGCGCCGTGCGCGATTCCGGCGTCGAGTTGGAAGAGGTCAGCGCGGTGGTCATGGTCGGTGGCTCTACCCGCGTGCCGCGTGTGCGCGAGGCGGTGGGTGAGCTGTTCGGTCGTGCGCCGCTGACCAATATCGATCCTGATCAGGTGGTGGCTATCGGCGCAGCAATCCAGGCTGATGCCCTGGCGGGTAATCAGCGTGACGATGGCGAGGAGCTGTTGCTGCTGGATGTGATTCCGCTGTCGCTCGGCCTGGAAACCATGGGCGGGCTGATGGAGAAGGTGATTCCGCGTAATACCACCATTCCGGTGGCGCGCGCGCAGGAGTTCACCACCTACAAGGATGGCCAGACGGCCATGATGATTCATGTGCTGCAGGGCGAGCGCGAACTGATCGCCGACTGCCGTTCGCTGGCGCGCTTCGAGCTGCGCGGCATTCCGCCGATGGTCGCGGGTGCGGCGAAAATTCGCGTGACCTTCCAGGTCGATGCCGATGGCCTGCTCAGTGTCGCGGCGCGCGAGCTGAGTTCCGGCATCGAATCGAGCATTCAGGTCAAGCCGTCCTATGGCCTGACCGATGGCGAGATCGCGCGCATGCTGCAGGACTCTTTCCAGAACGCCGGCGACGACAAGGCCGCGCGCGTGTTGCGCGAGCAGCAGGTCGATGCGCAGCGTCTGATCGAGGCGGTCGAAGGCGCGCTGGAGGTCGATGGCGAGCGTCTGCTGGATGCCGAGGAGCGTGCCGTCATCGAGCTGCAGGTGCAGGAGTTGCGCGAGCTGCTGGCCGGCGGCGATGGCCTGGCCATCGAGCGGCAGACCAAGCGCCTGTCGCAGGTCACTGACGCTTTCGCGGCTCGCCGCCTGGATTCGACGGTAAAAGCTGCGCTGGCCGGGCGCAATCTGAATGAGATCGAGGAATAATTTGATGCCGCAGGTAATTTTTCTGCCTCACGAGCGTTTCTGCCCGGATGGCTTGGTGGTCGAGGCCGAGCCCGGTATTTCCATTCTCGAGTTGGCGCATGAGCACCACATCGAGATGGAAAGCGCCTGTGGCGGCGTCTGCGCCTGCACCACCTGTCACTGCATCGTGCGCGAGGGCTTCGACTCGCTGAACGAGGCTGACGAGCTGGAAGAGGACTATCTGGATAAGGCATGGGGGCTCGAGGCACAGTCGCGTCTGGCCTGTCAGGCCATCGTCGGTGAGGAAGATCTCACCGTCGAGATTCCCAAGTATTCGCTCAATCACGCCGCCGAAGCGCCGCACTGACAGGCGGCTCCCTCATCCGGCGCTTGGCGCTACCTTCTCCCAGAGGGGGAAGGGCTTAGAGGGCGTTTCGCTGCGCGACTTTCACGTTAAGCAGGAAGCATGATCATGAGTCTGAAATGGGTCGATGTACTGGATATCGCCATCGAGCTGAGTGAGCAAAAGCCGGATGTTGATCCGCGCTTCGTTAATTTCGTCGATCTGCACCGTTGGGTCTTGGAGTTGCCGGAGTTCTCCGATGACCCGCAGCGCGGGGGGGAGAAGGTGCTGGAGGCGATACAGGCTGCCTGGATCGAAGAGCTCGATTGAAACAGGCGCTTACGGCGCCCGCCCTACGCTTTTAACCGGAACCCGCGTATAATTCGCGGGTTTAATTTTTCGCTTTAACCCTAAAGCTTCTGGAGCTTCACATGGCTGTTCAACGTACTTTCTCCATCATCAAGCCTGACGCCGTTGCCAAGAACGTCATCGGTGAGATCACCACCCGTTTCGAAAAAGCCGGCCTGCGCGTTGTTGCTTCGAAGATGGTGCAACTGTCCGAGCGCGAAGCCGCTGGTTTCTACGCCGAGCACAGCGAGCGTGGCTTCTTCAAGGACCTGGTTGCCTTCATGACCTCCGGTCCGGTCATCGTTCAGGTTCTGGAAGGTGAAAACGCCGTTGCCAAGAACCGTGAGCTGATGGGCGCCACCAACCCGAAAGAAGCTGCTCCGGGCACCATCCGTGCCGATTTCGCCGTTTCCATCGACGAAAACGCCGTTCACGGTTCGGATTCCGAAGCTTCCGCTGCTCGCGAGATCGCGTACTTCTTCTCCGCTACCGAGCTGTGCGCACGCATTCGCTAATTGGCGAATGAAGCGAGGGTGAAGCCATGACCAATACCACCGGCAAGATCAACCTGCTGGGCCTGACCCAGCCGGAAATGGAACAGTTCTTCGAGTCCATCGGCGAGAAGCGCTTCCGTGCCGGCCAGGTAATGAAGTGGATTCACCACTTTGGCGTCGATGATTTCGCCGCCATGACCAATGTCGGCAAGGCCTTGCGCGAGAAGCTCGAGGCCTCTGCCGAGATTCGCGGCCCGGAAGTGGTCAGCGAAAATATTTCTGCCGATGGCACGCGCAAGTGGGTGGTGCGTGTGGCGTCGGGTAGCTGTGTGGAAACCGTCTATATTCCGCAGAACGGTCGGGGCACGCTGTGCGTCTCTTCCCAGGCCGGTTGCGCCCTGGATTGCAGCTTCTGCTCCACCGGCAAGCAAGGCTTCAACAGCGACCTGACCAGCGCCGAGATCATCGGCCAGGTGTGGATCGCCAACAAGTCCTTTGGCACCGTTCCCGCGAAGGTCGATCGCGCCATCACCAACGTGGTGATGATGGGCATGGGTGAGCCGCTGCTGAACTTCGACAACGTCGTCTCTGCCATGCAGATCATGATGGACGACCTTGGCTACGGCATTTCCAAGCGCAAGGTAACCCTGTCCACCTCCGGGGTGGTGCCGATGATCGACAAGCTGGCCGAGGTCATCGACGTGTCCCTGGCGCTGTCGCTGCATGCACCCAACGACGAGCTGCGCAATCAGCTGGTGCCGATCAACAAGAAGTATCCGCTGGACATGTTGCTGGCGGCCTGCAAGCGCTACGTCTCCAAACTCGGCGAGAAACGCGTGCTGACCATCGAGTACACCCTGCTCAAAGGTGTCAACGATCAGCCCGAGCACGCTGAGCAGATGGTCGCACTTCTGGCCGATGTCCCTTGCAAGATCAACCTGATTCCGTTTAATCCCTTCCCCTTCTCGGGGTACGAGCGGCCGAGCAATAACGCCATTCGCCGCTTCCAGGACCTGTTGCACAAGGCTGGGCACAACGTCACGGTGCGCACCACGCGCGGTGATGATATCGATGCGGCGTGCGGCCAGCTGGTTGGCCAGGTCATGGATCGTACTCGGCGCAGTGAGCGTTACATCGCCGTGCGTCAGCTGGGCAACGAGGCACAAGAGCCTCGCACTGCCGCCAATCGAAATTGAAGAGAGGATCTCCATGACCTTGCGCCCTACGCTGCTATTGCTCGTTGCCAGTTTGCACGGTGGTTGCGTGACCACGGGCGATGTCGACCCCATGCGTACGGCGAAAGGGCGTGACGAAGCACGCGATGCCTATGTGCAACTCGGCATCGCCTACATCCAGCAGGGCGATACCCAGCGTGCCAAGGTGCCGCTGAAGAATGCGCTGGAGCTGGACTCCTCGAACGCCGATGCCCATGCAGCACTGGCCATGGCGTTCCAGCTGGAGATGGAGTCGAAGCTGGCTGACGAGCATTTTCGCAAGGCGCTGTCGCAGCGCCCGAACGACGCGCGTCTGCTGAATAACTACGGTGGTTTCCTGTTCGAGCAACAGCGCTATCAGGACGCCATGAACACCTACCTCAAGGCCGCAGAAGATAATCTCTACCCGGAGCGCTCCCGGGTGTTCGAGAACCTGGGGCTCACGGCCCTGCAACTGAACCAGCGCGAGCAGGCCAAGCAATACTTTCAGCGTGCCCTGCGCCTGAGCAGTCGCCAACCGCGCGCGTTGCTGGAAATGGCCGTCATGTCCTACGAGGACAAGGAATACGTACCGGCCCGTCGTTACTACGACAGCTACAGCGAAATGGCACCGCAGAATGCGCGCAGCCTGCTGCTCGGCGCACGTTTGGCCGAAGTATTCGAGGATCGTGACAAGGCCGCCAGTCTGGGCCTGCAGTTGCGTCGTCTGTATCCGGCTTCTCAGGAATATCAGCAATTTGTTTCGGGGCAACAATGAACGCGGCACATAGCGAAGTGAATCAGCCGATGCCGACCAATCCTGGTGAAAGCCTGCGTCAGGCCCGTGAAATCAAGGGGCTGAGCATTGCCGAGGTGGCGACGCAGCTCAATCTGACGCCGCAGCGTCTTGCCCAGATCGAAGCCGGTGCTTTCGACAAGCTGCCGGGCCCCACCTTTGCCCGTGGCTATATCCGGGCCTACGCCAAATTGCTGGAGATGGATCAGAACCGTCTGGCGATGGAGTTCGATCAGTTCACCGGCGCCGATTCCAGCGGCAGCAGCGTGCATGCGCTGGGCCGTATCGAGGAACCGGTGCGCTATTCGCAGAGCATCCTGCGTCTGGTCAGCTTTTTGTTGCTGCTGGCGTTGATTGGTGGCGGTTTCTTCTGGTGGCAGGATCAGGGCCGCCCGGTGGCCAGCCTGGCCGATCTGGGGCTTGAGCATGTAGAGGTGGAGGGTGCCGACGGTACGACCCAGGTGCACTCGTTGGCCGAGCCTGAAGATCAGGCAGTTGCCGATGTGCAGGGCCGTGAGCCAAGCAGCCCGCTGCTGTTGCCGGTCGAGCCGGGACAGGCTCCGGAAGATGCTGACGCTGCCGAGCAGCCGGCTGCCGAGGTCGCGCCTGAAAGCGCTGCAGCGCCCATTGTCGAGGCTGCAAATGCAGCGCCGGCAGCGGTTGCAGTGGAACCTGTTGCTGCGCAAGCTCCAGCGCCTGCAGCCACTGTGCCGGCACCATCGCCTGCGCCTGCGCCTGCCGTGGCCGCTGGGCAGGGCGTAGTCAATGTGCAGTTCACCGCCGATTGCTGGACGCAGGTGACCGATGCCGATGGCAAGGTGCTGCTCAGCGCGCTCAAGCGCAGTGGTGAGCGTATCGAACTGACTGGCAAGGCGCCGATAAAGCTACATCTGGGCTTCGCCCGGGGCGCACAGGTGACTTACAACGGCGAAAGCGTTGACGTCACACCGCATATCTCTGGCGAAACCGCGCGCCTGACACTGGGGTTGTAAAGCATGCATTGCGAATCGCCGATCAAGCGCCGACAGTCGCGCAAGATTTGGGTTGGCTCGGTACCGGTAGGCGGCGATGCGCCGATTGCCGTGCAGAGCATGACCAATACCGACACCAACGATGTGGCTGCTACCGTGGCGCAGATCCAGCGCCTGGAAAATGCCGGCGCCGATATCGTGCGCGTTTCCGTGCCGGACATGGACGCCGCCGAGGCGTTCGGCCGCATCAAGCAGCAGGTGCGTGTACCGCTGGTGGCCGACATCCACTTCGATTACCAGATCGCCCTGCGTGTGGCTGAGCTGGGTGTCGATTGTCTGCGCATCAATCCGGGCAACATCGGCCGCGAGGATCGCGTCAGGGCGGTGGTTGAAGCCGCTCGCGACAAGGGCATCCCGATCCGCATCGGCGTCAACGCCGGCTCGCTGGAAAAGGATCTGCAAAAGAAGTACGGCGAGCCGACGCCCGAGGCCTTGGTCGAGTCTGCACTGCGCCATGTCGAGCATCTGGATCGCCTGAGCTTCGCTGATTTCAAGGTCAGTGTGAAAGCCTCCGACGTGTTCATGGCCGTCGAGGCTTATCGCCTGCTGGCCAAACAGATCGAGCAGCCGCTGCACCTGGGCATCACCGAAGCTGGCGGCCTGCGTTCCGGTACGGTGAAATCCGCTGTCGGCCTGGGCATGCTGCTGGCTGACGGCATAGGCGATACCATCCGTATCTCCTTGGCCGCCGACCCGGTGGAAGAGATCAAGGTCGGTTTCGACATCCTCAAGTCCCTGCGCCTGCGCTCGCGTGGCATCAATTTCATCGCCTGCCCGAGCTGCTCGCGGCAGAACTTCGATGTGGTCAAGACCATGAACGAGCTGGAAACGCGCGTCGAGGATCTGCTGGTGCCGCTGGACGTGGCCGTGATCGGTTGCGTGGTCAATGGTCCTGGCGAAGCCAAGGAGGCGCATATCGGCCTCACGGGTGGTAGCCCGAACAACCTGGTCTATATCGATGGCAAACCGGCCTCGAAGCTGACCAACGAAAACCTGGTGGACGAGCTGGAAAAGCTCATTCGCGACAAGGCAGCCGAAAAGGTCGCCGCTGATGCCGCTGTGATCGTGCGCGGCTGATCCGTGCGTAAGGAATACAATTGAGCAAGTCCCTGCAAGCCATCCGTGGCATGAACGATATTCTGCCGGAGCAGACGCCTGCCTGGCGCTACCTGGAAAGCACCCTGGTCAGCCTGCTCGACGGCTACGGCTACAAGGAAATCCGCCTGCCCATCGTCGAATATACCGAGCTGTTCGCTCGCGGCATCGGCGAGGGCACCGACGTGGTCGACAAGGAGATGTACACCTTCCTCGACCGCAACGAAGAATCCCTGACACTGCGTCCTGAAGGCACCGCCGGTTGCGTGCGTGCGGTTCTCGAGCATGGTCTGTCCGGCGGTGGCCAGGTGCAGAAGCTGTGGTACGCCGGCCCCATGTTCCGCTACGAGAAGCCGCAGAAGGGCCGCTATCGTCAGTTCCATCAGGTGGGCGTGGAGGCCTTCAACCTGCCGGGGCCGGACGTCGATGCCGAACTGATCGTGCTTACCTGGCGTCTGTGGAAGAAACTCGGCCTGTCCGATGCCGTGACCCTGCAGCTCAACAGCCTGGGTTCCAGCGAAGCGCGTGCGGCTTATCGCGACGCCCTGGTGGCCTACCTGCAGCAGCGCTTCGACCAGCTCGACGAGGACAGCCAGCGCCGTTTGACCACCAATCCGCTGCGCATTCTCGACAGCAAGAACGAGGCGACCCAGGCCGCGCTGGTTGGTGCGCCGACCTTGGGTGATTACCTCGACGAGGAGTCGCGCCTGCACTTCGAAGGCGTCAAGGCGCGCCTGGACGCTGCCGGCATTCGTTACCAGATCAACCACAAACTGGTGCGCGGTCTGGATTACTACAACCGCACCGTATTCGAGTGGGTCACCGACAAGCTTGGTGCTCAAGGCACGGTGTGCGCCGGTGGCCGTTACGATGGCCTGGTGGCGCAACTGGGTGGCAAGGCCACGCCGGGTGTCGGCTTTGCCATGGGCGTCGAGCGTCTGGTGCTGCTGCTGGAAACCCTGGATCTGTTGCCGGCCGAGCTCAATCGCGCTGCCGATGTCTACGTCTGCGCCTTTGGCGAAGCAGCGGAGCTGGCGGCGTTGACGCTGACCGAGCGTCTGCGCGACGAGTTGCCAGGTCTGCGTCTGTTGCTCAACTCCGGTGGTGGCAGTTTCAAGAGCCAGTTCAAGAAGGCCGACAAGAGCGGTGCACGCTATGCGCTGATTCTGGGGGACGACGAATTGGCAGGGCGCGTGGTAGGTTGCAAACCGCTGCGCGACGACAGTGAACAACAAAGTGTTGCCTGGGATGCTCTGGCTGAGCATCTGGCTGCCTGCCAGCAGGCCTGAGCAGGTTCTCGATTAGGAGTACGGGGTTAGACATGCAGACCGAAGACGAACAGATCGCGCAACTCAAGGACTGGTGGGATCGCAACGGCAAGCCTTTGCTCGCCGGTGGCGTGCTGGCGCTGGTAGCTGTATTCGGCTGGCAGGGCTGGCAGAAGTACCAGGACAACCAGGCGCAAGGCGCCTCGGTGCTTTATCAGCAGTTGCTGGAAGCGGCGCTGGACCCAGCCGGTAAGCCCGATGCCGCGAAAGTCGCCGAGTTGGCCGGTAAGCTCAATAGCGAGTTCGCCGGTACTCATTATGCTCAGTACGGCAGCCTGTTCGTCGCCAAGGTCGCTGTCGAGGCAAATCGTCTCGACGATGCCGCTGCAGCCTTGCAGCGCGTACTCGACAAGCCTGCCGACGCCACGCTCGGTGAGCTGGCACGTCAGCGCCTGGCCCGTGTGCTGGCCGCGCAGGACAAGGCTGATGATGCGTTGAAACTGCTTGATGCCAAGGTCGAGGAAGCTTTCCTCGCCAGCCGTGAAGAACTCAAGGGCGATCTGCTGGTACAGCTGGGTCGCAGCGATGACGCGCACGCCGCCTATCAGAAGGCCAAGGATGCGCTGGCCGAAGACGCCGCTGTTGGCGGTCTGCAGATGAAGCTGGACGACCTGGCAAAAGAGGATGCGTGACGTGATGCGTTGGAAGAATGCCGCACTGCTGGCTCTGGCCGTTCTGGCCGTGGGTTGCAGCAGCAATAGCAAGAAGGAACTGCCGCCCGCCGAACTGACCAAGTTCGACGCCGAAGTCGAGCTGCGTACCGAGTGGAGCCGCTCCGTTGGTGATGGTCAGGGCGATACCTTCAACATGCTGGTGCCGGCCATCGACGGCGAGGTGATCTACGCCGCTGATGTCGAAGGTCTGGTCATGGCCATGGACCGCACCAGCGGCAAGGTCATCTGGCGCAAGAAGCTTGAAATCCCGGTATCCGGCGCCATCGGTGTCGGCTACGGCCAGGTATTGTTGGGTACCCTCAAGGGTGAAGTGATCGCCCTGGACTCCAGTGACGGTGAAGAACAATGGCGTTCGCGCGTGACCAGCGAAGTGCTGGCTGCGCCGGCTAGCAACGGCGATATCGTCGTGGTGCAGACCCAGGACGACCGTCTGATTGCCTTCGATGCCAGCACCGGCAGCCAGCGCTGGATCGTCGAAAACACCCCGGCCGTACTGACCCTGCGCGGCACTGGCGCTCCGCTGGTGACCAACCGCCTGGTGGTCGCCGGTCTGTCCAGCGGCAAGGTGATTGCGGTCGACGCCCAGCGCGGCCTGCCGGTCTGGGAGCAGCGTATCGCCATCCCGCAGGGTCGTTCCGAACTGGAGCGTGTTGTCGACATCGACGGCGGCCTGCTGTTGTCCGGCGGCACCGTCTACGCGGTGAGCTACCAGGGCCGTGTCGCGGCCATGGATCTGGAGTCCGGTCGCGTACTCTGGCAGCGCGAGGCATCCAGTTCGGTAGGCGTCGCTCAGGGCTTCGGTAACGTCTACGTCAGCCATGCCAGCGGTACCGTCGAAGGCATCGACGAGCGCAGCGCTTCGGCTCTGTGGAGCAACGACTCCCTGGCACGCCGTCAGTTGTCGGCACCGCAAGTGTTCTCCAGTTACGTGGCCGTGGGCGATGTGGAAGGCTATCTGCATCTGCTGAGCCAGGTCGATGGTCGTTTCGTCGGCCGTACCCGCATCGACAGCGACGGCCTGCGTGCCCAACCACTGGTGGTCGGGGACTGGCTGTATGTCTACGGCAACAGCGGTAAGTTGGTGGCACTGACCATCAAGTGAGGACGCTGTCCAGTACGCTCGCGCGATACTGAACGACATCCTTGACTATGCTGCCGGTATGTCCGACAGCACGAAACATCCCGGCCGCTGCCCGTGCAGCGGCCTTTGCATTTTCTGAATTAACCAAGTGGAGAGCCTGATGGTTCCCGTAATTGCCCTGGTGGGCCGGCCGAACGTCGGCAAGTCCACCCTGTTCAACCGCCTCACTCGTAGCCGCGACGCCATCGTCGGCGACCTTTCCGGTCTGACCCGCGACCGCCAGTACGGCGAGGCGAAGTGGCAGGGGCGTACCTATATCGTGATCGACACCGGGGGTATTTCCGGTGACGAGGAAGGCATCGATGCGAAGATGGCCGAGCAGTCGCTGCAGGCCATCGAAGAGGCCGATGCCGTGCTGTTCCTGGTGGACGCGCGCGCCGGCATGACCGCCTCCGACCAGATGATCGGCGAGCACCTGCGCCGTCGTAACAAGCAGAGCTTCCTGGTGGTGAACAAGGTCGACAACCTCGACGTCGATCTGGCTCGCGCCGAGTTCAGCCCCATGGGCCTGGGCGAGCCACTGGCGATTGCCGGCGCCCATGGCCGCGGCATCACCCAGATGCTGGAAGTGGTTCTCGGCGCGTTCCCCAAGGACGCCGGCGAGCCGGAGGAGGGCGCCGAAGAAGAGGAAGAAGTGCTGGAAGGCCAGGAGGCCAAGCGCATTCCCGGCCCGAGCGAGAAGGATGGCATCAAGCTGGCCATCATCGGCCGCCCCAACGTGGGCAAGTCGACCCTGGTCAACCGTATGCTCGGCGAGGAGCGGGTCATCGTTTATGACCAGGCCGGCACCACGCGCGACAGCATCTACATCCCCTTCGAGCGTGACGACGAGAAATACACCCTGATCGACACCGCCGGTGTGCGTCGCCGCGGCAAGATCTTCGAGGCGGTGGAAAAGTTCTCCGTGGTCAAGACGCTACAGGCCATCCAGGACTCCAACGTCGTGGTGTTCGTCATGGACGCCCGCGAAGGCGTGGTCGACCACGACCTCAACCTGCTCGGTTTTGTGCTGGAAAGCGGCCGCGCGCTGGTCATCGCCCTGAACAAGTGGGACGGCATGGATCAGGGGCAGAAGGACTACGTGAAGACCGAGCTGGAGCGCCGGCTGTTCTTTGTCGACTTCGCCGATATCCACTTCATCTCTGCCCTGCATGGCACCGGCGTGGGCCATCTGTACAAATCGGTGCAGGCCTCGTTCAAGTCGGCCATTACCCGCTGGCCGACCAGCCGCCTGACGCAGATTCTCGAAGACGCGGTCAGCGACCATGCGCCACCTCTGGTCAACGGTCGCCGCATCAAGCTGCGCTACGCCCACCTGGGTGGCGCCAACCCGCCGCTGATCGTGATCCACGGTAACCAGGTTGACGCCGTGCCGCGCGCCTACACCCGTTACCTGGAAAACACCTTCCGCCGGGTGCTGAAGCTGGTCGGTACGCCGATTCGCATCGAGTACAAGGGCGGTGAAAACCCCTACGAGGGCAACAAGAACAAGCTCACCGATCGCCAGGTGAACAAGAAACGTCGCCTGATGAGCCACCACAAGAAGGCCGAGAAGAAGCGCAAGGACAAGCGCAAGTAAACGTGGCCGCGCCGTGCATGTCGGACTTCATTCGGCATGCACGGCATAAGCTTTGGCTTTCTTTTCATAAGTGCTGCGGGTGCCGTCTATGGCGCCCTTCGGCTATCCTCGCGGCTAGCCTTGTTTTTCGTAGGAAGTCGCGATGCTCGTCAGCAAACTGCCCAACGTCGGCACCACCATCTTCACGCGGATGTCCCAGCTTGCGCTGGAGACTGGTGCGATCAATCTGTCCCAGGGCTTCCCGGATTTCGACGGGCCACAGGCACTGCGCGAAGCCGTGGCGCGCCACGTCATGCAAGGGCGCAACCAGTATTGCCCGATGACCGGCCTGCCCGCGCTACGCCAGCAGGTGGCGGCGAAGATCGTGCGCAGCTATGGCGTGCAGCGCGATGCCGACAGCGAGATCACCATCACCCCGGGTGCTACCGAAGCGATCTTCTGTGCGGTGCAGGCGCTGATCCGTCCGGGTGATGAAGCCATCGTCCTCGACCCTTGTTACGACAGTTACGAGCCGTCGGTGGAGCTGGCCGGTGGACGTTGCGTGCATGTGCCGCTGGCATTGCCGGACTTCGCTGTCGATTGGCAGCGTCTGGCTGATGCCATCACGCCGCGTACCCGACTGATCTTTCTTAACTCGCCACACAACCCGAGCGGTGCGTTGTTGACCCGTGTCGATCTGGACAGGCTGGCCGAACTGATTCGTGGCCGCGATATCCATGTGATCAGCGATGAGGTCTACGAGCACCTGATCTTCGATGGCCATCGCCATGCCAGCGTGCTGGCGCACGAGGAGCTGTATCAGCGCGCCTTCGTGGTCAGCTCCTTCGGCAAGACCTATCACGTCACCGGCTGGAAGACCGGCTATGTAGTGGCGCCACCGGCACTGACCGCCGAGCTGCGCAAGATTCATCAGTACGTCAACTTTTGCGGGGTGACGCCGTTGCAGTTCGCTCTGGCTGACTTCATGGCGGCCTGCCCCGAGCATGTCGAGGAGTTGCCGGCTTTCTATCAGGCCAAGCGCGACCTGTTCTGCGAGCTGCTGGCTGGCTCGCGCTTCACCTTTACCCGTGCGCCGGGTACTTACTTCCAGCTGGCCGACTATTCGGCGATTCGCCCCGATCTGGACGACGTGGCCATGGCTGAATGGCTGACCCGCGAGCATGGTGTGGCGGCGATTCCGGTGTCGGTGTTCTACCAGTCAGCGCCCAAGGATATGTGCCTGGTGCGTTTCTGCTTCGCCAAGCGCGAGGAAACCCTGCGCCAGGCGGCGGAGAAACTCAGCGCGGTATGAGGGGTAGGGCGGGTGTAACCCGCCTCTGAGGTGTTGGCGGGTTTCACCCGCCCTACGGTGAGCGAGGCCTACAAATGAACAACAAACCCGATCTCGAACTGGCGCTGATCCAGACCACGTTGGCCTGGCGCGATCCGGCCGCCAACCGCGAGCACTTCCAGACCTTGCTGGAACAGGCCCGTGGCGCTGACCTGGTGATCCTGCCGGAGATGTTCACCACCGGTTTTTCCATGGAGTCGGCCGAATTGGCTGAGCCTGAGGATGGACCCAGCAGCATCTGGCTACGCGAGCAGGCGCAGCGTATCGGCGCGGTGATCTGCGGCAGTCTGATCATTCAGGCCGCTGACGGCAGCTACCGTAATCGCCTGCTTTGGGCGCGCCCGGATGGCTCTTTCGCGTATTACGACAAACGCCACCTGTTCCGCATGGCCGGTGAGCACAAGCACTACAGCGCTGGCGATCAGCAGGTGGTGTTCGACCTAAACGGCTGGCGCGTGCGCCCGCTGATTTGCTACGACCTGCGCTTCCCGGTCTGGAGTCGCGATGCGGGTGGCACCGATCTGCTGCTGTATACCGCCAACTGGCCGGGGGCGCGTCGCCAGCACTGGAACCGCCTGCTACCAGCGCGAGCCATCGAGAACCTGTGCTATGTCGCGGCTGTGAACCGCGTCGGCGAGGACGGCAAGGGCCACGGATATACTGGCGATTCTCAGGTACTGGATTTTCAGGGCGAGACCCTGCTGGCGGCAGGTGATGGTGATGGTGTATTCCGCGCCCGGCTGTCGAGCGAGGCACTGGCTGCCTACCGCGAGCGCTTCCCCGCACACCTAGACGCCGATGCCTTCACCTTGAACTGATGGAGCTACGTGAACATGGACGTACAACAGAGCAATCCCTTCCAGCCTCCGCAGGCCGACCTGCAGCAGGCCACTACCAATCAGTCGCCGCTCTACAGCGTTGCGGGTGTTGGCCTGGTGACCTTCATCGGCACGCCGCTGGCTGGCGCCTGGCTGCTGGCGCATAACCTGCAACTGCTCGGCAAGGCGGATCGAGTGGCGATGGTCTGGGGTATTTCCGTCTTCCTGCTGGTGGTTACCTTGGTCCTGGCTTTCGTCTTGCCGGAGGAGGTGCCCGCCATGCCGTTCGCCATCGCACAATTGATGGCGATGATCATGTTTGCCAAGAGCCTCATGGAGGTCGATCTCAAGCAGCATGCCGAGGCCGGTGGTGCATTTCTGTCCAACTGGCGGGCGGCGGGTATCGGTCTGATGTTCACCCTCGGCCTGGCCGCTCTTATGCTTGCGGTGCTGATGATTTTCGATATCTGAGAGTCGTGTTCCCGGATTTCAACCGGATCTACGGACGCAAGTATCTGCAAAGCGATTTTTCGTAGGAGCCCCGTCTCGGGGCGAAGCCTTTCGGGCTCACGCCGCCGGTGTTCGCGGTGGGGCGCCGCTCCTACAGGATGCCCGAAACACTACTGATGTTTGCGATAACCTTCCCGGTTTTCATCTGGGCTACGCACACAAAAACGTAGGCTATGTCTGAGTTAACTGTTGCATATCCCTATACCCCAACGCCTCTTTCAAGCAAATCAATGGGTTGAGCTGTGTTTTGTAGCGCTCAAGCAGGCGGCGCCAGCCCAGATAGTTCGTTAGGTACTTGGTGGCCACACCATGAAAAGGAATCATCCAGCTCTTGAGTCGGCTGTCGTAGGCATTCACGTTCTGGATGTGGAAAGCACCATCAACCCGTCGATTCTGGCTCGGGTTAATCGGTCGGTGAGTGATGCCTTCAACCTTGGCGAAATGGGCGTAGACACCTGCGCTGTCTGCGGATTCCACGCTGACTCGGACACCCATTCCACGCGCATCCGGACAGTGATTCCACGCTGATCCGGACACTCATTCCACGAGCATCCGGACACCGACTCCACGGTCATCCGGACACTTTTCTGGCAGGCAGCCACGCAGGATTTATTCACTACCATCGATCTCTTTTTCGAAGCAGAGAGGTCGTTGTGGAGCGTTTATCCATGCGTAAAATCCGAGAGGTGTTACGCCTCAAGTTCGACTGCGGCCTGTCCGTGCGCAAGATCGCCCGCAGCCTGGGCATTGGCCACAGCAGTGCCGGTGATTACCTCTGCCGTTTTGCCGCCAGCGGCCTCACCTGGCCCTGTTCGTTGTCCGATGCCGAGTTGGAGCAGCAACTGTTCCCGCCGGCCCCGGCGGTTGCCAGTGAGAAGCGGCCTTTACCCGATTGGGCATGGGTGCATGCCGAACTGCGCCGCCCCGGGGTGACCCTGGCGCTGCTCTGGCAGGAGTACCGCCTGAGCCAGCCTCAGGGCTTTCAGTACAGCTGGTTCTGTGAGCACTACCGAGCCTGGCAGGGCAAGTTGGACGTGGTGATGCGTCAGGAGCACCGCGTCGGCGAGAAGCTGTTCGTCGACTATGCCGGCCAGACGGTGCCGGTTATCGATCGCCACAGCGGCGAGATCCGCCAGGCGCAGGTGTTCGTCGCGGTGCTCGGCGCGTCCAGCTACACCTTCGCCGAAGCCACCTGGTCGCAGCAGCTGCCGGACTGGCTAGGCTCCCATGCCCGCTGCTTCGCCTTCCTCGGCGGCGTGCCGGAGATCGTGGTGCCGGACAACCTGCGCAGCGCGGTGAGCAAGAGTCACCGCTACGAGCCGGACATCAACCCCAGCTACCGCGATCTGGCCGAGCACTATGGCGTGGCGGTGGTGCCGGCGCGGGCACGCAAACCGCGCGACAAGGCCAAGGCCGAAGTCGGCGTGCAGGTGGTCGAGC
>NZ_NIUB01000058.1 GCF_002197815.1 Pseudomonas oleovorans subsp. oleovorans
TACTCGATCTGGTAGACCGTATGACTGCCGTATCTGTAATCCATGCGCTTGCCCTCCAGCCCCGCATGGTGGCGCTAAAGCTCACCGGCTGAAAGCCGGTGGTTTTAACCTTTCGATGGAAAATAAATGAGCACAGCGCCCCTCATTCGTACCCTGCAGGATATTCAACAGATCGAGAGCACGCCGCTGAGCGATCGCGGCCTGCCCGAGAGCACCTTTGATCTGATCCGCCGCACGGCCCAGACCAGTCCGCATGCACCAGCGCTGTCGTTCATCCTCCAGGGCACGGCCGAAGAAGCCCCGCTACGCCTGAACTACACCGAGCTGCTCGGCAAAATCACCCAGACCGCCAACGCCTTCCATCGTCTGGGCCTGCGCCCGGGCAAGGCGGTGTCATTCCTGCTGCCCAACCTGCCGCAGACTCACTACACCATCTGGGGCGGCGAGGCAGCCGGCATCGTCAACGCGATCAACCCGCTGCTCGACGCCGAACATATCGCCGAGCTGATCCACGCGTCGGACTCCGAACTGCTGGTGACACTGGCGCCCTTCCCCGGTACCGACCTGTGGGACAAGGTCAACGCTCTGCGCGATCAGTTGCCGGAGTTGAAAGCGATTCTCTGCGTGGATATGGCCAACCTGCTGCCGGAGCCACAACGCAGCGCACTCAAGGCCCAGCGCGGCCCGCTACCAGAGGGCGTGCTGGACTTCGACGAGACCATCGCCGCCTGCCCAGCCGATCACCTGGAAAGTGGCCGCCTGATCGCCGCCGACGATATCGCCAGCTACTTCCACACCGGCGGCACCACCGGCACGCCAAAACTGGCGCCGCACAGCCACGGCAACGAAGTGGCGATGGCCTACAGCATGAACCTGGTGACGCGCTTCGGCGCCGGCGACGTGACGCTCTGCGGCCTACCGCTGTTTCACGTCAACGGCGTCATCGTCACCGGCCTGGCGGCTTTCATCGGCGGTGCCGAAGTGCTGCTGGCCACGCCTCAGGGCTATCGCAACACCACCTTGATTGGCAATTTCTGGAAGGTCATCGAACGCCACAAGGTCAGCTTCTTCAGCGGTGTGCCCACCATTTATGCCGGCCTCCTGCAGATTCCCAGCGAAGGCCATGACCTGTCCTCGCTGAAATACGCCCTGTGCGGCGCCGCGCCCATGCCGGTGGAACTGATACGCCAGTTCGAGGCCAAGACCGGCCTGACCCTGCTCGAAGGCTATGGTCTGACCGAGGGCACCTGCGGCAGCTGCGCCAACCCTCCAGCCGGCGAGCGCCGCCCCGGCTCGATCGGCCTGCCCATGCCGTACTGCGAAGTGCGCATCAAGGTACTCGACGAGCAGGGACGCTATCTCCGGGATGCAGAGCAGGATGAGATCGGCAACCTGTGCATCCGCGGTGCCACGGTATTCAGGGGCTATCTGCAGGCGAGCAAGAACGCCGACATCTGGGTCGATGGCGACTGGTTCAATACCGGCGACCTCGGTCGCGTCGATGCCGACGGCTACATCTGGCTGACCGGGCGCAGCAAGGATCTGATCATCCGCGGCGGTCACAACATCGACCCGCAGATGATCGAGGAAGCCCTGCACAAACACCCCGCCGTGGCCATGGCCGCTGCCGTGGGCAAGCCAGACGAGAAGGCCGGCGAATTGCCGGTGGTCTACGTGCAGCTCAAGCCGGGCGCGCAGACCAGCGAAACCGAGCTGCTGGAACATGCCGCCGCACATATTCCCGAACGCGCCGCGGTGCCCAAGGATGCCTGGATCATCGATGCCATTCCGCTCACGGCGGTGGGCAAGACCTTCAAACCAGCGCTGCGCTTCGATGCCATCGCCCGGGTTTACCAAGCGGCTATCGATGAGTTGCACCCGGCTGTTCGGGTTGAAGTGCTGAGCGATGACAGGGCTGGTCAATTGGCCCACATCCACCTGCCGAATCAGGATCAGGCCTTGGCTGCCAGCATTGGCGAACGGCTGTCCGGCTACGCGGTGGGCCATCGCATTCACTTCGCAGCGTGATCCAGAGCGCGCCAGTTAACAGCTTTGCACTTTCGCGCAACCACTGGTCGGCCGAGCTTCAGGCAAGCATTGCCACGCCTGAAGCTCGGGAATACTGTCGAACTCTATTCGTAGACACGACAGGGAGCGTTGGTGGTGCCCTCAGGCCTATTCGCCCGGCCAGGCCCGACGAGATCGCAATGAAACCGGCGCACTGGCAGGCAGACCTGCAGCAAGTTCAACAGTTGCGACTATTTCATAATGTCGCCACCAGCAGCCTCGACCAGTTGCTGCGGGAATTTCGTGCCTGCGAGCTGGAAGCCGGCGAAGTACTGCTCTCCCCCTTCAATCGCAACCAGCACCTCTATCTCCTGATCGAGGGCCAACTGCGCGTCTACCTAGGATCACTGGACAACCAGGCCGTCAGCACCCTCGAAGTCGGCGACTGCGCCGGTGAAATCAGCTTCATCGACAACGAACATCCCTCCGCCTACGTCGTGGCCGAGCGCCCCTCCATCGTCCTGCGCCTGCACCGAGAGTCACTGGTGGCGTTGTTCCAACAATCCCCACAGATGATGCAGAACCTGCTGGAGCTGCTCTGCGATCGCGTGCGCCAAGGCAACCGGCAGATTCTCGACAGTGAGCAGAACGCCAACGTCGATACCCTCACCGGCTGCTTCAACCGGCGCTGGCTGGAACACGTGTTCGAGCGCGAGACCACCCGCTGTGCCTTCAACGACGAACCCATGTCATTGCTGATGCTCGATGTCGACCACTTCAAGGCCTACAACGACCAGCACGGCCACCTGGCCGGCGATTACGCCCTGTGCCTGGTGGCGCATACCCTGAGCAGCCAGCTGAGGCCGAAGGACAGCCTGATACGTTTCGGTGGCGAGGAGTTCGTCATTCTCCTGCCGGAGATCGCCGATGAGGCTGCACGCGGTATCGGTGAGCGCCTGCGTATCGGCCTGGAGCAGATCGCCTCCTTCTATTCGCCGGTTGGCGTGCTGCCCGGCGTCACCATCTCCATCGGCCTGGCGCAGATGCAGCACCAGGACAGCCTGCAAAGCCTGATCGCGCGGGCCGATGCGGCGCTATACCAGGCCAAGCAACAGGGCCGCAACTGCCTCTGCGGCTGATAATTTGCGACATTGGTGCGCTAGGGTCTGTTGCCGTTTCGACGCGAGCCGCGTTGCTGCGCCAAATTGCGCCACGCGAGGCGCGGGATGCAGGTAATGGTCGTTCCCTTGCCAAATCCCGCAACGACGCATGGCGCAATTTGCCGCGCAACCCGAAGGGACGGCAACAGACCCTAGGCATTGTGGGAGGGGCTTTAGCCGCGACCGAATCGCCGCTGAAGCGCCTCCCACAGAGCTGCCGCGCAACGCCGTCCCTTGCCTTGCTACAGTGCCGAGCATAACGACAAGCACCTGCAGGCCATCGCGGCCACGAGCGGGGTGATCGGCATCGGCTACTGGAGCACCGCCGTGTGCGACACCTCGGTCGCCGCCATCGTCAAAGCCATCCGCTACGCGGCGGACAAGGTCGGCGTCGAGCATGTCGCCCTGGGCTCGGACTTCAATGGCACCGTACACACCCCGTTCGACGTTACCGGCCTGGCGCAGATTACCGAGGGACTGCAAGCCGCCGGCTTCGACGACACGGCCATCGCCGCCATCATGGGTGGCAATGTACAGCGCCTGCTGCTGGCCAGCCTGCCGGAGAAATGAGGCACTGACCGCACGGTACTCTTGACAGACGCGAGCGAAGCACTTCGCCACGCCCGCGTCTTGCATTACACTGGCGGGCGTTCACTCCTTAACCAGTCGATGAGAAGCCCGTGCTCAAAGCACTCAAGAAAATGTTCGGCAAAGCCGAAGACGAGCAGCAGCAACCAGCGCCGTCACCCGTAGCAGCGCCCGCCCAGAGCGGTGACGCAGAGCAGAAGCGCCCACGCAAGAACAAGCCCGCCCGCACTGCCAGCGAGAGCGCAGGCGATAGCCCGGCGCCGCAACAACCCCGCCCGCCCAAGGCCGACAAACCGCGCCGCGAGCGCCCAGCCAAGCCAGTCGACACCTGGAAACTGGAAGATTTCGTGGTCGAACCTGCCGAAGGCAAGACCCGTTTTCATGACTTCAAGCTTGCCCCCGAGCTGATGCATGCCATTCATGATCTGGGTTTCCCCTACTGCACGCCGATCCAGGCCGGCGTACTGGGCTACACCCTCAAGGGCCAGGACGCCATTGGCCGCGCCCAGACCGGCACCGGCAAGACCGCCGCGTTCCTCATCTCGATCATCACCCAGCTGCTGCAGACCCCGCCGCCGAAAGAGCGCTACATGGGCGAGCCTCGCGCGCTGATCATCGCGCCGACCCGCGAACTGGTGGTGCAGATCGCCAAAGACGCGGCCGAGCTGACCAAATACACCGGCCTCAACGTCATGCAATTCGTCGGAGGCATGGACTTCGACAAGCAGCTCAAGCAGCTGGAATCGCGCTTCTGCGACATCCTCGTGGCCACGCCAGGCCGCCTGCTGGACTTCAACCAGCGCGGCGAAGTGCACCTGGACATGGTCGAGGTGATGGTGCTGGACGAAGCCGACCGCATGCTCGACATGGGCTTCATCCCGCAGGTGCGCCAGATCATCCGCCAGACGCCGATGAAGGGCGACCGCCAGACCCTGCTGTTCTCCGCCACCTTCACCGAAGACGTGATGAACCTGGCCAAGCAGTGGACGGTCAACCCGGCCATCGTCGAGATCGAGCCGGAGAACGTTGCCAGCGACACCGTCGAGCAGCACGTGTACGCCGTAGCCTCGGCTGACAAGTACAAGCTGCTGTACAACCTGATCAGCCAGAACGACTGGACGCGGGTCATGGTCTTCGCCAACCGCAAGGACGAAGTACGACGCATCGAAGAGCGCCTGACCCGCGACGGCATCAGCGCCGTGCAGATGTCCGGCGACATTCCCCAGCACAAGCGTATCCGCGCCCTGGAAGGCTTTCGCGAGGGCAAGATCCGCGTCATGGTCGCCACCGACGTGGCCGGTCGCGGCATCCACGTCGATGCCATCAGCCACGTGATCAACTTCACCCTGCCGGAAGACCCGGACGACTACGTGCACCGCATCGGCCGTACCGGTCGCGCCGGCACCAGCGGCACCTCGATCAGCTTCGCCGGCGAAGACGATGCCTTCGCCCTGCCGCCGATCGAAGCGCTGATCGGCCGCAAGATCCAGTGCGAAATGCCGCCGGACGAGTTGCTCAAGCCGGTGCCGCGCAAGCACTGAGCCAGCGCAGGTAGAACCAAGGCGAAGCCCTCCAGCTTCGCCTTTTTCATTTGACCCCGTTGATCGACACGCCATGCAACACTGCGACTACCTCATCATCGGCGCCGGCATTGCCGGCGCCTCCACCGGCTACTTTCTCGCCAGCCATGGCAAGACTCTGTTGCTCGAGCGCGAGGCGCAGCCCGGCTATCACTCCACCGGCCGCTCAGCGGCGCTGTATACTGTCGCCTACGGCACGCCCCAGGTCCGCGCGCTGACGGCCGCCAGTCGCGTTTTCTACGATGCCCCGCCAACCGGCTTCGCCGAGCATCCCTTGCTCACGCCACGTGGCGAGCTGGTGGTGGATTTCAGCGGTGACGCAGTCGAGTTGCAGCGCCAGTACGATCAGGCCCGTGAGCATGTTGCAGAGGCTCGTCTGCTCAGTGCTGACGAGGCCTGCGCGCTGGTTCCGGTGCTGCGCCGTGAGCTGGTGCATGGTGCATTGCTCGACCCCAGCGCCGCTGATATCGACACCGCAGCGCTGCACCAGGGCTACCTGCGCGGCATCCGTCAACAGGGCGGGGAGATTCATTGCCAGCGCGAGGTCATCAGCATCAGCCGCCTCGCCGACGGCTGGCAGGTGGATTGCGCCGGGCAGAGCTATCGCGCGAGCGTATTGATCAATGCCGCCGGTGCCTGGTGCGACGAGATCGCTGGCTTGGCCGGCCTACCCGGCATCGGTTTACAGCCCAAGCGCCGCGCCGCCTTCACCTTCAACGGTCCGACAGGCATCGACTGCCAGCACTGGCCGGCGCTGGTGAGCCTGGACGAATCGTTTTATTTCAAACCCGATGCCGGTCTCTTACTCGGCTCGCCAGCCAATGCCGACCCGGTGGCGCCGCATGACGTGCAGCCGGAAGAGCTGGACATCGCCCAGGGCATCCACCAGATCGAAACCCACACCACGCTGCAGATTCGTCGCCCGGCGCATACCTGGGCCGGCCTGCGCAGCTTTGTCGCCGATGGCGATCTGGTTGGAGGTTTCGATACCCAGGCCGAAAACTTCTTCTGGGTGGCAGCGCAAGGCGGCTACGGCATCCAGACCAGCGCCGCCATGGGCCAGGCCTGCGCGGCGCTGATTCGCAGGCAACCCTTGCCGCAATCTTTGCTCGAGGCGGGCCTGAGTGAAGCGATGCTCAGCCCGGCACGGCTGTCGTCATGCCAGGCGCGCTGATCAGGCTGTTGCAGGGCTCACTGCTGCTGCCCAGCACTGCCCTGTTCATCGGCCTGCTGCCTGTCACCTGCAGCACGGAGGGCTTGGTCTGGCCTGGCCGCTGCTGGCGGAGCCTGACGGTCAGATCGCCATCGAGTTGGCGCTGGCCTGTCTGCCGGCATTCGCGCTGTTTCTGCTGGCCGCTGCCAGCGGCATGCTGAAGCGGCGCCTCGCCGTCCTCGCAGTGTTCGGCTTGTGCGCCGCCATCGCCGCTTACAGCGCGGTCAATCTGCTCGCCAGTGCCTATGGCAATACCTGGACGGCCGGCGAGATCCTTCGTGGGCTGTTTCTCGCACAATTGCCGCAGCTGGGCCTGGCCAGGTCTGGCGTTGACAGCGCTGCTGGAGCGGCTCAACCACCCACGCCCTTGAGTACGTTTTGCTCCTGCTCGGCCGCTTCTTCATGCTTGGCCGAGCGCTCTAGCTCGCGGCGAAAACCATCAGCCTTGTTCAGGCTCAACTCCAACACCCGATCACGCCCTCCCTCTGCGATCAGGTAACGGCCATCGTCCAGCGGCAGGATCGCCTGCGGCGCCTTGAGGAATGACAACACGGTGGTCTGCGCGCCTTGGGCATCGACCAGCAGCAGACGGGCGCGATGGGTCGAGTCCTCGCTGATCCACAGGCCCTGCTCGTCGCAGAGCATGAACGTCGGGTTACGCAGCCCGTCGATCACCACCGGGTCGCGGCCATCCTCGCGCAGCTCGCGAATCACACCGGTTTCCTTTTCGCTGTAGAGCATACGGCCGTCGGTGCAGCGGGTGATCGACTCGGTTTCCGAGAGGTTGTCACGCACCACGCTCAGTTGCCGGTCATCCCAGCGGTAGCGCCATAGCCGACCGTTACCCTTGCGGTCCTCGATGGCATAGAGGTAGTGACCGTCATCCCACAGCCCCCGCACCTGATCGCCCGCGAACAGTTCGGAAACACGCTTGCCTTGCAGGAAGCTGACCGGCTTGCCGCCCGACTCCTGACTGAACACCAGGCCACCACGGGCGCTGAGCAGGCCATCGGGTTTGGACAGGCCTTCGACCACCACTTCGCGGTCACCGTCGGGCTGCATCAACAGGATGCTGCCACGGCCATCCTGCAGTTCCTGGCTGACCAGAATCCCGCCATCCGCTGCTCGCGCCAGCCCGGCCGCCTTCTGCACGTCATCGTAGGCAACGCGGTACGACCAGCCGCTGGCGGCCTGCACCGGAAAGAAGTACTGCCAGGCGAAAAACATCAGGGCGGCGGCGACCAGCGCGGCAGCCGCCAGAAATGCGCTTTTCAGCAAACGCAGGGACATGTTCATGTTTCACAGACTCGCAAAGTGTTCGTAGAGAATCGTCGCGCCAACTAGCATCAGCACCACACCGCCGACGATCTCGGCACGCTTGCCGACCAGTTAGCCCAGCATACGACCAAGCAACATGCCCAATGTCACCATCAGGGTGGTGGCCAGACCGATACACAGTGCAGCGACCAGGATGTTCACCTCGACGAAAGCCAGCCGATGATCGGCGTGATGGCCTCAATGGTGCCAAAGATCACCCCAGCGCGCGTGGCTTGTGCTGGCCCGAGCCCTGCCGCGAAGGCATCCGTCGACATGGCGAAAGACAGAAGAAGCAGCGAGAGAGGATTCAAGGGAAACTCCAGCCGGGCCTGAGTCAACGACAAGCCACTGCGCGCCCGACCTGGCACAGGACTGTCGTTGGTCTCACCGATCCCAGCGGATGGGTTGGCCACGGCAGGTTGCCGAGAATGTTGACCAACGCGCCGACGCTAGCGCGACGGCAGGCTACTCCCCAAAGAGGCGCGCAGGATAAACCCAAGCACGCCGGGGCGGAAGTGGCGGCGCCCAGCAACCGCTCAGCGGTAGCCTGCGCCACCGAGCAGGCATCAGGTTTCGACGCCCTGCTCGAGCGGTTTCTCGGGCTCCACCTGCGGCGTCTCGGCGCCCTGCTGTTCCTCCTTGTCGTCTTTGCCAAGTGCTCGGTTGGTGGACTCCTGCAGGGAGTCCACCTGGCGGTTGACCTCATCGACCACCTCGCCGACCGAGTCACTGATCAGCGCCTGCACTTCCTTCTTCGCCTCTTCGGCGAGCTTCTGTGCGGACTGCTCGGCGGCGTCGCAGCCCGCCAGGGCGATCAGTGCCAGACCAAGTGCGGCAGGCGTCAAGCGGTGTTTCCAAGGGTTTTGCATCAGGTCTCTCCAGTGTCGAAGTCCCGGATACACACGGGGCGTAACCGGGCAAAAGCTTATCCGTCAGATCTTGGCGAGCGGCTGGCCGCGGGTCTTGTACAGCGACAGCAGCACTCCGCCGACCAGCAGGACCAGGATCACGCTCAGCGACACCACGGCCGGAATCTTGCCGATGATGCCGACCAGGAAGATCTTCGCGCCGATGAACACCAGCACCAGGGCCAGCGCGTACTTGAGGTAGGCGAAGCGGTGGATCAGCGCAGCCAAGGCGAAGTACAGGGCGCGCAGGCCGAGGATGGCGAAAATGTTCGAGGTGTAGACGATGAACGGGTCCTGAGTGATGGCGAAGATCGCCGGCACGCTGTCGATGGCGAACACCAGATCGGCGCACTCGATCAGGATCAGCGCCAGGAACAGCGGCGTCACCCACAGCACGCTGCGGCCCTGGCCATCGTCCTGGCGCACGAAGAAGCGTTGGCCGTGCAGCTCATCGGTCACGCGCAGATGCTTGCGCAGGAACTTCACCAGCACGTTGTTCTCCAGGTCCGGCGCATCGTCGAGCTTGGCGAACAGCATCTTGATGCCGGTAAAGAACAGGAAGGCGCCGAATACATAGAGAATCCAGGCGAACTCGTGAATCAGCGCAGCGCCCAGGCCGATCATGATGGCGCGCAGCACCAGCACGCCCATGATTCCCCAGAACAGCACCTTGTGTTGGTACTGCCTTGGAATACCCAGGAAGCTGAAGATCATGGCCATGAGAAACACGTTATCCATCGACAACGATTTCTCGATCAGAAAACCGGTGAGGTAATCCATGCTGGCGTCGCCGCCTTTCTGGAAGAACACCCAGACGCCGAACAGCAGGCCCGCAGTGATGTAGCCAGCTGACAACATCAAGCTTTCACGCACGCCGATTTCGCGATTATCGCGGTGCAGCACGCCAAGATCGAAGGCCAACAGAGAAATGACGACAGCGATGAAGACCAGCCACAACCAGGTGGCCGTGCCGAGGAAGTCGGCGAAGAGGAACGGTTCTAGGGCAGTCATGAGCCCCTCCTACAGTCAGATTGAACAGACTGTGACTCCGACATCGCGGTGTTAACCGCCAGAGGGGCCCGGTATCACGGGCGCCACAATATTCAGGCCGCGAACGCCACTCAACGGGTAAAATTTTACAAAATATTTCCAATTCTGCGCCACTACAGAGCCTACTGTCGTCTTGTAGAAGCTCGCTTGCGGACAATCCTGGCGCCGTCGGCTGATCGCCCGCAAGCGGGCTCCTACAGGGTTCGCTGTTTATCCAAAGGTTTCAGAACAGCCCCAGCTGCCCGTTCACCAACCGTTCGAACTCACCGCCGACGAACGGCAGGATGGCATCGGCCACCGGTTTCAGTTGGCGGCTGATGTAATGCTCGTAGTCCACCGGCGACAGCAGACGCTCCAGCGGTTGCGGCCCACCTGTGGTGATCAGATAGCTGATCCAGCCGCCGCGCTGATATTGCAAGGGCCGCCCCAAGCTCTGATTGTGCTCGTCAGCCAGGCGCGCGGCGCGTACGTGTGGCGGCACGTTGCGCAGGTAATCGTCGAGGCGTCGGCGCAAGCGCTTGCGATAGACCAGCAGCTCATCCAGCTCACCGGCCAGGGTGCGCTTGACGTAGTCGCGCACGTAGTCCTCATAGGGCTGGCCGGCGAACACCAGGCGATAAAGCTCCTGCTGGAAGCGCTGGGCCAGCGGCGACCAGTCGGTGCGTACCGTTTCCAGGCCCTTGAACACCATGCGTTCGCTGCCATCGGCGGCACGCACCAAGCCGGCGTAGCGCTTCTTGCTGCCCTCCTCAGTGCCACGGATAGTGGGCATGAGAAAGCGCCGGTAATGGGTTTCGTACTGCAACTCCAGGGCGCTGGTCAGGCCGTACTCATTCTGCAGATATTCGCGCCACCAGGCGTTGACACGGGCCACCAGCGCGCGCCCGATACGCGTTGCCTCGTCCTCATCATGAGCGCGGCCGAGCCAGACGAAGGTGGAGTCGGTGTCACCGTAGATCACCGCATGGCCCTCGGCTTCGATCAGTTCGCGGGTACGCTTCATGATCTGGTGCCCGCGCAGGGTGATCGACGATGCCAGGCGCGGATCGAAGAAACGGCAACCGCTGGAGCCGAGCACGCCGTAGAAGGCGTTCATGATGATCTTCAACGCCTGCGACAAGGCCGCATTGCCCTCGCGTTTGGCCGCCTCACGGCCCTGCCAGACACGCTCGACGATGGCCGGCAGACAATGCCGGGTGCGCGAGAAGCGCGCGCCGCGAAAGCCTTCCACCGAGTGTTCGTCATCCGGCTGGTGCAGGCCTTCAACCAGCCCTAGCGGGTCGATCAGAAAGCTGCGGATGATCGACGGGTACAGGCTCTTGTAGTCCAGCACCAGCACCGAGTCGTACAGGCCGGGGCGCGAATCCATGACGAAGCCGCCAGGGCTGTTCTCGCCGCGAATGTCGCCAAGATTAGGCGCGACGTAGCCCAGGCGGTGCATGGGCGGCAGATACAGGTGGGTGAAAGCCGCCACCGAACCACCACTGCGGTCGGCGGCCAGGCCGGTGACGCTGGAGCGCTCCAGCAGGAAGGCGAGCAGATCGGTGTGGGCGAAGATGCGCGTGACCAGCTCGCAGTCCTTGAGGTTGTAGCGCGCCAGCGCCGGTTTGTCCTCGTCGAACATGCGCTGGATCTCGTCCATGCGCGCGTAGGGCGTGTCGATCGCCTTGCCTTCGCCGAGCAGGGTCTGCGCCACCGATTCGAGGCTGAACGAGGGGAAGCTCCAGGTCGCCGAGCGCAGCGCTTCGATGCCGTCGATGATCAGCCGCCCGGCGGCCTCGGCAAAGTAGTGCTGGCTGCTGTTGTGCTGGCGCCAGCCCAGCACGTCGCCACCGCGGCCCAGGCGCAGCGGCAGCTTGAGCTGCTCGGCATGCTCGCGCAGCACGCGCAGGTCGAACTGCACCAGGTTCCAGCCGATGATGGCGTCCGGATCATGCCGCTGCAGCCAGGCATTGAGCCGTTCGAGCAGCAACTGGCGGCTGTCGCAGTACTCCAGCTCGAAGTCGACGATGCTGGCGTCACCATTGGCCGGGCCAAGCATGTACACCTGGCGCTGGCCGCAACCTTCCAGAGCGATGGAATACAGCTCGCCACGGGCGCTGGTCTCGATATCCAACGACACCAGGCGCAGCGCCGGACGGTAATCAGGCGCGGGCTTGAGCGACTTGCACAGCAGGCTGCCGTCTTCCTGCTCGATACCGTCGAACAGCACGCTGGCGGTGATAAAGCGCTCCATCAGGTAGCGATCCGGCGGGCGGATATCGGCCTCGTACACATCGACACCGACCTGACGCAATTTTTTCTCAAGCTGCAACAACTGCCGATACTGGCGGCAATACAGGCCCAGCACCGGGCGGCGCTTGAAGTCGCGCAAGGAAAGCGGACGCAGCTCGACGCCCTTTTCGCTGCGCAGCAACGGCTCGGCCCAGGCGCGCTGCTCGGCCGGGATGAACGCCACCACGTCCTGGCATGGCAGGCGCACCTGGCGCGGGCCGGCATCGGTCGCCAGCCAGAAGGCCACCTCGGTGCCCTCCGGCGTATCGCGCCAATGGCGGCTGAGCACGAAGCCTTGCTGGGGTTGCGTCATCATCTTTTCAGGCAAGCACGATCTGCCCCCTCTCCCGCTTGCGGGAGAGGGCTGGGAAGAGGGTGTGAGCTTTTCCCCTCTCCCCTGGCCCCTCTCCCATAAATGGGAGAGGGGCGAAAACAGCCTCTGTAGTTGCCCATTACCTCGAACCAAACTGGCCGAGCATTCTACGCCAGCGGTTACAATGGCGCCTTTTCCGGACGATGGTTCGATGAGCGAGACACCTCCCTACGGCACCGGCGACGCCTCCTACCAGGCAGCTGGCGGTATCGACGGCCTGCGCCGCCTGGTCGACGACTTCTACCGACTGATGGACGAACGCCCCGAAGCCGCCGCCTTGCGTGCCCTGCACCCCGCTGACCTGAGCGCCTCGCGCGACAAGCTGGCGTGCTTTCTCAGTGGCTGGCTGGGCGGCCCACGGCTGTTTGCCGAGAAATACGGCAGCATCAGCATTCCGGCCTTCCATGCACAGTGGCCAATCGACCAGACGCTGGCGGAAAGCTGGCTGAGCTGCATGGCCGGCGCCATCGCCCTGCAGAACTATGCCCCGGCGTTCGCCGACTACCTGCTGGTTCAACTGCGCGTCCCCGCCGAGCGCTCCGTGCAGGCCAGCCAAAACCGTCATCGCAAGGAAACCTGACATGACTGACCAACTGATCATCGAAGACCTGCAACCGGGCGACGGCAAGGCCGTGGTCAAGGGCGCCCTGATCACCACCCAATATCGCGGCTGGCTGGCCGACGGCACGGAGTTCGACTCGTCCTTCTCGCGCGGCAAGCCGTTTCAGTGCGTGATCGGCACCGGCCGGGTAATCAAGGGTTGGGATCAGGGCCTGATGGGCATGCAGGTCGGCGGCAAGCGCAAGCTGCAGGTGCCGGCGCACCTGGGTTATGGCGAGCGCAGCGTGGGCGCGATTCCGCCCAACTCCGACCTGACCTTCGAGATCGAGCTGCTGGAAGTGCTGACCCGCGATGACTGACGCCGCCCTCACCCGCCTGCGCGAGCACCTGCTGCAGGCACTGGACAACCACCCCGGCAACGAGACCCGCCGCCTGTTCCATGGCCGTGGTCGCTGCTGGCCGGGGCTGGAGCAGATCACCGTCGACTGGCTGTCCGGCATCGTCCTGGTGATGCTGTTTCGCGAGCCATCGCCAGACCTGCGACCGCTGTTCATGGAACTGCTGGAAACGCCACAATGGCAGGCCAGCGGTGCGCGCGGCCTGCTCGTTCAGCACCGCTACGTGCAGGGCAGCGAGAGCGAGTGGCTAGCCGGCGAGCCGCAGGCGCAATGGCCGATCATCGAAGACGGTCTGCACTACCTGCTGGATCTGGGCAGCAAGCAAAACAGCGGGCTGTTCCTCGATATGCGCCTGGGCCGCCAGTGGGTGCGCGAGCAGGCCGCCGGCAAACGCGTGCTCAACCTGTTCGCATACACTTGCGGCTTCTCCGTGGCCGCCATCGCCGGTGGTGCTGCGCATGTGGTCAATCTGGATATGGCACGCGCCGCGCTGTCACGCGGGCGCGACAACCATCGCCTGAACGGGCACGACCTCTCCCGAGTGGAGTTTCTCGGCCATGAGCTGTTCAAATCCTGGGGCAAAGTGCGCAAGAGCGGGCCTTATAACCTGGTGATCATCGACCCGCCAAGCTTCCAGAAAGGCAGCTTCGCCCTCACCCAGGACTACGCCAAGATCCTCCGGCGCCTGCCTGAGCTGCTCACCGAGCACGGTACGGTACTGGCCTGCGTCAACGACCCGGATATCGGCCCGGATTTCATCATCGACGGCATGGCCACCGAAGCGCCGCAACTGCGCTTCGTCGAGCGCCTGGACAACCCACCGGAGTTTCCCGACATTTCGCCCGAGAGCGGATTGAAGGCGCTGGTGTTTCAGCAAGGATAAACCTGTGGGAGGGGCTTTAGCCGCGACATGAACAGATCGCGACTAAAGCCCCTCCCCACAGTCCAGCTAGCGAATGCCCAGGCGCCTGGCCAAACGGCTGAGGTTGGCGCGATCCACGCCCAGCTCACGCGCCGCATCGGCCCACTTGCCCTGATGACGCGCCAGGCACTGTTCGATCAACTGGCGCTGAAAAGCGTCCACCGCCATGCGCAGCTCCACGCCTTCCGGCACCGGCTCGCCGGACGCCAACACGGCCTCGACGGCTGCGCTCGCCTCACTACTCGGCAAATCCAAATCCTGCACATCGAGACTGAGAATGCGCGGGCGCTCGCCGTGGCGCGCCAGTGCCTTGATCGCCGCACGGCCAATCAGGTGTTCCAGTTCACGCACGTTGCCCGGCCAATCATGACCGAGCAGCGCCTTCTGCGCCTCGGCACTCAGCCGCAGGCTGCGCAGCCCCAGCCGCGCGCGGTTTTCTTCGAGAAAGTAGCCGGCCAGCAGCAGCACATCGCGACCACGCTCGCGCAGCGGCGGCACCGGCAGCGGATAGACGCTCAGGCGGTGATACAGGTCGGCGCGAAAACGCCCGGCGCGCACCTCGGCCGCCAGGTCGCGATTGGTGGCGGCGATCACCCGCACGTCGACCCGATGCTCGCGATCCGACCCCACCCGCTGCAACTGGCCGCTTTGCAGCACGCGCAGCAGCTTGGCCTGGATCGCCAACGGCAACTCGCCCACCTCGTCGAGAAACAGGCTGCCGCCGTCGGCCAACTCGAACTTGCCGCTGCGCTCGTTCATGGCACCGGAGAAGGCGCCGCGTACGTGGCCAAACAGCTCGCTCTCCACCAGCGCATCGGGCAGCGCCGCACAGTTGATGCTGACCAGCGGACGCTGCGCACGTGGCGAAACGGCGTGGATCGCCTCAGCCACCAACTCCTTGCCGACCCCGGTCTCGCCGGTGATCAGCACGGTCAGCGGGCTGTCACCGACGAGGCGAATCTCGTCCTGCAGCTTGCGCAGCGCCGCACTCTGCCCCACCAGCTCGCGCGGTTGCTGCCGCGCCTGTTTGTACAGCTCGGTGAGCTGACGCTCGGCCTCGACCCGCTGCGCCAGGCCGCTGATGCGCTGGCTGACCTTGACCGTGGCCGCCGCCAGGCTGGCGAAGGCCTCGAGGCTGTCCAGATCGAGCCGGCCGAAACTGGTCGGGTCAAGCGAATCCAGGGTCAGCAGGCCCCAGAGCTGTTCGTCCAGATAGAGCGGGCAGCCAAGGCAATCATGCACTTCCAGATGACCAGGCAGCCCCTCCACCAGCCCATCGTAAGGGTCAGGCAGGCCACAATCGGCGGCGAAACGCGTCGGCCCGACATGCTCCAGCAACGCAGCCAGACGTGGATGCTCGCTGACCCTGAAGCGCCGTCCCAGGGTATCGGGGCTCAGCCCCTCGACCGCCAGCGGCACCAGCACCTCGCCGTCGAGCCGCAGCAGCGCGACGGCATCGCAGGGGAACCACTGGCGCAAGGCGGCAAGCAGGCGACGGTAACGCTCACCGTCATCCAGCTCACGGGACAAGTCGGCGACCAGGGGAATCAGGGCTTCTAGCAACGGATTAGCGGTCATTTCGACTACTCAATGTCTTTTTGACCCACACGCAAAGCGAGTCATTAATACTACAAAACAAGCAAGCCATTGATATTTAAGGATTATTTATCTGGCACGCTTTCTGATAGGTATCCATCGCTAACGCTAGCACGCCACAACTGGCCAGACGAGCCACACCGGCTAATGCCAGTCAGTTAAGCGTCGCCGCTGCGAATACGTAGGAGCGGCGCCCCGCCGCGAACCAGGGCGATGCGCAATTGAAAAGCTTCGCCCCGAGGCGGGGCTCCTACGAAAGGCCGCTTTGGCAATCTTATCTGATCGGCATTAGCCACACCGGCGCCTTTATTTGCCTTGCGGAGATACCCCCATGCTGACCAATGCTCAACGTGACCTGATCAAAGCCACCGTGCCACTGCTGGAAAGCGGCGGCGAAGCGCTGACCACCCATTTCTACCGGATGATGCTCAGCGAGTACCCCGAGGTACGCCCGCTGTTCAACCAGGCGCACCAGGTCAGTGGCGACCAACCGCGTGCGCTGGCAAACGGCGTGCTGATGTACGCGCGGCATATCGACCGCCTCGAAGCCCTCGGCCCGCTGGTGGCGCAGATCGTCAACAAGCACGTGTCGCTGCAGATCCTGCCCGAGCACTACCCCATCGTCGGCAGCTGCCTGCTACGCGCGATTCGCGAGGTGCTGGGTGCCGAGATCGCCACCGACGTGGTGATCGATGCCTGGGCCGCGGCCTATCAGCAACTGGCCGACATCCTTATCGGCGCAGAAGAAAGCCAGTACGCGCAGAATGCCGCAGCGCCTGGCGGCTGGCGCGGCGCGCGGGCCTTCCGCGTGGCGCGCAAGGTCATCGAGAGCGCCGAGATCGTTTCCTTCTACCTGCAGCCTGTCGATGGCGGCTCGCTGCTCGACCATCAGCCCGGCCAGTACATCGGTATGCGCCTGCAGCTGGACGGCGAAGAGGTACGCCGCAACTACTCGCTGTCGGCCCTGGCCAACGGCCGTGAGTACCGCATCAGCGTCAAGCGCGAGCCAGGCGGCCGCGTGTCCAACCATCTGCATGACCAGGTTCAGGTTGGCGATGTGCTGGACCTGTTTCCGCCCGCTGGCGAGTTCACCCTGAGCGAGTCGGACAAGCCGCTGGCACTGATCAGCGCCGGCGTTGGCATCACCCCGGCCCTGGCCATGCTCGACGCGGCGCGACACAGCGGCCGGCCGATTCATTTCATCCACTGCGCGCGCAATGCCGAGGTGCATGCCTTCCGCGACTGGGTCGACGCCCATGCCGCCGAGCATCCGCAGATCCGCCATTACGTGTGCTACAGCGAGCCGCGCGCGGGGGACCAGGCCGACGCCGAGGGGTTTCTCAGCCGCGATCTGCTGGAGCAATGGCTGCCGGCCGAGCGCGATCTGGACGCCTACTTCCTCGGCCCGAAGCCCTTCATGGCGCAGGTCAAGCGTCATCTGCAAGCGCTGGGCGTTCCCGCCGAGCAGAGCCGCTATGAGTTCTTCGGCCCGGCCTCGGCGCTGGATAGCTAAACGATGAGGAGGTGAACCATGTACCCACTGAATCTTCCACCGCTGCAGATTCTGCACTTGTCCAGCCAGTTGCTCTGGGCCGGCCTGATCCTGCTGCTGGTGGGGCTGATGGCAGCCTACGGCCTGGAGAAGCACCTGAATGTGCCGACACTGGTATTGGCCCACAGCCTGACACTGATTGGTCCGAGCGTACTGAAGATCGGCTACGTGCTGCGTCTGATCGCTCAGGGGCGCCTGAAAGACGAGGCATGCGCACATGCAATTGCTTGATCGCAAGCGGGCACTGGCCATCGCGCCCTTCTGGCGCCTGGGCTTTCGCCCGTTCTTTGTCGCCGGCGCCCTGTTCGCCGTGCTCGCCATCGCCCTCTGGGCGGCGGCGCTGCACGGGCTGACCAACCCGGCGGTGCCGGGTGGAATGCTGGCCTGGCATCGCCACGAAATGCCCTTTGGTTTCGGCCTGGCGATCATCGCCGGCTTCCTGCTCACTGCCGTGCAGACCTGGACTGGGAGTCCGGGCCTCAGCGGCCGCCCTCTGGTCGCACTGTTCGGGCTGTGGTTGGCGGCGCGCCTGGTGTGGTTCTTCCCCGTTCCGCTGGCTCTGCTGGTCATGCTGCAGTTGGCCTTCATCGGGCTGTTCATTGCGCAGATGGCGCGCCAGCTGATCACCGCCCGGCAACGCAACAACTACCCGATCCTGCTGGTGCTGAGCCTGCTCGCGCTGTGCCAGTCACTCACCCTCGCCGGCCTGGCAATGGGCGACGACGGCCTGCAACGCCGTGGCGCACTGGCCGCACTGTGGCTGATTGCAGTCATGCTGAGCCTGATCGGTGGTCGGGTGATTCCCTTCTTCACCCATCGCGCCTTGGGTCGGGTCGAGGCCTTTGCCGCCTATCCCTGGCAGGATCGTCTACTGCTGGCCTGCGGCGTGCTGGTCGCAGCGCTGTTCGCCAGCGGGCATAACCTGCAGGCGAGTCCCTGGTTGGCCGTGCTGTTCATCCTGCTGAGCGTGCTGCACGGCCTGCGCCTGTGGCGCTGGCATATGCGCGGCATCTGGGGCGTGCCGCTGCTGTGGTCGCTACACCTGGGCTACGCCTGGCTACTGGTCGCCAGCCTCGGCATGGCCGCCTGGCACCTGGGCTGGTTGGCATACCCCAGCCTGGCCAGCCATGCGCTGGCGGTGGGCGCGATGGGCGGGCTGATCCTGGCGATGATGGCGCGGGTCAGCCTCGGTCACACCGGCCGCGCACTGCAGCCGCCCAAGGCGATGGCCTGGGCCTTTGGCCTGCTCAATCTGGGCGCGCTGTTTCGGGTCTCGGCAGGTGGCAGCTGGCTATGGCTGGCGGCGCTCTGCTGGGGCGCCGCCTTCGCCCTGTTCGCCTGGCATTACGCGCCGATGCTGTGTCGAGCGCGGGTGGATGGGCATCCAGGGTGACTGGACTGGCAGTGCCACACCGTAGGGAGGACTCAGGAGCGCAAGCGAACAGTCCGCCGATTGCTGCCGCGAACGGTTCTAAGCCCAATGCAGCCAGACCTCAATCAACCAGCGTGCAGGCCATCACCAGCGCATCTTCACGCCCGCCGACTGCCGGGTAGTAATCGCGACGCCGACCGACTTCATTGAAGCCAAAGCGCTCGTAAAGGCGGTAGGCGCTCTGGTTGCTGGCGCGCACTTCAAGGAAGCATTCACGTCCACCCAACTCGTAAGCCTCTTTCATCAGGTGTTCGAGCAGGCGCAAGCCAAGACCGCGGCCCTGGCTTTCCGGCTTGACGGTGATATTGAGCAGGTGTGCTTCGTCGAGGATCAGGTTGATCACGCCGTGACCGACCTGCTGATTGCCCTCGAACATCAGCCAGCAATTATAGGACTTGAGGCTGTCGGTGAAGATGCCGCGCGTCCACGGGTGGCTGAAGGCGGCGTATTCGATCTTCAATACGGCATCGAGATCCGCCTCGGTCATCGGGCGGAAGGTAATCGCATCGCTCATTGGGCGTAACTCGGGCACAAAGACGGGGGCTCTCAGGAATGAGCGGGGGCTGACCAGCGCTGACGAACGCGCCGCATGGCCTGCCACAGCTCGCGTTTGCGCGTTGGCTCTTCCATCAGCAGCTCCAGGCCCGGCAAGGCCCAGCAGGTACCCAGCCCCTCGACCTGCAACTCGCGATTGTAACTGTGCTCGTCACCCTCACCAGCGAAACGAATAGCCGGCAGGCCAACCAGCCACAGGCAGGCGCTCGGCTGTTCTTCCAGACGCGCAGCCACGAAGCTCTGCACGAACTCCAGCGCCGCTTGCGGGCCTTGATCCATATTGCCTCGCACCAATAGCGGCCAGCGCACCGGCTCGCCGAGCAGTTGTGGGCTGTCCGGCAGGCCAGCGGCGCGCAACAAATCCTTGAGCAGGATGTAGGCCGGGTCGCGGCTCTGGAAAGGCTGACCGGTGGGCAGCTCCACCAGCAGGGCGCAATCGCCGGCCCGCAGCAACTGCAGGGAAAAACGCGGCGGCGGAACACTGACACGAGCCGGTTTTTCCTCGACAGGCTCAGGCTCCGCCACGGGCTCGACAGCCGTCTGACGCGGCTGAGCGCCTGGACGCGGGATTTCGATCCTCGGCCGCTCGACCGGCGCTTCGCGCACGGCAGTCGGCGTGACGGCACCAGGCTCTGGCACAGGCTCGAACACTTCCTCCTGCTGCGGTTCGAGCAGCTCCAGACGCGATGCTGCCGCGAAGGGCAGTTCGGTACGCGGCAGCCAGGTGGCCACCTGCATGGCGTCGAGGTAGGCGCGACGGCGCTGTTCGGGAATCACAGGCGCTCCAGAGAGAGGATTTTCAACAGGGGCGGATTGTCGCGTGAAATGGCCGGAGCGGGAAGCGCCACAACGGGATTGTGGGCAAACAAAGTGTCCCAATAGGCATAGGGGGCAGTTCTGATGAACTGCGCCCCTGCCACACCACCCGGCATGCGGGTCCGCACCGGGCGGTTCGAGGGATTGAGGTTATGAGAGTCGGGCTAATCCCAGGCGGTCGAACCAGGCCAG
>NZ_NIUB01000059.1 GCF_002197815.1 Pseudomonas oleovorans subsp. oleovorans
AGAAACTTCTTTCTACTCAACCACTTGCGCCTTCGATCAGAACTTCTTCTCTCCAGCGGGAGGCGCATTCTACAGCGTTCAAAACCGCTGTCAACCACCTCTTTCAAACCGCTTTCGATCCATTCGATCGAAGCATCAACAGGATCAAACCACCACCCTGTCGACCGGTTCGCATTCTACACGCCTCACTTAGCTTTGCAAGCCCTTCATTCAACTTAACTTATTGATTAACAAGCAGTTTTTGAAGCGCTTCATCGCTGAAGTGGCGCGCATTCTACATCCAGCAGAATGCGCGTCAAGCTTTAATTGCAGTTTTGTTACTTACAGCGCGTCGAGCGCCTCACGCAGACCGCTACGCCGTTCCACACGTCGCTGTACCGCCTGCTCGAAGATGCCTGCGCGAGTTTCAATCAGGCTGAACCAGTGGCGAGCCCGCGTGATACCGGTATACACCAGCTCCTTGGTCAGCACTGGATTGAGGCTATCGGGCAGGATCAGCGCACAATGGGCGAACTCCGAGCCCTGCGACTTGTGCACCGTCATGGCGAACACCGTCTCCACCGCACTCAGACGACTAGGCAGGATATGTCGCAAGGCGCCGCTGCCGTCGTTGCGCGGGAACACAACGCGCAGCACCTCGCGTACAGGCGCACCTGGAAACTCAGGCGGCTCCGGCAGACGCAGCGCGATGCCAATATCGCCGTTCATCAGACCCAGGCTGTAGTCGTTGCGCGTTACCAGCACAGGTCGACCTTCATACCAGCCATGCGACTGCTCAAGCAGGCCCCGCTTTACCAGCGCTTCGGCAATACGTTCGTTGAGCGCTTCCACGCCCCATGCACCTTTACGAACCGCACAGAGCAGCTGGAACTGATCGAACGCTGCCAGGACGCGACCAGCCCAACGATCCCAGACCTGGGAGTCGGCATCTGGAGCAGGACGCTCCGCCAGCATCACCTGCAGATAATGCGCATACCCCTGCGGACGGGGCTCGCCGCCGCCCTGCCCCTCTATTAATAGTCGCTCCAGCGCACGATCCTGCTCACCTGACAAACGCAACACGTACAAATCATGTGCACCGGTTGCCAGAGTCGCGCGGGCCGACTGCGCATCACCCAGGTTCACCGCACGCGCCAGACGCCCGATACCCGAACCACTGCCGAAACGACGCGAGTGACGCAGCATGACGATATGCTGCGCCAGAGCCTTGTCACCGGGCACCAACACCGGATCTTCCAGCCGTTCGCCCGTCTGGCTTTCCAGCCAGGCACGCGTCGCCTCGCTGTAGCCACCGCTCTCCGCCTCTCGGCACAGGTCCCCCAGTACCGCACCGGCCTCCACCGACGCCAGTTGGTCCTTGTCGCCCAGCAGAATCAGACGCGCATGCGCCGGCAACGCGCCCAGCAGGCTGGCCATCATTTCCAGGTCGATCATCGAGGCTTCGTCGACCACCAGCACATCCAGTGGCAAGGGGTTGGCGGCATCGTGACGGAAATGACGGCTGCCAGGACGACTGCCCAGCAGGCGATGCAGCGTCGTCACCAGGGTTGGAATCTGCTCCCGCACTCGCTCGTCCAGCGCCAGCGACTGCACCTGCGCGCCGATGGATTCGGTCAGCCGCGCGGCCGCTTTGCCGGTGGGCGCCGCCAGACTCAGGCGCAGCGGCTCGCCAGTGGCCATGGCCGCCTCCTGCAACAGCGCTAGCAGACGCACCACTGTAGTCGTCTTGCCGGTTCCCGGCCCACCGGTAATCAGGGTAAAGCGCCCTTGCGCCGCCATGGCACAGGCCAGCTTCTGCCAGTCGGTGAGGCGCTGGCCGTCCACCACCAGCGGTTCGGGAAACAGTGAGGCCAGGCGTACGGCTAGATCGCTAGGCGCCGCATCACTCGACTGCAAGCGCCGAGCGATATCGCCAGCCACCTGACGTTCATAGTTCCAGTAGCGCCTCATATATAGACAGGCGCCGCTGAGCACCAACGGCGCCCCCTCGGACTCCAGCAGCGAACTGCCCGCACAGGCTGCCAGCCAGGACTCCAGGCTAAGCCCAGCCAGTACCTGGGACGGCAGGATCATCGCCTCTTGCGCATCCTCGCCTTCCGGCGGTAGGGACAGGGTGAAGTCCGGATTGGCCAGCGTGGCCGCCAGATCCAGGCAGACGTGCCCCTGACCCAGCTGGTGACTGGCCAGCGCGGCGCCGAGCAGGAGCAGCGGTGAAGCCTGCGGATCCAGTTCGGCGAACAACTGCACCAACGCCCGATCCAGCTCACGCAGCCAACCACGCTCGCTCCATATAGAAAGCAGGGCAAAGAGTTCGGCGCGATCACGCAGCACCGGTGCAAGCATCGTGCTCATGCTGCGCCCTCCTCGGCTTCATCCATGAACAGCACGTCCAGACGCTCGATCAACGCGCGCGGCGGTCGCGCCAAGTAGGCGCCTTGCTGCGGCGCCCGCAGGAACAGGTAGAGCGCGCCGCCCAAATGCCGGTCATAGTCGTAATCCGGCAGTCGCAGACGCAACTGCCGATGCAGGGCCAGCACATAGAGAACGTATTGCAAGTCATAGCGGTGGCTGGCGATGGCCACCTCCATCGCCTCACGGGTATAGGCACTATCGTCGCTGCCGAGCCAGTTGGACTTGTAATCCGCCACGTAGTAACGCCCCTGATGTTCGAATACCAGATCGATGAAACCCTTGAACATGCCATTGAGGGTGTCGGCCCGCAGCGGCTGCCTGGCCATGCCCGGCAATTCGTACTGCTGCACCCACTGATCCAGCAGCCTGACATCGACCCCACGTGCTTCGAACCAGAACTCCAGCTCGGGCTGATATTGCGTCAGTTGCGCCAGCACGACAGTATCCGTGCCATCCAGCGTTAGCGGCTGGCTCAGCAGCGCCAGCAGCCAGTCCTGCAGCGGATCGATCCAGCTTTCCAGACCACGCCGCTGGCAACGCCTGGCCAGCGCCTCGCGCAGCCTCAGTGGGGCCTGCACAAGCGCGGCGAAACCTTCCTGCGCCGCCATTTCCAGCAGGCCATGGAGGAAGGTGCCGGGATTCGGCCCGCGCGGGAAGCGATGCAGGCCCTGAGCGGATGCCGGCAGCGGCGCCAGCGCCAGCAACGGATCCTCATCATCGATGGCGTTCTGCATCGCCGGGCTGTCGGGCGCGGCGTCTTCGTGACGGCTGACCTGACTGGGGGCGTCCTCGTCCAGACGCAGTGCACTGTAGGAGGCAATCCACCAATGTTCGGCGGCGCGTCGTATCGGCGTGCGCCAGTGCGGCTCGAACTGTCCTTCTTCGATCATGCGATAACGCTGCTCACTGGCCGGCGGCACAGGCGACACGGCGCTATCGAGTCCGCTGGCGAACGGCGCGAGCCAGTTGGCAAGCTCGCCGCTGGCCGCCAGAGGCAATCCGCCCCCGAGCAGGTAGCCCAACGCCGATTCATGCAGGCGCGACTTCTTGCCGTTGCCGATCTTCAGATCCGCCACACCCAACCAGCAGGCATGACGCGCACGGGTCAGCGCCACATAGAGCAGGCGCAAGTCTTCACCCAGACGCTCACGCTCGGCGCGCTCCAGGCTGTCTTCATCGGCCTTGAGCACCAGGCGGCGGCATTCGCCGTCGTGAATCTGCAGCGGCTTCTTGTCATCCACCGGGCGGAAGGCGCAGATGAACGGCAGGAACACCAGGGGATACTCCAGGCCCTTGGATTTGTGGATGGTCACCACGCGCACCAGCGCTTCGTCACTCTCCAGGCGCAACACCTGCTCATCGGCAGCCTGCCCCTCGCCAGCCAGCAGCTCGCTCAAGTGCCGAATCAGCGCCAGCTCGCCATCAAGTTCAGCGGCAGCCTGCTGCAGCAGCTCAGCAAGATGCAACAGATTGGTCAGTACTCGCTCGCCATCGTCACGCCCCATCAGCCGTTGCGGCAGCTCGAAGTCTTGCAACAGTTGGCGCAGCATCGGCAGCACACCCTGGCGCTGCCAGCGCTGGCGATAGTCGCGGAACTGCATGACGCGGCGCTCCCAGGTGCGCTCGTCGAGATTGAGCTGCTCCAGCTCACTCAATGCCAGCCCCAACGTCGCGCTGGCCAGCGCTGCGCGTAGCGGCCGATCCTGATCCGGCTCGGCGCAGGCACGCAGCCACAGCAGCAGATCGCGTGCTTCCTGGGCGGCGAACACCGAGTCCTTGTCGGAGAGATAGACGCTACGCACACCGCGAGCCGACAGCTCGCCGCGAATGGCCTGTGCCTCGTTGAAGTCGCGCACCAGCACCGCGATGTCGCTGGGCCGCAGAGCACTGAGCGCACCCTCCTTGCTAAAGCCGGCCTGCCCGCGCTGGCCCAGATCCAGCAAACGCACGATCTCACTGGCTGCACCAGCCGCCATGGCATCCAGATAGGCGCCCTTGGCAACCGGCTCGTCGCTCGCCAGTTGCCACACCGTCATAGCGGGTTGCGCCTGGCCGTCGACACTCCAGACTTCGCGTCGACCTTGAGCGCCCACCTCGATAAAAGGCAGATCGTCGCGCAGCAGGAACGCTCCCTCGCCGCCTTCACGCTGTTCGGCGCGCAGGAAAACGCCATTGACGGCATCGACCATGGCCTGACTGGAGCGGAAGTTCTTTTCCAGGTTGTAGTGGCGCCCGGATGTCGCCCGGCGCGCACGCAGGTAGGTGTGGATATCGGCGCCACGGAAGGAATAGATGGCCTGCTTGGGGTCGCCGATCATGAACAGGCCGCAGTCGTCGCGATTAACCTCGACTTCGTAGAGCGTATCGAAGATGCGGTACTGCAGCGGGTCGGTGTCCTGGAACTCGTCGATCATCGCCACCGGGAACTGGCGGCGGATCACCTCGGCCAGGCGCGGACCGTTGCTGCCTTGCAGGGCAGCGTCCAAACGCACAAGCATGTCATCGAAGCCCATCTCCGCGCGCTGGCGTTTCTCCCAATCGAAGCGCTGGCGAACCCAAGCCGCCGCGTGGCGCAAAGCCGCATCAGCGGGGTCCGGCAGCGCATCGAGTTGCGCCTTGAGCAAAGCCATCGCGTCCAGCGCGGGATGATCAGGCGCCTTGCCCTTCCAGGCTTCGGCCAGGCCATTGGGGGTCAGGCGAGTGAAGCCTGTGCCCAGGTCGAGACGCAACTCTTCGCCGCCAGCCCACTCGCGTAACTTGGCCAACCAGGGGTTGTAAAAGCGCGCCTGGATTTTCTTGCCGTCCACCTGCTTGGCCGCCACCGCTGCATCGAGCAACAACTGCAGCTCATCGACCCAGGCCAGCCAGGGCCCCTTGAGTTCGGCCAGTGCCTGCTCGCGCTGCAGCAGCGCACCATCGAGCAGTTCGCCCAGCGCTTGCGTTGCGATCTCCCCCTCTTCGCCCAACAACGGTCGCAGCCTGGTACCCAGCCCTGCAGGCGTCTCCCAGACACTTGCAACCCATTGCAACGCCGCGCCCTGCAACGGATAGCAGTGTTGACGCCAGTAGTCGCGCACCACCTCGGCCAGTAGCTCGCTGTGGTCGGTCTCCAGGGTCTGGCTGAACAGGCTTCCGCTGTCGAAGGCATGCTCGCGCAGCATGCGCTGGCACCAGCCGTGGATGGTGGACACCGCAGCCTCGTCCATCCACTGCGCCGCCAGCTCAAGGCGGCGGGCACATTCGTCCCACTGCGTCTGCGCGAAGTCACTGCGCAACTCACGCAGCAGATCATCGCCTTGGGCATCGCCACGAAATACGGTCGCGGCTTCGACCAGGCGCGCGCGAATCCGGTCGCGCAATTCGCGCGTAGCCGCGTCGGTGAAGGTCACCACCAGAATCTGCGGCGGCAGCAGGGGCTCGCGGAACGCGGCGGCGCCGCCGTGACCGAGGATCAGCCGCAGGTAGAGCGCGGAGATGGTGAAGGTCTTGCCCGTGCCGGCACTGGCCTCGATCAGACGGCTGCCGTGCAGGGGAAACTTCAGGGCCAGAGGGCGCTGTTGATTCATGCTGCGTCCTCTTCGAGCGCCTGGGGATGACTATCGAGCAGCGGCTGGTAGAGCCGCTCGCTCCAAAGCGCGAACTGACCATCGGCAGTGAGCGCGTCGTAGTCCGGGAACTGCCTGGCCAGGCTGGCGCTACTCTGGACTTCGCCGGCGAGGTTGTAGCTGCCCTCGTAGACGCTGCGAGCTTTGTCCTCGTTGCTGTCCTGCAACCAGACCAGCGAGGTTTTCAATGCAACCGGCAACGGCGCCTGCATACCGGCACTCCAGGCTTCCAGCCAGACCGTCAGAATGCGCGCGGCATGCTCGCTCGGTACGGGTTCGAAGGCCAGACTGCGATCCTCGCCGACCAGCAGCGTGGTCAGCGGCACGCCGCAGGCAGCGGCGATGACGTGCAGCACGTAGGGGCGCAGTAGGCGATGCCACTTCCAGCACTTGTCCTTGTATAACGCACCCGGCAGCAGCTCCAGGCGCGCCAGGCCGCCATCGGCTTTCTGCCGCAGCCCGGCAAGCCAGCCGTCAAGCTGCACACCGCCTGCGGCGAAAGTCACGCGCTGCGGTGACTCCAGCAGGGTTGGCCAGCACAGGCAAAGCCCCTGGTAGCGCTGCACCTGCGTCGGCAGCGGTTCCAGCAGGGCGTTGCGGTACAGCTCGCCGAAACCGGCCAACGGCAGCACGCCGCTACGCTGCAGACGGTCGGCTGCCGACCTCAGCGCATTGTCGCTGTCCCCGGCGCCTGCGACCGCCGCCTTGAGCAAGGCTTCCTGCAACTGGTAGCGCTGCAGGCCGTCGAGGTCGAACGGCTCGCTGTCGAGTTGCGCTTGCTCTTGTTCATCGAGAAACACCTTGAGGCGGCGAGTGAAGAAACACTTCACCGGATCGCGCAGGAACGACTGCAACAGCTCGGGCGTGAGCTGTTGTCCCTCCTCCCAGCCGGGCAAGGGCGCAGCATTCTCGCGAGTCGAGACCTGGCCATGCAGAGCTGCCCACTCGTGGGCATAGCTGAACAGCTGCCCCTCGCCCTCGAAGTAGCGGCGGCTAAACGGTTGCAAGGGGTGCTCGGTGGTCAGGCCATGCAGCAGGTCGCCGCCACCGACCAGCGTCCAGGCGCTAGCAAGATGGTCACGCAGTTGGCCGACCAGCACGGACGGCGGGCGCTCACTGTTATCGCGAATGCTGCGCCCTACCCAGCTGATATAGAGGCGATCACGCGCTGCCAACAAGGCTTCCAGCAGCAGATAGCGATCATCCTCGCGGCGTGAGCGGTCACCGGGGCGGTAATCGCCAGCCATCAGGTCGAAATCCAGCGGCGCCTGGCTGCGCGGATAGTCGCCATCGTTCATGCCCAGCAGGCAGACCTGGCGGAACGGAATCGCGCGCATTGGCATCAGGGTGCAGAAATTCACCGCACCGGCGAGAAAACGCTGACTCAGCCTCCCCTGATCGAGCCCGCCCAGCCAGGCTTCGCGCACCACCGGCAGGGTCAGCGCTTCTTCCAGCGTCGCCGCCTCGCACAGCTCCAGCCAGGCATCCAGCGCATCGAGCAGTTGGGTCGTCAGCACCTCTTCACGGTCGCTCTGCGGCTGAAAGAAGTCGTCGAGCAAACTGCGCAGGCGCTCGCCCCACTGCACCGGCGTGGCCGGCTCGCGCAACTGCTGCAAATGCCGGTCGAGGCTTTCCAGCAGGCGCGTCACCGGGCCGATCAGCGCAGCATCGAGCCCGCCGATCTCGTCGTACGGCTCGATGCCGGCGAAGGCGTCGCCCGTACCCACTGCGTAGCCCAGCAGCATGCGCCGCAGGCCGAAACGCCAGGTGTTCTGTTCCAGATTCTGGCCCAGACCCAGCGCTTGCCGCTGACTCGAATCCAGCCCCCAGCGCACACCGGCACCCTCCAGCCAGCGGCGCAGGGTGGGCAATTGATCCTCGGTGATGGCGAAGCGCTGACGCAACGCGGCGACATCCAGCAGATCGAGTATCTCGCTAACGCTGAAGCGGCTGTCCGGCAGGCGCAGCAAATGCTCCAGTGCGATGATCATCGGCTCCTTGCCGCGCAGTCCCTGATCGGCCAGGGTGAAGGGAATGAAACGCGGGTCGTCACTGGCGAACTGGCCGAACACTGCCTGGATATGCGGTGCGTAGGCATTGACGTCCGGCACCATGACGATCACGTCGCGCGGCCTTAGCGTGGCGTCCTCGCTGAAACTGGCCAGCAACTGATCGTGGAGAATTTCCACTTCGCGCTGAGCACTGTGGGCGATATGAAAACGCAACGAATGATCACGTTTCGGGTCGACCGGCGGCCAGGTGCTGCGCGTTTCCGCCAGCGGACGCAGGTCGAGGATGTCGTTCTGCAACTGGCCGAGCAGGCAGCTCTCACTGGCCGGGCTGAACAGGTCGATGCGTTCAAACTGCTCGCGGTAACGCTGCGGCTCGTCGTACTGATCCAGCAGGTTGATGTAGTCACGCCCCTGCTTGCCCCAGGCAGCGAGCAGCGGCTGCCCGTGCTGGTGCATGTCCTCCTGCTCGAATAGACCGATCTGCGCGCCTGGCCTGCCCTTGCGCTGCTGCCGGCGGTACTCGTGGCGCAGCAGATCCTTGTCTTCGACGATATCGCCCCAGTGGTGCTGACAGGGGTTGTGCACATAGAGCATGACCTGGCTGAAACGCGCCATGGCCGCCAGCGCTTCCAGCACCTGGGCCGGCAATGAGGAAATACCGAAAACGGTGATGCGCCGGGGCAGTCCGGGCGGCGCTGCATCCAGTTCGCCCATACGGGCGACGAAGCGCGGATGCACGCCGGCGCGACTTTCGGCCAGGTGCTGCGCGCCGACATCCGCCAGCAAGGCGCGCCACAGCGCGGGTTGCCAGCGCGAATCGCCCTCCAGTGGCCGCTCACCACCGCGCGAGGTGCGCAAGCGGTCTTGTCCGCCGGCCCAGTCCGCCAGCCAGTCGGCACGGTAGACCTGATATTGGTCGAACAGATCGGCCAGGCGCTCGGCCAGTTGGTGGCGCTTGCGCAGATCCTGGTCATCGGCGAGAAAGCGGCGCAAGGGCGCAAACGCCTCCTCGGCCAGCAGGCCCGGCAACAGGCGCATCAGGCGCCAGGTCAGCGGCGCCTTGTCCAAAGGCGATTGCTGCGGGATCGCGTCCTTGCCCAGCACGTTGCGGTACGCCTGCCAGAGAAAGCGCGCCGGCAGGTCAACGTCCAGCGCCGCCGCGATGCCACAGCCGTCACGCTCGGCCAACGCCAGCTTGAGCCACTGGGCGATGCCGTTGCTCTGCACCAGCAGCACCTCATTTTCCAGCGGCCGCAATGGATAGCGCCGCATCCACTGCACCGCCAGCGCACGCAGCTCTTCGAGGTGGTTACCGTGGATGACGATAAGGCCGGGGGACAGCTCCGGACTGGCGGGCATCGACTGACTCCTGTCTAAAATCGAAGCGCAAGTTTGCCAGCATTTACTGAAGAGGTGAGTCTTTGGCCGGCTTTCACGACCGTTTGAGGCTTTTTGAGCAGGCTCAAACAACAAGAAGGCCGGTCAGTGACCGGCCTTGATGGCGAGACCTGCAGTCGTCAGTCGACTACCAGTTTGTCGCGATTCTTATTCAGAGTCGCCTCACCAATACCCTTGACCTCAAGCAGTTCGTCAACAGACGCAAAACTGCCATGAGCCTCACGATAGGCCACGATTGCCTGAGCTTTGGTTGCACCGATACCCGCCAGCTCACGCTGGAGCGTCTCTGCATCAGCAGTATTGAGATTGACGGTTACAGCCTGAGCGACTTGCTCAGAGGTCGCTTCGCCAGCCTCGGCATTTCCAGTGTCGACTGCGGATACAGCGAAGGAGAAAGAGGCAAGAAGCGCAAAGAGAACAGAAGAGAGGTAGTTTTTCATGGTTTAACGTTCCATGTAGGTGAGTGAGACGAGCACGTTAGGCTCATTTTTCAACCTAGACGCTAATTCTCTACTGTCAAATCCACACTCACGACCTGAAGCCGAAGACTTCGGACAGACGGGATAACGGCAGCCTCACCAGTCACTAGCCGGCCGCCGAGCTGGGCAAACTGATCGATGAAGCCAACAGGATTTCGGCTACCGGCTCCCTGAAAATCAGTACTCGTCAGAAGTAGAATTTTCACCTAGGGTCTCATCGTTGCCACTGGTAGCGCCTGCACTGTGTTGGTGAGCCTTGGCATAGCTGCCATCAATGAACACCCATTCCATGTCGGGCTGCGCCACAAGCTCCTTGAAAACCTTGAGCCATTTTCCAGTTGCGGGCCACACATTGAAGCGTTTATAGACCTTATTCCAGTTCCCGAACGCTTCGGGGAGGTCTCTCTAGGGGCATCCCGTGCGCATGCGTTACAGCATGCCCTCCACGGTCATTCGTAGATCACGCTTGTTGTAGATGGCCTTGCGCAGCAGAATTTCCCGCAGCTTCGATCAATGCTCATCACTGAGCAATAATCGGGGCATTGCAAACTCATATCGATGTTGTGTCAGAGCTTCAACGATACAAGTTTTCTCTTACATATCAACTGGTTAGCGCAAAACTGCAACAACCCCTGGATCAATGGAGCACGCAGGCAGAAAGTAGCGGGAACAGAGGCTCACTGCTCCCGCTGAACCATCAGATCACCCGCTTGATGGCAATATAATTACCCTCGGTACGCAGCGTGACAGTGACCGGTTTGCTGGTGCGGTTGCGCCAGAACCAGCCGTGCTTGCCGTCGAAGGCGGCCTCCAGGACGCCATGGTCTTCCGGCGTGGCGCGCCCCTTGCCGTAACCGTGGTAGAACTCGCGCGGCGCGTTGTAGGGGTCGCCGTGGGTGTCGTAGTTCACCAGGCCGCCGTTGGCCGTCCAGAAGTAGTTCACCTTGCTGCCCTTGAGCATCTCCAGCTTGATCTCGGCGCCTTGGCCGGGAGCCAGGGCAATGCTCATTTCATGCTGCTGCCCCTCGGCCTCGACTACCGCAGGCGTTGCCACGGCTGGGGCCGTCGCCTCGGCGGCTGTGCTGACGGCAGGTTGCGGGGCCGCTTGAGGTACCGACTGGGGCGCCGCCGGAGCCGCAACTACAGGCGTCGCAGCATCGGCTGCAGCTTCTGTGGCCAGTTGCTGTTTGACCTCGCCCATCTGGGTCAGCCCCAGCATGCGACCGGCGCCAGTGGGATCGATGGCGTATTCCGAGGGCATGACCACGGTGACGAGCAGGACAATGGCGGCGATCAGTGCAATCACGGTCGAGCGCAGCAGTTGCTGGCTGCTCGGCAGTTCGTTGAGGGTTGGGATCTTGCTGTTGAACATGGCGAAATTCCTTACTGTGAGACGATCAAGCCGGTGAGCTGGTAACCCATCAACAGGAAACCGGCGCTCATCATCGCGACGTTGGCGGTGTAGGCGTGGCGCCAGAAGCTGGCGGTACGCCGCCAGTAGCCCATCAGAATGAGAATGCTGCCGAGCGCCAGAAGCTGGCCGATCTCCACGCCTACGTTGAAGGCGATCAAGTTGGCGATAAGGCCATCGGATGAAATCTCGTACTCCTGGATCTTGGTGGCCAGACCGAAGCCGTGCAGCAGGCCGAAGATCAGCGTGGCTGCGCGGGTGTCCGGCTGGTAGCCGAACCAGCGCTGGAAGGCCCCCAGGTTGTCGAGCGCCTTGTACACCACCGAAAAGCCGATGATGGCGTCGATCACGTAGGCACTGATGCCGATGTCCGCCAGCACCCCGAGGAGCAGGGTGACCGAGTGGCCGACGGCGAACAGGGTGACGTAGAGCCCCACGTCCTTCAGACGGTAGAGAAAGAAGATCACGCCGAACAGGAACAGCAGGTGGTCGTAACCGGTGATCATGTGCTTGGCGCCCATGTACACGAACGGCATCAACATCACCCCGGTGCTTTCCTGGATGAAGCCCTTGTCGCCCTCGGCGACGCCGTGGGCCAGCGCATCGGGCATACCGAGAAAGAACAGGGCGGTAAGCAGTAGCAATAATGGTAGCGAGCGGTGCGGACGCAGGTGGCCTGCGTCCATGCCGCGCATGGATAGCGAATGCATGGAGAAATCCTAGGTTGCAGTGGTCTTGGGCCGCACAGCGGCCTGTTCAGAACACCAAACCAGGGCGTGGTGGCCGTTCGATCAGGTAGATCGGGCTGGCGGGAATCGAGTAGCCGGGGCTTTCCAGCAGCAGCTTACGCTCCGGCTGCGTGGCAATGTTCAGCCCAGTGCTCAGGTGCGGTGTTTCATGCACGTGGTCAGCCGTCAGCGGCGAGTGGTAATGATCCGCACAGACCGCACAGGCAAACGCACCGTCGCCATGGCTGTGCGCATGCACATCCTGGTTGTCGCTCCAGGTCGGCGGGCTCGCCCCCACTAACAGCGCAGACGCATGCCCGGCCCAGGCCATCAGGATGGCGAGAGCGAGGGCGAAGATCACCTTGGCGCTGATGGGTTTGCTGAGCATGGATCGCCGCTTCGATAGCTGGGCCGTGTGATTGAGGGGGGGCAGCCGTTTGACCATATCCCCCCCAGGGGGATAGGATACTGCGGTGATTATCCTTGCACGAGGTCTGGCGATGAGCAAGCACAAACACGAGCATCAGCACCAAAGTCATACGGAAATCATCAAAAGGCTGAAACGTGCCGAGGGCCATCTGCGCAGCATCGTCGCCATGATCGAGGACGGTCGCGCCTGTGTGGACATCGCCCAGCAACTGCACGCGGTCGAGAAAGCGGTCTGCCAGGCCAAGCGCACGCTGATCCAGGACCACATCGACCACTGCCTGGAACACACGGTCGGCGCCCTTACCAAGGGTGAGCGGGCGCCACTGGAAGAGTTCAAGCAGATCACCAAATACCTCTGAGCCCCCATGTCGACCTTCGCCGAGTTGTTGCAGCAAGGGGCCGCACAGGCCTGGCTGTATGTCCCCACCGCCATCCTGCTCGGGGCCCTGCATGGCCTGGAACCCGGGCACTCGAAGACCATGATGGCGGCCTTCATCGTGGCCATTCGCGGCACGGTGCGTCAGGCCGTCCTGCTTGGCCTGGCGGCCACTGCCTCGCACACCGCCGTGGTCTGGCTGGTGGCGATCGGCGGCATGTACCTGGGGCAGCACCTCGACGCCCAGACCACCGAACCCTACTTCCAACTCGCCTCGGCCGTGTTCATCGTTACCATCGCGCTGTGGATGCTCTGGCGCACCTGGAGTGGCGAGCAAATGTGGCGCTTCGAGAAAGAGCAGCACCATCACGACGAACGCCAGCACATCGATACCGGACACGGCCGCGTCGAACTGTCGATCCACGAGCAGGACGCGCCGCCGCGCTGGCGTCTGCGTGTGCTGAGCGGGCATGCCTGGCCCGCCGGGGACGTCAGTCTGCTCACCACCCGCAGCGACGGACAGATGCAGGAGTTCCGCTTCGTCACCCAGGACGGCTATCTGCAGTCGCTGGATGCGATTCCCGAGCCGCATGAGTTCACCGCGCGCCTGCGCCTCGGCCACGCCGGACACGCCCACGAGTACGACCTGGAGTTCCATGAACACGACCACGCCCATTCGCAGCTGGAGGGTCTGGAGCTGTCGCTGGAGGGGTACCAGGATGCTCACGAGCGGGCCCACGCCAACGACATTCGCCGTCGTTTCGCCAGCCGCAACGTCAGCACCGGCCAGGTGATCCTGTTCGGCCTGACCGGCGGGCTGATTCCCTGCCCTGCGGCCATCACCGTGCTGCTGCTCTGCCTGCAGGTCAAGGAGGTGACGCTGGGTGCGGTTCTGGTACTCAGCTTCAGCGTCGGCCTGGCGCTGACCCTGGTCGCGGTCGGCGTCGCCGCCGCCGTCGGCACGCGACACGCCTCCAACCGCTGGCCCTGGCTCGGCGTGGTGGCGCGCCGCGCGCCCTACCTGTCCGGCCTGCTGATCATCGCCGTGGGCATCTATGTCGGCCTGCATGGCTGGGCCGGACTGAGCGCCTGAGGTGTGGGATTTATCCGCCTATCTGGGGTTGTTCGTTGCGGCCTTCAGTGCCGCCACCCTGCTGCCGATGCAGTCGGAGGCGGTGCTGGTCGGCCTGCTGCTGGCCACTGAACAGCCACCTGCCCTGTTGCTCCTGGTGGCCACGACCGGCAACGTACTGGGCTCGACTGCCAACTGGCTGCTCGGCCGCTATATCGAACACCTTCGCCACAGACGCTGGTTTCCGGTGCCGGAAGACAAACTGCAGCGCACCTGGCAGGCCTACCAGCGGTATGGACGCTGGTCCCTGCTGCTGAGCTGGGTGCCGATCATCGGCGATCCACTGACCGTGATCGCCGGCGTCCTGCGCGAGCCGTTCTGGAGTTTCCTGCTGATCGTGCTGGTGGCCAAGGCGGGGCGCTACCTGGTGCTGGCGGTGCTGACGCTGGGAGTCATGGGATGAGACGGGATGCGGGGCTCGACCTGGTCAAGTGGCTGGCCATGCTCAGCATGCTGCTCGACCACCTGCGCTACCTGTGGCCGGACGCCTATGGCCTGTTCGTCGTCGGCCGCCTGGCATTCCCGCTGTTTTGCCTGGGCATCGCCGCCAACGTGGCCAGAACCCGCCCCGGCGAGCTGTTCAGCGAGGGCAACGCGCGCTACCTCGGCTGGCTGCTGGTGTTCTCCCTGCTGTCGGAGCTGCCCTATCGCCTGCTGTCGCCGGAAAGCGCGACGCTCAACGTGATGCCAACCCTACTGCTGGGGCTGATGGTCGCCTGGGGCGTCCACCATGGCGAGCGCACCAGCCTGCTGCTGGCAGCGGCGACGGTGCTGATCGCCACCCTGCTGCATCAGCAACTGATGTACGGCGTACTCGGCGTCCTGTTGCCGGCCGCCTTTGTCCAAGGGCTGAAGGGGTTGCGCTGGTGGTGGTTGCCTGCCGCCCTGGCGGTGCTGGCCAACGGCCGCAACCGCTGGTTTGCCGAGCTGGGCCTGGTGGCGGATACCCTGGCGTCGTTCGCGATGGCCTGTGCGGCTGCGCTGCTGGGGCTCTACCTGTTGCATCGAGCCCTGCCGTTGAAGATCTGGCCCGTCGGCCGCTGGGGCTACCTGTTCTATCCGGGGCACCTGCTGGCGCTGCATGTGCTGCGTAGCGCCATGCCCTGAGCGCCACCGAAGCCCGCCAAGACCGGCCGCCTCACAGCGCTGGCGGCCAATCGCAACAACGTGCTGGTTCGTACTGAGACGGGGCAGCTCGGCACCGCCTGCATCTGGACGGCAGCAGTGGCCGCGCTGGATGCCGGTGCGCCGGGCGACCGCATCACGGTGGAGATCAGTGGCGAGCGCGATGGTTTGAGTAGCTGGCAGCCGCAGGTGCGGGTCATGGATCGCGCGGGCTACGGCCTGCGCTGGGGACAGTATTGGGGAGGTGTGTGATGGCCGCGCATAGATGCTCATCTGCTCATCCTGAACGGGCTTGTCGAATGGCGCGAGACCTACATCGCCAGCCTCGAGGAGGTACCGATCCAGCTGTACGTTTTGCCCGGCATTCCGGGGCGTATCGGCGAGGCACGCGCGGCAGGCTATGCACAAGGTACGCAGCCGCTGGTGCCCTTTGTCGATCCCAACGATCTGTATGACGCCAGTGCCTTCGGTCATTGCAATTGCGGTCTCCAGAAATACGAAACCCGCCTCGTGGGCGGGTTTCTGGTGGGTACGAAGATGGGAAATCAGATGGCGATGCCTGCGCTCCAGCCGGTGGACTTGTAGGCCGAGAGCTTGGTCTCGTCCTCGATGTAGCAAAGCCAGCCGCTCTCGCCGAGCGTCCAGCCGTAATTAAGTCCAAGGTTCGAGCACGGCTTCCACGGCAGATCGGCGCATTACGATCAGGCCGTGCACGTGGCTGGCGCTGTTAGTGTGTTGCCAACGGCTGTAGGCCAGACGCCGCACGGCGATGTCCTGGCCGTTTTCGTCGGTCAGTGCTTCGTCGGTGTACTGCGCAGCCAAGACGGCGGCATTCGCAGCAGGCGTGACCGCAGGAGCTGGCTGGGAAACGGCCATCCTGCACGCATGGACGGAGGCCGACCAGGCGCTTTGGGCAGGAGTGCTGAACTTCTGGTTCCTCGGGCGGGTGTTCGACTGGGTGAGGGCATGACCTCAGGAGTGATCGCCGTGCTGCAGGCGGTCATCGGCCGGATGGCTTGGAATCCGCAGCCATCGATCTGGCCAAGCGCTTCGAAGGCTTCCACCGCGTGCCGAAGAACGATCTTGGCCGCACGCATCCCTACGTCTGCCCGGCAGGCTACTGGACCATCGGCTACGGCCCCCTCTGCGATCCGAAGCACCCGCCGATCACGGAGGCCGAGGCGGAACGCTATCTGGCGAAAGACCTGAAGGTCGCGCTGACCGCCACGCCACGCTACTGCCCGGTGCTGGCCACGGAGCCAGAGGGGCGGTTAGCAGCCATTGTGGATTTCACCTTCAACCTTGGGGCTGGACGGCTGCAAACATCTACGCTAAGTCGTCGAGTCAACCAGCGGGACTGGGTAAGTGCCGCGACGGAACTAAGGCCCTGGGCCTATGGTGGCGGCAAAGTGCCGCCGGGACTCTTCGCGCGACGAGAGGCTGAAATTTCCTTACTGGGCACCTAAGTGTAGGGCATCGAGTTTCTGCGGCGCGAATGCTTCATGCATCCCATCGTTATTCTTTGCCAATCCCCAAATGTCCTCAACTCCAGATCAGATGCCAGGTTGCAACTCCACGCGCACCTCCCGTAGCTTACCGGCCCGCTCAACCGACAAGACCACCACATCTCCTACCTTTCGGTCGTCAAGCCGTGCGAGCAGCTTGGCGACATCGTCGACGGGAGCGCCATCCATGCCTGTGATGCGGTCTCCCGGCACGATGCCTTCGGGGCCCACGGTGACACCGTTCAGCCCCGCCTTTTGCGCCGCTGAGCCTGGGGCGACGCGGAGCACAAACACGCCTTGGGTGCCGGTCAGCGCCTGCAATCGGCGGTTGAGCTGCTCGTCTACCTCAATCCCAAGCGCCGGGCGGATGTATTTGCCGGTCTTGATGAGTTGTGGCACCACGCGCATGACCGTGTCTACCGGCACGGCGAAGCCGATCCCTGCCGATGCGCCGGAAGGGCTGTAGATTGCTGTGTTGATGCCGATCAGGCGGCCGGCCGAATCGAGCAACGGCCCCCCCGAGTTGCCGGGGTTGATGGCGGCATCGGTTTGAATCAGGTGTTCGATGGTCACTCCGCCAGATTCCCCGGGCAGCGATCGATCGAGCGCGGACACGATGCCGCTGGTGAGTGTCCAATCCAGACCGAAGGGGTTGCCGATGGCGAACACCTTTTGTCCCACCTTGAGGTCTGCGCTGGTGCCGACCGGAACGGCGGGCGGGCGCTGGAAACCGACGCCGATTTTGAGCACCGCGATATCGTGGGCCGGACTCACGCCGACCAGCGCGGCTTGGTAATCGCGGCCGTCGGCCAGTTTGACCGTGGCCTCCGACGCCCCCTGGATCACATGAAAGTTGGTAACGACGTGACCGGCGTCATCCCAGATGAAACCCGAACCCGTCCCGCGCGGCACGGAAAAGACGTTGCGCGTCCAGGCATCGCGCACCAGTTGGGACGTCGTGATGTAGACCACCGATGCTCGGGATTTCTCGAACAGTTCGATGGTGGCCTTTTCATCAGCGGCCAGATCGCCACGCGGCGTGACGGTGCGCTCAGCGGCTTCGCGCGGACTGAACCAGGCCTCGATGGCGGGCAGGAACTGCCAGAACAACATGAGTGCGGCAACGCACGCGGTGATGAAGAGCCACCGCCGGACGAATTGATCCGGAGCTGGGCGTTGTGGGTAAGGATCGGGGTAAGCCATGACGGGGGTTCCTTTCGAGTGATTTAGCGCCAAAGGCCGCTCAGGCCCCTGCGTGGTGGGCGCATCGGGGCGAACGACCTTGGCACGAGATATTCCGTTTGGAACGGCAGGGTCTGCGATGGCTGAGGCGCCAACGCCATCAGGCGCGCGATACGATCCTCTGTCGTCGGATGCGTGCGCAACCAGGACGGTTCGGGATTGCCCCAACCGGGCAACATCCAGGCGCGCCACGAGCGGCTCACCCGCTCGATCTTTGCCAGCGCCGAGGCGAGCCCGTGCGGATCCCCCGTCAGCTCTACGGCCATCCGGTCGGCATCGAACTCGCGCACGCGTGACAGGCCCAACTGCGCGAGCAGTGCCAGTTGCGGCGAAGCGGCCAACAGCAGTAAGCCAAGCCAGTTAATTTCTACGGCACCGGCCAACAGCACCGGCATGCTGATCAGGAGCGTAATCTGACCCAGCAATGCCAGCAGGCTCGTGAGCCGGCTGATCGAATCAGCCAGGCCCATGACACGCAGATCGTCTTGAGCGATGTGTGCAACCTCATGCGCCAGCACGGCTTGCAGTTCCCGGATACTCAGGCTGCGGAGCAGGCCATCAGTGAGGGCAATGGAGGCATGACGTCGCGAACCAGTAGCAAAAGCGTTGACGATGCCGCTGGGCACATAGTGGGGAACTGGCGTATTCGGCAATCCGGCGCGCGCGGCCAACTCCCGCAACAGCGACCAAATTGCGGGGGCTTCCTGGTAATGCAAGAGACGGGCGCCATAGAGTCGCAAGGTCATCGCGGAGGCGGCGACAGGTTCGATCAGCAGGGTCAATGCGCAGCTTGCCAGTGCTAGCCAAAGGCCAATCTCGCCGAACAGCAGACTGCCAGCGGTAGCCGCGATCCCCACCAGGGTCAAAACCAGCAGTACGGTTTGAAAGCGATTGAGCCAGCGGTGCCTCGACCTGGCATCGTGTCGGCCGGCTAGACCAAAAAGGGCCATGGTCCAATTACTCGCTCTTCCGGTCGTCGCGTTCACGCATGAGCCAATAAGTCAGCCCCAACGCCAGTACCGTCCCCGCCAGCACGGCCACTTTGGCAGGAGCAATGTCAGGTTCGGGGATGATGAGCTTGCGGGCCAGTGCCAGGATCGCGATCAGAATGACGGTCTTGACCTGGATGATGCTTTCCTTGCGCAAAGCCACTTTGACGATCGAATGCTTGAATTCCATCGCGATCAGCAGCGTCATGGTGGCCCCGAACACCAGCTGGAAAACCTCATGATCCAGTGGATTCAGCGCATCCATGACGAGCATCGTGAAGACGAGCCGACTCAACAACCACCGACTGAAGTCGGTGGGTTAGTGACTTACGGACTGAAAGTCCGGATACGCGTCGACTGAACGACGCGTCGGATCAGTCAGGCTCCATCCTGAAATTATCGTTCGGGCTCGGCTC
>NZ_NIUB01000060.1 GCF_002197815.1 Pseudomonas oleovorans subsp. oleovorans
GCCAGCATTTTGCCTCGGGCTTCCTTCAGATTCGCAGTCGCCCGCGACACCCTTGCCTCTGGCTAACACTTCCCCTTGCCGGGTGTGTAGAGGACTTTCACCTCCAAGTCGTCCAGTCCACCACCACAGTGAACCGAACAGCGCCAGTCACGGCGCTACGCGCCATGCCTGGCGCACAACGAAAAAGGCGACCCGAGGGTCGCCCTTTTCCTGAATGGATTAACCGAACTTAGTTCTGTTTTTCCATTTGAGCACGCAGCAGGTCACCGATGGTGGTCGGGCCGGTGCTTTCAACGTCTTGCTTGTTACGCAGTTCCTTCATCGCGTCTTTCTCGTCTTCAACGTCTTTCGACTTGACGGACAGGCTGATGACGCGGGACTTGCGGTCGACGCTGATGATCTTGGCTTCTACTTCGTCGCCTTCTTTCAGGACGTTGCGCGCGTCTTCAACGCGGTCACGGCTGATTTCGGAGGCTTTCAGGGTAGCTTCGATCTCGTTGCCCAGGTCGATGATGGCGCCCTTGGCGTCTACTTCTTTCACAACGCCACGGACGATGGTGCCCTTGTCGTTGATGGAGACGTAGTTGCTGAACGGATCGTCTTCCAGTTGCTTGATGCCCAGGGAGATGCGCTCGCGCTCCGGGTCAACCGACAGGATGACGGTTTCCAGCTCGTCGCCCTTCTTGAAGCGACGCACGGCTTCTTCGCCAGCTTCGTTCCAGGAGATGTCGGACAGGTGAACCAGGCCGTCGATGCCGCCGTCCAGACCAATGAAGATACCGAAATCGGTGATCGACTTGATGGTGCCGGAGATCTTGTCACCCTTGTTGAACTGGCCGGAGAAGTCTTCCCACGGGTTGGTCTTGCACTGCTTGATACCCAGGGAGATACGACGACGCTCTTCGTCGATGTCCAGAACCATGACTTCCACTTCGTCGCCGACGTTAACGACTTTCGACGGGTGGATGTTCTTGTTGGTCCAGTCCATTTCGGAAACGTGTACCAGGCCTTCCACGCCCTCTTCCAGCTCGGCGAAGCAGCCGTAGTCGGTGAGGTTGGTGACGCGCGCCATGACGCGGGTGTTTTCCGGGTAACGAGCCTTGATGGCAACCCATGGGTCTTCGCCCAGTTGCTTCAGGCCCAGGGATACGCGGTTACGCTCGCGATCATACTTCAGAACCTTGACGTCGATCTCGTCGCCAACGTTGACGATCTCGGACGGGTGCTTGATGCGCTTCCAAGCCATGTCGGTGATGTGCAGCAGGCCATCTACGCCGCCCAGGTCAACGAACGCACCGTAGTCGGTGAGGTTCTTGACGATACCTTTGACTTGCTGGCCTTCCTGCAGGGATTCCAGCAGAGCTTCGCGCTCGGCGCTGTTCTCGGCTTCCAGGACGCTGCGACGGGAAACGACAACGTTGTTGCGCTTCTGGTCCAGTTTGATGACCTTGAATTCCAGCTCTTTGCCTTCCAGGTGAGTGGTATCACGCACCGGACGGACGTCAACCAGGGAACCCGGCAGGAACGCGCGGATGCCGTTGACGTCAACGGTGAAGCCGCCTTTGACCTTACCGTTGATAACGCCCTTGACCACTTCTTCAGCGTTGAACGCAGCTTCCAGAACCAGCCAGGACTCAGCGCGCTTGGCTTTCTCGCGGGACAGCTTGGTTTCACCGAAGCCATCTTCAACCGCGTCCAGCGCGACGTGGACTTCGTCACCGACCTTGATGGTCAGCTCGCCTTGTTCGTTGAAGAACTGGTCGAGCGGGATGACGCCCTCGGACTTCAGACCGGCGTGAACGGTAACCCAGTCACCGTCGATGTCGACCACGATACCGGTGATGATGGCGCCCGGCTGCATGTCGAGGGATTTCAGGCTTTCTTCAAATAGTTCTGCAAAGCTTTCGCTCATGTTGATTCCTGTTGATCAAGGGCGGGGATTCGCCCAAACCACATTCCAGACCATGTGGGTTCGTTCATGTAAAAAGAGGCCTACGGGACAAGGACTGGTCTCCCGCATGCCTCCTTGCGGACTGTTCGATTTAGAGCAACCGAACGTCCTTACCCGGCCAGATCGCGATCAGCGACCTCGCGCAGAATTCGTTCAAGCACCTGCTCGATGGAAAGCTCGGTGGAATCCAGCACGATTGCGTCGGCTGCCGGCTTGAGCGGCGCCACCGCGCGCTGGGTATCGCGCTCGTCGCGCGCCCGTATCTCGTCGAGAAGACTCGCAAGATTAACATCATCGCCCTTGCCCTTCAACTGCAAGTAGCGGCGACGCGCACGTTCCTCGGCGCTGGCCGTCAGGAAAATCTTCAGCGGCGCGTCGGCGAATACCACGGTGCCCATGTCGCGACCGTCTGCCACCAGGCCGGGCATTTCGCGAAACGCGCGCTGACGCTGCAGCAGCGCTTCGCGTACAGCCGGCAGCGAGGCGACCATGGAAGCGCCCGCCCCTATCTGCTCGTTACGGATGGCGTCGGTCACCTCCTCGCCTTCGAGGATGATGCGCTTATCGATGAACTGAACATCGAGATGCGCGGCCAACTGCTTGAGTGACTCTTCATTGGTCAGGTCGATGCCGTGGTTGCCAGCGGCGAAGGCCAGCAGGCGATAGAGCGCACCGGAGTCGAGCAGGTTCCAGCCCAGCTGCTTGGCCAGCAAGGCGCAAAGCGTGCCCTTGCCGGAGCCGCTCGGCCCGTCGACGGTGATTACCGGGGCATTCATGCCTTGCCCTCTACAGCCACGTTGATGCCGACTTCAGCCGACAAGGCCAGGAAGTTGGGGAAGGACGTGGCGACGTTGGCACAGTCATGAATGCGAATCGGCGCAGTGGCGCGCAGCGAGGCGACGCTGAAGGACATGGCAATACGGTGATCACCATGCGCCCAGACTTCGCCACCACCGATGCTACCGCCTTCGATGATGATGCCATCCGGAGTCGGCTCGGCCTTCACACCCAGCGCGATCAGGCCGTCAGCCATGACCTGAATGCGATCGGACTCTTTCACCCGCAGCTCCTCGGCGCCGCGCAACACGGTGCGACCTTCGGCACAGGCAGCGGCGACGAACAGCACCGGGAATTCATCGATGGCCAGCGGCACCAGGTCTTCCGGAATATCGATGCCTTTGAGCTTGGCCGCACGCACACGAATGTCCGCCACTGGCTCGCCGCCGACTACACGCTGGTTTTCCAGGGTGATGTCGCCACCCATCAGCTTGAGAATGTCTATCACACCGGTGCGGGTCGGGTTGATGCCTACGTGCTCCAGCACCAGCTCGGAGCCTTCGGCGATGCTGGCAGCGACCAGGAAGAACGCCGCCGAGGAAATATCTGCCGGCACTTCGATGCGCGTGGCAGTCAGCTTGTGGCCGGCCTCGACACTGACGGTACTGCCTTCGACGCTCACCGGGTAGCCGAAGCCGCGCAGCATGCGCTCGGTGTGGTCACGGGTCGGCGCCGGTTCGGTCACCGAGGTGCTACCAGCAGCGTACAAGCCAGCCAGCAGCAGGCAGGATTTAACCTGGGCACTGGCCATCGGCATGTTGTAGGCCATGCCGGTCAGGCGTTGACCACCTTTGATGGTCAACGGCGGACGGCCTTCCGGACCGGTTTCGATGACCGCACCCATCTCACGCAGCGGCTTGGCCACGCGATTCATCGGGCGTTTGGACAGCGAAGCATCACCGGTCAGCGTGGTGTCGAACGGCTGCGCGGCCAGCAAGCCGGAGAGCAGGCGCATGGAGGTGCCGGAGTTACCCATGTACAGCGGGCCGGCTGGCGCTTTCAGACCATGCAAACCGACACCATGGATGATCACGCGGCCGTGGTGCGGGCCTTCGATGACCACGCCCATGTCGCGGAATGCCTGCAGCGTGGCCAGGGCATCTTCGCCTTCGAGGAAGCCTTCGACCTCGGTGGTGCCTTCAGCCAGCGAACCCAGCATGATCGAGCGGTGCGAAATGGACTTGTCACCGGGGACGCGGATACGTCCAGCCAGCGAACTACCAGGTTTTGCCAGGAAAATCAGATCGGTCGAGTGCATAGCGTCCACATAGGCCCTGCGGGCCAGAATTTTGCTGAAATGTTCGCGGGCCACGCGGGCGCGGGTGAACACGCCCAGCAGTTGATGCCCATCCCCGGCGTCGACCGCATCGCGCAAGGCGTCGAGGTCGTCGCGAAACGTATCCAGTGTGCGCAGCACGGCCTCGCGGTTGGCGAGGAAGATATCGTGCCACATCACCGGGTCACTGCCAGCGATCCGCGTGAAGTCGCGGAAACCGCCAGCGGCATAGCGGAAAATTTCCAGGTTCTCGCTGCGCTTGGCCAGCGAGTCGACCAGGGTAAAGGCCAGCAGGTGCGGCAGATGGCTGGTGGCGGCGAGCACCTGGTCGTGATGTTCGACCTCCATCACCTCGACATCCGCCCCCAGCTCGCGCCACAGCCCTTCGACCAGCGCCAGAGCCGCCTCATCGCTGTGCTCGCAGGGCGTCAGGATGACCTTGTGGCGACGGAACAGCTCGGCGTTGGCCGCCTCCACCCCGCTCTGCTCGGAGCCCGCAATGGGATGGCCGGGCACCAGACGCACAGCCTTGCCGGAGAATGCCAGACGCGCCGCGCGCACGACATTGCCCTTGGCGCTACCGACGTCGGTCAGCACGGCATTGCCAAGATCCAGCGCAGCCAGTTGAGCCAGCAGCTTCTCCATGGCCAGGATAGGCACTGCCAACTGAATGACCTCGGCCCCCTGACAGGCGGCAGCCAGGTCGCTCTCGCAGCGGTCGACAACGCCCAACTGCACTGCCAGGCGACGCGATTCGGCATCCAGATCGACCCCCACCACTTCCCGGCACAGACCGCGCTCACGCAACCCCTTGGCGAAGGAGCCACCGATCAAGCCGAGGCCGACCACCACCAGGCGGCCGATCTTAGGCGCATTGGATTGCACTGCAGTGACAGTCACGCCGACAGTACCTTGGCCAAGGCCTCGAGGAAGCGTGCGTTCTCTTGCGGCAGGCCGATGGAGACACGCAGGAAATTCGGCATGCGGTAACCGGCCATCGGCCGCACGATCACCCCTTCACGTAGCAGCGCCTGGTTGATCGCAGCGGTGTCGCGACCAAAATCGACGGCGATGAAGTTGGCCTTGGAGGCAATCCAGCTCAGCCCGAGGGCACGCAAGCCCTCTTCCAGTTGCTGCATGCCGGCATCGTTGAGGCGACGGCTTTCAGCGAGGTAATCGGTATCGGTCAGCGCCGCACAGGCAGCAGCGAGGGCAAGGCTGTTGACGTTGAACGGCTGACGCACGCGATTGAGCACATCGGCAATAGCCGGCGAGCTGATGGCGTAACCGACGCGCAGCGAGGCCAAGCCATAGGCCTTGGAGAAGGTGCGCGAGACCAGCAGGTTCGGGTAGCGCGCCAGGTAATCCAGACCGTCCGGCAGCTCGTCGCCTTCGGCGTACTCGATATAGGCTTCGTCCAGCACCACCAGCACCGACTCCGGCACCTTGGCCAGGAAGGTTTCCAGCGCGTCCGGCCCGAACCAGGTGCCGGTCGGGTTGTTGGGGTTGGCGATGAAGACCACACGAGTATTGCTATCGATGGCGGCAAGCATGGCCTGCAGATCATGACCATAATCCTTGGCCGGCACGATCTTGCCCTGCGCGCCGACTGCCTGGGTGGCAATGGGGTAAACCGCGAAGGCGTAATCGCTGAACACGGCATTGAGACCGGGTGCCAGATAGGCACGGGCGACCAGCTCGAGGATGTCGTTGGAGCCATTGCCCAGGGTGACCTGAGCGGCGTCGACGCCGTAACGGGCAGCCAGTGCGGTCTTCAGGGTGAAGCCATTGCCATCCGGGTAGCGGGTCAGCTCGTCCAGTTCGGCGCGAATCGCTGCCAGCACCTTGTCGCTCGGGCCGAGCGGGTTCTCATTGCTGGCCAGCTTGACGATACCGGCCGGATCGAGGCCCAGCTCACGGGCCAGCTCATCGACTGGTTTGCCGGGTACGTAGGGGGACAGCTTTTGCACGCCTGGCTGGGCCAGGGCGATGAAATCACAGCTCATTTGCAAACCTCTTCAATCCAATTGCTCGCGGCACGCCCAGCCCTCACCCCTAGCCCCTCTCCCAAGGGGAGAGGGGAACCGTTCGGCGGCGGTAGCCATATCTTCATTCCGTCAGCTAGCCCGATACTTGAGCCCACCTAGATCCGGCACTTACCAACCACCCAGCGACAGAACAATACATCTCACAAGCATGCCCACAAATGCGAAGCGACCGCGATTCACTCCCCTCGCCCTCCGGGAGAGGGGCTGGGGGTGAGGGGGCTTTCAGAGCGTCAAAAGCGCAATCCGCTCGCTAGCCACCCGATAAATTTCCTGCAAAACAGCCTCGGTTTCCTTCAAGGCCTGATCATTCCAAAAGCGCAGCACCATGATGCCTTCACGCTCTAAATCCAACGTTCTTGCAGCGTCGTCTTCACCGCCGTGCTGCGAACCGTCCAACTCCACCGCCAATTTCGCCGCCTCACAGTAGAAGTCGAGGATATAAGGCGGCAACGGGTGCTGCCGGCGAAACTTCAAACCGCCCAACCGCCCCGAGCGCAGGCAATACCACAGGCGAACCTCGGCATCGGTTGCCGTAGTGCGCAATTCCCGCGCACGTTGCTTATGCCATGCGGGAAGCGGTCTGTGCTTGGGTGGCATCCTTGCCCTCTCTTTAAATTTTAAATTGTGATAACCCCTACCCTCACCCCCGGCCCCTCTCCCGAGGGAGAGGGGAGGTGTACGGTGAACGTTTGATCAATCACATGCAGTCAGTACGATCGTTAGCCTGGACATAGATTTCAGCCCCGCGCCGTTTTGCTTGTCTCCCCTCTCCCTCCGGGAGAGGGGCCGGGGGTGAGGGGCTTTACCTCAGAGCACCGCCTTCGGATATGAGCCCAGCACCTTCAGCGCCACGGCCTCCTGGGCAAGTTTTTCCAGCACATCCTTGATCAGCGGATCGCGGTGATGGCCAACGAAATCGATGAAGAACACGTAGGTCCACTTGCCGCTGCGCGACGGGCGGGTTTCGATGCGCGTCAGGTCGATGCCGTTGTTGTGGAACGGCACCAGCAATTCATGCAGCGCACCCGGCTTGTTGCGCATGGAAACGATGATTGAGGTCTTGTCGTCGCCCGTTGGCGGCACTTCCTGGCTGCCGATGATAAGGAAGCGCGTGGAGTTGTCCGGGCGATCCTCGATCTTCTCGGCCAGCTTGGTCAGGCCATACAGATTGGCTGCCATGTCGCCGGCGATAGCCGCGCTGTTCCACTCGCTCTTGACCCGCTTGGCCGCATCGGCGTTGCTGGAAACCGCCACGCGCTCGACGTTCGGGTAGTGCGCGTCCAGCCACTTGCGGCACTGCGCCAGCGACTGGGCATGGGAGTAGATGCGGGTGATCTTGTCGGTCTTGGTGGTCTCGCCGACCAGCAGGTGATGGTGGATGCGCAGCTCGACTTCGCCACAGATGACCATGTCGTGCTCGAGGAAGCTGTCGAGGGTGTGGTTGATCGCGCCTTCGGTGGAATTCTCCACCGGCACCACGCCGAAGTTGACCGCACCGGCAGCCACTTCGCGGAACACCTCGTCGATGGCCGCCATCGGCACGCTGATCACCGCATGACCGAAGTGCTTCATCGCCGCTGCCTGACTGAAGGTGCCTTCAGGGCCGAGATAAGCGACTTTCAACGGGTTTTCCAGCGCCAGGCAGGAGGACATGATTTCGCGGAACAACCGCGCCATTTCCTCATTGCCTAGCGGGCCTCGATTGCGCTCCATCACGCGTTTGAGCACCTGAGCTTCGCGCTCGGGGCGGTAGAAGACGGGCGACTCGCCCTCCTTCAACTCCTTCATTTTGACTCGCGCGACTTCTTCGGCGCAGCGCGCACGGTCGCTGATCAGCTCGAGGATGCGCTCATCGAGGTTGTCGATGCGTACTCGCAGCGCTTGCAGTTCCTGCTCGGACATGTCAGCCATGCTCCTTCTCGAACTCGGCCATGTAGGCCACCAGCGCCTCAACCGCATCCAGACCAACGGCGTTGTAGATGGAAGCACGCATGCCACCGACCGAGCGATGGCCTTTCAGGTTGAGCAGGCCGCGCTCGTCGGCACCGGCCAGGAAAGCCTTATCCAGCTTCTCGTCGGCCAGGCGGAACGGCACGTTCATCCAGGAACGGGCGTTATGGGCGATGGGGTTGCTGTAGAAATCGCTGTCGTCGATGGCCTTGTACAGCAGATCCTTCTTGGCGCGGTTGATGCGTTCCATGGCCTCGACGCCGCCCTGCTCCTTCAGCCACTGGAAGACCAGGCCGGACAGATACCAGGAATAGGTCGCCGGGGTGTTGTACATCGAACCGTTATCGGCGGAGATCTTGTAATCGAGCATGGTCGGGCAGCTGGAACGGGCGCGACCGAGCAGGTCTTCACGAACGATCACCACCACCAGGCCGCTCGGGCCGATGTTCTTCTGCGCACCGGCGTAGATCAGGCCGAACTGCGACACGTCGATGGGGCGCGAGAGGATGTCCGAGGACATGTCCACCACCAGCGGGGTATCGCCGGTCTGCGGCACCCAGTCGAACTGTAGACCGCCGATGGTCTCGTTGCTGCAGTAATGCACGTAGGCCGCGTTCTTCGACAGCTGCCAGTCGTTCTGACCGGGAATGGCGAAATAGTCGTGCGCCTTGGCACTGGCGGCGACATTGATGGCGCCGTAGCGGCGCGCCTCTTCGATGGCCTTCTTCGACCAGATGCCGGTGTCGACGTAGTCGGCCACGCCATCTTCCGGCAGCAGGTTCAACGGAATCTCGGCGAACTGCTGGCTGGCACCGCCCTGCAGGAACAACACCTTGTAGTCACTGGGTACAGCGAGCAGATCACGCAGGTCCTGCTCGGCCTGGCTGGCGATGGCCACGTACTCGTCACTGCGATGGCTCATCTCCATCACCGAGAGGCCCTTGCCTTGCCAGTCGAGCATCTCGGCCTGGGCACGTTGCAGTACAGCGGTCGGCAGCGCGGCCGGGCCGGCGCAGAAGTTAAAAGCTCGCTTGCTCACGTCTGTCTCTCTCAGATTCACAGAACGCCACCACCTGGCGATGGCATGTCCACACTGCCGATGGGTATCGCTGCGCTCAACCCACCCTACGCTCTGTGGGAGGCGCTTTAGCGGCGACAGTCGCGGCTAAAGCCCCTCCCACAGGCTCTCACTCCTCGCTGCCTTCCTCGGCGTCGGTGACCGGTGCATCGGCGCTTTCGGCGACTTCAGCGCCCTCTTCGCCTTCGACCAGTTCGTCCTCTTCCACCACAGTCGGCTCCTGCACACGCTCCAGGCCAACCAGGGTCTCGTCCTTGGCCAGCTTGATCAGGGTCACGCCCTGAGTGTTACGACCGGAGCTGGAGACTTCGTCGACACGGGTACGCACCAGGGTGCCCTGATCGGAAATCAGCATGATTTCCTCGCCGTCCTGCACCTGGATGGCGCCGACCAGCTTGCCGTTACGCTCGCTGGTGACCATGGCAATAACGCCCTGGCCGCCACGACCGCGACGCGGGAACTTGCCCAGAGCGGTGCGCTTGCCGAAGCCTCGTTCGGAGGCAGTGAGAATCTGCGCGCCGGGCTCCGGAATCAGCATGGAGATCAGTTGCTGATCCTTGCCCAGGCGCATACCGCGTACACCACGGGCGGTACGGCCCATGGTACGCACTTTGCTTTCGGCGAAGCGCAGCACCTTGCCGGCATCGGAGAACAGCATGACTTCCTTGGCACCGTCAGTGATGGCGGCGGCGATCAGGGTGTCGCCCTCTTCCAGCTTCAGGGCGATCAGACCGGCGCTGCGCGGACGACTGAACTGCACCAGCGGGGTTTTCTTAACGGTACCGAAGGCGGTGGCCATGAAGATGTAGGCGCCGGTCGGTTCGGCGACCAGTTCGGGGGTTTCGCCCTCGACTTCTTCGACTTCCTCGGCCTCGACCACTTCAGTGGCTTCGCCTTCGATCACCACGCCTTCGTCGTCAAGATCTTCGTCGGCACCGGCGCTCTGTTGCAGCGCTTCGAGGTCGATCTGCAGCATCGCAGTGATGCGCTCACCCTCGTCCAGCGGCAACAGGTTGACCAGCGGGCGACCACGGGCGGCACGCGAAGCCTCGGGAATCTCGAAGGTACGCAGCCAGTACACCTTGCCCTTGCTGGAGAACAGCAGCAGCGTGGCATGGCTGTTGGCAACCAGCAGGTGCTCGACGTAGTCCTCGTCCTTCACACCAGTGGCCGATTTGCCCTTGCCACCGCGACGCTGCGCCTCGTAGGCCGCCAGCGGCTGGCTCTTGGCGTAGCCGCCGTGGGAAATGGTGACGACGCGCTCTTCTTCGGTGATCAGGTCGGCGATGGTCAGATCCAGACGCGAGGCGACGATCTCGGTGCGACGAGCATCGCCGAACTCGGCCTTGACCTTCTCCAGCTCCTCGCGGATGACTTCCATCAAGCGCTCGGGACTGGTCAGGATGCGGATCAGCTCGCCGATCAGGCTGAGGATTTCCTGGTACTCGGCCAGCAGCTTCTCGTGCTCCAGGCCGGTCAGGCGGTGCAGGCGCAATTCGAGGATGGCCTGGGCCTGTTCCGGCGACAGGTAGTACTTGCCGTCACGCAGACCGAACTGTGCATCCAGACCTTCAGGACGGCAGGAGTCGGCACCGGCGCGCTCGACCATGGCCTCCACGGCAGATGATTCCCAGGCAGTGGCGATCAGGCGCTCCTTGGCCTCGGCCGGGGTCGGCGAGGCCTTGATCAGCTCGATCACCGGATCGATGTTGGACAGTGCGACAGCCTGACCTTCAAGGATGTGCCCGCGCTCACGCGCCTTGCGCAGCTCGTAGACGGTACGACGGGTCACCACTTCGCGGCGGTGACGGATGAACACCTCGAGCATGTCCTTGAGGTTCATGATCTTCGGCTGACCGTCGACCAGCGCCACGACGTTGATACCGAACACACTCTGCATCTGGGTCTGGGCGTACAGGTTGTTCAGCACCACGTCCGGCACTTCGCCACGACGCAGTTCGATCACCACGCGCATGCCGTCCTTGTCGGACTCGTCACGCAGCTCGGTGATGCCTTCGATCTTCTTCTCTTTGACCAGCTCGGCGATCTTCTCGATCAGACGCGCCTTGTTCAGCTGATACGGCAGCTCGGTGATCACCAGTTGCTGGCGGTTGCCGGCTTTGTCGATGTCCTCGACCTCGACGCGGGCACGCACATAGATGCGGCCACGCCCCGTGCGGTAGGCCTCGATGATGCCGGCACGGCCGTTGATGATGCCCGCCGTGGGGAAATCCGGGCCGGGAATGTACTGCATCAGGTCATCGACGGTCAGTTCGGCGTTGTCGATCAGCGCCAGGCAACCATCGATCACCTCGGACAGGTTATGCGGCGGAATATTGGTGGCCATGCCCACGGCGATACCGCTGGAACCATTGATCAGCAGGTTCGGTACCTTGGTCGGCATGACAGCCGGAATCTGCTCGGTGCCGTCGTAGTTGGGCACCCAATCGACGGTTTCCTTGTCCAGGTCGGCCAGCAACTCATGAGCCAGCTTGGTCATGCGCACTTCGGTGTATCGCATGGCCGCGGCGTTGTCGCCGTCAACCGAACCGAAGTTGCCCTGGCCGTCCACCAGCAGGTAGCGCAGGGAGAAGTCCTGCGCCATACGCACGATGGTGTCGTACACCGCGGTGTCGCCGTGCGGGTGGTATTTACCGATCACGTCACCGACCACACGGGCGGATTTCTTGTAGGGCTTGTTCCAGTCGTTGCCCAGCTCGCTCATGGCGTAAAGCACACGACGGTGTACCGGCTTCAAGCCATCGCGCGCATCCGGCAGCGCACGCCCGACGATCACGCTCATCGCGTAGTCGAGGTAGGACTGTTTCAGCTCGTCTTCGATATTGACCGGGAGGATTTCTTTGGCCAGTTCGCCCATGAGAAGCCTGGTTCCTTTTTTCTGGTGAAACTCCGCGTCATTCTTCCTGAACGCTACGGAGCTCGTCGCGATAGCCTGAAGCCATCAGCGACTCACGACAAATCAACGAGTTATGCCACGATTCGATGCAGTGAAGGAGGCTGCAGTCAGCCCCCTTGAAAACTGCCGGAGATTACCACAAAGCGCGCCACACACCTACCCCGGGCACCCTCATGGAGAAGCAGAGCAAACGAGACGGAAAGAGGCGAAACGACCAACCTGCTGGGGCTGTCGCACGACCAATGAAAGCAAAGACTTCGCCCCGGGGCGGGGCTCCTACGCCGAACCACCGAACACCGCAATCTGTGTAGGAGCCGCGCCCCGCGGCGAATCGCGGCCATTCCACGGCAGCCGCGCCGTAAGAAAGCCGCAAGAGCAAAAGCTTCGCCCCGGGACGGGGCTCCTACGCCGAACCACCGAACACCGCAATCTGTGTAGGAGCCGCGCCCCGCGGCGAATGGCGGCCATTCCACGGCAGCCGCGCCGTAAGAAAGCCGCAAGAGCAAAAGCTTCGCCCCGGGACGGGGCTCCTACGCCAAGCCATCGGGTACCGCAATCTGTGTAGGAGCCGCGCCCCGCGGCGAATGGCAGCCATTCCACGGCAGCCGCGCCGTAAGAAAGCCGCAAGAGCAAAAGCTTCGCCCCGGGACGGGGCTCCTACGCCAAGCCATCGGGTACCGCAATCTGTGTAGGAGCCGCGCCCCGCGGCGAATGGCAGCCATTCCACGGCAGCCGCGCCGTAAGAAAGCCGCAAGAGCAAAAGCTTCGCCCCGGGACGGGGCTCCTACGCCAAGCCATCGGGTACCGCAATCTGTGTAGGAGCCGCGCCCCGCGGCGAATGGCAGCCATTCCACGGCAGCTGCGCCGTAAGAAAGCCGCAAGAGCAAAAGCTTCGCCCCGGGGCGGGGCTCCTACAGGGAGTAAGCCGCGCTCGATCTGCTCAGTGCAGGCGCTTGCGACACATCAGCTGCGCCAGTTTGGCGCTGTCGGGACGCTCGATCACGCCTTTCTCGGTCACTATGTAGTCGACCAGATCAGCCGGCGTCACATCGAACACCGGATTGACGGCATGCACATCAGCCGCCACCCGATGCCCCGCCATCTCCAGCAGCTCACGACCATCGCGCTCTTCGAGCACGATGTCTTCGCCGCTTTCCAGGCTCATGTCGATGCTCGAGCTGGGCGCCACCACCATCAGGCGCACGCCGTGGTGCATGGCGTTGACCGCCAGCTGATAGGTGCCGATCTTGTTGGCCACGTCGCCATTGGCGGTGATGCGATCAGCGCCGACGATGACCCAGGTGATGCCCTTGGTCTTCATCAGGTGAGCCGCCGCTGCATCGGCATTGAGCGTGACCGGCACGCCGTCCCCCGCCAATTCCCAGGCCGTCAGTCGCGCTCCCTGCAGCCAGGGGCGGGTTTCATCGACATAGACCTGCTCGACCAAACCCTCCAGATACGCCGCGCGGATCACCCCGAGCGCCGTACCAAAGCCGCCGGTCGCCAGCGCACCGGCATTGCAGTGCGTCAGCAGCACTTGCGGATTGCCCTGATGCTTGCGAATCAGCTCCATGCCCAACTGCGCCATGGTCAGGTTGGCCTCACGGTCGCTGAGGTGAATCCCCACCGCCTCAGCCTCCAGTAGCGCCAGGATGTCGTCGCCATCCTTGAGTCTTGCCAGGCGTTCACGCATGCGCTGCAGAGCCCAGAACAGGTTTACCGCAGTCGGGCGCGAGCGCTCGAGATAGGCAAAATCGGCCTCCAACGCCTCACGCCAGTCACCACCGTCTTGTAGACGAGTACGGACACTCAGCACCAGCCCATAGGCAGCAGCAATGCCAATAGCCGGCGCTCCACGCACCACCATGTCGCGAATCGCATCGGCCACCTCGGCGGCAGAGTCGAAACGCAGCCAGGTCTGCTGATGCGGCAGCAGGCGCTGATCGAGCAGGTACAACGCACCATCGCGCCACTCGATTGCCTGAACCTTCTCCACCGCCAGCAATTGCTCGCGCATCGCGCACTCCATCTGTCACCGCCAAAAAATCGCGGATTATACGCAGACCAACTGGCACCAGCCGAACTATCCGGCACGCCCCACGACTTCAAGCTGCGTGCGTTCATCTATACACTGGAGACCTTCCCTGCATCGATCAAGCCAGACGGACGCCCTCATGCCCGAATCTCCTCTCGACCTGTTGCTGCTGCCCACCTGGCTGGTGCCCGTGGAACCAGCCGGGGTGGTGCTACGCGATCATGGCCTGGGAATCCGCGACGGGCAGATCGCACTGATCGCGCCACGTGCCGAGGCACTGCGCCACCCAGTAAAGGAGGTGCGCGAACTGCCTCAGTGCCTGCTCGCGCCGGGGCTGATCAACGCCCATGGCCACGCAGCAATGTCCCTGCTGCGCGGCATTGCCGACGACCTGCCACTGATGACCTGGCTGCACGAACATATCTGGCCCGCCGAGGGTAAGTGGGTCGATGAGGATTTCGTCCGCGATGGCACCGATCTGGCCATCGCCGAACAGATCAAGGGCGGCATCAGTTGCTTCTCCGATATGTACTTCTACCCGCAGACCGCCGCCGAACGCGTGCACAACGCCGGCATGCGCGCACAGATCACCGTTCCCGTGCTGGACTTCCCGGTACCCGGCGCACTCAATGCCGCCGAAGCCCTACGCACGGGCCTGCAACTGTTCGATGACCTCAAGCAGCACCCTCGCATCCGCATCGCTTTCGGCCCCCACGCGCCCTACACGGTCAGCGACGACAAGCTGGAACAGATTCGCGTACTGGCTGACGAGCTGGATGCCGGCATTCATATGCACGTGCACGAAACCGCCCAGGAAGTGGCCGAAGCCGTCGCCAAGCACGGCGAACGCCCGCTGGCCCGCTTGGCCCGCCTCGGCCTGCTCGGCCCGCGTTTCCAGGCGGTGCACATGACGCAGATCGATGACGAGGACCTGGCACTGCTGGTGGAGCACAACTGCAGCATCGTGCACTGCCCTGAATCCAACCTCAAACTGGCCAGCGGCTTCTGTCCGGTCGAGCGCCTATGGCAGGCTGGCGTCAACGTCGCCATCGGCACCGATGGCGCCGCCAGCAACAACGATCTCGACCTGCTCGGCGAAACCCGTACCGCCGCCCTGCTGGCCAAGGCCGTCGCCGGCTCCGCCACCGCCCTGAACGCTCACAGCGCCTTGCGCATGGCTACCTTGAATGGCGCGCGCACACTGGGACTGGAAACACAGACCGGCTCGCTGGAACTGGGCAAGCTGGCCGACGTGGTCGCCTTCGACCTTTCCGGCCTGGCTCAGCAACCGATCTACGACCCGGTATCGCAGCTGATCTACGCCAGCGGCCGCGACTGCGTGAAGCATTTGTGGGTTGGCGGCAAGCAACTGTTGGAAGACGGCCGCCTGACGCGCATGGACGAAAGCGAGCTGATCGCCAAGGCCAGGGAATGGGGAGCCAGAATTGCCAGCAAGTAACACTGCTTATCCTCCCCTCTCCCGCTTGCGGGAGAGGGGCTGGGGGAGAGGGCCAGGAAACACCGAGCTATTCGCCTGGCCCTCTCCCCAACCCTCTCCCATAAATGGGAGAGGGGGCAGACCGAGTATCAACGAAATAAATGAGCAGCGGATAAACCTTGGGCGCGACAACATTCCCAAACCACTGCGACAAACTGACATACATTGAACGAATCCGCGCCGCCCCACGCCCGTTCTTAAACTGGCAACATAGCGGCGATACGCTTTCCATGCTTTGAATAGAGATGCTTATGAGCAACGTCGACCGCGCCGAAATCGCCAAATTCGAGGCCCTGGCACACCGCTGGTGGGACCGCGAAAGCGAGTTCAAACCTCTGCACGATATCAACCCGCTGCGGGTCAACTGGATCGACGAGCGCGTCGGCCTGGCCGGCAAGCGCGTACTGGACGTCGGTTGTGGCGGCGGCATTCTCAGTGAAGCCATGGCCCAGCGCGGCGCAACGGTGATGGGCATCGATATGGGCGAAGCACCGCTGTCGGTCGCCCAGCTGCACCAGCTGGAGTCCGGCGTCGAAGTCGACTACCGGCAGATCACCGCCGAGGCACTGGCAGAAGAAATGCCGGAACAGTTCGACGTCGTCACCTGCCTGGAAATGCTCGAGCACGTGCCCGATCCCTCCTCGGTCATCCGCGCCTGCCACAAGCTGGTCAAACCGGGCGGCCAGGTGTTCTTCTCCACCATCAACCGCAACCCCAAGGCGTACCTGTTCGCGGTGATCGGCGCCGAATACATCCTGCGCCTGCTGCCGCGTGGCACCCACGACTTCAAGAAATTCATCCGTCCGTCCGAACTCGGCGCCTGGAGCCGCGCGGCCGGGCTGGAGGTCAAGGACATCATCGGCCTGACCTACAACCCGCTGACCAAGCACTACAAGCTGGAGGCGGACGTTGACGTCAACTACATGATCCAGACGCTGCGCAAGGAGTAGAACGCATGCGTTTGAAAGCAGTTCTTTTCGACATGGACGGCACCCTGCTCGACTCGGCGCCGGACTTCATCGCCATCACCCAGGCCATGCGCGCGGCCCGTGGCCTGCCGCCACTGGCAGACAAGGCCATTCGTGACCAGGTATCCGGCGGCGCTCGCGCCATGGTCGCCTGCGCTTTCGATGAAGACCCGGACTCAGCCGCCTTTGAAACCCTGCGCCAAGAGTTTCTGGAGCGTTACCAGCAACACTGCGCCGTCCTCACCCGCCCGTTCGACGGCATCGAAACTCTTCTCGATGACATCGAGCAGGCACGCCTGCTGTGGGGCGTCGCCACTAACAAGCCGGTGCGCTACGCCGAACCGATCATGCAGGGTCTGAACCTGGCCCAGCGCTCGGCAGTGCTGGTTTGCCCCGACCACGTCGAGAAGAGCAAACCGGCGCCGGACATGCTGCTGCTCGCCTGCCAGCAGATGGGGGTCAAACCCGAGGAAGTGCTGTTCATCGGCGACGACGCCCGTGACATCGAGTCAGGCCGAGCCGCTGGCTGCCGCACCGCAGCGGTGACCTATGGCTATATCCACCCCGAGGACAACCCGCGCAACTGGGGCGCCGATGTGGTCGTGGATCACCCCCAGGAACTGCGTGCGGTGCTCGATCGCGCCATTTGCAGTTGCTGATCGCGCAGGCCGCCATTCTCCAATTTGGCGGGTTTCACCCGCCCTACCCTCAAGAGTTCTCCGAAGGATCCTCACATGTTCGACTACACCGCCCGCCCAGACCTGCTCAAGGATCGCGTCATCCTGATCACCGGTGCCGGCCGCGGTATTGGCGCCGCCGCAGCCAAGAGCTTCGCCGCCCATGGCGCGACGGTGCTGCTGCTGGGCAAGACCGAGGCCAACCTGAGCCAGGTTTATGACGAGATCGAGGCGGCCGGCCACCCGCAACCGGTGGTGATCCCCTTCAACCTGGAAACCGCCCTGCCGCACCAGTACGACGAACTGGCGGTGATGATCGAGAACGAGTTCGGCCGCCTCGATGGCCTGCTGCACAATGCCTCGATCCTCGGCCCGCGCACGCCGCTGGAGCAGCTTTCCGGCGACAACTTCATGCGTGTCATGCACGTCAACGTCAACGCCATGTTCATGCTCAGCAGCACCCTGCTGCCGCTGCTGAAACTGTCGGAGGACGCCTCCGTCGCCTTCACCTCCAGCAGCGTCGGTCGCAAGGGCCGCGCCTACTGGGGCGCCTACGCGGTATCGAAATTCGCCACCGAGGGCCTGATGCAGGTCATGGCTGACGAGCTGGACGGCATCGCCAACGTGCGTGCCAACAGCATCAACCCGGGCGCGACTCGCACCGCCATGCGCGCCCAGGCCTATCCCGGGGAAAACCCGGCGACCCGCCCACTGCCGGAAGAGATCATGCCGCTCTACCTCTACCTGATGGGCCCGGACAGCAAGGGCATCAACGGCCAGGCGTTCGACGCCCAGTGATTACCGACCATGGCCCGCTGCCAGTCAGCGAGCCATGGCACGACAAAAATCCACCGCCGTCCTTGCCAAGCGGCAGCACATTGCCAGCATCGCCGTCAGACAACCGGCAACCCCTTGCCGATTCTTCGGCTTCGGCTTCGGCTTCGCTTGGCGCAGCGGCCGCTTCGATCAGCTCTTCGACCTCGTTGAACATGGCCAACTGCGGCGAGTCGGCATCTTCAGGGCTGCGCTCGGACTTGGGCGAGAACAGCTTGTGGCGACGGTGTCCTGCGAGGTCTGACCCAGCAGGTTGAGTTGCATGATCGGCAGGAAGTTGGCCGGGACATAGAGCAGCAGAGCCGTCAGCACCAGGGCCAGGCTACGCCGTACCACGTGATGACGGTGGCTGAACAACTCATAACCACAACGCGGGCACTCGGCACTCTCGCCATCCTGCAATACCGGCTTGCGCATCAACAGATCGCACTCATGACAGGCGACCAACTGCTCGATAGGCAGGGATGACAAGGAAGATTCGGGCGGCGAGTCAGACATGAAAGTCCCCAGCAGAATTCGCGCATTCTACCCGAGCGGCGCTTTTATTGGTGCGTGCCCCAAGCCTGTAGGATCGTGCTCTGCTCGCGAAGCGTCAGCGGATCCACCATAGGGTGCGCCGTGCGCACCACGGTCACCGCGTCATAGGCGGTGCGCGCAGCGCACCCTACGCGATGGCCTGTCCGCGCCAGAAAGAAGAAACCCCAGACCGCTAGGCGATCTGGGGTTTCGTATAGGAGCTTGACGATGACCTACTCTCACATGGTGAAGCACCACACTACCATCGGCGATGCGTCGTTTCACTACTGAGTTCGGGATGGGATCAGGTGGTTCCAACGCTCTATGGTCGTCAA
>NZ_NIUB01000061.1 GCF_002197815.1 Pseudomonas oleovorans subsp. oleovorans
ATGCCGTTTGAGTTGCTTGCGGCATTTGACCTGCTCATGGCTGTCGACACCATGAACTTGAAAAACCTGCTTTGCCAAATCCACGCCTATGCGTTTAAGTTTCATGCGGGCTCCCCCTCCGGGATTGTTTGTTTCGTAACCTTCAGTCTGGCGCAATGACGCCGTAGGAGGGAGGAGTCCATCTCATTGGGCTACAAAGCCCCTCTCCCCAGCCCTCTCCCGCAAGCGGGAGAGGGGGCTGATCGGTATGGCGGATAAAATTGTGGGAGCGGCTTCAGCCGCGAAGCTCTTCGACAGAGCTAAAAATCATGCACCTTCGGGTACTGCTCGAACACGTCACGCACGATCTGCACGCCCTGGCGCATCTTCGCTTCGCTGCATTCGGCGCCGACGCACAGGCGCACCGCTCGCGGCCGTGGCATGCCGGGCGGGACGAAGGGGTCGGGCAGGGTCAGCGCGACGTTGCGCCGACGCAGCTCGCGCAGCAGGCCATCGGTCTCCCAGCCTTCGGGCACGCGCAGCCAGCTGTTGAGCGAATAGGGGTGATTGCCGATCAGGTGCTCGCCCAGCTCCTGCTCCACCAGTGCCTGCCGGTTGGCCAGCAATTGCCGCTGCAGTTGCACCAGGTCCTCGGCCTCACCGGAGTCGATCCAGCGCGTGGCGATCTCACCGAGCAGCGACGGCGCCATCCAGCTGTTGACCCGCAGGATGCTCTCGGTGCGCAGGGCCAGGCGCTTGGGCATCACCAGATAACCGATGCGCAGGCCGGTGAGCACCGACTTGGTCATGCTGGTGCAGTAGAACGACAGCTCCGGCGCGTAGTGACTGAGCGGACGCGTGGCCTGCTGGCCGGCCAGCAGCGGGCCGTAGACGTCGTCCTCGATGATGTACACGCCATAGCGGCGGGCGATCTCGGCGATCTCGCGGCGGCGCTCGTCGGGCATCAGCGCGCTGGTGGGGTTGTTCAGGTTGGGCGTGCAGACCAGCGCAGTGATGCGTTCGTTGCCGCACATGTCCTCGAAGTGCTCGGGGTTCAGGCCGTAGCGATCCATCTCCAGGCCCTTGAGGGTGAAGCCAAGCACCTGCGAACTGCCAATGGCACCGTGGTCGGTCAAGCCTTCGCAGAGCACCACGTCATCCGGGCCGGCCAGGGTCGCCAAGGCGAGGAAAATACCGTGGGCGGCGCCGCTGGTCAGCAGTACATCCTCGATGCCGACATCCATACCCAGGCGCGCCAGCCAGCGCACTGCCGACTCGCGCTGGTGCTGCATGCCGGCTATCGGGCGGAAGGCGTGAATCCACGGCTGATCCGCCTCCTGCGCCAGCTCCAGGCAGGTCTGTCGCCACAGGCGATCATGAGCATCGGTGTGCAGGATGCGCGCGTTGGAAAAGTCCATCAGCGCCTGCTCGGTTTGATCGAGCATGCTGGTGGCCACCCGCTCGCTGGTGCGCCGCGAAACGAAACTGCCACGGCCCACTTCGCAGCGCACACGGCCCTGGCGCTCCAGCTCCTTATAGGCGTTGGTCACGGTCTGCACGCTGATACCCAGCGCATCGGAGACCTGACGTTGCGGTGGCAGCCGCTGGCCATCGATCAGGGTACCCTGTTCGATATCGGCGGCGACTGCCTGGACCAGTAGCTTGTACTTCGATTCGCCCGGGCGAGCGTTAGCCAGGGCCTTCTTCCAGTTGTGCATCGATGGCTCCTCCGGCGACTGCGTTCAAGCATCCCGCGTGAGGCGTTACGATTCAATTGTCCTAGTGCAATGCCGTAGCCAAAAAAGCCTTTGTATGCTCGGGCCAAGGGTGGAAAACAGTGCCTCAGGCAACTCAAAAGAACACCACCCGGCGCAGGCCTACTGCGCACCAACGCTCTTGATTTACCTGCCTCCTAACACAGCATGCCGCCACTGGCGGACTACAAGAAACAGGAGAACACCAAGATGAGTAGCGTTATCCCCTCCCGCTTCGGCCGCCTCGCGCTGGCTGTCGCCCTGCTCACCGGTTTCGCTGCCGGCGCCCAGGCCTCGACCCTGGACAAGGTCAAGGACAGCAGCAGCGTGCGCATCGGCTACGCCAACGAAACCCCCTTCGCCTACACCGCCCTCGACGGCAGCGTCACCGGCGAGTCGCCGGAGATCGTCAAGAAGATCTTCGAGCGCATGGGCGTCGAGAAGATCAACCCGGTGCTCACCGAATGGGGCTCGCTGATCCCCGGCCTGCGCGCCAGCCGCTTCGACCTGATCGCCGCCGGCATGTACATCACCCCCGAGCGCTGCAAGCAGGTGCTGTTCACCGACCCGCACTACCAGTTGCCCGATACGCTGCTGACCAAGGCCGGTAACCCGAAGAACCTGCACAGCTACGAAGACATCGCCAAGAGCGGTGCCAAGGTGGCGATCATGTCCGGCACGGTGAACCTGGGTTATGCCCGTAATTCCGGTATCAGCGACGATCAGATCCTCCAGGTGCCGGACACCACCGCGCAGTTGCAAGCCGTGCGCGCCGGTCGCGCCGACGCTGCAGTCGGCACCCAGCTGACCATGAAGGGCCTGGCCGACAAGGGTGGCGACAGCGTCGAAGCCATCGCCGAATTCAAGGACGACCCGGCCCACACTGGCTATGGCGCCCTGGCCTTCCGTCCGGAAGACAAGGAGCTGCGCGATGCAGTGAATGCCGAGCTGAAAAAGTGGCTGGGCAGCGAAGAGCATCTGGCCACGGTCAAGCCCTTCGGCTTCGACCAGTCCAACATCACCGACAAGACCGCCGCCGAACTCTGCGGCCAGTAATGGACGGACAACGCCGCGCACTCCGGTGCGTGGCGCACTTCTGTGCATAGAGCGGTAGACATCCATGACCGATCTTCTCCCCCTGCTGCTGCAAGGCGCCTGGGTCACCGTGCAAGTCACCTTCTGGGGCTCGCTGCTGGCCATCGCCAGCGCGGTGATCGCTGCCCTGGGCAGGCTGTCGCCGATTCGCCCGCTGCGCTGGCTGGCCATCACTTACATCGAAATCTTTCGCGGCACCTCGCTGCTGGTGCAACTGTTCTGGCTGTATTTCGTGCTGCCGATGCCACCGTTCAACGTCGAGATGAGCGCCTTCACAGTGGCCATCGTCGGCCTCGGCCTGCACATCGGCGCCTATGGCGCAGAAGTGATGCGCGGCGCCATCCGCTCGGTGGCCAAGGGTCAGTACGAGGCCTGCACCGCGCTGAACATGCGACCCTCGAAACGCTTCCTGCGCATCATCCTGCCGCAGGCGCTGCTGGCAGCGATTCCGCCGGGCACCAACCTGCTGATCGAGCTGCTGAAGAACACCTCGCTGGTGTCGCTGATCACCCTGTCTGACCTGGCCTTCCGTGCTCGCCAGCTGGATCAGGCGACCTTCATGACCCTGGAGATCTTCGCTCTGGCCCTGCTGCTGTATTTCCTTATGGCCCAGGTGATCAACCTCGGCATGCGCCTGCTGGAAAAACGCCTGAGCCGTGGCCGGATGCGCGGAGGTCTGCAATGAATTTCTTCGACTGGGATTTCGCCCTGAGCATCCTCCCGGATCTGCTCAAGGCATCGCTCAATACCCTGCTGATCACTTTCGCCGGCTTCGCCATCGCCATCGTCGTCGGCCTGCTATTGGCCATCGCCCGACGCAGCAAGCACCTGTGGTTGTCCTGGCCGGTGGCCGGGCTGATCGAGTTCATCCGCAGCACGCCGCTGCTGATCCAGGTGTACTTCCTGTTCTACGTGTTCCCCAACTACGGGCTGAACCTCACTGCGCTGCAGGCGGGCATCCTCGGTATCGCCCTGCACTACGCCTGCTACACCGCCGAGGTCTATCGCGCCGGGCTGGATGCCGTGCCGCGTGGCCAGTGGGAAGCGGTGACGGCGCTGAACATGTCGCCGCTGTCGGCTTATCGGCAGATCATCCTGCCGCAGGCGCTGCGGCCGATCCTGCCGGCGCTGGGCAACTACCTGGTGGCCATGCTCAAGGACACCCCGGTGCTGTCGGCCATCACCGTGGTGGAAATCATGCAGCAGGCCAAGAACATCGGCTCGGAGAGCTTCCGCTACCTCGAGCCCATCACCATGGTCGGTCTTTTCTTCCTGCTGCTCAGCCTGGCCCTGGCCTGGTGCGTGCGGCGCGTGGAAGATCGGCTGGAGGTCACTGCCCGATGACTGCTTTTCTCAACTCTACAGACGCCGCAGGGAGTTCCTCCATGCCCCAGCCCATCGTCCGCTTCACCGACGTGACCAAGCGTTACGGCAACCTCACCGTGCTCAACAAGCTCAACCTGGACGTCGCCGCTGGCGAGAAGGTGGCGATCATCGGCCCCAGCGGCTCGGGCAAGTCGACCTTGCTGCGCGCGCTGATGACCCTGGAGAGCATCGACGAAGGCGTGATTTGCGTCGATGACGAGCCGCTAACCCACATGCCCACCCGCGATGGTCGCCTGGTGCCGGCCAGCGCCAGCCACCAGCGCAAGGTGCGCGGCAAGATCGGCATGGTGTTCCAGAGCTTCAACCTGTTCCCGCACATGTGCGCGCTGCAGAACGTGATCGAGGCGCCGATGCAGGTGCTCGGCATGGGCAGGAAGGAAGCCACCGAACGCGCCGAGGACCTGCTGGCGATGGTCGGCCTGGGCGAAAAGCTGCGCCATTTTCCGTCGCAGCTGTCGGGTGGTCAGCAGCAGCGCGTGGCCATCGCCCGCGCCCTGGCGATGCGGCCCAAGGTGATGCTGTTCGACGAAGTAACCTCGGCGCTCGACCCCGAGCTGTGCGGCGAAGTGCTCAACGTGATTCGCCGCCTCGGCAGCGAGCACAACCTGACCATGCTGATGGTCACCCACCAGATGGGTTTCGCCCGCGAGTTCGCCGACCGCGTGTGCTTCTTCCACCAGGGCTGCATCCATGAGCAGGGCACGCCGGATCAGCTGTTCGGCAACCCGCAGCAGGAGCGGACGAAGGCGTTTCTGAGTGCGGTGAACGAGGCCAATTGAGGCAGGTTCAGGCCCTGCTGCGCGCAATCTTGTAGGAGCGGCTTTAGCCGCGATTTTTCGCGGATGAATCCGCTCCTACAGAATCAGGGCAATCCATTGGCATGCGTCAGCGAGACTAACGCGGCTGCCGCGCCTTGATCGCCGCCAGCATCTTCTCTGCCAGCGCGGCGTAATCACCATCGAAGTGGTGCCCGCCCTCGATCACCAGGCGCTCCCCCGGGGCACCGGCTTCAGTGCAGCCGCTTTCGGCCGCTTCCTCGCTGCCGTAGATGCAATACACCTTGGCCGCCGGCACCTTGCGCAGTTCGGGGCCGATCGGTGCCTCCGCGCCATCCTTGCCGAGCCAGCCGCTGACAGCGATCTCGAAACTGCCAGTGCGGGCGAAGGCCAGCAGCAGCATGGCGTCGACCTGCTGCTGATCACTGGCCGGCAGGCGGTTGTAGATCGCCGGCAGCACGTCGGCGCCAAAGGAGTAGCCGGCCAGCACGAAACGCTTGATATGCCACTTGTCGCGGTACTGCTGCATCAGCCGCGACAAGTCGGCGGCGCTCTGTTCCGGGCTCTTGTGCTGCCAGTAGTAACGCAGGGTGTCGATGCCAACCACCGGATAACCGGCTGCGGCCATGTGCTCGGCGGACGCACGGTCCAGATCGCGCCAGCCACCATCGCCGGAATAGAACAGGGTCAGGGTATCTGCCGGTTGCGCAGAGGGGTGCTCGATCACCGGCATCGCCGCACCTTGTCCGGCGAGCAGGTGCTGTAGTTGATCGGCCAGCAGAGTCGGCAGCGGCGTACCCAGCGCGCCGATCCGCGGCTCGCCGTTACCCTGCTCCCGCAAAAACCGCGCGTTGTCATCGCCCGGGTTGTCGTTCCACAGGGCGATCCAGTGACCGTGCTCCGCCCTTTGTGGCAGCGGCGCGGCGCAATCGGGCTTGGCCAGGTCGAAGCCGACCGACAGCGCCTGGGCCTGATCGTCGCGCTGCGCCGCCAGCCAGCGCCAGGCCGAGGCTGCTGCCGGGCCGATACCGGCCACCAGTGTCGGCGCGCCGCCCAGCTCCTCGCTGGCCTGGCTGATCAGTTGCTGTTGCGCCTTGCAGTCGCCCGCGACGAAGGGCAATTGCAGCAGGCGCAGATCGCCGCCCTCGGCAAAACGGCGTAGCGTGGTTTCATCCAGCGCCTGGTCGGCCGGCGCGAGCAGCAGCACACGCTGACGCGCTTCGCCCTGGCTCAGCAGTTGCGCCGAGGTGCCCTGTATCTGCACCGTCTGCAGATGCGGTAGCGCACGCATCGACCACCACCAACCCACAGCGCCTGCAGCCAGAGCCGTAACCAGCAACAACCCACCCAGCGTCCTTGTCGTCCTGCTCATCTCAACGCCTTACCAGTCCACCCAGGCCGCCTGCGATCAGCGCGGCGGTGTCGGCCAATGCCACCCAGGGATCGATCCCGGCCGGCACGGCCAGGTAACGTGGCTCCCACTGCGGCAGGAATTTATCCTTGAAACGACGCAGGCCCTGGAAGTTGTAGAAATTCTCGCCACGGTCGAACACCAGCGCACCCAGGCGCAATGGCAGCGGCGCCCCCTTGCGCGTTTGCAGGCCGGCCAGGGGCACCATGCCGAGGCTGAAGCGTGCATAGCCCTCGCTCTGGAATTGCTGGATCAGGCCGAGCATGAGGAACTCCATGGTCGACTTCGGCGCATCCGGCAGCACACGCATCAGGTCGAGGCTGGCCACAGCGCGTGTCTCGCATTCCAGCAGGTTGGCGAAGGCCACCCCGCGACCTTCGAAACGCACCACCACGACGCGAAAATGTGCCAGGTATTCAGGGCTGAAACGGCCGAGGGAAAAGCCTTTCTCGCGTACGTTCTTGCCCTGCAGCCAGGCGTCGGAGATCGCCTGCAGCTCCGCCATCGGCACCTGGCCGGGGGCATGGAATTCCAGGCTCAGGCCATCGCGTTGGCCGCGGTTCCAGGTGTAGCGCAGCGCCTTCATCTCCTTGCCATTGCTGGCCAGGTCGAAGGTCTTTAGATCCACCAGTGCTTCCTCGCCGAGTTTCAGCGCGGTCAGGCCGATGTCGATATAGCCGGGCAGGTTCTCCGCGCGCACCTGGTAGAACACCGGCCGCGCATGATGGCGGTCACACAGGTCACGGAACTGCCAGATCAGCTCGGCACGGGCGGCCGGCGGGCCAATGGGATCGAACAGCGCCACCAGGCTGCGTCCACGTCGGGCGTACATCAGGAAGGCCTCGCCGTCGGGGTGGAACAGCAGCGCTTTGTCACCACTCAGCGCCAGGCCACCCTCAGGCTGGCGTGAGGCTCGGACGATGGCACGGGCACGCAGCAACGCATCCTCGTCCGGCAGGCTGATACTTGGCGGCGTGGCACGCAGCAGCCAGGTCAGGCCGACGGCCAGGAGCACCAGGGCGCTGCCCAGTGCGGCACGCAGGCCGCGCGGGGCATTGGCATCCAGCTCGAACTGCCACCACAGCTGATGGCTGTAGGCGACATCCTGATAGACGAACAGCAGCAGCCACACCGAGGCAGCGATCACCCCGACCGTGGCCGCCAGCACCAGGCCGGATGCTGGTACGTCCATCAACCGGCTACGCCGGTAGAACTCGCGCCGAAACAGTGCCAGCAAGGCGGCGATGGCCGCCAGGGCCAGGGCCTCCGGCCAGTCGAAGCCCTTGAGCAATGACAGCACCACACCCAGGCAGAGCAGCACCAGGGTCAGTGCCCAGGCCGCCGACAAGCGACGACGCAGCCCTTGCGCCAGCAGCAGGCAAAGCGTACCGACCAGGCTGGCCGCCAGGTGCGAGGCGGCGATCAGTTGCGGCGGCATGAGAAAGCCCAGCGCTTCCAGATGCTCGTCCACGGTCGGCGTCACCCCGGAGAACAGCAGCACCATGCCGGCACAGAACACCAGCAGCGCCAGCAGCGGCACCGCCATACCACTGGCCACGCGCGCCACCTGTCGTGGGAACCACAAGCGGCGCGCCTCGGCAGCCAGCAGCAGGAGCCCGGCCGCCACCAGCGGTAGCACCACATAGACCAGGCGATAGAGCAGCATCGCCGTGACCAGACCGGCCGGGTCGATGCGCGAGGAAAAGGCCGCCAGCAGCACTGCCTCGAAGACCCCGACACCGCCCGGCACATGGCTCAGTACGCCGGCCGCCAGCGCCAGCATGTAGATCAGCACGAAGGACGAAAAAGGCGGCGCCTCGGGCAGCAGCAGGTACAGCACGCTGGCGGCGATCAGCACGTCGAGGCTGCTGATCAGCAGCTGCGTCAGGCTCATGCGTAGGCCTGGCAGACGCAGACTGAAACGGCCCAGATCCACCTGCCAGCAGCCGGGCGCGGGGCGCTCGGCCAGGCGTTTGCGGCTGACCAGCAGCACCACGGCCGTGGCGGCGACCAGCACGACGACGGCCAACGCCGCCAGCACCGGCTCGGACAGGCGCAGCGCGGCCGAGGCATCCTCGAGATCGAACAGCGCCGCCAATGCTGCGAGGATCGGCAGGCTGACGCCGAGCGACAGGCTGGCGAACAGGCTCATGCGTGCCACATCGCCCGCGCCAAGGCCGTTGCGCCCATACAGGCGATAACGCACCGAGCCGCCGGACAACGCCGACAGGCCCACGGCATTGCCGATGGCGAAGGCGCAGAAGCCGCCCAGCGCCAGGGTCGGCGGCGGCAGGTTGACGTTGGCGTAGCGGCTGGCCGACCACTCGTAGGCGAGCATTACCGCAAAGCCCAGCACGGTCGCCAGCAGGGCACCAAGCAGCGCCTGCGGCGGCACAGCGGCCAGCGATTCGCGCACCTGATCCGGGTTGATTTCACGCACCAGATGCCAGCAGGCGAGCAGCGCCACGCCGAACAGCAACAGTGAAAGACCGAGGCCGATCAGTTGGCGGTTGCGTTGCAACCAGCCGGGTTGTGAAGGAGGAAGAAGATCAGGCGAATCAGCGCCCTGGGCGGGGAGTTCGGGTACCGCTCGACTTATGTCGAAAACGCCTCTGATGGACGCCACCTCGGAGTGAGGCCTAGATCAGAGTGTAGATGTAACAAAATGCTCCATTGAGCTGAAACGCTCGTTGCGAATGTCCGAACTGGCTGGCGCCGTTCAGGCCTCGCCGAGAAAACGCAGGCCGGCGCCTTCGGGATCCACGCGCATCACTTCCATCTTCAATACCGGGGCGGGGAAAGGTAGATCCTGTACCTGGCCAATCACTTCGGTGCCGACCGACAAGCTGGCCATGTCCGGGTGCTTCACATAGACACCACTGTCGGACAGGTCACGGGTCTGTGCCAGCAGCTCACCGAAGCTGGGGTGGCTGATCTTGATCCGGCACTTCATCGGGGTACGCACCTGCTGACGCTGGTTCGGCATGGAGGCTCCGGGGGTAGGCGGACGATGCAGCCTTTAATAACGCAAAATCGAAGCAATTCCCAACGCTCGACAGAAAAAAGGCGCCATCGAGGCGCCTTCGTTCATCACCATGCTCTGTGGCAGTACGTCAGTACCACTTGGCCTCGCCCTCGGGGCGCTTCTTGAAGCGCTTCATGCTCCACATGTACTGGCTCGGGTAGTTACGCACGTAACGCGACACCACTTCGCTCATCGCCGCCACGCCTTCTTCGACGTTCTCGCTGTACATGCCTTCGGGGGCAGCCTCGAGGATCACCTTGTAGCCGCTGCCATCCGGCAGGCGCAGCGCATGCAGGAACACGCCGACCGCCTTGCCGCCGGTGAGCATGCCGGGGACGAACTTGCTGGTCAGCGCGGTGGTGCCGAGGAAGGGTACGAACACCCCCGACGAACGGCTCGGCTCCGGGTCGGCCGGAATGCCCACGGCGCCGCCCTTGCGCACTTCCTTGATGACACTGAGGATGCCTTCCTTGGTCGACGGCGCCACGCGGTTGCCCATCTGCACGCGCTGCTGCTGCAGCAGCTCGTCGACCGCCTTGAGCTTCGGTGGGCGGTAGAAAATGATCGGTTTGCACTGGTTGCAGTAGAAGTGGTTGAGCACTTCCCAGTTGCCCAGATGGCTGGTGATGCCGACCACGCCCTTGCCGGAGGCCAGCGCCTGTTGCAGCACCTCCAGACCTTCCACTTCGCGCACCAGCTTGAGCGACTTCTGCGCCGGCCAGATCCAGGCGCAGGCGCTTTCGGTCAGGGTCTTGCCGATGTCCTTGAGGCTCTGCCCGACCAGGTGCTCGCGCTCGGCCTCGCTTAGTTCGGGGAAGCACTTGCTCAGGTTGATGCGCACGACATCGCGCGAGCTGTTCGGCAGTTTCCACATCAGCCAACCGATGGCATTGCCCACGGCCTGCACCGCACGCCAGGGCAGCAGTGCGAACAGGCGCAGGAAACCCACCACCAGAGCGCCCTTGAGTTTTTCCACGACAGACTCCACCGCTCAGAAAAGCGCCAAGTGTAACGGCGTGAGCCCATGCAGTCAGTACAGGCTGGTGCGCTGCCGCTGTTGCAGGTCGCGCTCATAGGCCGCGACGTCGAAGGTTTCATCGATGCAGCGGAAGATATCACCGGCGCTGGGCAGGCTGCCGCGCTCGACCTGGCGCGCGGCATCCCATAGCCCCGAACGCAGCGCCGCCTTGGCACACTGGAAATAGCAACTCTGCACCTGAATGCGCAGCACGCTGCGCGGCAGCTTGCCCTGAACGCGGCCCAGCTCGAGCAGCTCGGGATCGAGGGAGATTTCCGCGCGGCCGTTGACCCGCAGGCTCTCGCCCACACCGGGAATCAGGAACAGCAGCGCCACCTGCGGATTGAGGACGATATTGCGCAGGCTATCGATGCGGTTGTTACCAGGGCGATCCGGCAGCAGCAGGGTCTGATCATCGAGAATCTGCACGAAGCCCGGCGCATCACCGCGCGGCGAGCAATCCAGGCCATCCGCGCCGGCGCTGGCCAACACCACGAAGGGCGAGGCCTGGATCAGCGCACGATAAGGTTCGATCAGGTGCGGCAGCTCCTTGCGCCGCGAGCGCTCGTGACTTTCGCCGTACAGTGCCTGCAGTTCACCGAGGGTGGTGATGGTGGTCATGAGCCCTTCAGTTGGGCATAACGGTCGCAGTCGGTGGTGTGATCCATCACCATACCCGTGGCCTGCATGAAGGCATAGCAGATGGTCGGCCCGACGAAGGTGAAGCCAGCCTTCTTCAGCGCCTTGCTCATCGCCTCGGCTTCGGGCGTCACTGCCAGCATCTGGCTGCGGTCGCTGAAGTGGTTGATCTTCGGCGCGCCGCCAACGAACGACCAGAGCCAGGTCACCGGATCCTCCAGTTGCAGCCAGGCCTGGGCGTTCTGCCGCACAGCCTTGAGTTTGAGGCGGTTGCGGATGATCCCGGGGTCCTGCATCAGCACCTCGATCTCTTCGTCAGTGAGGCGGGCCAGACGCTCGGGATCGAAGCCATGCAGTACCTGGCGATAACGCTCGCGCTTCTTCAGCACGGTGATCCACGACAGGCCGGCCTGCGCGCCCTCGAGCAACAGCATCTCGAACAGATGCCGGGCATCGCGCTGCGGCACGCCCCATTCCTCGTCGTGGTAGGCCTGGTACAGCGGATCGTCGGTACACCAGAAGCAACGGGGCATGGCGGAAAGCCTCGGTCAGGATGAAGCAGCGACTATAATCATAAAACAGCTGGATATAAATACAGCTACATACATCACGGATGATGCCGATGTGCCGTACCCTGCGGCCTGCGCCGAGTTTCGATATACTCCCCGGCTTTCCCTCGCAAGCCTCCACAGGTGATTTTTTCGTGAGCCAGAACAAGCCTGCCGTGCGCACCTTCCAGGACCTGATCCTGGCCCTGCAGAACTACTGGGCCGAACAGGGCTGCGTGGTGCTGCAACCCTACGACATGGAAGTGGGCGCCGGCACCTTCCACACCGCCACCTTCCTGCGCGCCGTCGGCCCGGAGACCTGGAACGCCGCCTACGTGCAGCCTTCGCGTCGCCCGACCGACGGTCGCTACGGCGAAAACCCCAACCGCCTGCAGCACTACTACCAGTTCCAGGTGGTCTTGAAGCCCAACCCGGAGAACTTCCAGGAGCTGTACCTGGGTTCGCTCAAGGCCATCGGCCTCGACCCGGAAGTGCATGACATCCGCTTCGTCGAAGACAACTGGGAATCGCCGACTCTCGGTGCCTGGGGTCTGGGCTGGGAAATCTGGCTCAACGGCATGGAAGTCACCCAGTTCACCTACTTCCAGCAAGTCGGTGGCCTCGAGTGCTACCCGGTGACCGGCGAGATCACCTACGGCCTGGAGCGCCTGGCCATGTACCTGCAGGGCGTCGACTCGGTCTACGACCTGATCTGGACCGACGGCCCGTTCGGCACCGTGACCTATGGCGATGTGTTCCACCAGAACGAAGTGGAGCAGTCCACCTACAACTTCGAGCACGCCAACGTCGAGAAGCTGTTCGAGCTGTTCGATTTCTACGAGAGCGAAGCCAACCGCCTGATCGAGCTGGAGCTGCCGCTGCCGACCTACGAGATGGTGCTCAAGGCCTCGCACACCTTCAACCTGCTCGACGCCCGCCGTGCCATCTCGGTGACCGCACGTCAGCAGTACATCCTGCGCGTGCGCACCCTGGCGCGCGCCGTGGCGCAGAGCTACCTGCAGGCGCGCGCCAAGCTCGGCTTCCCCATGGCCACCCCCGAACTGCGTGACGAAGTACTGGCCAAGCTCAAGGATGCGGGTCTCCTGCAAGACGAAGTACTGGGCAACACCCTGGAGGCGCAAGCATGAGTGCACAAGATTTCCTGGTCGAACTGGGCACCGAAGAGCTGCCACCGAAAGCCCTGAAAAGCCTCGGTGACGCCTTCCTCGCCGGTATCGAGAAAGGCCTCAAGGCCGCTGGCCTGGGCTACGCCGCCAGCCGCGTGTACGCCGCGCCGCGCCGCCTGGCGGTGCTGGTCGAGCAGCTCGAAGAACAGCAGGCCGATCGCAGCATGAACCTCGACGGCCCACCCATCCAGGCCGCCTTCGACGCCGACGGCAACCCGACCCAGGCCGCCCTGGGCTTCGCCCGCAAGTGCGGCGTGGACATCGCCGAGATCGACCGCAGCGGCGCGAAACTGCGTTTCGCCCAGCACATCCCCGGCCAGCCGGCGGTGAACCTGCTGCCGACCATCGTGCAGGACTCGCTGAACGACCTGCCGATCCCGAAACGCATGCGCTGGGCCGCCCGTCGTGACGAGTTCGTGCGCCCGACCCAGTGGCTGGTGATGCTGTTCGGTGACGCCGTGGTCGACTGCGAGATCCTTGCGCAGAAGGCTGGTCGCGTGTCCCGTGGCCACCGCTTCCACGCCAACCGTGACGTACGCATCAGCAGTCCGGCCAACTACGCCGAAGACCTGCGTAGCGCCTATGTGCTGGCCGACTTCGCCGAACGCCGCGAGCTCATCAGCCGCCGCGTCGACGAACTGGCTGCGGCCGAGCAGGGCAGCGCTATCGTGCCGCCGGCGCTGCTGGATGAAGTGACCGCCCTGGTCGAATGGCCGGTGCCGCTGGTTTGCTCCTTCGAGGAGCGCTTCCTCGAGGTGCCGCAGGAAGCACTGATCAGCACCATGCAGGACAACCAGAAGTACTTCTGCCTGCTCGATGGCAACGGCAAGCTGCTGCCGCGCTTCATCACCGTGGCCAACGTCGAGTCCAAGGACCCGGCGCAGATCGTCTCGGGTAACGAGAAGGTGGTGCGTCCGCGCCTGACCGACGCCGAGTTCTTCTTCAAGCAGGACAAGAAGCAGAAGCTCGAAGGCTTCAACCAGCGCCTGGCCAACGTGGTGTTCCAGGCACAACTGGGTTCGGTATTTGAAAAAGCCCAACGGGTATCGGCGCTCGCCGGTTTTATCGCTCGTGAAGTCGGTGGCGACGCCCAGCGCGCCGCCCGTGCCGGCCTGCTGTCGAAATGCGACCTGGCCACCGAGATGGTTGGCGAATTCCCCGAAATGCAGGGCATCGCCGGCTACTACTACGCGCTCAGCGACGGTGAGCCGCAGGACGTCGCCCTGGCCCTGAACGAGCAGTACATGCCGCGCGGTGCTGGTGCCGAACTGCCGAGCACCCTCACCGGTGCTGCCGTGGCCGTGGCCGACAAGCTCGACACCCTGGTCGGCATCTTCGGCATCGGCATGCTGCCGACCGGCTCGAAAGACCCCTACGCCCTGCGCCGCGCCGCCCTCGGCGTGCTGCGCATCCTGATCGAGAAGGGCCTGGATCTGGACCTGGCCACTGCGGTCGACTTCGCCGTCGCCCAGTATGCCGGCAAGATCAAGACCGACGGTCTGGCAGCTCAGGTGCTGGAGTTCATCTTCGACCGCCTGCGTGCGCGCTACGAAGACGAAGGCATCGAAGTCGCCGTGTACCAGGCCGTGCGTGCGGTGGGCCCGACCTCGCCGCTGGACTTCGACCAGCGCGTGCAGGCCGTGCAGGCCTTCCGCAAACTGCCGCAGGCTGCTGCCCTGGCCGCCGCCAACAAGCGCGTGTCGAACCTGCTGAGCAAGGCCGAAGGTGGCGTCGCCGCCCAGGTCGAAGCGCACTACTTCGACAACCCCAGCGAGTTCGCCCTGCACGCCGCCATCCAGCAGGCCGACCAGGCCGTACAGCCGCTGGCCGCCGCCCGCCAGTACAACGAGGCCCTGGCCAAGCTTGCCAGCCTGCGTGAGCCGGTGGACGCCTTCTTCGAGGCGGTACTGGTCAATGCCGAAGACGCGCGCGTGCGCGCCAACCGTTACGCCCTGTTGGCTCGCCTGCGCGGGCTGTTCCTCGGCGTAGCGGATATTTCGGTGCTGGGCTAAGGCCTTCGTAGGAGCAAGCTCCGCGCGCGAAAGCGTTCGCGAGCAGAGCTCGCTCCTACGGCAGACTCTGAAACGACTGAATGAAACTACTGATCCTCGACCGCGACGGTGTCATCAACCAGGATTCCGACGCCTATATCAAGACGCTCGACGAATGGATTCCGATCCCCTCGTCGATCGCCGCTATCGCACGCCTGTCCAAGGCGGGCTGGACAGTGGCCGTGGCCACCAACCAGTCCGGCATCGCCCGTGGCTATTACGACCTGGCGACCCTGGAGTCGATGCACACGCGCCTGCGCCAGCTGGTGGCCGAGCAGGGCGGTGAGGTCGGTCTGATCGTGCATTGCCCGCACGGGCCGGACGACGGCTGCGACTGCCGCAAGCCGAAACCAGGCATGCTCCGGCAGATTGCTGCGCACTACGCCACGGATCTGCCAGGAATCTGGTTCGTCGGCGATACCGGCGGTGACCTGCAGGCGGCGCTGGCCGTCGATTGTCAGCCTGTGCTGGTGAAAACCGGCAAGGGCGAGCGAACCCTGGCCAAGCCCCTGCCGCCAGGAACCCTGGTATTCGATGATCTGGCGGCTGTCGCCGATCAACTGCTCTCATAAGGTGTGAAGGTTCATGGCGCTAGTGCAGGCATTCAGAGTCACGCTTTTCTACCTGCTGCTGTCGTCCAGCTCGTTCTTCTGGTGCCTGATCAGCCTGGTGGTCGCACCGCTGCTGCCGTTCCGCCAACGCTACCGCTTCGTCGTCCAGGCCTGGTGCAACTGCGCCGTGTGGCTGGCCAAGGTGATCGTCGGTATCCGCTATGAAGTGCGCGGCGTGGAGAACATTCCCGAGCGCCCCTGCGTGATCCTCGCCAACCACCAGAGCACCTGGGAAACCTTCTTCCTCTCCGCCTATTTCGAGCCGCTCAGCCAGGTGGTCAAGCGCGAGCTGCTGCGCGTGCCGTTCTTCGGCTGGGGCATGGCGCTGCTCAAGCCCATCGCCATCGACCGCAGCAACCCCAAGGCCGCGCTCAAGCAACTGGCCAAGCAGGGCGACGAGCGTCTCAAGCAGGGCGCCTGGGTGCTGGTGTTCCCCGAAGGCACGCGGATTCCGCCAGGCCAGATCGGCAAGTTCTCCCGTGGTGGAACTGCCCTGGCGGTGAATGCCGGCCTGCCGGTGCTGCCCATCGCCCACAACGCCGGTGAGTTCTGGCCCAAGGCCGGCTGGGGCAAGCGCCCGGGCACTATCCAGGTGATCATCGGCCAGCCGATGTACGCAGAAGGCGAAGGGCCGCGTGCCATCGCCGAGCTCAACGAACGTGCTTTTCACTGGGTACGCCAGCAACAGACCGAACTGCGTGGCGAAGAGCCGCAGCTGAGCCGACTGGGCGAAACCGCCTGATCTGTGGATAAGCTGTGTACGAAACACAATCAAATCGCCACTATTGCTTGTATCTAGCTGATTTTACTGGCGAATTGTCATCGCTAGGAAAATCGCCTAACAGGGTATAAGTTGTCGCCTCTGTAGGGCGGGTGCAACCCGCCATCAGCGCTTTGGCGGCTTGCACCTGTCGAGGGGCGACAAAGGCGTCATTCCTCAACCTATATAAATCAATTACTTAGGCGTTAAATGGGCACAATTATTGGCATGATTGAGCCACATAAAATGGCATTTTCTGTCGAAATGACCGCAATTAGTGTCATTTTCCGCAAGCCCCTGAATCGAGCTGCGGATTTCGGTGAACGTGACCGAGCGTTTCGCTAATACGTGACCGGTGCTTCCACCCCGGTTGCGCGGGTTCTGGATTGTAATCGCATCGGTCACGATGCGGCTTGTTCCTCGGCTTTTTTTCGG
>NZ_NIUB01000062.1 GCF_002197815.1 Pseudomonas oleovorans subsp. oleovorans
ATTCATCATGGCTCAAGGCTAACGCCTTATCAGAAGTCGAATATACGGAAGCAGTCGTACCTAGGTTCAGAGGCAGATTATTTCACTGGCAAAACGGGAGGAGTCCATATACGGATGCAATCCGGGGCCGCCCCAGTTCGATTAAACCTCCCCGGATGCCTCCGGGTTACAGCAGCAGACCGTCGCTGGCCAGGCTGACGCCTTCCGGCAAGGCGTCGGGATGCTCCAGCAGCCAGGCGTCGAAGCTATGGCCAATATGGGTCAGCACCGCCTGTGTCGGCTGCAGGCGCTCGATGACCTCCAGCGCGCGGGTCAGGTCGTTGTGGTTGCGCGGCACCACTGGCTGCGGCGCGGTGGAGCAGTCGAGCACCAGCAGATCCAGCGGCGCGCGCTCAAGCTCGACGCAACTGGCTTCGGGTACGCCCACCGTGTCGGTGAGGTAGGCGATGCGTCTGCCCTGCCCTTCGAACAAATAGCCGAAAGTCGGCTTGGAATGATTCAGCGGCAACGCGGTGACGCTCAACTCGCCCAACTGGCGGCGCTCGAAAGCGGCGAACGGCTGGCTGAAATCGAGAATACCGGGGTGCTTGTACAGATCGGCCAGGCCTTCCGGGTCGTCCGGGCCATGCACTGGAATCACCAGCCCCTGGCCCCAACGCAAGTGCAACAGGCCCTGGGCGTGATCGGCGTGGTAGTGGGTCTGCAGAATGCCGCTGAGACTGTGCGGCGCGAAGCGCTCGGTGAGATCGGTCAGGCCGCTGTCGATCAGCCAGCACTGCGCGCCGCATTCGATCAGCGCGCAACAGGGGCCACGGCGCCGCGCGGGAGAGATGCGCGCCGCAGCGCAGGCCGGGCAGCTGCAGTTGTACACCGGCACCTGGCGCGCATCGCCGGTGCCGAGCAGGGTCAGGCGCATCGGCGGGTCTCGTCGAGCAGGTGCAGCAGGCAATTCACGGTCTGTTGCAGTGGGCCGGAGTTGTCTAGAACGCAAATGTGCTCCTGCGCAACAGTCGCCGCTGAAGCGCCTCCCACAACAGCAAAGCTGCGGCTGCGCGCCAGGCGCTGTTCGATCTGCTCTGGCGTCTCGCGGCCACGGGCCAGCAGGCGCTGGCGCAGCACCGCTTCGTCGACCTGCAGCAGAATCGCCAGCAGGTTTGGATAGCGCTGACGGGCGGCAGCCAGATGGCCGCGCGAACCGTTGATCAGCACGTCCTGCCCGGCGCTCAGCCAATCATCGATCTCGCGCGGGATGCCGTAGGCCAGGCCGTTGGCAAGCCAGCTCAGGGCGAAGGCGCCCTCGCCCTGCAGACGCTCGAACTCGTCCGGGGTGACGCCCAGTGCGTCCTCACCTACCGACTCCGCGCTACGGGTGATAACCCGCCGGGCGAAACGGCAGCCGTGCGCCTCCAGCGGCGCACGCGCGGCTTGCAACAGGCTGTCCTTGCCCGAGCCCGAAGGCCCCATCAGATAGATCAACCTGCCCTGCATCAGAATACCCTTCGTGCTTGGCGCCACACCTGCTGGATCACCGGCTGCTGGCCATGGGCCCTGGCTTGCACCAGGTCGGCGCGCAGGCCGACGCGAATCTCGCCGCGGTCATCCATACCCGCCGCCCTGGCCGGTGCGCGGCTCACGGTGGCGATGGCCGCAGGCAAATCATAGTCGTTGTCCTGCCCGGCGAGCAGCCAGGCCGCATGCAACAGGCTGGCCGGGTAGTAGTCGCTGGAAAGGATATCCAGCACGCCGTGACGTGCCAGCTCGGCGGCGGCGATATTGCCCGAATGCGAACCGCCACGCACCACGTTCGGAGCGCCCATCAGCACCTTCAGCCCCCGTTCGTGACTGGCCCTGGCGGCCTCCAGGGTGGTGGGAAATTCGGCGATGGCCATGCCAAAGCTGGCCGACTCCTGCACGTGGGCCAGGGTCGCGTCGTCATGGCTGGCCACCGAGATACCCCGGCTGTGGCAGTCCTCGACGATGGCGCGGCGCTGGCGGTCGCTATACTGGCGCGAATTGGCGATCTGCTCCTGAAGGAATTCCTCCATCTCCGCCGGGCTCAGGTGGTACTTGCCCGTATAGTACTCGCGGTACTTCTCCACCTTGGCGAACTGGCGCTGACCGGGCGAGTGATCCATTACCGACACCAGCGACACCAGCGGATGCTCCACCAGATCGCGGTAGATGGTCAGGGCATCGGGGTGGCATAGCTCGCAACGCAGGTGCAGGCGGTGCTCGGCGCGGGTCTGCCCGGCTGCCTCGCTGGCGGCAATGGCCTCGATCATCGTAGGCAATTGCTGCATGCGCCGGCCACGCGGGTTGATGTCGCCGATGGACAGCGCATCGAACACCGTGGTAATGCCGGCGGCAACGATCTGCGCATCGTGGGTCAGCACCGCCGAGGTCGACGGCCAGTCCACCCCGGGGCGCGGGCTCATGTGTTTCTCAAGGTTGTCGGTGTGCAGCTCCACCAGCCCCGGCAGCAGGTAATCGCCACCGAGATCCTGGGCTTGCGGCAGGCGGCTGGTGCCCTCATCCACCGCGGCGATCAGCCCGTCACGCAGCAGCAGCGAGCCGAGGAACTCGCGCTCGGCAGTGACGATACGGGCGTTGCTGAGAATCTGTTCAGACGACATAGACGTACTCCGGTTGCGCCGCCGCGGCGCTCATGTCGAGGTAACGGTCAGCCACCGCCTCGCGGGCGATGCGGTCATGGAAGATGCCGATCAGCGCGCTGCCGGCGGCCTTGGCCTCATTGATCAGCTCAAGCACCACTTGGCGGTTGGCGTCGTCCAGCGAGGCGGTGGGTTCGTCGAGCAGCAGCACCGGCCACTCGACCATGAAGCCGCGCGCAATATTGACGCGCTGCTGCTCACCGCCGGAGAAGGTGCCCGGCGCCAGTTGCCACAGCGCCTCAGGAATATTCAGCCGGCCTAGCAATGCCTTGGCTCGCGCCTCGGCGTCGCTGCGCGTCCAGCCACGCGACAGCGCCGGTTCCATCACCACGTCCAGGGTCGACACGCGTGGGATCACCCGCAGGAACTGGCTGACGTAACCCAGGCTCTGCCGACGCACCGCCAGCACCTGGCGCGGTTCGGCGCCGACCAGCTCCACCGACGCGCCCTGGTGGCGGATGCGGATGCTGCCGCCGGCAGCCAGATAGTTGCCGTACAGCGTGCGCAGCAGAGTCGACTTGCCAGCGCCGGACTGGCCGTGCAGCACCAGGCACTCGCCGCCGCGCACGGCGAAATTCAGGTCACGCAGCACCTGCAGGACGACGCCGTTCTGCTGGTGCAGGGTGAAGGTCTTGCTGAGGCCGCTGACCTCGATCAGGTTTTCCATGGTCAATACTCTCTGCGTTCGTGGGAGGGGCTTTAGCCGCGACAAAGAGGGGTCGCGGCTAAAGCCCCTCCCACAGGACGAAATCAGGGCTGCAACACCGACGACACCAACAGCTGCGAATACGGATGCTGCGGGTCGTCGAGAATCTGATCCGTCAGCCCCGCCTCCACCACGCGCGAACGGCGCATCACCATCAGCCGGTCGGCCAGCAGGCGCGCTACCGCCAGGTCGTGGGTGACGATCACCACCGCCAGGTCCAGCTCGCGCACCAGGCCGCGCAGCAGGTCGAGCAAGCGCGCCTGCACCGACACGTCCAGCCCTCCAGTCGGCTCGTCCATGAATACCAGGCGCGGCGCGGAAACCAGGTTGCGGGCGATCTGCAGGCGCTGCTGCATGCCACCGGAGAAGGTGCGCGGCAGGTCATCGATGCGCGCCGGGTCGATCTCCACCTGGCTCAGCCAGTCGAGCCCGGCGGCGCGCAGTTCACCGTAGTGGCGCACGCCCTGGGCCATCAGCCGCTCGCCGATGTTGGCGCCGGCCGACACCGCCATGCGCAGGCCGTCACGCGGGTTCTGCTCGACGAAACCCCATTCGGTGCGCAGCAGCGTGCGCCGCTCGGCTTCACTGGCGCTGTACAGGTCGAGCCACTGGCCGTCACGGCCGCGATAACTCACAGTGCCGCGCTCCGGCGGGCAGCGCCCCGAGAGCAGGCTGAGCAAGGTGGACTTGCCCGAGCCGGACTCCCCGACGATGCCCAGCACCTCGCCGGGATAGAGGTCGAAACTCACGCCCTGGCAACCCTTTTCCGGGCCGTACAGGCGGGTCAGGTCACGCGCCGAGAACAGCGGCTCGGCCGCTGCCACGGCAGGTTGCAGACGTTCGGCGGCGCTCATTGCAGGCTCTCCTCAAGGCGCTCGGTGCGCTGGCGGCAGTAGTCGGTGTCGGAGCAGACGTAGCGCTTGCTGCCGGCGTCGTCGACGATCAGCTCGTCGAGGAAGGACTCGCTGCTGCCGCAGAAGGCGCAGCACTCGTCCCAGCGCTGCACGGCGAAGGGGTGATCCTCGAAGTCCAGGCTGACCACGCGGGTAAAGGGCGGCACCGCGTACAGGCGTTTCTCGCGACCAGCGCCGAACAGCATCAGCGCCGGGCTCATGTCCAGCTTGGGGTTGTCGAATTTCGGGATCGGCGACGGGTCCATCACGTAGCGCTCGTCCACCGTCACCGGGTAGGCGTAGGCAGTGGCGATATGGCCGAAGGTGGCGATGTCCTCGTACAGCTTCACGTGCATCACGCCGTAGTCCTCCAGCGCGTGCATGGTCCGCGTCTCCTGCTCGCTCGGCTCGATAAAGCGCAGCGGCTCGGGAATCGGCACCTGATAGACCATGATCTGCCCGGCCGCGAGCGGCGTTTCCGGGATGCGGTGGCGGGTCTGGATCACGCTGGCCTCCTCCGTGCGTTCGGTGGTGTCGACGCCAGCGGTGCGGGCGAAGAAGCGGCGAATCGACACCGCGTTGGTGGTGTCGTCAGCACCCTGATCGATGACCTTGAGCACATCGTTCGCACCAAGAATGGCGGCGGTCAGCTGCATGCCGCCGGTGCCCCAGCCATAGGGCAGCGGCATCTCACGACCGCCGAAAGGCACCTGGTAACCGGGGATCGCCACGGCCTTGAGCAGGCCGCGACGGATCATGCGCTTGGTCTGCTCGTCCAGGTAGGCGAAGTTGTAGGCCGTCGCCTCACGGGCGCCGCTTGCAGTGCAAAGATTCATCAGCGGTTCTCCTCTGCCGACGCCTGACGGCGCAGCGTGCGGATCAGTTCCAGTTCGGCCTGGAAGTCGACGTAGTGCGGCAATTTGAGGTGCGAGACGAAGCCGGCAGCCTCGACGTTGTCGCAGTGCATCAGTACGAACTCCTCTTCCTGCGCCGGGCCCTGCACCTCTTCGCCGTATTCGCCGGCACGCAGGGCGCGGTCGACCAGGGCCATGCCCATGGCCTTACGCTCGGCATAGCCGAAGGCCAGGCCGTAGCCGCGAGTGAACTGCGCCTGCTCGGCGCTTTCCCCGACGAACTGGTTGACCATCTCGCACTCGGTGATTTCGATGTCGCCCAGCGGCACGGCGAAGCCCAGTTCGGCGGGCGTCATCCACACGTCCACGGCGCCGATGCGGATTTCCCCGGCGAAGGGATGGTTGCGCCCGTAACCGCGCTGAGTGGAATAGCCCAGCGCCAGAAGGAAGCCTTCATCACCACGCGCCAGTGCCTGCAGGCGCTCGGCGCGGCTGGCGGGAAAGGCCAGCGGCTCGCGGGTGATATCCGGCACCGGCGCACCGTCATCCGTCTCGCGGGTCATCAGCCCTTCGTCAGCGAGAAAATCCAGCACCCGCGGACAGGGCTTGGGCTCATCGGTCACCGCCGCTTGCGGCGCCGGATACTCACCCTCGGCCAGCAGGGCGAAATCCAGCAGGCGGTGGGTGTAGTCGAAGGTCGGGCCAAGCAATTGGCCACCCGGCAAGTCCTTGAAGGTGGCGGAGATACGCCGCTCCAGCTGCATCTGCGTGGTATCCAGCGGCTCGCTGGCACCGAAGCGCGGCAGCGTGGTGCGGTAGGCGCGCAGCAGGAAGATGGCCTCCATCAGGTCGCCTGCGGCCTGCTTGATCGCCAGCGCAGCCAGTTCCTCGTCGTACAGCGAGCCTTCGCTCATGACGCGGGCCACGGCCAGCGGCAACTGTTGGCGGATCTGTTTAACGCCCAATTCAGCGATCGTGGTATCGCCACGGCGACGGCTGGCCAGCAGTTGATGGGCATTGTCGATGGCGCGTTCGCCACCCTTGACGGCGACATACATCAGGCAGCCTCCTCGGTTTCGATCAGCACGCGGGTGCTACGCGGCAGGCCGATCACTTCGCTGCCTGCGGCAAAGAAGCAATCCAGACCACGGGGAAAGGCGCTGCGCGCCTGGCGCTGTTGCCAGAACACGGCCGGCAACGGCAGGTTGACGCTGCGCACGTCCCTGATGCCGGGACCGCGCCAACGCAAGGCAGACCCGGCATGCAGATCGTCGAGTTGAATCAGCAGCGTGCAGGACTGGTCCGGGTAGCGTTCGCTGCCATTGTCGAAGTCCGACAGATCGTCCAGCTCGCTTTCATCGAGCAAGGCGAACAGGGCGATCTCACGTTCAGCGACAATCGGGCAGCCGCAGTGGAACGCCAGGTTGGCGCGAATCAGCGGCGTGTCGAAACGCGGCGCCAGCCACAGAGGCGTATCACTGTCGAGGAAGGCCAGACACAAGCCATAGGTAGCTGGAGCCAGATCGCCCAAGGCATGGGCACGATCCATGGCGCGCGGCAACCCCGGTTCGGCCAGGGCTCCGAGGGCCGCGCGGAAACTGACCTGAGCGTCGAGCACCGGGTCGTCGAAAGCCGGTTGCAGCCAGTGCGAACTGTGCGGCGTAGTCATCAATCCTCTCCTCTGACCAGGGTGAAGAACTCGACCTGGGTGGTGGCAGTCTGTGCGGCTCGGGCCAGACGCTGTTCGCGCTGCTGGCGGGCCAGGGGGTCGATCAGGTCACTGAGCCAGCGCGCCTGGTCACTGCCCTGCAGGTGGGCGTCGGCCAGGGCGGCCAGTTCAGCGCGGCGCTTGTCGCGACCAGCCAGGTAGCTGTAGCCGGTACGGCCGTCGGCCAGGCGCACCACGCAGCGGGTCACGGTCATCTCGCCGAGGTTGAAGGCGCTGCCGGTGCCGCCCATGCGCCCGCGCACCAGGGTCATGCCCACCTCCGGGGCGCGGATCAGCTGGTAGGCGCTGTCTTTCAGCGCCGCCTCATGGGCGTCGAGAGCGCTGCCGGCGCGGGCCAGCACGCCCATCCAGCGCTGCCGCGCGGCGATGTTCGGGTCGGTTTCGTTCATGCGGGTCTCCATCAGGTCGCTACCTGGTACTGGAAGCGGTCGGCGCGGCTGCTGGACTGCGCCAGCTCCACCGCCCGGCCAGCGGGATCGCGGGACAATGTGAGTACGCTGAGCAGCGGCGCATGGCGCGGCATCAGCAGGTGCGCGGCTTCTGCGTGACTGGGCAGACGCGCACCAATCAGGCTGAAAGTGCGCGCCAGCGGCAGGTCGCGCTCGGCCAGGTACTGGCGCAGCGAACCACCCTGGTAGTCGGCCAGTAGCGGCGCCAGGCTGGCGCAGAAGCGGTGGCGGATCAGGCTCAGCGGCTGGCCCTCGAGCAGGCGCAGGGTGGTCAGCTCGATCAGCTCACTGCCGTCGGGCAGTTGCAGGTGGCGGCATTCCTCACTACTACCGGGGCGATGCTGGCGTTCGATCAACTGCGCTTCAACGCAGTGACCCAGCGCCGACAGCGACTGACTGAAGGCACTGCCCGCCTCCACCGGGTACACCAGCGGTTTGGCCAACACCTGGGTACCCTTGCCCTGGCGACGCAGCAGGCGACCTTCGAGCACCAGTTCGTCCACGGCGCGGCGCAGGGTGTGGCGGTTGACGGCAAAGCGCGCGGCCAGTTGCATCTCGCCCGGCAGGTAATCGCCCGGGCTCATGTGCTGCAACTCTTCGCGCAGCACGCCAGCCAGCTCCAGGTAGAGCGGCTGATCTTGTCTAGACATGTGCATGGTCTGAAAAGGGCGCACGCAGGCGCCCTCCCTCTCGTTCAGATAAAAAGCTTGCGCAGGCGCTGGGACAGGATGTCGATGGCGCTCACCACCAGGATGATCACGATCAGCAGCGCGCAGGTCTGGGCAAACTGGAAGCCGCGAATCGACTCCCAGAGCATCACCCCGATACCCCCGGCACCGACCATGCCGACCACCGTGGCCGAGCGCACGTTGGACTCGAAGCGATACAGCGAGAAGGAAATCCACAGTGGCAACACCTGGGGGATGACGCCGAAGATCACCTCCTGCAGGGCGCTGGCGCCGGTGGCGCGCACACCTTCGACCGGGCCGGGATCGATGGCCTCGACCGCCTCGGCGAACAATTTGGCCAGCACCCCGGTGGTGCTGATGAACAGCGCCAGCACGCCGGCGAAGGGGCCGAGCCCGACCGCAACGACGAAGAGCATGGCGAAGACCATTTCATTGATCGAACGACAGGCATCCATCACCCGGCGTACCGGCTGGTACACCCACCAGGGCACGATGTTCTCGGCACAGAGAATGCCCAGCGGAATGGCGCAGAGGATGGCCAGCACCGTGCCCCACAGAGCGATCTGCACGGTGACGAGCATTTCCTTGAGGTAGAACTCCCAATTGCTGAAATCCGGTGGGAAGAAATCGGCGGCGAAGGTGGCCATGTTGCCGCTGTCGCGAACCAGGGCCAGCGGATTCATTTCCGCGCCCTGCCAGGACCAGGCAAGCACGGCCAGGAACAGCCCCCAGCCGATCAACTGCAACCAGCTGCGCTTGCCATCGGCAACCGGATTTAGGGTAGTCAGAGTGGTCATCAAGGTATCTCGGGAAAAACCATTGCAGTCAGCCCCCCGGCGTCGACCGAGGGGCTGCCAGGATCAACCGGCGCTGGCGCCGTTCTGCTTCTCGAGCTCGGCCATGCGCTGTTCCAACTTGGCCAGTTCAGCATCCAGCGCCTTGAGCTGGGCCTGCTTGTCGGCGTCCTTGAGCTTGTCGTTGTTGGCCACTTCGGTGCGTTTCTTGAACAGCTCGAGCTGACGAATCGGCAGCAGCTGATCGTCATTCGAGGCACGGAACTTGCCCCACTGCAGCCCTTCCAGGACTTTCAGTTCCTGCGGCTGGTCGCCATAGCTCATGAAGAATTCACGCAGCTTGTCGCGGGTTTCCTGCGGCAGGTTCTTGCGCCAGACGATGGGGTCGGACGGGATCAGCGGCGAGGTCCAGATCACCTTGAGCTGCGCGGCCTTGTCCGGCGCGGTCACTTCCAGACGCTCCATGCCCTCGCTGTTGAAGGTGCCGACATCGACCTGCTTGTTGGCCACCGACAAGGCGTTGACCTCATGACTGCCGTTGAGCGAGCGCTTGAAGATCTTGCCGGCGTCGGCGTTGTTCTGGGCGAACACGTAGTAACCGGGCACCAGATAACCGGAAGTGGAGTTCGGGTCGCCGTTGGCGAAGGTCAGGCTCTTGGCGTTCTTGAGCATGTCCTCGACCGAATTGATCGGGCTGTCCTTGTGCGCCACCAGCAGGCTGTAGTAGCCCTGGGCGCCGTTGGCCGCTACGGTCTGGGCGAAGATCTCGCCGCCGGCGCGGTCCACCGCTTCCATCGCCGACTTGTTGCCGTACCAGGCCACGTCGACCTTGTCGAAGCGCATGCCCTGGATGATCCCGGCATAGTCCGGGGCGAAGAAGGCGTTGATCTTCACCCCGGTCTGCTTGCTCATGTCAGCCAGGAAGGGGTCCCACATGGCCTTGAGGTTCTGCGAAGACTCGGTGGAAATGATGCCGAAGTTGAGTTCCTCGGCGGCCTGGGCCGAGCTCAGCAGGGAACCGGTGACGAGCGCGGAGGCAGCCAGCACCTGGCCGATGCGTTTGAACATGGAGCACACTCCTGTTGCGGGTTGGCGTTAGGGTTCGAATCTGAGGGACGTCAGACCTTGGCCAGCGTCAGCGGACGCTCTACAGCCCGTGGGCGCTGCCCTTGCGGCAGCAGCAGGCTGATATCGAGATCGCCGCCGTAGAGGTCATTGAGGAAATCTGGGTTGAAGCCCGCGGTCGGGCCGTCGAAATGAATTCGCCCGCCCTTGAGCGCCACGGCGCGCTGGCAATAGCGCACCGCGTAATCGACCTGATGCAGGGTCACCACCACCGTCTTGCCATCGCGGCGGTTGATGTCGGCGAGAATCTCCATCACCTTGCGCGCCGACTCCGGGTCGAGCGAGGCGATGGGTTCGTCGGCGAGAATCACCTCGGCCTGCTGGCACAGCGCGCGGGCGATGGCCACGCGTTGCTGCTGCCCCCCGGACAGGGTCGAAGCACGCTGTGCGGCGAACTCGGCCAGACCGACCCGCTCCAGCGCCTGCATGGCACGCTGCCTTTCCTCGGCATTGAACAGGCTGAGGCTGCCACGCCAGCGCGGCATGCGCCCCAGACCACCGAGCAGCACGTTCTGCATCACACTGAGGCGGCCGACCAGATTGAACTGCTGGAAGATGTAGCCGATATCGGCGCGCTGACGGCGCACGTCGCCGTTGAGGCGACCATCGGCCTGGACCTGGCGACCGAGCACTTCGATACTGCCGGCATCGCCGCGTGCCAAGCCGGCGAGATGGCGCAGCAGGGTCGACTTGCCCGACCCCGAAGCACCGATCAAGGCCACCATTTCACCTGGCTGTACCGACAGCGCCAGGTCGAACAACGCCTGTTTGCGGCCGAAGCTCTTGTTCAGACGGTCGACTCGAATCGCTGCGCGCATGGGCTGGCCCTCTACTATCATTGTCGATACGAAGGCAGCTAACTCGCGCCTTCTGGTGTAGACCAAGGTAGGCGCAAGCTGTGTCAGACCCGCGAACCACGGATGACGATTGAGTGACCGAAACTTGAAACTTTTATGCTCGAGCCACGCGACAAGATGAGTTCTGCCGAATACCACGCATTTCAGACAATCGGTGCTGGCATAAAGCCGCCACCTGAATCACAATCCGACACGTATTTGGCGTCAAGGAACTGTTCAGATGACTCTCGGGTCATAATGACGCAGAACGCGATACCGGTTGAACGGCTAGTGCGAAACACGGTCAAACCGGTGACAATCTCGACACTGACTACCAGTATCGCTCCCTGAACTAACCGGTAATGTATGCGCCCTATGAAACAGGCTATTTACTCCAGCCGCACGGCTGACAAATTTGTCGTTCGCTTGCCAGATGGCATGCGTGAGCGTATCGCTGACGTAGCACGCAACCATCATCGCAGCATGAATTCGGAAATCATCGCCCGCCTGGAGCAGAGCATGCTTCAGGAAGGTGCGCTGGATGACGATCTCAGCCTGCGTCTCGACAGCCCCGAACTGAGCCTCCATGAGCGTGAATTGCTGCAGCGTTTTCGTCAGTTGTCGCGCCGCCAGCAGAACGCGCTGGTCGCTCTGATTGCCCACGACGTGGAAATGGCCGCCGAAGAAGCCTGAGGCGAGCCCTAAGAGCCTGTTCAAAGTCTCGCGAGCTAGCAGCTTGTTGAAATTCGCCCACGCCCTGCCTGGTTTTGCGGCGTGTGGTTTACGATATTGCTGCAGCTGTTCTACTCGCTACACAGCGAGCGCATGCTCATGGAACAACTGGGCTACAACCTGCTTTTTCGCTGGTTCGTCGGCCTGGCCATCGACGACCCGGTGTGGGATCACTCGGTGTTCTCGAAGAACCGTGACCGCCTCAATGCTCAGGCCGTGGCCACCGAGTTTCTGAGCGAAGTGGTGCGCCTGGCCGAGAAGCATGGACTGATGTCGGGTGAGCACTTCTCGGTCGACGGCACCCTGCTGCAGCACGGCCTTTCTCGATACCTGGCGCCCTGGTAGAACTGATGAACTGACCCGGCTTACAGCAGGAAGATCGACGCCAAGCCCAGGAAGATGAAGAAACCGCCGCTGTCGGTCACCGCAGTGATCATCACGCTGGCCCCCATGGCCGGGTCGCGCCCGAGGCGCGCCAGGGTCATGGGGATCAGCACCCCCATCAGCGCCGCCAGCAGAAGGTTGAGCGTCATTGCCGCGGTCATCACCACGCCCAGCGACCAGCTGTCGTACAGGTAATAGGCCACCCCACCAATCACGCCGCCCCAGAGGATGCCGTTGATCAGGGAAACCCCCAGCTCCTTGCGCACCAGCCGCGCGGTGTTACCGGTACTGACCTGATCCAGCGCTATGGCGCGCACGATCATGGTGATGGTCTGGTTACCCGAGTTGCCGCCGATACCGGCAACGATAGGCATCAGCGCCGCCAGCGCCACCAGCTTCTCGATCGAGCCTTCGAACAGGCCGATCACCCGCGAAGCGAGGAATGCGGTGACCAGGTTGATCGCCAGCCAGGCCCAACGGTTGCGCACCGACTTCCACACCGAGGCGAAGATGTCTTCTTCCTCGCGCAGACCGGCCATGTTCAGCACTTCGCTTTCGCTTTCCTCACGGATCAGGTCGACCATCTCGTCGATGGTCAGACGGCCGATCAGCTTGCCGTTCTTGTCCACCACCGGGGCGGAAATCAGGTCGTAACGTTCGAAGGCCTGGGCGGCGTCATAAGCATCATCATCCGGGTGAAAACTCACCGGATCGTCGGCCATGACTTCGCCGACCTGCTTGTCCGGGTCGTTGACCAGCAGGCGTTTGATCGGCAGCACGCCCTTGAGCACGCCGTCGTAATCGACCACGAACAGCTTGTCGGTATGGCTCGGCAGCTCTTTCAGGCGGCGCAGATAACGCAGAACCACCTCCAGGCTGACGTCTTCGCGGATGGTGACCATCTCGAAGTCCATCAGCGCACCGACCTGATCTTCTTCGTAGGACAGGGCCGAACGCACACGCTCGCGCTGCTGGGCGTCGAGCGATTCCATCAGCTCGTGAACGACGTCGCGCGGCAGTTCCGGCGCCAGGTCGGCGAGCTCGTCGGCGTCCAGGTCCTTGGCCGCGGCGAGAATCTCGTGATCGTCCATGTCGGCGATCAGGGTTTCCCGTACCGCGTCAGAGACTTCCAGCAGGATGTCGCCATCGCGCTCGGACTTGACCAACTGCCAGACGGTGAGACGTTCGTCGAGCGGCAAGGCTTCGAGGATGTGGGCGATGTCCGCAGGGTGCAGATCTTCGAGCTTGCGCTGCAGCTCGACGAGATTCTGACGATGCACCAGGTTCTCGACCCGGTCGTGATGCTGGCCTTCCTGACGATGAGTCAAGTCTTCGACCAGCTTGTGCCGATGCAGCAGTTCGATCACCTGGGCCAGGCGATCCTGCAAGCTCTCTTGCGGCTTTTTGGCTTCTAATTCAGTCATAGCGCGCTCCACCCCAGTTGGCGGACACGCCAGAGGGGATCAATCAGGTCTTACACGATTGTGCGAGGGGAGTATTGAGTAACTACTGGGTAAGTCCATGGTGGTATTCCACAAGCCCCGGCGGGGCTGACGCGGCGAATGATAACACCGCAAAACAGCTTTGTACGTGACAAAAGCGCGGCAAGAACAACTGCTTGCATCACAAACTTCGATCTCGCATGAAAACCTGGCTATGCGACGCCAGCTACCCGCGTCAGGACACCCTGGCGAGTACGAAAAAACGGTCTAACCTGAAGCAGGCAAACGTCAGGGAGGACGACTCATGCGAGGACTGCACTTCGCAGCGCTATTGGCCGCTGCACTTCTCTACCCTATTGCAGACAGCTCAGCGGCCAGTGTGTTCCGCTGCGTGAGTGCAAATGGCCATGTCACCTTCACCCGCCACGGCTGCGCCGACGATCAAGAGCAGCACCTGCAGGATACGCGCAACCACACGCCCAGCAGCGGCAAGGCAATCCCTCTCGCGGACCCAGGCCGGCGCGCAGCAACCACCACGACCGGCAGTGGCGAGCTGGTCATCGTCGGCCAACAGGACGATGGTTGCGACAACCTGCTGACCAGCAGCGAGAGACGCCAGGCGATCATCCGCAAGGAAGTCCGCCTCGGCATGAGCCGCGCCGACGTGGAAAGCAGCCTGGGCAAGCCAGACAGAGTCACCAGCAGCAATGGGCAGCAGCGCTACCACTACCGAGAGAAACGTAAAGGCGGGAACAGCCGACAGGTCAGCTTCGACGAAGCCGGCTGCGTGAAGAAATAACGCACAATCGGCATAGGGGGCAGTTCTGATGAACTGCGCCCCTGCCACACCACCCGGCATGCGGGTCCGCACCGGGCGGTTCGAGGGATTGAGGTTATGAGAGTCGGGCTAATCCCAGGCGGTCGAACCAGGCCAG
>NZ_NIUB01000063.1 GCF_002197815.1 Pseudomonas oleovorans subsp. oleovorans
CCAGCAACTGGAGCAGGCTGGTGCGCTACATCGAAGGCGGGCATCTACCGATCGACAACAACCGCGCCGAGAACGCCATCCGTCCCTTCGTCATCGGCCGCAAGAACTGGCTGTTCAGCGACACGCCCAAGGGTGCCACGGCCAGCGCGCAGATCTACAGCCTGATCGAAACCGCCAAGGCTAATGGGCGAGAGCCCTATGCCTGGTTGCGCCACATCCTTGAACGCCTGCCAGCGGCGAGCCGCGTCGAGGGTTACGAAGCGCTGCTGCCGTGGAGTTGCTCGCCAGCTTCTGCCTCTGCTTCCTGAAAAAAAACCGTCCGCCAGGACGGGGTTTATGGAGCGGTTACGTGACTACATTGGTCGATTTTTCTGGGAAGGACTGGTCTAGTCAGCATTGGGGAGTGCTGAAAAGCCCATTTCCTGGGGTGGCCTGGTTCAGTCGGGTCGTTCGTAGCGGATTCATAATGCCCGGTTCGCGCTAGCCGCTACCTGGAGATTCCCAAACCCCAAAAACAACAAAACCCCGCTTCGCGGGGTTTTGTTCATGCACTGCTCCCAACGATCAAACGTTAAAGCGGAAGTGCATCACGTCGCCGTCCTTGACGATGTAGTCCTTGCCTTCCAGGCGCCATTTGCCGGCTTCCTTGGCGCCGGCTTCGCCCTTGTACTGGATGAAGTCGTTGTAGGCGATGACTTCGGCGCGGATGAAGCCTTTTTCAAAGTCGGTGTGGATCGCTGCAGCCGACTGCGGGGCGGTGGCGCCGACTTTGACGGTCCAGGCGCGTACTTCCTTCACGCCAGCGGTGAAGTAGGTCTGCAGGTTGAGCAGCGAGTAACCGGCGCGGATCACGCGGTTCAGGCCCGGCTCTTCCATGCCCATGGTTTCGAGGAACATCTGCATTTCTTCGAGATCGTCCAGTTCGGCGATCTCGGCTTCGATCTTGTTGCACACCGGTACGACGATGGCGCCTTCCGCTTCGGCGATGGCGTTGACCACGTCGAGGTGCGGGTTGTTCTCGAAGCCGTCTTCGGCGACGTTGGCGATGTACATCACCGGCTTGGTGGTGAGCAGGTGGAAGGTCTTGGCCAGGCGCTTCTCGTCGTCACCCAGGTCTTTGAGCAGGCTGCGTGCCGGCTTGCCTTCGGTGAGGTGGGGGATGAGCTTTTCCAGCAGGGCCTTCTGCGCCACGGATTCCTTGTCGCCACCCTTGGCGGTGCGAGCCACGCGCTGCAGTTGCTTCTCGCAGCTGTCGAGGTCGGCCATGATCAGTTCGAGGTCGATGATCTCGATGTCGCGCTTGGGGTCGACGCTGTTGGCAACGTGGATGACGTTCTCGTCTTCGAAGCAGCGCACCACGTGGGCGATGGCGTCGGTCTCGCGGATGTTGGCGAGGAACTTGTTGCCCAGGCCTTCACCTTTCGACGCGCCCGCTACCAGGCCGGCGATGTCGACGAATTCCATGGTGGTGGGGATGACCTTTTCGGGCTTGACGATCTCGGCCAGGGCATCCAGGCGCGGGTCGGGCATGGGCACGATGCCGCTGTTCGGCTCGATGGTGCAGAAGGGGAAGTTCTCCGCCGCGATGCCGGATTTGGTGAGGGCGTTGAACAGGGTGGACTTGCCGACGTTGGGCAGGCCGACGATGCCGCAGTTGAATCCCATGATGTGTCCCTCGGGGGAAAGGTGGTTACTTGGTGGCCTTCTGGCTATGCAGTTTGCGCATGGCCACGGTCCAGTCGCCGGCAAGTATTTCCGGCAGGACGTCCAAGGCGAAGTCGATGCTCTTGTCGAGCAGTTCCTGTTCGCTGCGTGGGGCGCGTCCGAGCACGTAGCCGGATACCAGGCTGGCGTGCCCCGGATGGCCGATGCCGAGCCGCAGGCGGTGGAAGTTATTCTGGTTGCCGAGCTGGGCGATGATGTCGCGCAGGCCGTTGTGCCCACCGTGGCCGCCGCCCTGTTTGAGCTTGGCGACGCCGGGTGGCATGTCGAGTTCGTCGTGGGCCACCAGGATTTCTTCGGGCTTGAGCTTGAAGAAATTGGCCAAGGCCGCCACGGACTGGCCGCTGCGGTTCATGTAGGTGGTGGGGATGAGCAGGCGAACTTCGCGCCCCTGGTGAACGAACTTGCCCACCAGGCCGAAATACTTGCGATCGACAGAGAGGTTGACGCGCTGGCTCTCGGCCACGCGCTCAACGAAAAGGGCCCCTGCATTGTGCCGGGTCTGGTCGTATTCGGGGCCGGGGTTACCCAGGCCAACGATCAGTTGTACGGCAGTCATACAGGAGCCCTTTTGAGGAAATCGCCCGGCGTGATCGCCTGCCGGGCGGGTTCCGCGCTGCGATTACTCGGCAGCGCCTTCTTCGTCTTTAACGCGGCTGGCGTGGATGTTGGAGACAGCCAGGTCGTTACCGTGAGCCAGAGCAACCAGCTCAACGCCTTTCGGCAGCTTCAGGTCGGACATGTGGACAGTCTGGCCAACTTCTACGGCAGCCATGTCGACTTCGATGAATTCCGGCAGGTCTTTCGGTAGGCAGGAAACTTCGACTTCGCTGATGGTGTGGGAGATCTCGCCACCTTGCTGCTTCACGCCAACGGCGGTTGCTTCGTTGATGAAGTGCAGGGGTACGTGGGCGGTCAGTTTCTGGCCGGCTACGACGCGCTGGAAGTCAGCGTGCAGAACGAAGCCTTTGGCCGGGTGGCGCTGCAGGGCTTTGATCAGAACGTTTTCTTTGGTACCGGCAACGTCCAGGCTCAGGACGTGGCTGAAGGCAGCTTCGTTTTCCAGCAGCTTGGCCAGGTCTTTGGCCAGCAGGCTGATCGATTGCGGGGCTTTGTCGCCACCGTAGATCACGGCAGGCACCATGGACACGTTACGACGCAGGCGGCGGCTCGCACCTTTCCCCAGGTCGGAACGCACTTCGGCATTCAGGGCAAATTCAACAGTCATTTCACATCTCCAAAATAACCAAACCGCCTTGTGGCTTGCGACCAGCCTCGGGCGGTAGGGCAAAAAGCCCCGCACGAGGCGGGGCAGTGTGATCTGGCCAGTTCCGCTTAGCGGAACATGGCGCTGATCGATTCTTCGTTGCTGATGCGGCGGACCGCTTCGGCGACGACCGGGGCGATGTCGAGCTGGCGAATACGCGAGCAGGACTGCGCCGCAGCGGACAGCGGGATGGTGTTGGTGACCACCAGCTCGTCCAGGACGGAATTCTCGATGTTCTCGATGGCGCGGCCGGACAGCACCGGGTGGGTGCAGTAGGCGTAGACCTTGGCGGCGCCGCGCTCTTTCAGTGCTTTGGCGGCGTGGCACAGGGTACCGGCGGTGTCGACCATGTCGTCGACCAGGATGCAGGTACGGCCTTCGACGTCACCGATGATGTGCATCACTTCGGACTGGTTGGCCTTCTCGCGACGCTTGTCGATGATAGCCAGGTCGACGCCCAGGCTCTTGGCCACGGCGCGAGCACGAACAACTCCGCCGATATCGGGGGAGACGATCATCAGGTTGTCGAAGCGCTGGTCTTCGATGTCATCGACCAGGACCGGGGAGCCGTAGATGTTGTCCACCGGAATGTCGAAGAAGCCCTGGATCTGGTCAGCGTGCAGGTCGACGGTCAGTACGCGGTCGATACCGACCACGGTGAGCATGTCGGCAACCACTTTGGCGCTGATTGCCACGCGCGCGGAGCGCGGACGGCGATCCTGGCGAGCATAACCGAAGTAGGGGATGACTGCAGTGATGCGAGTCGCCGAGGAACGGCGGAAGGCGTCGGCCATCACTACCAGTTCCATCAGGTTGTCGTTGGTGGGTGCACAGGTCGGCTGAATCAGGAAGACGTCCTTACCGCGAACGTTCTCGTTGATTTCGATCATGACTTCGCCGTCGGAGAACTTACCGACCGAAGCATCGCCGAGGGGAATGTGCAGCTGACGAACGATCCGTCGCGCCAGATCGGGGTTTGCGTTCCCCGTGAAGACCATCATCTTGGACACGCGCAGTACCTGCCGGCTGGGGGTATACCTGGATGGGTATGGAAAATGGCAGGGGCGGCTGGATTCGAACCAACGCATGCCAGGATCAAAACCTGGTGCCTTACCGCTTGGCGACGCCCCTATATTCTGTGTTGAATGCTTGTTGACTCGGTTCTCGATGCCTCCCGAGGGAGGTTATGGCAGGGGCGGCTGGATTCGAACCAACGCATGCCAGGATCAAAACCTGGTGCCTTACCGCTTGGCGACGCCCCTGTATCATATAACCGAATGCTGAGCATTCACTTCTTGGCCAATGCTTGGAGCCTGCGGTGCAGCATCGAAATGTTGCGACCTTGAGCGACAAAGCTCGGCAAAGTGCCTGGAAGTTGGCGGGCGACTTTATCAGCATCGTCCCTATTTGGGAAGCTCCCAAATATGCAAGCTCCAGTGCCGGTCAATCTAGCTGAAACAAATTTGTTCAACAAGATCAAAGCGTTACGAACTTCAGGGTAACGCTTCTCTACAACCGGCTGGCAGTCGTTTCGACCACCCCCCGCAAGAAGGCTGCGAACTTTAATGGGCGGCGTATCGCGTGTCAACTCGGGCGAGCCGAAAACCTCTGCTGTGCTGACAAAGACTTGCGGTACTACGACGAGGAACCAGGGCTCGTCCAGTTCGACTGGGGTCAGGCGCTCGCCAACGCCCTCGGCGAAGGCCGCGCGGCCGCGCACGAATACCGGTACGTCGGCGCCCAGGGTCAGGCCCAGTTCGGCCAGGCGATCTTCGCCCAGTTGGGTTTGCCACAGGTGGTCGAGACCGAGCAGGGTGGTGGCGGCATCCGAGCTGCCACCGCCGATGCCGCCGCCCATGGGCAGGCGCTTGTTCAGCCAGATATCGGCGCCGAGCTGGGTGCCGCTGGCTTCCTGCAGCCTTTTGGCCGCGTGCACGATCAGGTTGCTGTCATGTGGCACGCCGTCGATGGGTGTATGCAGGCGGATTTCGCCATCCTGGCGCAGGCTGAAACCGAGTTCGTCGCCGTGGTCGAGAAACTGAAACAGGGTCTGCAGCTCGTGATAGCCGTCGGCGCGGCGGCCGAGGATATGCAGCATCAGGTTGAGCTTGGCGGGGGCGGGCAGGATCAGTTCGGCGTGGCTGGGGATGGCGGTGTTGGTCATGGAGTGCGCTGAAGAGTCGTGTTAGGGGCTTGCCTCCCCTCTCCCGCTTGCGGGAAAGGCGCGGGGGAGAGGGGCGGCAAATCACCCTCTCCCCGGCCCTCTCCCATAAATGGGAGAGGAAGTGGTCCGCGGAAGTAGCAGGCCGCGTGGCCTATCCACGCGGCTGCGTGCTATGGGCGGCGCTGGGCAAGCTGTCGCGGCCGAAGCCCCCCCCTCCCACAGAGAATGTGGTCGCTTACTGCCCCAACTGACGCGGCTGCCAGTCCTTGATCACCAGGGTCACTTCCAGGTCCTGGCCGTAGAGCTTCAGGCGCTCCGGCAGGGCGTAGCCGTTCTGCTCGGTGTAGCGCTGGTATTCGACCTGCCAGCCGTCCTGTTCCAGCTGCGCCAGGTGGCTTTGCTCATCGAGTGTAATGCGGCTGCGGCTTTCCGGGGCGGGCAGGCCGCGAATCCACCAGAGCAGGTTGGACACTGGCAGGTCCAGGCGCAGTTGCTCTTGCAGCAGGGCTTCCGGCGATTCGGCGCGGAAACGACCGCGGTTGGATACTTCCAGCAGGATGTCGCCCGGGCGGCCGGTCAGGCGGGCGGCGCCGCCACCCAGCGGGCCGGACAGGCGAATGTCGTAGTAATCCTGGCGCTGCAGCCAGAACAGGGTGGCGCTGCCGGAGTCCTGCGGGGCGCGGATGCCGATCTTGCCGTTGATCTGCCAGCCATCGAGCTGAGTGATCTGCTCTTTGTGGGCTTTCCACTGGGCCGGGTCGCCCTGGCCTTCCAGCGCTTCGTGCGAGGTGAGGCCGGCGCAGCCGGCGAGCAGGGCGATAAGGCTGAATACGAGTAGGTGACGAAGCATCAAAGAGTCTCGGAACCGGTCAGGCGCAACAGCGTGTCACGCAGAATGGGGCTGTCGGGCGTTGCGCTGAGGGCGTCGCGCCAGACGCGTCGGGCGTCGCGCTGCTTGCCTTGGGCCCAGAGCACTTCGCCGAGGTGGGCGGCCACTTCGTGGTCGGGGAATTTCTCCAGGGCCTGGCGCAGCAGGCGCTCGGCCTCGTCGAGGTTGCCCTGGCGATAGTTGACCCAGCCGAGGCTGTCGAGAATCGCCGGGTCGTCCGGGTTGAGCTGGTGCGCTTTCTCGATCAGCTCGCGCGCTTCTTCATAGCGCGTGGTGCGGTCGGCCAGGGTGTAGCCGAGGGCGTTGAGCGCCATGGCGTGTTCCGGCTCGCGCTGGATGATATAGCGTAGGTCGGTTTCCAGCTGGGCCAGGTCATCGCGCTTTTCCGCGAGCATGGCGCGGGTATAAAGCAGGTTCAGGTCGTTGGGGTACTGTTCCAGCCCTTCGTTGATCACCTTCCAGGCCGCCTCGACCTGGCGGTGATTGCTCAGGCCTTCGGCTTCGATCAGGTACAGCTGGATGGCGTAATCGGGCTGTGCGCTGCGTGCCTGGGCCAGGCGTGCGCTGGCTTCTTCACTGCGCTGTTGGGCGAACAGCAGTTCGGCCTGGCGTTGCTGGGCCGGCAGATAGTCGTTGCTCGGGCCGACCAGGGCGTATTCCTGCAGAGCTCTGTCGTTGTCGCTCAGCGCTTCGTAAGCGCGGCCGAGGTTGTAGTGCGCGGCATCGACATGGCTGCGGCGTTCGACCAGCTCTTCGAGGTAGACGATGGCTTCTTCCCAGGCTTCAGCTTCCAGGCACACCAGCGCCAGGGAGAAACGCAGGTCGTCGTCGTTGGGGTTTTCCTGCACCAGCTTGGCGAACTCGCCCTTGGCGTCGTCGAGGCGATCCTGCTCGACCAGCAGGCGCGCATAGGTCAGGCGCAGGCGTTTGTCGTCGGGGTTGTTGCGGATGCCTTTCTGCAGGATCGGCATGGCCTCTTTGCCACGGCCGAGGCTCTGCAGCAGGCGGGCGCGCAGCAGGATCGGCGATACCTCGTTGCTGCTCGCCGCGCTGTCTTCGAGCAGCTTCAGTGCCTCTTCGGCGCGGCCGTCCTGTTGCAGGAGGATGGCCTTGCCGAACAGCAGCTGGCTGTTGTCCGGGTTCTTGCTCAGCAGGCGATCGAAGCCCTGCAGCAGGCCGGCGCGGGTATCCGGGTCGGTTTCTGCGGCGGACAGGGCGAGGAAGTCGAAGTGGGTATCGCCCTGGCGCTGCAGCACCTGCTCCATATAGGTCATGGATTCGTCGTAACGGCCAGCGCGGGCCAGCTGCACGGCGGCGGCGCGTTGGGCGTCGATGTTGCTTGGCGCGCTCCTGGCCCAGATCAGTGCGCTGTCGAGCGCGGCCTGTTCGGCGCCGAGGTACTCGGCAATACGGAAGGCGCGTTCGGCAACACCGGCATCGCCAGTGGCGTTGGCCTGCTGCACGTAGTTGCTGAGGGCGATGTCGAAGCGATTGCGCTGCCCGGCCAGCTCGGCAGTGAGCAGGGCGAACAGGGTTTCCTCGCTGAACGAGCCGTATTCGCTCGGTTCCAGCTGGGTGGTCTGATCGGCTTCCTGTACCGGCGGCGTACCGTCCGGCTCGCTGGGGGCGAAGGTTTGGCAGCCGCTGAGGAAGGCGAATGCAGTGAGCAACGCGAGGGGTCTGTTCATAGTGCCTTGTCGTGCGTTATTCCGGGGCGGGGGCCGTGCTGGCGCGTGCCCTGCGACGTTCGCGGCATCATGACACAAGCCTTGGAGCAAGCCCACTGGCCAGGACGATGCGGCGAACTGTCTATTGGGACAATAGGTCGCGGGAGTTGTTCTCTCGGGGGCGAAGTAGGACAATTGCCGGCTCCCGTATTGCCCCTCAGCGACCCTGCATGGCCTTTATCGCCCTCGGTATCAACCACAAGACCGCCTCGGTAGAGGTGCGCGAGCGCGTTGCTTTCACCCCGGAGCAACTGGTCGAGGCGTTGCAGCAGCTGTGTCGGCTGACACCCAGCCGCGAGGCAGCGATCCTCTCTACCTGCAACCGCAGCGAGTTGTACCTGGAGCAAGATCAACTGAGCAGCGATGAAGTGCTGCAGTGGCTGGCCGACTATCATCGCCTGAGTGTCGCCGAATTGCGCGCCTGCGCCTACGTGTACAGCGAGGAGGACGCGGTTCGGCACATGATGCGCGTCGCCTGCGGGCTTGACTCGATGGTGCTGGGCGAGCCGCAGATTCTCGGCCAGCTCAAGTCCGCCTACGCCGTGGCGCGTGAGGCCGGCACCGTCGGACCGTTGCTCGGCCGTCTGTTCCAGGCCACCTTCAGCACTGCCAAGACGGTGCGCACCGATACCGCCATCGGTGAAAACCCGGTGTCCGTGGCCTTCGCTGCCGTGAGCCTGGCCAAGCAGATCTTCGCCGACCTGCACCGCAGCCAGGCGCTGCTGATCGGCGCCGGCGAAACCATCAGCCTGGTCGCCCGCCACCTGCATGATCAGGGCATCAAGCGCATCGTCGTCGCTAACCGCACCCTGGAGCGCGCCAGCCAGTTGGCCGAGCAGTTCGGCGCGCATGCGGTGCTGCTGTCGGACATCCCCGATGAGCTGGCGCACAGCGATATCGTCATCAGCTCCACCGCCAGCCAGTTGCCGATTCTCGGCAAGGGGGCGGTGGAAAGCGCGCTGAAAAAACGCAGGCACAAGCCGATCTTCATGGTCGACATCGCCGTGCCGCGTGATATCGAGCCACAGGTGGGCGAGCTGGACGACGTTTACCTCTATACCGTCGACGACCTGCACGAGGTCATCGAGGAAAACCTCAAGAGCCGCCAGGGCGCCGCGCAGGCAGCCGAGGAGCTGGTGGCAGCCGGTACCGACGATTTCATGCTGCGCCTGCGCGAGCTGGCCGCAGTCGATGTGCTCAAGGCCTATCGCCAGCAGGCCGAGCGTCTGCGCGACGAGGAACTGGCCAAGGCGCAGCGCATGCTGGCCAACGGCAGCAATCCCGAAGATGTGCTGGCGCAACTGGCCCGTGGCCTGACCAACAAGCTGCTGCACGCACCCAGCGTACGCATGAAGAAACTCACCGCCGAGGGGCGCGTCGATGCGCTCAGCCTGGCCCAGGAATTGTTCGCTCTCGACGAGAGCGCGCCGCAGGACAAAGGTCTGCAATGAAAGCTTCACTGTTGAACAAGCTGGACAACCTCAGCGACCGCTTCGAGGAACTGACGGCGCTGCTCGGCGATGCCGAGGTGATTTCCAAGCAGACGCAGTTTCGCGCCTATTCCAAGGAATACGCCGAGATCGAGCCGGTGATTGCCACCTTTCGCGAGCTGCGCAAGGTACAGAGCGACCTCGAAGGCGCTCAGGCGCTGCTCAAGGACAGCGACGCGGACATGCGCGAGATGGCCGAAGAGGAAGTGGCCCAGGCCAAGGAAGCGCTGGTCACCCTGGAAGACAAGCTGCAGCGCATGCTGCTGCCGAAAGACCCCAACGACGGCCGCAACGTCTATCTGGAAATCCGCGCCGGCACCGGCGGTGACGAGGCGGCGATCTTCTCCGGCGACCTGTTCCGCATGTACTCGCGCTATGCCGAGAGGCAGGGTTGGCGCGTCGAGGTGCTGTCGGCCAACGAAGGCGAGCACGGCGGTTTCAAGGAAGTGATCGCCCGTGTCGAGGGCGACAACGTCTACGCCAAGCTCAAGTTCGAGTCCGGTGCTCATCGCGTGCAGCGCGTGCCAGAAACCGAATCCCAGGGCCGCATCCACACCTCCGCCTGCACTGTGGCGGTATTGCCGGAGCCGGACGAGCAGGCGGCCATCGAGATCAACCCGGCCGATTTGCGCGTAGACACCTACCGCTCATCCGGCGCCGGTGGCCAGCACGTCAACACCACCGACTCGGCGATCCGCATCACCCACATTCCCACCGGCACCGTGGTGGAATGTCAGGAAGAACGCTCGCAGCACAAGAACCGCGCCAAGGCCATGGCCTGGTTGGCGGCCAAGCTGCAGGACCAGCAGGAAGCGGCGGCGCACAAGGAAATCTCCGAAACGCGCAAGCTGCTGGTGGGCTCGGGCGACCGCTCCGAGCGCATCCGCACCTACAACTTCCCGCAGGGCCGGGTGACCGACCACCGCATTAACCTGACCCTGTATTCGCTGAACGACGTGATCGCAGGCGGCGTCGACGCCATCATCGAGCCGCTGCTGGCCGAGTACCAGGCCGACCAGTTGGCGGCGTTGGGCGATTAAGTGCAGCGGTGCGCATGGCTGGCGCCGCTACGAGAACGACATGGCCACCATTGAATCCCTGCTTAACAGCGCCGACCTGCCCGACTCGCCCACGCCGCGGCTGGACGCCGAGCTGCTGTTGGCGGCCGCGCTGAACAAGCCGCGCAGTTACCTGCGTACCTGGCCGGAGCGCGAGCTGGATGACGAGCAACTGGCCCTGTTTCAGAACCACCTGCAACGCCGTCGTCAGGGCGAGCCAGTCGCTTATATCCTCGGTCATCAGGGCTTCTGGAGCCTCGATCTGGAAGTGGCGCCACATACCCTGATTCCACGTCCGGACACCGAACTGCTGGTGGAAACCGCGCTCGAACTGCTGCCGGCCACGCCGCTGGCTGTACTCGATCTGGGCACCGGCACCGGCGCCATCGCCCTGGCCCTGGCCAGCGAGCGTCCGGCCTGGCAGGTGACCGGCGTGGATCGCGTCGAGGACGCCGTGGCCCTGGCTGAGCGCAACCGTCAGCGCCTGCAACTGGGTAACGCAGCGTTCTTGCATAGCCACTGGTTCTCTGCACTGAGCGGACAGCGTTATGGCCTGATCCTGAGCAACCCACCCTATATCCGCGCTGACGACCAGCATCTCGAACAGGGTGATGTGCGTTTCGAACCGAGCAGCGCTCTGATCGCCGGCAGCGACGGGCTGAACGATATTCGTGTGATCATCCAGGCCGCGCCGCAGCACCTGCTGTCCGGTGGCTGGCTGCTGCTGGAGCATGGCTTCGATCAGGCCGAGGCCGTGCGCAGCTTGCTCAGCGAGGGCGGCTTCGTCGCGGTCAATAGTCGGCGTGACCTGGGTGGTCATGAGCGCATCAGTTTGGGACGTTTCGACCGTGAGTGATCAGATGCTGAGCGATGATGAGCTGCTGCGTTACAGCCGGCAGATCCTGCTGAAACAGATCGATGTGCAAGGCCAACTGCGTCTCAAACAGGGCCGTGTATTGATCGTCGGTATGGGCGGGCTGGGCTCGCCGGTGGCGCTGTATCTGGCGGCCGCTGGCGTCGGTGAGTTGCACCTGGCGGACTTCGATACGGTGGACCTGACCAACCTGCAGCGGCAGATCGCCCACGACACCGCCAGCATCGGCCAGGCCAAGGTGGATTCGGCCATGGCGCGGCTGGGGGCGATCAATCCGCAGATCACACTGGTGCCGCATCGGCAGGCGTTGGACGTCGACTCGCTGGCCGCCGCCGTGAGCTCCGTCGACCTGGTGCTGGACTGCTCGGACAATTTCTCCACCCGCGAGGCGGTCAATGCTGCCTGCGTCGCGGCGGGCAAGCCGCTGGTCTCCGGGGCGGCGATCCGCCTGGAAGGCCAGCTCTCGGTGTTCGATCCGCGCAACGCCGCCAGCCCTTGTTATCACTGCCTGTATGGCCACGGCAGCGAGGCCGAGCTGACCTGCAGCGAAGCCGGCGTGGTCGGCCCGCTGGTGGGGCTGGTCGGTAGCCTGCAGGCACTGGAGGCGCTCAAGCTGCTGGCCGGTTTCGGTGAGCCGCTGGTAGGCCGTCTGCTGCTGATCGACGCGCTGGGTACGCGTTTTCGCGAGTTGCGGGTCAAGCGTGACCCGGCCTGCGAGGTGTGCGGTGGGCGCTAACAGGCCGTTGAAAAACGTAGGCGAGGCAGGCAAGACAAGGCAAAAACGGCCGAAAAAGCGCAGTTTACGTGTTGTAAATGAGCATTTTGAGGCCGTTTTTAACGCAGTATTGCCAACGCAGGTAGTTTTTCAACGGCCTGCTAAGGATAGGCTGCGTAGCCGTGGGGATGATTTGAAATGAATCAGTCGCAGGCGCCGATTGGCGTTTTCGACTCCGGCGTCGGCGGCCTGTCGGTGCTGCGCGAGATTCGTCAGCTACTACCCAACGAGTCGCTGCTTTACGTCGCTGACAGCGGCCACGTGCCTTACGGCGAGAAAAGCCCGGAATACATTCGCGAACGCTGCGTGCTAATCACCGAGCACCTGCTGGCGCAGGGTGCCAAGGCCCTGGTGCTGGCCTGCAATACCGCCACGGCCGCAGCTGCCGCCGAGCTGCGCGAGCGTTATCCGGATTTGCCCATCGTCGGCATGGAGCCGGCGGTAAAACCGGCGGCGGCGGCGACCCGCAGTGGCGTGGTCGGTGTGCTGGCAACCACCGGTACGCTCAAGAGCGCCAGGTTCGCTGCACTGCTCGATCGCTTCGCCAATGATGTGCGGGTGATCACCCAGCCCTGTCCGGGGTTGGTGGAATGCATCGAGGCCGGCGAGCTGCAGGCACCGGCCACGCGCGAACTGCTGCAAGGTTATGTGGCGCCGCTGTTGGCCGAGGGCTGTGACACGCTGATTCTCGGCTGCACCCACTATCCCTTCCTGCGTCCGCTGCTGGTCGAGCTGGTGCCACCTTCGGTGACCCTCATCGATACCGGCGCGGCAGTGGCGCGGCAGCTGCAGCGTTTGCTCACTCAGCACGACATGCTGGCAACTGCGCCCACTCGGGCCACTCGCTACTGGAGCAGCGGAAACACTGCGCAACTTTGCCGAGTATTGCCGATTTTGTTGAGTGAAACGGCCGAAGTGCTTTCGATATAGTGAATTTTTTTCGGTTTGGGCTTTCTCTGATATCGAATACTTCTATATTTTTGTAACGAGCCTGATAAAAACTTCCCGCTATACAAGGAATGACTCATGAAGAAGTTATATGCCTTTGCCGCAGCTACGGCCCTGACGTTTGGAATCATGGGTGCTGCGCAGGCTGCGGACGTAACCGCGGCTATTGGTCAGAGTGGCGACTCCACCATGGTTTATCGCTTGGGCGCGCAGTGGGACTGGAACCACAGCTGGCTGGAGAGCAGCTATGGACGTCTGACTGGTTACTGGGACCTGGGTTACACCTACTGGGGTGGCGATGACACGGCGAGTAACCACAGCGTTTCTTTCGCGCCGGTATTCGTTTACGAGTTCGCCGGGCAGAACGTGCGTCCGTACATCGAAGCCGGCATCGGCGTTGCGGCGTTCTCCAGCACAGAGCTGGAAAGCAACGATCTGGGCTCGTCGTTTCAGTTCGAAGACCGCATCGGAGTCGGCCTGCGTTTCGCGGGGCAGGAGATTGGTCTGCGTGCCATTCACTATTCCAACGCGGGCCTGAAGAACCCCAATGACGGCGCGGAAGCCTACACCGTGCATTACCGCATGAGCTTCTGAATAAAAAGACCGGGCAAGCCCCTAATGCCAGTCAGTTAAGCTGACTGGCATTTTTATTGTGCGCCAGGCATGGCGCGTAGCGCCGTGACTGGCGCTGTTCGGTTCACTGTGGTGGTGGACTGGACGACTTGGAGGTGAAAGTCCTCTACACACCCGGCAAGGGGAAGTGTTAGCCAGAGGCAAGGGTGTCGCGGGCGACTGCGAATCTGAAGGAAGCCCGAGGCAAAATGCTGGC
>NZ_NIUB01000064.1 GCF_002197815.1 Pseudomonas oleovorans subsp. oleovorans
TGGCCAGCGGCTATTACATCCAGCCGACCCTGCTCAAGGGTCACAACAAGATGCGCGTGTTCCAGGAAGAGATCTTCGGCCCGGTGATCGGCGTGACCACCTTCAAGGACGAAGCCGAAGCCCTGGCCATTGCCAACGACACCGAGTTCGGCCTGGGCGCCGGTGTGTGGAGCCGCGACATCAACACCGCGTACCGCATGGGCCGCGGGATCAAGGCCGGCCGCGTCTGGACCAACTGCTACCACCTGTACCCGGCACATGCTGCCTTCGGCGGCTACAAGAAGTCCGGGGTCGGGCGTGAAACCCACAAGATGATGCTCGACCACTACCAGCAGACCAAGAACCTGCTGGTCAGCTACGACATCAATCCGCTGGGGTTCTTTTAATCCACCGTTGTTAACGGTCTGCCATGCACAAGACGCGGCTCACGTCCGTTCGGATCGTCCGCAAGCCGGCCCTGCTGCCTCTGCGCAGAGGGCTCGGCCAAGGCAGCGTTCGAGCGGGCCAATACCGCACCGTCACTCAATAAAGACAGTCAGGGCACAGCAATGGATCAGATAGGTAATTACGTTCTCTACATCATCATGGCCTGCGCCGTTGCAGGGGCGTTCGCGGCCATCTACGACAGCGAGAAGGGCCTGGGCAAGGAGTTCATGGAGGGCATCCACGCCACCGGCTACATCTTCGTACCGGCGGCCGGCATCATGGCCTCCATCCCGTATCTCACGGTGATCATCGAGAAGGCCTGCGGGCCGTTTTTCAACGCCCTCGGCGCCGACCCGGCACTGGCCGCGACCATGATCATCGCCTCGGACATGGGCGGCTATCACCTGGCATCGGCGCTGGCGTCGAGCAAGGAAGCGCTGGTCATGGCGCTGATCACCGGCTTCATGGGGGGTGCCACCATCGTCTTCTCCATCCCCATGGGGCTGGCGATGCTCGACAAGCGTGACCACAAATACATGGCACTGGGCATCATGTCCGGCATCCTGACCATTCCGCTCGGCGTACTGATTGCCAGCGTATTGCTGGTGGCGAGCGACCCGATGATCCGCGAAGTGGTCGCCACCAATGGCGAGGCGACCTATCAGCTGGCCATGGGCCTGGGTAGCATCTTCGCCAACCTGCTGCCGATCATCGTCTTCGTCGTTGCCCTGGCTGCCGGTCTGCGTTTTCTGCCGGATCTGATGATTAAGGGCTTCATCGGTTTCGGCCGTGGCCTGGACGCGATGATCAAACTGGTGCTGGTATTCTCCATCGTCGAGTACTTCACCGGGGTGTTCACCATCGTCTTTGGTGGCTGGGGCTTCGACCCGATCATCGCGGACGCCGAAGACCAGACCCGCGCCCTGGAAACCGCCGGCTACATCGGCATCATGCTGGCGGGCGCCTTCCCCATGGTCTACCTGCTGCGCAAATACTTCGGCGGCCCGCTGGAACACCTGGGCAGCAAGGTCGGCCTGAGCGCCGTGGGCAGCGCCGGCATGCTCGCGACCATCGCCAATATCCTGGCCATGTTCCGCCTGGTGCGCTTCATGCCACCGAAGGACAAGGTGATCAACATCGCCTTCGCCGTCTGTGCGGCCTTCCTGCTGGGTGACCACTTGTCCTTTACGGCCAACTTCCAGCCCACCATCATCCTGCCAGTGCTGATCGGCAAGCTGATCGCAGGTTTTGCCGCCATCGGCCTGGCCTATTGGCTATCGGTGCCCAAGGCGCTGGAACTGGAGCAACAGGATCGCGCTGCCGGCATCATCGAACAGGATGAGTACCCGGTCGCAGGCAAGCCGCAGGTCAGCCCGGCCTGACAACCGCCGCAACGCCTGACGCCTGCCAAGCAGACGTCGGGCGTTGCCCGACGGCGAACGAGAGAGACTGGTTGAGGACAGATACATGGCAAGCTACTCCCACAGCATGGCCGGCCAGACCTGGCGCTTCGACAGCCTGCGCGAGCTGATGGCCAAGGCTACGCCGGCACGCTCCGGCGACTACCTGGCCGGCGTCGCGGCCAGCAACGATGCCGAGCGCGCCGCCGCGCAGATGACGCTGGCCAATGTGCCACTGAAGACCTTTCTGCAGGAGGCGCTGATTCCCTATGAGAGCGACGAAGTCACCCGCCTGATCATCGACACTCATGATGCCCAGGCCTTCGCCCCCGTCAGCCACCTCACGGTGGGCGGGTTTCGCGACTGGCTGCTCTGCGACGACGCTGACGAAGCCAGCCTCACGGCGCTGGCCCCCGGCCTGACGCCGGAGATGGTCGCGGCAGTGTCGAAGATCATGCGCATTCAGGATCTGGTCCTGGTGGCGCAGAAGACCCGCGTGGTCACCCGCTTTCGCAACACCCAGGGGCTGCGCGGGCGCATGTCCACCCGCCTGCAACCGAACCACCCGACCGACGATCCGGCCGGCATCGCCGCCAGCGTGGTCGATGGCCTGCTCTACGGTAACGGCGATGCCATGATCGGCATCAACCCGGCCACCGACAGCATGAGCGCCGTATGCACCCTGCTGGAGATGCTCGATGCGGTGATCCAGCGCTACGAGATTCCCACCCAATCCTGCGTGCTGACCCACGTCACCAGCTCCATCGCTGCCATCGAGCGCGGCGCGCCGCTGGATCTGGTGTTCCAGTCCATCGCCGGCACCGAAGCGGCCAATGCCAGCTTCGGCGTCAGCCTCAAGGTGCTGCAGGAAGGCTACGAAGCCGGCCTGAGCCTCAAGCGCGGCACCCTCGGCAACAACCTGATGTACTTCGAGACCGGCCAGGGCAGCGCGCTGTCGGCCAACGCCAACCACGGCGTCGACCAACAGACCTGCGAAACCCGCGCCTACGCCGTGGCCCGCCACTTCAATCCGTTTCTGGTCAATACCGTGGTCGGCTTCATCGGCCCGGAGTACCTGTACAACGGCAAGCAGATCATCCGCGCCGGGCTGGAAGATCACTTCTGCGGCAAGTTGCTCGGCGTGCCCATGGGCTGCGACATCTGCTACACCAACCATGCCGAAGCCGACCAGGACGACATGGACATGCTGCTGACCCTGCTCGGCACGGCTGGCATCAACTTCATCATGGGCATTCCCGGCTCGGATGACGTGATGCTCAACTACCAGACCACCTCCTTCCACGATGCGCTTTACGCCCGCAAGGTGCTCGGCCTGCACGCCGCGCCGGAGTTCGAGGCCTGGCTGGCGCGCATGGGGATTTTCCAGCAACAGGGTGGCCGCCTGCGCATGGGCGATGAGCTGCCCCCGGCATTTCGCCAGGCGTTGGCGCAGTTGTCCTGATCAATCGAGGCCGTCATGAGCGAAAAGTCCCCCGCCACCGCAAACCCCTGGCAGCAACTGCGCCAACTGACGCCGGCACGCATCGCCCTGGGCCGCGCCGGCACCAGCCTGCCGACCGCTGCGCAACTGGATTTCCAGCTCGCCCACGCCCAGGCGCGTGACGCCGTGCATTTGCCGTTCGACCACACTGCCCTGCGCGAAGCGCTGCATGATCGCCAGTTGCCCACGCTGCTGCTGCACAGCGCCGCCGCCGACCGCCACACCTACCTGCAACGCCCGGATCTGGGCCGGCGCCTGCACGAAGATGCCGCACGCCTGCTCGATGACTACGCCGCCGAGCACGGCCGTGGCTATGACCTGGCCATCGTCATCGCTGACGGCCTGTCATCGCTGGCGGTGCACAAACACAGCTTGCCGTTTCTCGACCGTTTGCTGGAGCAGGTACAGGCAGAAGGTTGGTCGCTGGCGCCGGTCACCCTGGTGGAGCAGGGCCGGGTTGCAGTGGCTGATGAAGTGGGACAGCGCCTGGGGGCGAAGATGACGGTGATCCTGATTGGCGAACGCCCCGGCCTCAGTTCGCCGGACAGCCTGGGCCTGTATTTCACCTACGCGCCGCGCGTTGGCCTCAACGACGCCTACCGCAACTGCATCTCCAACGTGCGCCTGGAGGGTCTGAGCTATGGCATGGCCACCTTCCGCCTGATGTACCTGATGCGCGAGGCCTGCCGCCGCCAGCTCTCGGGCGTCGATCTCAAGGACGAAGCCGAAGTGCCGACGCTGGACAACGCCGGGCCGGGTAATTTTCTGCTGCCGGATCAGCGTTGAGATGCTGTCGCGGCTAAAGCCCCTCCCACCCAGCCGCTCACAAAGCCCTTCTCACAGGAGGTAAGCCTTGTGGGAGGGGCTTCAGCCGCGATCTTTACGACCGATCAGCACGCCTCGATACGGAAGCCCAGGCGCGGGAAGTGCACGTGTACGATGCCGGCACGCTCGTCCTCGCGGCGCAGGATCAGCTCCTCGCGCCCGGAGAACAGCAACTCACCCTCCACCGGATCGACCCCGTAGTCCACCGCTGCGATGCGTACCGCCTGGCCAGGCTGGAAGCCATTGGCATCGATAAAATCCTCGTCCGGGAGTGCTGCCGGCGTTGCCTCGCGCGCCACGGCGATAGCCTCTTCGCCGCTCATCTCGCTCAGTGAGCCATGCCCAAAGCCCAGCACCCGCGCCAGCCAGGCGGCGACTTCCGGATAATCGTCCACCAGGGGTGCCGTGATCGGTGTGGCGCGCAGGAACCACAACGGATGCGCGACGGCGAAGTCGGCAATCGAGGGCTGGCCAAACAGGAAGTCGCCACCGCCCTGCTGCAACTGCTGCTGCAAACGCCCCATCAGCGCCGGCCACTGGTGACGCGCCTGCTCCAACGGCAAACGGCTGGCCGTGCCGCCGGAAAACAGCGCGGCACGATCAGCCGCGAAAGCCTTGGCGAACTCCGGTGGCACCTTGGCAAAGCGCACCGCCATGGACTCGGGGGCGAAGACCAGTGACACCGCATGCTGGAACAACACCGCGTCGGCCCATTGGGCGAGGGTCGCGACATTGAAGCCCTGCCCTTCCGGGAACAGTGCCGGGGTGGCTTTCTCGGCTTCCAGACGGCGAGCGATCAGCGCGGTATCGCAGTAGATGTCGGCACCGATCTGCAACACCGGCGTCTTGCGGTAGCCGCCGGTCAGCGCTGTGAGATCCGGCTTGGGCATCACCGGCGGGATCATCACCGAGCGCCAGGACAGTTGCTTGAAGCCCAGTAGCAAGCGAGCCTTCTCGGCAAACGGCGAGGTCGGGTAATGGTGAAGGATCAACTCGTGCATGGCGCGCTCCGCGACGGTTCGAAAGCACCCAGCTTACCCGCGCAACCTAGTCACGCACACCGCCTACGGCTGATGAAGCGCCATCAACGCTCAGAATGAGCACCTCCTTGGCCGCTTTGCTCAGGCGCTTGATGGCCCGCTCACGGCGCAGGGCATCGCCCTTGCCAGCACAGGCTTCGACATAGGCCAGTGCCTGCGCCGGGCTGGTATGGAAGAAGCGCGCGCCCTTGCCGCTCTGATGCTGGGCGAAACGCCGCTGCGGGTCATCGCTGATGCCGCAATACAGCGCGCCGTTGGCAGCACGCACCAGGTAGACGAACCAGGGCTTATCGACGGCCGCCGTCATCCGCGCGCCGGAAACCACTCGCGCGCCGAGCGCCACAGGCACATGCCGACGAAGTAGGCCGAGGCCAGCCACCACAACGCCAGCAGCCAGGGCTGGCTGACGGGGTACTGCAGAATCAGCAGCGCGCTGGAGAGCATCCAGACGAAGGTCACCAGGATATTCAGCGGCATGAACTGACGCACGCGGAACGGGTGCAGGAACTTCATCTTGGTCAGGGTCAGGCCGGCCAGCAGGACGATAATGGCCAGGGTGATCCAGGGGTGCACATCGAGGATGTAGAAATACAGCACGACCACGTTCCACGCCGCCGGGAAGCCGACGAAGTAGTTGTCCTTGCTCTTCATGTTCAGGTTGCAGAAGCAGAACAGCGAAGACAGCAGAATCAGGCCCACGGCGAACAGCGGCGTGTAATCCGGCAGGGGGATGAAGCGGTAAAGAAAGATGGCGGGGATGAATACGTAGGTCAGGTAATCGATCACCAGGTCGAGGGTCGAGCCGTCGAAATGCGGCAGCACAACCTTGACGTCGTAACGCCGCGCCAGCGAACCATCCAGCCCATCGACCAGCAGCGCCAGGCCGAGCCACAACAGGCATTGCTTGGGCTGGCCGTCGAGTACGGCCAGCAATGCCAGCAGGGCGAGGATCACACCGCTGGCGGTAACGGCATGGACCCCCCAGGCTTTGGCCTGTTTTACGGCAACGATCAGTTCGGTCACGGCAGGTCTCTTGGCAGTGGAGGTGCGGCACCCCATGTGCGCACTCTCATTATTGAAGGCTAAGACCGGCTAGCCTACCACTGCGTTCCTTCATCTGCCTTAGCGTGAAGCGCGGAATTGCACCAGCCCGCGTGCCGCCTGCCGACGAATGGTAGCCTGAACCGATGGCGCCCACCCCAGCAGCAGCCCTTTGCCACCTAGCGCCTGACGTGCCCAGCGCCAGAGATCGAAGTGATCGCGATGCTCGACGATGAGTCCGTCGCGAAACACGAAGCGCGCCTGAATATGGTTGACCACCTGACGACCGGTGGCGCTGAAACGGTAGCTTGCACCCGCAGGAGTGCGCCCATGCTGGGCGCACAATGAAAAAGGGTGCCCGAAGGCTCCCTGATCCATGGCGCAATGCCGGCTCAGTGCAGGATCTGACTGAGGAACAGCTTGGTGCGCTCGTTCTGCGGGTTGGTAAAGAAGGCGTTCGGCTCGGCCTCCTCGACGATCTCGCCCTTGTCCATGAAGATCACGCGGTTGGCCACGGTACGGGCAAAACCCATCTCGTGGGTCACGCAGAGCATGGTCATGCCGTCTTCGGCCAGACCGATCATGGTGTCGAGTACCTCCTTGACCATCTCCGGGTCGAGGGCCGAGGTCGGCTCGTCGAACAGCATGATCTTCGGCTTCATGCACAGCGCGCGGGCAATCGCCACACGCTGCTGTTGACCGCCGGAGAGCTGGCCCGGAAACTTGTTGGCCTGCTCGGGGATACGCACGCGCTCGAGAAAGTGCATGGCAATTTCCTCGGCCTGACGTTTGGGCATCTTGCGTACCCACATCGGCGCCAGTGTGCAGTTCTGCAGCACGGTCAGGTGCGGGAACAGGTTGAAGTGCTGGAACACCATGCCCACTTCACGGCGAATCGCTTCGATGTGCTTGAGGTCGCTGGTCAATTCGGTGCCATCGACCACGATGCGCCCCTGCTGGTGTTCTTCCAGGCGGTTGATGCAACGAATGGTGGTGGACTTGCCCGAACCGGACGGCCCGCAGAGCACGATACGCTCGCCCTGCTGCACGCTCAGGTTGATGTCCTTGAGCACATGGAACTGGCCGTACCACTTGTTCACACCCTGCAGCAGGATCATCGGCTCGGCGCTGGGTTGTTTGATTGCTTCACTCATGACTCACTCCTCTTGAGGGGCTCGATTCAGGATTTAGCGAGCTAGAGCCAGGCAAGGCGAAAACATTCGAGGGAGCGCAATGTACGGTTGTACATGAGCATCCCGAGAGTGTTTTCAACGCCGCCTGGCCGACGCGCAGCAAATACTGATCAGCTCCTAACGCTTGTGGCCGGTATCCAGTTTTCGCTCGAGATGCAGCGAATAGCGGGACATGCCGAAACAGAAAATCCAGAAGATCAGCGCGGCGAACACGTAGCCCTCGGTGGCCATGCCCAGCCACGCCGGGTCGGTGGTCGCCTGCTTGATGCTGTTGAGCAGATCGAACAGGCCGATGATGATCACCAGGCTGGTGTCCTTGAACAGGGCGATAAAGACGTTGACGATGCCCGGAATCACCAGCTTCAGCGCCTGCGGCAGGATCACCAGGCCCATCATCCGCCAGTAGCCCAGGCCCATGGCCGCAGCGGCTTCGTACTGGCCTTTGGGAATGGCCTGCAAGCCACCACGCACCACTTCGGCGATGTAGGCGGACTGGAACAGGATCACCCCGATCAGCGCACGCATCAGCTTGTCGAAATGCATGCCTTCGGGCAGGAACAGCGGCAACATCACCGAGGACATGAACAACACGGTGATCAACGGCACACCGCGCCAGAACTCGATGAAGGTGACGCAGATGACCTTGATCGCCGGCAGGTTGGAGCGTCGCCCCAGCGCCAGCAGGATGCCCAGCGGCAACGCACCGGTGATGCCAACAGCAGCGATCACCAGGGTCAGCATCAGGCCGCCCCAACGGCTGGTGGAAACAACGTCCAAGCCGAATACACCACCGTGCAGCAGGGTCCAGGCGATGAACGGATAGATCGCCAGGAAAGCCAGACCGTACACTGCCTTGCGCGGCATCTGCGGCACGAACAGCGGCGCCATGCCGATGATCGCCAGCCACAGAGTGGCATCCACACGCCAGCGCAACTCGGTCGGGTAGAAGCCGTACATGAACTGACCGAAGCGCTGTTGGATGAACACCCAGCACGCGCCTTCCTTGGTGCAGTCGGCGCGGGTGCTGCCCACCCAGTTGGCATCGATGATCGTCCACTGCAGCAGCGGAGGTACCACCAGCCAGATCAGATAAAGCGCGAAGAGGGTCAACAGGCTGTTGAACCAGTTGGAAAACAGGTTGGCCTTGAGCCAGCCCACTGCACCGACGCTCTGGCGTGGCGGCGGCAGGTCCGGTTTGAATGTATGAGTCTGCATGGCTGCTCCTTACCGCTCAGCCAGCGCGATGCGCTTGTTGTACCAGTTCATCAGCAGGGAAATGCTGATACTGATGGCCAGATACACGCTCATGGTGATGGCGATCACCTCGATGGCCTGGCCGGTCTGGTTGAGCACGGTGCCGGCGAACAGCGAAACCATGTCCGGGTAGCCGATACCGGCGGCCAGGGACGAGTTCTTCGCCAGGTTGAGGTATTGACTGGTCAGTGGCGGAATGATCACGCGCAGCGCCTGCGGGATGATCACCAGACGCAGAGTGACGCCCGGACGCAAACCCAGCGAGCGCGCAGCTTCGGTCTGACCATGGCTGACCGCCATGATCCCGGAGCGCACGTTCTCGGCGATAAATGCTGCGGTGTAGATGGTCAATGCCAGGGTCAGCGCCATCAGCTCGGGGATCATCACCCAGCCGCCACGGAAGTTGAAACCGGTCAGCTCCGGCACACTCCACACCAGCGGGTTACCGCCGATGAGCACGGTGAGGCCTGGGATGACTACGATCAGCGCCAGCGAGATCCACAGCAGCGGGAAGATCTTGCCGGTAGCTTCGCGGCGTTTCTTGGCCCAGCGTCCCAGGGTGACGACGCCGACGATGGTCGCCAGTACTACCACCGCGAACAGGCCGAAACTCTCCGAAGGGCCAGGCGCCGGCATGTACAGACCGCGACTGTTGAGGAAGAAGATTTCACCCATATCCAGGCTCTGCCGAGGTCCAGGCAGGGCGAGGAAGACCGCGAAGTACCAGAAGAGGATCTGCAACAACGGCGGAATGTTGCGGAAGATCTCGATATAGACGGTCGCCAGCTTGCTGATCAGCCAGTTCGGCGACAGCCGCGCCACACCCAGCAGAAAACCAAGGATGGAGGCCAGCACGATACCGATGAAGGACACCAGCAGGGTATTGAGCAGACCGACCACGAACACGCGACCGTAGCTGTCGCTTTCGGTGTAGTCGATCAGGTGCTGGGCAATACCGAAACCGGCGCTGTTGTTGAGGAAAGCGAAGCCGGAAATGATCCCGCGCTTCTCCAGGTTGGCCTGGGTGTTCTGGAAGAGAAACCAGCCGAGCGCCACGACAGCGACAACGGCGATGATCTGGAAAGCCCAAGCGCGCACCTGCGGATCGTTCAGAAGCGATCCTTGCGGGCGCGGGGCATTAGCAGTCGTTTGCATAACAACCCTCACGGAAACCCCGGCCGCACGCAAGCCGGCCGGGTTTCACTAATCGGAAACGACAGCGGCAGGCCATAGGCCTGCCGCTGTGGACGGTCAACGCACCGGCGGTGCGTACTGCAGACCACCCTTGTTCCACAGGGCGTTGAGACCACGCTCGATCTTCAGCTCGCTACCGGCACCAACGTTACGGTCGAAAGACTCGCCGTAGTTACCGACTTGCTTGACGATCTGTACTGCCCAGTCTTTCGGCAGCTTGAGGTCTTTACCGAATTCACCTTCAGTACCCAGCAGACGTGCTACGTCCGGGTTCTTGGTGTCTTTGGCGGTGGCTTCGACGTTGGCCGATGTCAAACCCAGCTCTTCGGCGTTGACCATGGCGAACAGGGTCCAGCGCACGATGTCGAACCACTCTTCGTCACCCTGGCGCACGACCGGGCCCAGAGGCTCCTTGGAGATGACTTCCGGCAGCACGACATAATCGTCCGGGTTGGCCAGTTTGATGCGCTGTGCGTACAGCTGCGACTGGTCGGAGGTCAGCACGTCGCAACGGCCAGCTTCGACCGACTTGGCGCTCTCGTCAGAGGTATCGTAGGTGATGGGGGTGTATTTCATGCCATTGGCACGGAAGTAGTCGGAGAGGTTCAGCTCGGTGGTGGTACCGGCCTGGATGCAGACGGTAGCGCCGTCCAGTTCCTTGGCGCTGGAAACCCCCAGCTTCTTGTTAACCAAAAAGCCCTGGCCGTCGTAGTAGGTCACGCCGGTGAAGTTCAGGCCCAGTGCGGCGTCGCGCGAGCTGGTCCAGGTGGTGTTACGCGACAGGATGTCGACTTCGCCGGACTGCAGCGCAGTGAAGCGCTCCTTGGCGGTCAGCGGGCTGTAACGCACTTTGGTAGCGTCGCCGAATACAGCGGCGGCAACAGCGCGGCAGACGTCAACGTCCAGACCCAGGTAGTTACCTTTTTCATCGGCGTAGGAGAAGCCAGGCAGACCGTCGCTGATACCGCACTGCACGAAGCCTTTCTTCTGCACTGCATCCAGAGTGGCGCCTGCCTGAGCAAAGCCACTGACACCGAGCACAGCTGCGGTGGTCAGCACAGCCAGGGTGGATTTCACCATCTTCATCAAAAACCTCCAGTTGCTCTTGTTGTGTTGGAGTCTCCGTCCGCCTTCCTCACCCTTTTGAGGCCGCGACCCGCCGGCAGCAACGGTATCGACGAGAAGTTCGAACGTCAGGCAGGAGCCTAGTCGGCATTTCCCTCTGCTGGCCAACTGCTCCCACCCTGCCCATTGGTTGAACGGGCCAGAGACGGATCGTCATCCGTCTGAGCGATCGATCGCCCCGACGGTCTATTAGGAACCCCACACAGCAGATTCCTGCCTGTTGAGCGGTGCGCAGTGGCACAGTGTTACCGTTAGCGCACCGCGTCGTCAGTTCAAATGAGCCATAGCAAGCCCCGTACCAGCACATGGCAAATTGCCGGATATACGGGGGTCAAGGGCAAAACTTTCACCCGTGCGACAACTTATTCACAGATTAGCCAAGCCTTGAGCAGGGTGCCGCCCCAAATTAAGGCGCCCGCACCACACTGGAGCTACCAATGACCGCACCCATGATTTTGCAGCCCCCACAATCCGCCGATGCCAGCGTGATCTGGCTGCATGGGCTGGGGGCTGACCGCTACGATTTCCTGCCGGTCGCCGAGTTGCTGCAGGAGCGCCTGCCCAGCACACGCTTCATCCTGCCGCAGGCGCCAACCCGCCCGGTGACCATCAACGGCGGCTGGAGCATGCCGAGCTGGTACGACATCCTTGCCATGAGCCCGGCGCGCGCCATCGACCAGGCCCAGCTGGACGAGTCCGCCGACCAGGTGATCGCCCTGATCGAGGCCGAGCGCGAAAGCGCCATCGCCGCTGAACGCATCGTCCTGGCGGGCTTCTCCCAGGGTGGCGCGGTGGTACTGCACACCGCCTTCCTGCGTTATCCGGAGACCCTCGGCGGGGTGCTGGCACTCTCGACCTACGCACCGACCTTCAGTGACGACATGCAGCTGGCGGATACAAAAAGACAACTGCCGGTGCTTTGTTTGCATGGCAGATTCGACGACGTGGTGACACCCGACATGGGACGCGCCGCGTATGACCGCCTGCACGCCTGCGGGGTGCCGGTGCAATGGCGCGACTATCCGATGGCCCACGAAGTGCTACCGGAAGAGATTCGCGATATCGCCGAATGGTTGAGCCAATTGCTGACAGACTGACCGAACCGAAGAGATGCACACTCAACAACCACCGACTGAAGTCGGTGGGTTAGTGACTTACGGACTGAAAGTCCGGATACGCGTCGACTGAACGACGCGTCGGATCAGTCAGGCTCCATCCTGAAATTATCGTTCGGGCTCGGCTC
>NZ_NIUB01000065.1 GCF_002197815.1 Pseudomonas oleovorans subsp. oleovorans
TTGACGACCATAGAGCGTTGGAACCACCTGATCCCATCCCGAACTCAGTAGTGAAACGACGCATCGCCGATGGTAGTGTGGTGCTTCACCATGTGAGAGTAGGTCATCGTCAAGCTCCTATACGAAAGCCCAGATCGCCTAGCGGTCTGGGGTTTCTTCTTTGCGCGGCGGAAAGTTGGCCAGAGGTCGTTCCTGCAGGCGCGTATGGTGCGCTGTGCGCACCGACCAATACGGGGGGTTATCGTGGTGCGCACGGTATGTCGGTGTCTGGTGGCGCTCGGGTAGAATGCGGCGAATTCCGCTGGGGACTTTCATGTCTGACTCGCCCTCCGAATCTTCCTTATCTTCCTTGCCGATTGAGCAGTTGGTCGCCTGTCATGAGTGCGATCTATTGATGCGCAAGCCGATGCTGCAGGATGGTGAAAGTGCCGAGTGCCCTCGTTGTGGTTATGAGTTGTTCAGCCACCGTCATCATGTAGTACGGCGTAGCCTGGCGCTGGTATTAACGGCTCTACTGCTCTATATCCCGGCAAACTTCCTGCCGATCATGCAGCTCAATCTGTTGGGCCAAACCTCGCAGGACACTGTCTGGAGTGGTGTGCTAGGTCTGTATGAGAGCGGCATGCAAGGCATTGCAGTGGTGGTGTTCCTTTGCAGCATGGCCGTGCCGCTGCTCAAGCTGCTGTGTCAGTTGCTGGTTCTGTTGAGCATCCGCCTCGACTTCGGGCGTAGCTACGGTCTGTTGCTTTACCGGATCTATCACCACATGCGCGAGTGGGGGATGCTCGAGGTCTATCTGATGGGCATTCTGGTTGCCATGGTGAAGTTGATGGACCTAGCTGACCTGAGCCTGGGCTTGGGGTTGTTCTGCTTCATCGCATTGCTTCTGGTGCAGGTGTGGCTTGAAGTGACCATGTCTCCGCATCAGATTTGGGAAGCGCTGTCCGGGGAGGACATCCATGCGGGCGATTGATGCCGGACTACTGGTCTGCCACGAGTGTCACCAGATCAATCCGGTCGAGGAGGGTGCCAGGCATCAGTACTGCAGTCGCTGTGGTGGTCAGGTACATGCACGTCGCCCCAATAGCCTGGTGCGCACCTGGGCTTTGCTGTTGACCTCGGCGATTCTCTATATCCCGGCCAACCTGCTGCCGATCATGACCGTCAACAGTTTGGGCAAAGGCGCGCCGGCGACCATCATGGGCGGTGTGGTGGAACTCGTTCATCTTGGGATGCTGCCGATTGCGGCGGTAGTGTTTATCGCCAGTATCCTGGTGCCCACATTCAAGCTGGTTGGCATCGCTCTATTGCTCTATTCGGTGCAGCGGCATCAGCCAATGTCCGCTCGCCAGCGTATTCTCATGTATCGCTTCATCGAGTGGATCGGCCGCTGGTCGATGCTCGACATCTTCGTCATCGCAATTTTGGTGGCGCTGGTGAATTTTGGCAGCCTGGCCAGTATCGAAGCTGGCGCCGGCGCCGCGGCCTTTGCCAGTGTGGTAATCCTAACCATGCTGGCAGCCCTGACGTTCGACCCTCGCCTTATCTGGGATAACACGGAAACCGATCATGACTGACCTTCCTCTGGCCAAGACGCGTCCTGCTTCGAACTGGTCGGCCATTTGGGTGTTGCCGCTTATCGCGCTGCTGATTGGTGGTTGGCTGGCCTGGCGCGCCTATAGCGAGGCAGGCATTCAGGTCGAATTGGTATTTGCCAGCGGGGAGGGTATTCAGGCTGGCAAGACCGAGCTGATGTTCAAGGGTATGGCGGTAGGCAAGGTGACCGCTATCAGTCTCGACTCGAGTGGTGAGAAACGTGGCGTGGTCACCCAGTTGGAAGTGAACAAGGAGCTGGAGCAATACCTGCGTAGCGGCACGCGCTTCTGGTTGGTCAAGCCCAAAGTCAGCCTGGCCGGTATCAGTGGTCTGGAGACGCTGGTATCGGGTAACTACATTACCTTCAGTCCGGGCGAGGGTGAGGTGACGCGCAGCTTTACCGCCCTGCCTCAGGAACCGCCCATGGGCGATGACGTGCCTGGCTTGCATATCACCCTGAAAGCCGAACGCTTGGGCTCGCTCAATCGTGACAGTCCCGTGTTCTACCGGCAGATTCAGGTTGGCCGGGTGAAGAGCTACACCTTGGGAGAGGACCAGAGCACGGTTGAAGTGAAGGTGTTCATCGAGCCTGCATACGCGCATCTGGTACGCAAACATACGCGCTTCTGGAATGCCAGCGGTATCAGTGTCGATGCCGATCTGTCGGGTTTCAAGCTGCGCAGCGAATCGCTGGCCAGCATCGTTGCCGGCGGTATCGCCTTCGCCACGCCTGAGCATCGCAAGGACAGCCCGGCGACCGACCCTGCGCTGCCATTTCGTCTGTATGAGGATTACGACGAGGCTCAGGCAGGCATCAAGGTTATCGTCAAACTCAGTGAGTTCGATGGTTTGCAGGAAGGCCGCACGCCGGTGATGTACAAGGGCATCCAGATTGGCTCGCTGAAAACCATGCAGATAGACCGTGACCTTAACAGTGCGACGGCTGAACTGACGATCAATCCATTGGCTGAAGATTATCTGGTCGAAGGCTCGGATTTCTGGGTGGTCAAACCCTCCATTTCCCTGGCCGGTATCACAGGGCTCGAAGCCTTGGTCAAGGGTAACTACATTGCCGTGCGTCCCGGTGATAAAGGCAATCCGCCGGCACGCAGCTTCGTGGCTCGCAGCAAGGCGCCACCTCTTGACCTGGGCGCGCCGGGCCTGCATCTGGTGTTGTTCAGCGATCAGCTAGGCTCCATCGAAGTGGGTAGTCCGGTGCTCTACCGGCAGATCAAGGTCGGCTCGGTGCAGAGTTACCAGCTGGGACGCGATAACAGTCAGGTGGTACTCGGTGTGCATATCGAGCCGGATTACGTGCACCTGGTGAACACCTCCACGCGTTTCTGGAATGCCAGTGGCATCACCCTCAAGGGGGGGCTGTCCGGTGTCGAGGTCAAGAGTGAGTCGCTGCAGACGCTGTTGGCAGGCGGCATCGCTTTCGACACGCTTGATCTGCAAGCCGCTAGATCGGATCGCCAGGTGCAGCGCTTCGCTTTACATGCTGACCGTGACAGTGCCTTGCAACTGGGTCAGCAGATCACCATTCGGCTGGCCGATGGCGATGGTCTGCAGCCGGGCACGCTGGTGCGCTACAAGGGGTTGGAGGTTGGCAAGGTCGAGAACCTCAGCCTGACCGATGACCTGCAAGCGGTGATCCTCAACGTGCGTATCACTCAGGCAGCCGAGCAGATCGCCCGTGAGGGGACGCGCTTCTGGGTGGTGAAGCCGGAACTGAGCCTGATCCGTGCCGCGAATCTTGGCACCCTGGTCAGTGGCCAGTATCTGGAAGTGCAGCCCTCGGCGCATAAAGGGGCGCGCCGTACCGAATTCACCGCGTTGGCCAGTGCGCCGAATCAGGCTGTGCGTGAGGAAGGCTTGCGCCTGGTGCTGAGCGCGCCGCGCCGTGGTTCGATCAAGCCGGGTGTACTGGTCAGCTATCGCGAGGTGCCGGTGGGCAAGGTGGTGGATTTCGAACTGGGGCCGACTTCGGATCGCGTGCTGATTCATGTACTGATCGAACCACGTTATGCGCCGCTGGTGCGTTCGGGCAGCCGCTTCTGGAATGCCAGTGGCATCGGTGTGGATGCCGGGCTGTTCAAGGGCGTGAAAGTGCGGACCGAGTCGCTAGAGGCGCTGCTCGAAGGCGGTATCGCCTTCGCCACACCGAACAATCCGGAGATGGGTGGGCCGGCGCAGCCGGGGCAGACGTTTGCACTGTTCGACGAGCCGCAGGATGCCTGGATGCAGTGGGCGCCGAAGATCGTGCTGGATTAGGGGCTCGCTTGATCGATTCACCGGCTGTCACGGTGGATGTGAAAAGCGACATCCACCCTACGGACTGCAAACCATGGAAATGAAAGGGGCCGCATTGAGCGGCCCTTTTCATTTTTGTGGCTGTAAAAGCTCGCGGCTGAAGCCGCTCCTACACAAGATTGACCGTAGGAGCGGCTTCAGCCGCGATGGTGTCAGGCCGGTTCAGCGGTCTCCTGCTGCTTCGGCACCTCGACCTTGGCACTTTCGCGCGGCTTGATGAACTTCCAGTCCGCCTCGTCGATATAGATACCGTTGGGGCCGCTGCCGCCTTCCAGGTCGATGGCCACGTGGGCCGAGACCTGCGGCTTGACCGAGGCCAGGATGGGCACGAAGCCAAGCTGCAGGCTGGTTTCGATCAGCGCCTGCTGGTTGCGTTCGTCGATGTCCGCCGCCTCGTCCAAGTAGTAGGGCAGACGCACGCGTCCGGCCTGCTCGCGATCCATCAGGTGCAGCAACAGGTACATGTTGGTCAGCGCCTTGATGGTCATGGTGGTGCCGTTGGAAGCAGCGCCATCGATGTCGGTGTGAATCACCGGCTGGCCATGCACCTTGGTGATTTCGAAGGCCAGTTCGAACAGATCCTTCAGGCCCAACTGGTTGCCATTGGCCGCCACCAGGCGCGACAGGTAGTCCTTGGCTTCCTCGTTCTTGGCATCCTGATCGGCCGATTGCGACAGGTCGAACACCGACAGGGTTTCGCCTTCCTCGTACTGGCCGGCGCTGTGGATGATCTGGTCGATATGGCGCAGGGCTTCCTTGTTCGGTGCCAGGACGATGCGGAAGCTTTGCAGGTTGGAGACCTGGCGCTTGTTGATCTCGCGGTTGAACAGCGCCAGCTGGTGTTCCAGGTTGTCGTAGTCGCTGCGGATATTGCGCAGGGTACGGGCGATATCGGTGACTGCCGCACGGCGCGCCTTGGCCAGGGTCAGGGCTTCGTCCTGGCGGTGGGCGTAAGCGTTGACCAGCAGTTGCAGGCGGCGCTCGACGTCGTCCTCGCTGTCGAACTTGGCAACGCCCTTGAGGCGTACCTGGGCGTAGAGCGCTTCGATCTGACCGTCGATGCGCTGCAGCGCCTGCCAGGTGTCCTGGTAGTCGCCCAGCAGCGGTAGCAGGTTGTCCAGCGAGTCGTCCACCGGCTCCATAAATGGCGTGCCGAACGGCAAGTCGGCCGGCAGCAACTGGCGACGACGCAGGGCATCTTCCAGGGTGCGTTCCTTGGCCTCCAGATCCGCCAGTTGGCGGCCGACCAGTTGCAGCTTGGCGGACAGCTGCTGCACGCGCTCGGCGAAGGCATCGCTGGCACGCTTGAGTTCGTCTTGCGCACCTTCCAGCTCGGCCAGGCGCTCCAGCTTCTGTGGCTCCTCGGCAGCCAGGGTCTGGCTCTTGCGGAAGTCCTCCAGCGCCTTCTGCGCATCCAGCACGGCCTGGTACAGCGTCTCGGCCTGGGCCTTGCTGGCGGCGCGGTCGGCAGCGACCGACTGTTGGGTCTTGAGCTGCTTGAGCTCGCGCTCCAGGCGATCCTTCTGATCGCGCAGGGCGGCGCGGTCAGCCAGCGCCTGCAGTGCCGGTGGTTCGATATGGCTGAGGTCGATGGACAGGCCCGGCACGGCGAAGGTGTCGCCCTTGAAGCGATCCAGCACCGCTTCGACGACCTTGACCCAGTCATCACCGTCGGCCTGGATGCCCTTCTCGCCCAGCGGCAGGCTGAACAGCTGGCCATTGAACAGGCGCATCAGGCGGTCGACGTCCTGCTGGCTGAACTCCTCGCGCAGGCGCGAGTAGCTGTTGTTGTCGGCGTGGTCGAGTTGCTGCTTGACTGACTTGAGGCGTTTTTCCAGGTCACGCAGACGCTCGTCCAGGTCTTCGCTGGAGAACTGCCGCGACTGCGCCAGGGCACCGGCCAGTTCGTCGTGGGCGTCCTTGGCGGCGAGCAGTTGCTCTTCCAGCACCTTGGCATCGTCCACCAGGGCGAAGCGGTTCTTCAGCACTGAAAGCTCGCCGAGCCAGCGCTGGATCTCGCTGATCTCGCGTTCCAGACGCATCAGCTCACTGGTACCGCCACGCTGTTCGTTCTGCAGGCCGTCCTGCTCGTTGCGGTAATGCTCGGCCTGGATCACCAGCTCTTCCTTGCGCGCATCGGCATAGTCGTGCCACGTGCCCAGCAGGTTGTCGAGCAGCGGCGAGAGGCGATGCAGCTTGCCGCGCAGCACTTCGCGCTGGGCCACGCCCGAGGCCAGCGCTTCGATCAGCGGGCCGGCGGTGACCAGCGCCTGGTAGTCCTGCTCCATACGGCGTACGTCGCGGAAGGCTTCCTCGGTGGCGGCGATATAGTCGACGCTGCCGGAGCGCAGGCTGTGCTCGAAGGCATCGAGGAACAGCTGCTTGAGCTTGGCGGCGGTGATCTCGCGCATGTGCAGCAGGTTGATGAACAGGGCGCGGAAGGTCTTCAGGCTCTGCTCGCTGGTCGAGCGCAGCGGGATCAGGGTCAGATCCAGCGGAATGCTGGTGTGACCGCCGACCAGCAGGCGACGCAGTTCGTCGGGCTTCAGTTCGTAGGCGGTGATGCCGGCCTGACCGAGGTTCTTGAACAGCTCACGCTGACGCAGGCAGGTGCCGTTCTGCTGATAGTGCTCCAGATCCAGCTCGCCAGCGTAGGCGAAGAACTGGTGGCCGAAGCCGCCTCCCGGGCCGCGACCGGCCACGCCGATCACATGCGGGCCATGAGGCAGGGCGACTTCGACGAGGATGTAGCTAGTGTCTGATGCGAAGTAGAACTTGCGCGAGGCTTCCAGGCTGTACTTGCCGAAGCTCATGTCCGACATGCGCGCCAGGATGGGGAACTGTAGGGCGTTGATCGAGGCGGATTTACCCAGGTTGTTGGCGCCGTACACCGACAGCGGGTTTTCCAGCGGGAACAGGCCGAGGCTGTAGCCGGCGGTATTCAGCAGGGCGAAGCGGCGGATGCCGTAGCGTTCCTGGCTCATGCGTCCATCTCCTGTGCGGCGCGTTCTTCGGCCATGGCGCGGGCCAGGGCGTCTTCCTCGGATTCTTCGACGCCCACGGCTTCAGTCGGATCGGCGTCGCCATCATCGTCCAGCAGCACCGGAGCCGGCAGCGGCAGGTCACTGCTGTGCAGGCTGGCGGCCAGGTCGCGGTCGTGCTGCACCGACAGGCAGACGTCGAGGAAACGATGCATCGGCGGCAGGAAACGGTACACACCGTTGCTGTCCTCGGCGAAGCCGAGCTGGATGAGGCGCCGGATGATCTTGTCTTCCAGCTCCTCGAAGGTGGTGACTTCGGCCTGCAGGAACAGGTCGCGGTACTTTTCCAGCAGCGCCGGCAGCTCGTCGCGGCCGATGCTGCCGCCGTCGAGTACGGAGAGCGGGTCGCGGCCCTGGTCGGCCAGGTGCTCCACGAGGATGAAGGTGAACAGCGCCAGGCGTTGGGCGGTCTTGTTCACCTGCGGCGCGACCTGCTCGGGCACGAAGTAATAGAAGCCGCGCGGGTCGCAGACCAACTCGAAACCGAGGGCGCGGAACAGCGCGCGATATTGATCCTGCATGCTCGACAGTTGGGCGTAGCACTCCGGCTCGCTGCGCGAGATGTGGTAGCCCTTGAACAGGTCGCGGAAGGCGGACGCGAGCTGGGTCATTTCTTTCAGATCGATGTTCATACGCAAGTCATCTGACGAATGTGGGAGCGAGCTCTGCTCGCGAAGCGTCCCGTAGTCGTTCGCGAGCAGAGCTCGCTCCTACAGGCTCGATCAAGGCAATCAACAAGGTGGAGCAAAGAAGGCGTTGGCTGCGCGCCCTGGTCCACCCTAGGTAAAAATCAGGCACTGGGGCGGCCCACCAACGCATAGGAGCTGATGCTGATTTCGTGCTCGCGGGTCAGGTAGGTCTGGCGCTCCAGACGGTCGCGCTGGAAGCGGCCTTCACGCGACAGGCGCGAGAACCAGTAGAGCAACTCGTCGGTGGCGCCTTCCGGTTCCTGCTCCAGCAGCCAGGTCATCAGATCCGGCAGTGGCAGGGCCTGTTCGCAGCGTTCGATCATCTCCCGCGCGGTTTTCGGCGCCTTGGGCGCGCCAGCCTTGCGGCTGTTGCTGGCCTTGGGGAAATGCGCCGGCTTGGCTTCGAAGCGCGCCAGGGCGTAGACGTAGGCCTCGACTTGGCTGGCCGAACCGAGGAAGTTGCTCTGTGGCCGGGTGAACAGCGGCATGGCTGCCTGTGGCACGGCGTCGATGCCTTTCTTGCGGATCACCGACAGTGCCAGCGCAGCGCCACGGGTCACGGCGTTGTGCCGACGGGCTTCCTCGCGCAGCGGCAGGAGCAGTTCGCGGGCCTTGCGCAGGGTGAGCTGGGCGGTGGTCTGCATTTCCAGGATGCGCGCGTGGGTACGCAGCAGCAGGTCGTCGTCGACCAACTGGCCGAGACGCTGCTGGTCGCCGAGCAGGCGCAGCAGCACCTGTTCGACGCGGCGCACGCCCTGCTCGAAAGCGCCGTCGGCGGCGACCAGTTGAATCATCGGCTCGACGTATTCGTCCCAGGTGGCCAGCACCTCGGCGTAACGTTGGCGCAGGGGAATCTGCCGGTCGCTGGTCTTGGCCCGGTCGGCCACGCTGACCAGCGCCTGTTCGTCGTTGGCCAACTTCTTCAGTACATCGCGCACGCGCATATCGAGCAGGCGTAGCTGACGCGCCAGGTCGTGGGCGTCGCGCACCTCGAAGGCGTCCTGGATATAGCCGGCCAGGCGCTCCAGGTGGCGCAGGTAGGCTTCGATTTCCAGGCACAGGCCGAGGCGGTGTTCGCGGCGCAGGTAGGCGAGAAAATCATGGATTTGCGCGTTGAGCTCGAAACGATTGGGGCTCTTGGCCACCGGCACAAGGATGTCCAGACGAATCCAGGTGTCGAGCAGGGCAGTGGTGTCGCTGGGCGTGGTGTCGGGCAACTGGGTGGCGAGCTGGTTGCGCAGCTCCACCAGGCTCAGGGTGCCGGCGTCGAAACGCTCGCAGAGCGGTTCGAGCAACGTCCAGTGTTCGGCGAGGGCGCGCAAAACGCGCTTGGGATCGATCATCGAGGCGCCGGGTCCAGGCAAGTGAAAAGGGGAGGATTGTACTGCAAGCGCGATGCCTGTTTTGAGTCCCAATCGATCAGAGGCATGGAGCAGCGATGCCGGGGACAAGCTTATCGCGACGTGACGTCATCGGGCTGTAATCAGGCTTTCATAGCCTGTCAGCCCAGGCAGGCCGAATAATGGTCATGGCCTGTTGTACAAAAAATCTCCAATGCCCTTTCGATATGCGCCGGTTATCGGCACAATTCGCGTCCACTTTTTTCCGGGGGGCTGAAACCCTCCATTGGCCGACCTTGCTGGGGCGACGAGATGATCCAGACGCCGTACTACCTCATCGACAAACAGAAGCTTCTGGTCAACCTGGAGAAGATCGCCTACGTGCGCGAGAACTCTGGTGCCAAGGCGCTGCTGGCGCTGAAATGCTTCGCCACCTGGTCGGTGTTCGACCTGATGCAGCAATACATGGACGGCACCACGTCGTCTTCGCTGTATGAGCTGAAACTGGGCCGGCAGAAGTTCGCCGGCGAAACCCACGCCTACAGCGTGGCCTGGGCCGACGACGAGATCGAAGAGATGGTCGCCAACTGCGACAAGATCATCTTCAACTCCATCGGCCAGCTCGAACGCTTCGCCGAGCGTACCGAGGGCACCATCCGCGGCCTGCGCGTCAACCCGCAGGTGAGCAGCTCCGATTACCTGCTGGCCGACCCGGCGCGGCCGTTCAGCCGCCTCGGTGAGTGGGATCCAGTCAAGATCGAGCAGGTCATGGGGCAGATTTCCGGCTTCATGTTCCACAACAACTGCGAGAACGGCAGCTTCGAGCTGTTCGACAAGATGCTCACCACCATCGAGGAGCGCTTCGGTCACCTGATCGCCCAGGTCGAGTGGGTCAGCCTCGGTGGCGGCATCCACTTCACCGGCGAGGGCTATCCGATCGATGCCTTCTGCGCGCGGCTAAAAGCCTTCTCCGAGAAGTACGGCGTGCAGGTGTATCTGGAGCCGGGCGAGGCGGCGATCACCCTCAGCGCCTCGCTGGAAGTGACCGTGCTCGACACCCTGTACAACGGCAAGCACCTGGCGGTGGTCGACAGCTCCATCGAGGCGCACATGCTGGATCTCTTGATCTACCGCCTCAACGCCAAGATGGCGCCGAATGACGGCGAACACACCTACATGGTCTGCGGCAAGAGCTGCCTGGCCGGGGATATCTTCGGCGAGTACCAGTTCGACAAGCCGCTGCAGATCGGTGATCGCCTGTCGTTCATCGATGCGGCCGGTTACACCATGGTCAAGAAAAACTGGTTCAACGGCCTGAAGATGCCGTCCATCGTGGTGAAACAACTCGACGGCAGCGTCGAGGTAGTGCGCCAGTTCGAGTTCGACGACTACCTGTCTAGCCTGTCCTGACATTGTTGTGGTGGGCTGAAGCCCACCCTACACCGAGTCTTGAGTCAAGTAGGGTGGGCTTCAGCCCACCACCCAAAATACGCATCAAAACGCTTTCAACAACGCAGTTCCCAGGAGGTGAAACAATTGAAGAAGAATGTTCTGATCATTGGAGCAGGAGGTGTTGCCAAGGTGGTGGCCCATAAGTGCGCGCAACACAATGACGAGTTAGGTCGCATTGCAATTGCGTCGCGCAACATCTCCAAATGCCAGGCCATCATCGACAGCGTGCAGGCAAAGGGCGGTCTCAAGCAGCCCGGCGAGATCAAGGCCTATGCGCTGAACGCCCTGGACGTGGATGCGACCAAGGCACTGATCCGCGAAACCGAATCGCAGATCGTCATTAACGTCGGTTCGGCGTTCCTCAACATGTCCGTGCTGCGTGCCTGCATCGATACCGGCGTCGCCTATCTGGACACCGCCATCCACGAAGATCCGAGCAAGATCTGTGAAACCCCGCCGTGGTACGGCAACTACGAGTGGAAGCACCTGGCCGAATGCCAGGACAAGGGCGTGACCGCCATCCTCGGCGTCGGCTTCGACCCGGGCGTAGTCAACTCCTATGCCGCTCTGGCGCAACAACAGTACTTCGACAAGATCGAGTCGATCGACATCCTCGACGTCAACGCCGGTTCGCACGGCAAGTACTTCGCCACCAATTTCGACCCGGAAATCAATTTCCGCGAATTCACCGGCACGGTCTACAGCTGGCAGAACAGCCAGTGGGTGAGCAACCGCATGTTCGAAGTCAAACGCACCGACGATCTGCCGGTGGTGGGCGAACAGAACCTGTACCTGACCGGCCATGACGAGGTGCACTCGCTGTCCAAGCACCTCGATGTACCGAACGTCCGCTTCTGGATGAGCTTCGGCGACCACTACATCAACGTGTTCACCGTGCTGAAGAACCTCGGCCTGCTCTCCGAGCAGCCGGTCAAGACCGCCGAAGGCCTTGAGGTGGTACCGCTCAAGGTGGTCAAGGCCGTGCTGCCCGACCCTGCCTCGCTGGCGCCGGGCTACACCGGCAAGACCTGCATTGGCGATCTGGTCAAGGGCACCAAGGATGGCCAGCCGCGCGAGCTGTTCATCTACAACGTGGCCGACCACGAAGAAGCCTTCGCCGAGACCGACAGCCAGGGCATTTCCTACACCGCTGGCGTGCCGCCGGTTGCCGCAGCGCTGCTGGTGGCGCGTGGCGAGTGGGATGCCAAGCGCATGGTCAACGTCGAGGAACTGCCGGCCGAGCCGTTCCTCAAGCTTCTTGATGTGATGGGCCTGCCCACCCGCATCAAGGACGAGCATGGCGACCGTCCCTGGGATCAGTAAGCCCAGGTGAACCCCAGAAGCCCCGCTGCGCAAGCAGCGGGGTTTTTGTTTTGTGCGCCCAGCATGGGCGCACTCCTGCGGGTGCAAGTCCCGCCGTAAGTTGATCACAGCGAACGAAGTGAAGCGCAACTGCGTGAGGGTGACCGAGCGTGGGGAGGAAGCGTGGAGCGTAATCTG
>NZ_NIUB01000066.1 GCF_002197815.1 Pseudomonas oleovorans subsp. oleovorans
TGCCTTCCGCTAGCACTTCCCCTTGCCGGGCGTGCAGAGGACTTTCACCTCCAAGTCGTCCGGTTCACCACCACAGTGAACCGAACAGCGCCAGTCACGGCGCTACGCGCCATGCCTGGCGCACCCACAAAAAACCCGCCACAGGGGCGGGCTCCTTGTAGCTAGCCGTCCTCAGATGGGGCGGCTGCCGTATTTGCTGTCGGGCTTCTTGGGCGGGTCGGCGACCACGTTGGGCTCCACCTCCTGCACCTTGCCGCCACGGGCGAGGAACTCTTCCATGGCGCGGGCCAGGGCGTCGCGCTCCTTCTGCTTGGCTTCGATGCTCGGCAGCTCGTCAACCTCGACAGCCTTGGCCTTGCTCTTCTTGCTGCTGGCTACGACCTCGCCATCGCCTTCATCGTCGCCACTGTCGCCGTCATCGGCAGCAGCCAGTTCCTCACCGTCGTCCTCGTCGGCCGCTTCCAGATCATCTTGTTCCAGGTCTTCGTCGCTCATGTTCAACCTCATGACTTGCGAAAAGCAGGTTAGTTATAGCCCAGTCGCGCAGTGAACACCGCACCACCGGAAAAATTCAAATAGCCTCGCCCTGCAGGGTCGCCACCACTCGCCGAGCACCGCCATGATCGCGATGCTCGCCCAGGTAAATACCCTGCCAGGTGCCCAGCGCCAGCCGTCCCTGCTGTATCGGCAGCTGCAGCTGAACGCCCAGCAGACTGCCCTTGAAGTGCGCCGGCAAATCGTCCGGCCCTTCGTCATCGTGCTCGTAGCCTGCCTCACCCTGCGGCACCAGGCGGTTGAAGAAGCGCTCGAAATCCCGGCGCACTGCAGGGTCGGCGTTCTCGTTGACCGTCAGCGATGCCGAGGTGTGCTGCAGCCATAGGCTCAGCAGACCGACACGCACCTGCGCCAGTTCCGGCAATGCGCCCAGCACCTCTTCGGTCACCAGATGAAAACCGCGCTCACGCGGACGCAGACTGATGATGCGTTGCTGCCACATGCCGCTCTCACTCTCGATGGCTCCAGCGCGCGCATTCTAGCGTGCTGCCAGAAAAAACAAAGGGCGCCTAAAGGCGCCCTTGTCATTCCCGGCGAAACTCACTTCTTGCCAGTGAACTCCGGGTAGGCTTCCATGCCGCATTCGGCGATGTCCACACCCTCGTATTCCTCTTCTTCGCTGACGCGCAGGCCGATCACCGCCTTGATGATGCTCCACACGATCAGGCTGGCGATGAACACCCAGGCGAAGATGCTGACGATACCCAGCAGCTGGGCGCCCAGCGACGCGTCTTCGTTGGTCAGGCAGACGGCCAGGATGCCCCAGATGCCGACCACGCCATGCACGGAGATGGCACCAACCGGGTCGTCGATCTTCACCTTGTCCAGACCGAGGATGGAGAACACCACCAGCGCACCACCCACGCCACCGATCAGGGTGGCCTGCAGGGCGCTCGGGGTCAGCGGCTCGGCAGTGATGGCCACCAGGCCAGCCAGCGCACCGTTCAGCGCCATGGTCAGGTCAGCCTTGCCGAACAGCAGACGGGCCACGATCAACGCGACGATCAGGCCACCGGCTGCAGCCATGTTGGTGTTGGTGAACACCTGGGCCACGGCGTTGGCGTCTTCGATGGTGCTCATCTTCAGCTGCGAACCACCGTTGAAACCGAACCAGCCCATCCACAGGATGAAGGTACCGAGCGTGGCCAGCGGCAGGTTGGCACCCGGAATGGCGTTGACCTGGCCGTTCGGGCCGTATTTGCCCTTACGCGCGCCCAGTAGCAGTACACCAGCCAGAGCGGCGGAAGCACCGGCCATGTGCACGACACCGGAGCCGGCATAGTCGAGGTAACCAGCGGCATCCAGGAAACCACCGCCCCACTTCCAGAAACCCTGGACCGGGTAGATGAAGCCAGTCATGACCACAGCGAAGGCCAGGAAAGCCCAAAGCTTCATACGTTCAGCGACAGCACCGGAAACGATCGACATGCAGGTCGCAGCGAACACGATCTGGAAGAAGAAGTCCGAACGGGCCGAGTAGTAAGGTGCATCGTCGCCACCAGCCAGAACGGCCTCAGTGGTGTTCTCGTCACCGATCAGGAAACCCAGGCTTGGCAGAATGCCGCCTTCCGGGCTGGAGTACATGATGTAGTAGCCAACCAGCAGATACATCACGCTGGCGGTGGCATACAGCGCCACGTTCTTGGTCAGGATCTCGGTGGTGTTCTTGGCACGCACCAGGCCGGATTCGAGCATGGCAAAACCTGCCGCCATCCACATCACCAGGGCACCACAGATCAGAAAGTAGAAGGTATCGAAGCCGTACTGCAATGCAGTCAATGCTGTGTTATCCATTTTTCACCTCTTGCCGGCGCTTTCGTTGTGCGCTGTTCGGTTGAAACGTCCGGGTTGGCTCAGGACGCGTTCCGCATGCTTTACAGGTCGTTGCCACGCTCGTTCTGGATCACCGGAACCCCTGCGCCACAAGGCGACCAGGCATTCCCATCACTAGGCCAAGCGCGAGACCCGAAGAGGATCTGGCACAGCAGAGCGGCGAGGGCATCGCCTGCTCCGGCATTGGCCCTCGAAAACGGCGTGTGAGCAGAATTCGAGGACAAAAGGGCTCCTAGCCCTGCGAAAGTTCGCAGAGTCATGGGTTTACTCCTGGGGCGTGGGGTTCGGAGGCTTGTTAGATCGCGTCGGTATCGGTTTCGCCGGTACGAATACGGATCGCCTGTTCCAGGTTGACTACGAAAATCTTGCCGTCACCGATCTTGCCGGTGTTGGCAGCCTTGGTGATGGCCTCGATCACACGATCGAGCTGATCGTCAGCGATGGCCACGTCGATCTTCACCTTGGGCAGAAAATCGACCACATACTCGGCACCGCGATACAGCTCGGTATGGCCTTTCTGACGGCCGAAGCCCTTGACCTCGGTGACGGTAATGCCCTGCACGCCGATCTCCGACAGTGACTCGCGCACGTCGTCCAGCTTGAACGGCTTGATGATGGCAGTGACTAGTTTCATGAAACGTTCTCCCGTGAAAGGTGGACATGCCCCAGGAATTGCGAACCCGGGCCAAGTCTAAGCGCAGTGTCTGGCTTTTGTAATGCACCGACCGCTCCAGCCTGGCGTGATCGATACCCACCAACCGCTCCCGACGAAACACTCCCCCGCTTCGCCTGCAGCACCAGAACTGCATCGGTGCATGCGTCGCTGGGGCCTAAGCAGAAAGCTTGCCAGCTCACGCAAAAGCGCTATCTATCAAGCCTTTAACAGCTTCCAGCCACGGTGACCGGCCATTCACGTCGAATGCAACGCACAAACTTGGTGCATTAGCATATTGATTAATGCTCAAAAATCGTGCAATCCGTGTTAGACCGCCCCGCCGGTGGCTGCGTGCTACACTGCCGACCGTCTGTTTACGGAACCTGATCATGCTGCCGCCGAAAGCCTTGCTCGACACTCTCAGTAGCCACGCCTCGCGTATTTTCAGCGGCGACAGCCCGCTGCCTCGCGCCGAACTGGAAGCGCAGTTCAAAGCCCTGCTGCAGAGCGGCTTCAGCAAGCTCGATTTGGTCAGCCGGGAAGAGTTCGACAGCCAGATGGTGGTTCTCGCCCGCACCCGCGCTCGCCTCGAGGCGCTGGAAGCAAAGGTCGCCGAACTGGAAGCCAAGCTCACCGCCGCAGACTAAGGTTATGTTGTAGGAGCGGCTTCAGCCGCGAACAGGCTTCGCGGCTGAAGCCGCTCCTATAGCAGGCCGTTGAAAAACGTAGGCGAGGCCGGCAAGACAATACCGATGGCGGCCCCGCAAAAACGGCCGAAAAAAGCACTGGGCCCGCACTCGGGTTTACGTGCTGTAAATGAGCATTTTGACTGGGCTCGCACGCGAGGCCGTTTTTAACGCAGTATTGCCAACGCAGGTAGTTTTTCAACAGCCTGATAGGCACTGCACCCCACTTGATCAAGGAGCGATCATGTCCCTGGCCATCGTTCACAGCCGCGCCCAGGTCGGCGTCGAAGCACCGGCCGTCACCGTCGAAGCGCACCTGGCCAACGGCCTACCCTCCCTGACGCTGGTGGGCCTGCCGGAGACAGCAGTCAAGGAGAGCAAGGATCGCGTGCGCAGCGCCATCCTCAATGCCGCCTTCGAGTTTCCCAGCAAACGCATCACCTTGAATCTTGCGCCTGCAGATCTGCCAAAAGACGGTGGTCGCTTCGATCTCGCCATCGCCCTGGGGATTCTCGCGGCCAGCGGCCAGGTGCCGGCTCAATCCCTGGACGAATGCGAATGCCTGGGCGAACTGGCGCTGTCCGGCGCGGTGCGTCCCGTGCAGGGCGTATTGCCGGCAGCCCTGGCCGCGCGCGCAGCCGGGCGCACCCTATTGGTGCCACAGGCCAATGCCGAAGAGGCCAGCCTGGCCTCAGGGCTGAAGGTAATCGCCGTCGAGCACCTGCTGCAGATCGCCGCGCACCTCAACGGCAGTGCTCCTCTCGAACCCTACGCCGCCCAAGGTCTGCTCAGGCAGAGCCTGCCCTATCCGGATCTGGCTGAAGTGCAGGGCCAGTTGGCCGCCAAACGTGCGTTGCTGGTGGCGGCCGCCGGCTCACACAACCTGCTGCTCAGCGGCCCACCCGGCACTGGCAAAACCCTGCTGGCCAGCCGCCTGCCAGGCTTGCTACCTGCGCTTGACGAAAACGAGGCGCTGCAGGTAGCCGCGATCCATTCGGTGGCCAGCCATACGCCGCTGCAGCACTGGCCGCAGAGACCCTTTCGCACCCCGCACCACAGCGCCTCCGGCCCGGCATTGGTGGGTGGCGGCAGTCGCCCGCAGCCTGGCGAAATAACCTTGGCCCATATGGGCATCCTGTTCCTTGATGAGCTGCCGGAATTCGATAGGAAGGTGCTGGAAGTGCTGCGCGAACCGCTGGAAAGCGGCCATATCGTGATTGCCCGGGCACGCGACAAGGTGCGTTTCCCGGCGCGTTTTCAGCTCGTTGCCGCCATGAATCCCTGCCCTTGCGGCTACCTCGGCGACCCCAGCAACCGCTGTCGCTGTACCCCGGAGCAGATCCAGCGCTACCGCGCCAAGTTGTCGGGCCCGCTCCTTGATCGCATCGACCTGCACCTGACGGTCGCCCGCGAAACCACAGCCCTGAATGCCCCGCCGCAGGATGGCGAAAGCACTGCGCAGGCAGCAGCCAAGGTGGCGCAGGCACGTGAGCGGCAATTGCAACGCCAGGGCGTGGCCAACGCCTTTCTCGACCTACCCGGTCTGCGCCAACACTGCGCATTGAGCGACACGGATCGCCAGTGGCTGGAAAGCGCCTGCGAACGTCTCGGCCTGTCACTACGCGCCGCGCACCGAGTGCTCAAGGTGGCGCGCACGCTGGCAGATCTGGCGGAGCAGCAGCACATCAGCCGTGCTCACCTGGCCGAAGCGCTGCAGTATCGCCCCGCAGCAGGGTGACTCAACGGAAGCGCTCGACCTCCTGACGCAACTGCGAGGCCAGATGCTCCAGTTCGCGCGCAGTATCGGCCAGGTTGGCCACCACTTCACGCTGCTCACCATTGGTGTGGGCGATGCTCTGCAGGTTGGCGCTGAGCACGGTCGCGGTGCTGCTCTGCTCGCTGGTGGCGGTGGTGATGGCGGCGAATTGCTCACCGGCGGCATCGCTCTGCTCGCTGATCTGCGCCAGCGCTGACGCCACCTTGGCGTTGCGCTCCAGACCGTCCTGCATCAACTGTCGGCCGTGCTCCATGGTGGCGATGGCGCTGCTGGTCTCGCTCTGGATGCTGCCGATCATGGTGGAAATCTCGTTGGTCGCCTCACGGGTGCGTCCAGCCAGGTTGCGCACTTCATCGGCGACCACGGCAAAACCACGCCCCTACTCGCCGGCACGCGCAGCTTCGATGGCAGCGTTGAGCGCCAGCAGGTTAGTCTGGTCGGCAATCGCGGTAATCACGCTGACGATGCCGCCGATCTCCTGGGAACGCTGACCGAGGCCGTTGATCACCGTGGAGGTCTGCTCAAGGGCTTCGGCAATCTGCACCAGCGCCTCGGAGGCCTGATCCATCGAGGTACGGCCAATGCGCGTCTGCTCGGCATTGGCACTGGCCAGGCGCTCGGTGTTGCGCATGTTGTCGGCGATGTTCTGCGAAGTGGCGCTGAACTCCTCCACCGCGCCGGCCATGCTGCTGATCTCGCCCGACTGCTGATCGATGCCCTGGCAGGCATCGCGCGACAGCGTCGACATCGACTGCGAGCGCGCACTGACATCCTGAGCCGCACTGCGAATGCCCGCGACCATGTTCGCCAGCGCCTCGCCCATGCGGTTGAAGCTGCGCGCCAGCTCACCAATCTCATCATCACTGGACTGCGCCATGCGCGCGCCGAGATCACCAGCGCCGAGCGCCTGCGCCTGTTGCACCAGATCGCCCAGCGGCCGCAGTTTGCGGCGCAGCAGCCAGACCACGGCGATCACCGCCAGCAGCAGGGTCAGTGCGCTACCGATAGCCAGCTGGGTACCGACACGCCAGGTAACGGCCTGAATTTCCTCGCGCGGCATGCTCGCCAGCACCATCCAGGGTCCGCCGGTAAAGGGCATGGCGACGCTGTAGAATTCATTCTGACCATCGTTCCAGAAACCGCCGTCCCCCGAGTGAGCGATCAGCTCGCCTAGGGCTGCCGGCAGTGTATCCACAGCGCCAGTGCCAGCGGGCTTGACCAGCCACTTGCCGTGCTCGTCGAGCAGGGCAAGTGAGCCCGTTTCGCCAATCCGAAATTCGCTCAGTTTTTTGAATTGCAGCTTCTGCGCATCGGTGTAGTCGAAGCCGACGAACAGCACGGCAATGACCTGCCCACTGCCATCACGCATTGGGGTGTACTGGGTCATGTAGTTGCGGTCGAAGAGCAAAGCCCGGCCTACGTAATTCTGCCCGGCCAGCAGGCGCTGATAGGCCGGGTGCTGATGATCAAGCGCCGTTCCCAGAGCACGAGTACCATCATGCTTGGTCAGCGAGGTGGTGATGCGAATGAATTCGCTACCGTCACGCACGAATACCGTGGCCACACCCGCTGTCATGCGCGTGAAGTCATCGACCTCAGTGAACTCGTTGTTCAAGCGCGTAGCGCCCAGGTAAAGCGCAGGTGTCTGCAGGCTGCCGACGCTCACACGCTCTTCACTGCGTACCTGCAGCCCTATGCTGAAGCGCTGTTCGAACAATCCAGCCAGACGCTGCGTGCTCTCACGCAAGCTGCCGTGGAAGGTTTCGAGCTGGTCGGCCAGCAGCCCCGCCTCGCTGCCCAGGTGCTTTTCGCGAGTGACCAGATTGGCCTCGTTGAGTGAGCGCAGGGCAAACAGAGTGCTGACGCTGATCAGTAGCACCAGCACCAAAGCCAGCATGGCAGCCAGTTGCAGGGCTATACGAGAGCGAGGAGGATTCATGAGGACTCCAGGTGTGCGCCCATGGGCATATGGGCAGATAACTCAGGCAATTTCGATACCACCCAGCCGTCATGTGACTCGGCGAAAGGGCGCGAGGATACTTGAGCATTCAGCTCGGTCAATATCCAAGCGCCATAAGGTCGTCATTTATTATCAAAACAGCGTTACAGAGTGATGATTGATAGGTTTTATCGATCACTAAATAGATGCTGGCACTCATACCCACAGAGAGCAGCCTGGCCACACTACAGTCGGCCTGCCCGGTCTTGGATGGCCGTCAGCGCCCTGAGCGCTGGCCATGACCGTTCAGCGCAAACGCTCGACCCCGGGCAGTGCCAGCGCGGCGACCTCCGCCAGCAAGTAGTCACGCAAACGCTGCAGACGTGTCTGCGCACGATGTCCACGCGGCCACACCATATAGTAGCTGTCGCCACTGAATACCGCCGTCGGCCAGGGCACGCCTAGCCGGCCGGCATTCACGTCCTCGGCCACCATCAGCAGATCACCAATGGACACGCCATAGCCGCGTGCCGCCGCAACGATGCCCAATTCGAGCATGTCGAACAGCTGCCCGGTCTTCAGCGGCACCTGTTCGATCAGGCCTGTAGCCTGCAACCAACGCCGCCAGTCGCGGCGATCCGGCGTCGGGTGCAGTTGCTCCGCCGCGCGCAGCCGCGCCAGCGACCAGGGGCCGGCCTCAGAATCGCCGGCAGCGCACACCGGAATCAGCCACTCCTCGAACAGCAGCACGCTCTCCCACTCATCTGGAAACTGACCATCGGACAGCAGCACCGCGCAGTCGAAGGGTTCATGGCGGAAGTCGACCTTGTCCACATCCATCCAGGCGCTGGTGAGCTGCACCTCGCTGTCCGGGTTGGCCAGACGAAAGTGCGACAGGCGCGCCAGCAACCAACGCATGGTCAGGGTCGACGGCGCCTTCAGACGCAACACCTCGTCGTCTGCGCGCAGGGCGGCGCTGGCGCGCTCCAGTGCATCGAAGCCGTCGCTCAGCCCTGGCAACAGAGCACGGGCGGGATCGGTCAGGTGCAGGCTGCGGCCACGACGCTCGAACAGACGACAGGCGAAGTACTCCTCCAGCGTGCGGATGTGTCGGCTTACCGCGCTCTGGGTGATGGCCAGTTCTTCAGCTGCACGGGTGAAGGAGGCATGCCGTGCCGCGGCCTCGAAGGCGCGCAGGGCGTACAGCGGTGGAAGACGACGCGTCACCGCATCGAACCATGAGTTTTGATCATGCCTGGCATGGCTATTTTCCTTTTGTGGGCATTCGCTACAAACCAGAGAATAGCTGTCATTGCTCATCCCCCGACAGTCTGGGGATGCTTACCCTGCCGAAGTTTTACTCATCATGAAGAACTCCCTTGGCCACGAGTTGGCTGCGTTGCTGCGCCTGGCCGGTCCGCTGATCTCCGCCCAACTGGCCCACGCGCTGATGATTTTCACCGACACGCTGATGATGGCCATGCTCGGCCCGCAGCAATTGGCCGGTGGCGCACTGGGTGCCACCTGCTATTTCATCTTCTCGATCTTCTGCACCGGGGTGATCGCCGCGGTGGGCAGCCTGATCGCCATCCGCCATGGCGCGGGCGATCCGCGGGGTATCACGCGTCTGATCCAGAACGGCCTGTGGCTGGCCATGCTGCTGGGCGTAGCCAGTGCGCTGTGCCTCAACAGTCTGGGCCCGCTGCTGCCGCATCTGGGTCAGGACCCAGGCGCGGCCAGCCAGGCCATGGAGTTCCTGCGCCCACTGTCGCTGGCCCTGCCTGGCTACCTGTGCTTCATGGCGCTGCGCGGCTTCACCAGTGCCATCGGTCATCCCGGCCCGGTGATGGCCATCAGCATCGCCGGTACAATCGCCAACTTCGTCATCAACTATGCGCTGATCAAGGGCTGGTTCGGCCTGCCCAGCCTGGGCCTGAGCGGCATCGGCATGACCACTGCGCTGGTCAGCAGCGCCATGGCACTGGCATTGGCGCTGTACATCCTGCTCTCGCCGACCTATCACCGCTACAAACTGCGGGGCGGTGTGGGCCGCCCACAAGGGGCGGAAATGCGCGCCCTGCTGCGCCTGGGCCTGCCCATTGGCGGTACCTACGCCGCCGAGCAAGGGCTGTTCACCTTCGCCACCCTGTGCATGGGCGCGCTTGGCAGTGTGCAACTGGCGGCACATCAGATCGCCATGCAGACCGTGGCGCTGGCGTTCATCGTGCCGCAAGGGCTGTCCTATGCGGTGACCTTCCGCGTCGGCCTGCATTACGGTGCCGGGCATCTGCACCTGTCGCGCCTCAGCGGCCATCTGGGCATGGCCCTGGGAGCGGCGTTGATGCTGCTGTTTGCCCTGCTGTTCTGGCTGCTGCCGGAGTGGATCATCGGCCTGTTCCTCGACCGCCACGACCCGGCGTTCGCCAATATCGTCACCCTCGCGGTCAGCCTGCTGGCGATCGCCGCCTGGTTCGAGCTGTTCGATGGTTTGCAGAGCATCGCCATGGGCGCGATCCGCGGGCTGAACGACGGCCGCACCACCCTGCTGATCGGTCTGACTGGCTACTGGTGCGTGGGCGCACCGCTGGTCTGGCTGTTCGCCTTCGCCCTTGGCTGGGGCGCACAGGGCGTCTGGTGGGGCCTGGCTGCCGGCCTGGCGGTAACGGCGAGCGGTCTGGTGCTGGGCTTCCAGTGGAAGACTGCGCGGCTGCAGCGGCCGAACAGGATAGAGGGCGAGGTCTATCTGTCGTAGCCCGGATGCAATCCGGGGAATGCCCGGCACACGGTCCCGGATTGCATCCGTATATGGACTCCTCCCGTTTTGCCAGTGAAATAATCTGCCTCTGAACCTAGGTACGACTGCTTCCGTATATTCGACTTCTGATAAGGCGTTAGCCTTGAGCCATGATGAATT
>NZ_NIUB01000067.1 GCF_002197815.1 Pseudomonas oleovorans subsp. oleovorans
CCGTGCTGTGGTCACGTCAGCGCAGACAACCGCAAGACCCAGGCACAGTTCCTGTGCGTGCAGTGCGGCTATGCGAACAACGCTGACGTGGTGGGCGCAATCAACGTGCTTCGCCGTGGTGAGGCACACCTGAGCAACGAAGGGCTGGACGTAGCCCGGTTAGCCTGTGAAGTGAACGGCGCTGTCAGGCCGTCAGCAGCAGGAACCTGTTAGCCGAGCAATCGGCTAACGCCTGTAAAGGAATCCCCCTCCTGAGCGGACACCGCGAAGGTGGGGGAGGATGTCAATTGTGGTAATCCTCCCAGCTGCTATGACTGTCTGCGATTTCTTCGTCTTTCATGATTGCCGAGGCGAGGGCCGAAGTGGTTAGACAAACCGAGCCAAACAGTTCGGCGCCATACTCATTGACGTACTTTGGTAGCAGCTCGACCAGCGAAGACTCTAGGTGGTCTGCACTGTATAACGACAAATCGACGGCATCCCATGCGCCGCAATCGACAGCCAAGTACCAGACAATCGCCAACTGGCTTGGCACAGGTAAATCGGCGAATTGCACAACGGAATAGCTGTTGCCAATGAGTGAATCCAGGCGGGCAGACATTGAACTTCTCTCGATAGTCATTAGAGGCTGCTGGTGAATGCCAGCATGTTGAGTGGATGTGCCAATACGTACAGAGGTGATGCGTGTCACTGGCAGAAAGACGGGGGTGAACAACAACTTCTGACTCCCCAAAGCAGGGAGCCAGGAGCAGGCGCGGATGGATCAGGCAGAGCCCTGCGCCTGGGCCAGCAGGCCGCGAACGCGTTCGATTTCCTCGGCGCTGTGAGGGGTGCCACCGGCATTCAATGCGAGATAGTGCGCCAGCAGGTCTGCACGCTTGGTGTAGGCGTGGATCGCGACCTTCATGTAAATGCGCTTCGGTGAGAACTGGGTGCCCAGCAGCTCCTGGGCGGAATAACCGAACGGCTTGACGTTCCCTTTGACGTACTCAGTCACAGCCGTGTAGCGCTGTAATCCATCCACGCACTGCAAGCCTTTAGGCAGGTCGGTTTGGGCGTCTTTATCGCCCCAGTCAGCACAGTTGAACTGGATTAGAAAACCGCTCGACGGAACGACACCACGCATGCAGTTCTCAATGAAGTGGGTCTGTTGCGCGGGGGTCCATACGTGGCCCCGCTGGAAGTCAGGGTTCAGCTCAAGGCCACCGTAGTCATTGCCCAGGTTAGCCAGCGACTTTTCCAGTGAGTCCCAGCGATAATCCGCGTGCCATTTGGCTGCATGCAGCGGCTTGATGATGCTCAGCAAATGCTGCTCGAACTCGGGAAGGTCGCGTGACATGTCGGTGATCCTCGTCGGGGCCGGATGGCCTGTTCTGGTGATGTGCCCATTGTCAGGTGCCCAATGGTGTGTCACCGCGACGAATGAATGATCGCAGAAATCGTCGAACCCTATGCTGGCGCTTGAGCGGCCAATACGGGGGATTGATAAAGCCCGACAGGCCGTTATCCTCCCAGGCAGACAAATACGCCTCGCTGCTTTAGCCCAGTAGGAACTCTGCATTGAACACCAGCACGCATCACAACAGTCGAGGCGGGGTAGCTGCCTACTTCACCGCTGCAATCACGATTGCGCTGACAGGCATGGTGCTGCTCACGATCCTAACGATGATTGCTACAGACAACTCCCGCTCCCGCGCTGACTGCTTACGTTCGGCCCAGGCCATCGAACAGTGCCCGCAAGCTAGCTGGTGGGAGGGCGTCTTGAGGAAGGGAGTCGGCCTCTGATGATGAAGGCACTCACTGGGCTGCGGAAACCGCTCGACTGAGTTCCGTCCAGTGCGATGCAAGCCAGCGGCCTTCAACGAGCCAGATGCAAGGCTTGCCCAGCGCTCCAGGATGCGGTTTGGTGAGGTCGTAGAGCGCGTAGTAAGTCCCGCAACGGGTCGAACCCCTCACTCGATCAACGTAATCCGTGTGACCGTGGTGCTTCATCAATACGAAGCGATGGTCATCACTCGTCCAATACACGCTCCGCTGGTGGCGATGGCATGTGCTACCGGCTAGCCAGTTGCGTGCGAAGTCATCCACACACTTCCGGTCAAAGGGGCTCTGGCTATTCAGCGCGTTTCCATTGGTGCCGCAGCTTCCGGCCCCCGATTGGATAAAGAGCGTGCTATCAGGCTGGAGCTGGCCAACTTCAAAAACATGCCTCACTTGGGTGCGGGGGTGTGTGCCGCCTTTGTCGAAGACTTCGCCCTGGCGCACGGTAAACCAGTGGTCATCAACGCTGATGATGTGCGTTTTGCTCTTGTCGAGGCTCGACAGTAGCTGCTTGACCGTCGCCCGTGGCTCTGGGGCAGTCATCGGTGTGACCTGAAATCCCATGTTGCGAATCAAGCACCAGCCGGCTACTGCTTGCATGCCCAACTGCGGATGCCAACCATACTTCTCAGCTTGGGAAATGATTGCCTCCAGCGCAACGCCGGTAGCAATGTGGATGGCATAGGGCACACAGTCACTCATGATTAGCAGCGCTCTCGTCTAGCCTGATGAATTACGGCCTTACCACGCATTGCAGACCTTGACGCGCTCCGCGACGGTGAGTGCTGCAAGCTTCTCTGCCAGTTCGATAGCAGTTGCATCGCCGCTTTGGCGGGCCTGCTCCAGGGCAATGTCGGCGAACTCTTGCTCGACGTTGCCATCCTCCAGCATCACATGAAAGATGCCGCCGCCTTCATTCCCCGGCTGCGCGAACCAATCCCGAACCATCTGGATCAGCTCCTGAATCTCACTCTTGTGCGTGGCGGGAGAAGTGGAGGGCATCGACACTACCGTGCATGTGACGCCCTCGAACGTCCACCACCATTGCGCCTGATGGTCGCCGACCTTGACCGTTAAACGGCCATTACCGCCCGGATCGTGGATGACTTCGCCGTGCTCGCCGCAATACTCGATCACGGCACCAGCCGGCAGCGGCTCACGCTCGATACTTGCCATGGTCAGGCTGCCCCCTTGGTGTTGGCTTGATCATCGTTGCTGCCTTGCCCGGCACCAATCTCGCGCCAGCCCTCGAACTCGCTGGAGGCGAGGTGCTTGTCGTCGTTGGTGGTGTCGGTGTAGCTGTATTCTTCGGCCCGCACCATGTTGACCAGCAGGTATTCGGTGCGCAGGATCACGCCGCCGAAACCCCGAGGCTGGTGAACGCGGATGGCCTCGACTGGCTTCCCAATCTCTGGCTTCGCCTCGTCGATCAGGGTGAAACCCATGGATTTCCAGCGGGCTTCGCGCTCCAGCTGGTATTCGGTCTTGATCTGCTGCGGCATGATTTCTGTCCTCTGGCCGACTACTGACGGCCAAGCATGGTTTTGATGGCGTCGGCGGCGTCATACAGCCCCAGCCGGTTGGCGATCACCCGAAGGTCGGCCAGCTGGGCTGCGGTCGAGTCCTGGCGCTGTGGTAGCTGCGGAAGGCTCTCCAGAACCGAGCGCAGGTTTTGAGGCATGGCCGGTCGTTGGGGCTTGTTGTCGATCCGCTCACCCGAGCGGCTGAAAACGGCGCCGGGCTCGGCGTCGAAGTCATGCTCATCCTGTGCCCGGCAGCGGGCGCAGGTGCAGTTGTGGGCGCCGTTGGGGTCGTCATCCAGGTGGCACAGTTCTTCGCCGCAGTCGATGCAGTTGCCGCGCTCATTGCCCATTGCTGCTCTCCTGTACCGCACTGCTGGCCTGCTCAGCCACGCGCTTGATGTTCTTGGCCGCGTCCACCCACGCAGCGGAGGCGGTTTTGCCTTCGCCCAGGCGCAGGCTCTCGCGGCCTTCCGGGAAGCCAGACCAGATCAGGTAGTAACCGCCGCCACCGTGGGTCGAATAACGCTTCTTGCTGGCGCGGGGATGGACCTCTTTGACCTTCTGTTCACTGGTGGCCATTGTTTTGCCCTTTCTCAGAGTTGGAATTCGCGTTGCGCTCAGCAGTGAGCCGATCCCAGAAGCCGTTGACCATTTCTTCGTGCCAGTCAGCAGGGGCGTCGGCGTTCAGGTCGCCGCCTTTGCTGATATGCCAGTCTGCATAGGCCCAGCCGGAGGCATAGCGGTCGGAGCAGTCATCCGGGACAGGCCTCGTCAATTTTCGGCTAGAGGTCACGGTTAAGGTCATGATGGGTCCTATGCTCTGTTATTCGCCGGATGCGGAACCAAGCGCAGTGAGCACTTCGTCAATGTCGTCAGTGGCGCTGCTAATCAGCTCATCGATCTGATCGGCAGCTTCACCCAACGCCTCAGCAGCCTGTTCCATCGCTTGGCCACGATCTGCCTGTTGAATACCTTCCGGGAGGTTGTCAAAGGCCTCTTGTTCCTCGCTCTGCAATTCCTCAACCTCGGCTTTCAGTTCCTCAAGCTCGCTGATGCGTTCTTTCAGTTCTTCGAACTGCTTGCAGATTTCTGCAATCCGCTTCCTACGGGTCTTATTCATTGCGAATCACTCGGTCAATCGGTCAATCGGCAGGCATAGATTAGGGCTGTCCGGCGTGTGTCACGCCGGATTCGCTTAAATCAGGCGGCAGGAGGTGCGCAAATCCCGATTCTCAATCGCGGAATCGAGAACATCCAGCGCCACCATGCCGGTGATCCAGGTGAAGCCGGCATGATTGGCCATGTCCTGAACCACTTCACGGGTCTCGCTCAGCGTCTGGACGGGCGGGAGCAGGTTCAAGTTACGGTTGTTGTTGGCCAGCCTCACCGCGTCCGTGAGCGAGTAGTCTGCGAACGGATGGCGGACGTTGGCGCTGCCGCTCAGGTCAATCGTGTGCGTCTGCATGGTAGGTTCCATTCTGCGGATCAGCAGTTTCAGAGTTCAAAGAGGGTGATGAAGCTTTCCACCGACCCGTCAATTTCGCTTGGAAAGCCACGGTCGTCGATCAACGTGGGCTTCCCGTTGCGCATGGTGATGTAGAAGGTTGTCCCCTCCAGTTCCTCCACCGAGCACCCATCCGCAGAGCTGACGGCTTCGAGCAGCGCCTTCCCGGTGTCGAAGAATCGGCACTCGTAAAGACGCTCTTTGTCCACGCTCACTTCCTTCGTGTTGATCTCGAAGTAGTTGCCGTTGTTGTTCAGGAGGAACAGATTTCCGGTTTCCTGCGACATGGTGCTCACCGTTGCTTGCTGAAATTGGGGCAGCTGAAATTCGGGCCAGTCTTCAACACAGTGTTGAGCCCGGTGTCGTCACTTACCGTGGCGATGATCTGGCACCCCGTTGTTGCAGCCACTCGCTCGCCGGCAATGGTGTCGATGAAATCGCAGCAGCCCTCATAAATTTGGCCCCAGTAGCGGCAGTTCTCGCACACGCGCTCGGCTTTCTGCTCGGCCTGTTGCCGTGCCGCCAGCAGCTCATCGAGAAGGGTGTTCACCCCCGAGTTGCCGAACGGCCCCAGCACGCCGGTAGCGTCGCACCAGCGGTCGGGATCGTTGCCGATCCCTTCGCTCAGGTACTGCCAGCCATCGGCTGTCTTGCGCAGCTCCAGCGAGCCGACTTGCAAGGTTTGGAATTCGCTCATCGTTTGCGTCTCCTTGGGCTGCGGTTAGTGAAGAAGGCTGCGTGGGATTTTCACGGTAGGGCCGTGCGTGTAGGCGACGATGGCGCGGCAGGCAGCAACCATGACGCCATCGTAGGTATCGAATTCGGTTCCGCCGTGGAAGCAATGGGCACTGCCCCAGAACTTCCCATCCTCTTTCCCGGACTCATGGTTGCCCATGACAATCGGGTACTTCATGACCAGCGGCCCGAGCTGATCCCAGCGCGTGGAAGGGCTGTAGTAGCCGCCGTTATGGCCCGCAGGCTTCGGGCCGATCTGGAGCATCTTGCCGCCAGGACGCTTGCCCCAGACCCAGTAACCGCCGTTGGCGGTATCGCAGAACCCCATCGGGTCATGCTGGATGGGCAGTTCCTCGATGGTCGCAATCACGTAGTCCAGTGCGCGGCCAATCAGAGTGCCAACTTCTACTTCAACCATTGCAGTGGTCCTTGTTCAGGTGATGTGCCCATTCTCAACCTGGGGAGGCTGTGTCACGGGGCGGGATGATCGATGCCCGCGAAATGCTCAGGCCCTGTGATGGGCATTCAGGATTCAGGCCGGGCGATGGCGCAAGTTCCTCGCGCCGCCGCTTGGGCTTCCAGCTGCTAGCGAGGCAGCGTGCTGGGGCCACAGGGCGCGGTAGTCCTCGATCTGCTCGGCCACGATTCGCCGAGCCCGGCCAATACCAACCCGGTGCCTGTCTCGCCAAGTGGTCTGGATGCAAAGCAAGGCATAGGCCCGCGACTGCCGCTGCTGGGCGGCAATGAGGTCGGCACCCTGGGGCGCGGTACTGCCAGTGTGGAAGGTGCTGCCGAACATGGCCCCGCTGACTTTGTTCCGGCGAACCGCTTTCCTGAACGACATGTGGTTATGCCTCCTGGCCGGCGCTGACCGGGCAAAGCTCGCGGACTTTCGCAGTGAACGCCTTGAGGTCTTCGGCCATAGCGTCCAGGCAGTCGAGTGGGACGGTCTTGGGCACTTCGATGTAGAGAGAAGGCGGTTCATCAACCAGAAGCGTTGCGTGGGCGATGCGCTTGGACTTGCCCTTGAGCGGGAAGGTCGCCGTCACGCAGCCACGGACGTTGCCGGATGGGGTGTCGAAAACGGCTGCTTCAATCTCAGTTTGGGTGTGCATGGCGATTCCTCGTCAGTGCCTGTTGATCAGGCCAGTGAGGAAACTTTCTCCCGGCAAACCCTGTGCCATCGCCCTAGCGGCGGAAAGACAGCAAACTGCCAAAACCAGTTTTTGGAACTGGCGGAGAGCGACGGGCGAAGGGAGAGGGCAGGGCGTGGCGCCTACTGCCGCCCGGTGTACCAAGCAAGGTCAGGCAGGCGCTTGGCAAGCGCTACCAAGCGCCCGGCGAGAGGCGGGGAGGCCAGGGCAAGCCCCCAGCTAAGCGCCAGCAGCACCAGCTCCAGCAGGGCCGCTAGCGGCAGCAGGGGAAGGCGGATCAGTCGTGGCATGGTTATGCCTCGTCCGCCTCTGTAGCAGGCGTCAGCGTGCAGGCGCAGGAAATCATGTAGCCGACACCAGCAATCTTGTGTTCGTGCTTCGGGCCATAAGACTGGAGGTGAGCGCGAACGCACTTGCTCAGGGCCTCGCCTTCCACGCCCTCGTTCAGCTCAATCGTGCTGGGTGGAATTGGCGTACCGTAGAAGATCGCGGAGGCAAGCTCGGTGTAGATGTTCCCACGCTTGAATTCTTCGGGAATGTCCTCCCAGGCAGGCAACAGGCGCTCCGTGGAAAATGCCAGCTCCGGCATGGTGATGGATGAAATCTGCTCGGGGGTCAGCGTGTAGGCCATGGTAAGTCTCGGTTCCAATTTTCCGGTTCGATGAATGGTTACTGGGGCAGCAATTGGTTCAGGCCGTCACGCAAGCACAGTGCTTGATCTTGGTAGCGCTCCGAACGGTTGCGAATCTGTCCGCAGGCAAGTCATTCAGGGCGCTCAGCGATTCGCCATCGTTGAGAATCACTCCATCCGCGTCTGTCATGTTCGATCCCTCTTGCTCTGCCCCGGCACGCCAGCGCCTGCCGAGGTTTTCATAGTTTAACCGTTGAGTGGCCATACTCCCCGGTCTGGGAAGTGAGAATGGCCAGTAGGCCCCGTACTCTCTGGGGCTTGGCATCGATCAGCAGGCCAACAGGTCAAGCTGCTGTGCTGGTGCGTTGCCAGTGAAGACGTAGCGGGCGAACTTCTCATTGAGGGTCGCCACGCGGTAGAGGGCGGTGTAGTCGGTCGGAAGCTCTACGTGAATTTCATCGCCGTGCTTGGTGTGCGGGTTGTTGGCCAGCACCCAGTCAACCGACTCCTGGTGGTAGCGGTCGGTGACTGCCTTGGTGTCGATGACAAGCTTCGTGTTGCTTGGCATTACCTGGGCGTTCTTGATCGCATCGCGGTAGGCCTTGATCTTGCCGCGATAGGTCAGCGGCTCAGCCAGCTCCGACTTCCATAGATTGGTGATGAACGAGTTCATAAAGCAGTGCGAAGCGTCACCACGCCAGTCGCCGTTGGCGTCCTGGGTGGCGTAGTGGTAATGCCCTTCACGCACCCGCATGAAGCGCGGGGTGTCCATGCTCACGACTTTGGACTTGGCCGGCTTGTAACCGAGGTTAGGATTGCGCGGCGCATATAGGACCTGGCTTACGGACTTAATAATCCGGCTGGCGCCGAAGTGGATGCCGTCATAGATTGCTGCCAGCAGCTCGGCGTCGTCGTACAGCGAAACGATCAGGTGTTCACCGTTCTCAAGCTTCACTGCGTCAGACTCGCGGCCTACGTTGACCATCGCAGCTTTGGCCCATGCGAAATTCTCGGTCGGGATCGGCGCCATGTAGTTGTTGACGGCGTACAGCTCGAACTTGCGGTCTGCAATCTCGACCGGGTTCTCCAGCTCCTTGAACCAGCCCTGGATGTAGCCCTCGGGGCTAATCTCGCGACCGCCAGCGCCTTTGGTCATGCCGCCCTCGCAGCTGGATGCAGCGCGGAAGATGTGGCGCATAACAGCAGGCAGCTCGCCAATCATGTAGCTGCTCCAGCGCGGGGTACGCGGGTAGCAGTTGGAGTCGTAGGTTTCCTCGAACAGCACGTACATGACCTTGCCGCTGGTGGCCTTGAACGCTGCTACCTGCTTGCCAGTCGATACAGTAGAGCCCATGGTGATTCCCCTTGTCTGGTAGGGCGGTTCGCCCTCGTTTCGGATGTAGCCAGTATCTAGGGGGATGGGCCGTGTCATCGGCGGCAGAGAAGAATTGCCGCAAATGCTCAGCCCCAATACTGGCAACCGAGGATAGGTCTACCAGCGGTAGTGAACGTGGAAGAAGTCGCCGGCCAGGGCGCCGCTGCCCACCGCTGCCGCAATCACGTCATCGACGTAGAAGTGCAGGTACTGGCCTCGCGTGTGCTCCGCTACCTCCAGTCGGCGCAGTTCTTCGGTTGTGATGGGAGATTCAACCTCGACCGCCGCGAAGTAGCAGGACTCGCCCTTGCAATGCCAGGGCCGCTGTATGACCGAGATTACCGCACCCTCCGGGCAGAGCGGGGCAAGGTGACGGGCAACTCAGTCCCGGATGGCGTCGGCGCCGATGGCGGCAACGGTGCTCGTCTCTAGAAGATGCGACATTGAGCGGCCTCCACTTCCCGGATTGCGGCCTGGGCCTGCTTACGTGCCTCTTGCAGCTCGTCGGGCTCCATCATGCCAATGCCGGTTTCTACCTGGGTGCCTTCGTGCTCCAGAAGGTTTTTCAGCGCTGCCAGCAGGTTGTCCCGTTGCTGCTCCGCCTTGAGATAGCGGTTCTGTGCGTCGCAGAGCTTATCGGCGTAGTAGGTGACTTCGCGCTTGACGTTGCCGCCCTTGAGGGCCACCAGCTGCTCGGTCGTGTAACCGTCGCAGGCGTTCACGCAAGCCACGATGCGTGCGGCATTGGCTTCGTTCTCGCTGTCGGTGCGGGATAGGCCTTTCACGTCAGTAACGTGGATGCCTTCGTCACCCATGATGGCAATGCCGTTCTGGGTATACCACTCCCGTTTCGAGCGCTTGGTCATCATGCTTGCTCCGAGCCCATGGTCAGGGAAGTGGAACGCCCAATGACTTTTGCGCCGGTCAGGCCTTGGGTCAGGGACAAGAACACTTCGAGTTCCGAAGCTGTGACTTCGAGGCATTTGGTTGCCTTGAAGACCAGTGCTCGCGGAAGGTCGATGCACTGCCATTGCAGGTCATCATCCTCAACGGCAACGCCGTTGTCCCCGTGCCAAAGGACTGCACGCTGGCATGCCTCGTCTTCGTCCTTGGCTTCGACTGGCACGAACGCCTCGGCAATCTGGCCGGCTACTTGGCCACGGTAATTCAGTTCAAAGCAGGTCACGCGGACGATGAACTCGCTCATGTAGGGCTCCTGTGAGGCATGCGCCTCGCTGATTTGGTTGTGCCCATCATCGGGGCGCCGACCCTGTGTCATCGCCGGCGAGGGTCAACGCTGCGCAGTTCCTCATTCCCCAGTCCTGGAAGCGACGAATTGCAGCTCGCGGGATGCTGGCGCCGGTCAAGAAAATGCCCGCTCATGGCGGGCATTTGGGTTGCCGGGGGCGGGTTCAGCTGGCCAGCAAGTCCAGTTGCAGGGTCGGTGCTGCTGGTGCTGCTGGTGCTGCTGCTGGTACTGGTTCTTCGGCTGCGAGGGGGATGCAGACGAACTTGGCGCAATCTTCATGCAGGCAGCACACGCGGTACGCCTGATGTTCGTCTTGCGGGACGGCCACATGGATTTCATGCCCAACGATGGTGTG
>NZ_NIUB01000068.1 GCF_002197815.1 Pseudomonas oleovorans subsp. oleovorans
GTTGGTGGGCTGAAGCGGATCGCCGCCCGGCCCGCCCTACGATGTTTTTTGGGGGGGCGGGCGGGGATCAGTCCCAGCCCTTGGGGCATTGCACGCAGCCGGGCATGTTGGCGTCCTGGAAGTTGCCGAAGCGGGTGCGGGCACCGGTGAGGTTGGTATTCTCCAGGTTGGAGCCGCCGAGCTTCACTTCCTGCAGGTTGGCGTCTTGCAGATGCGCATCTTTCAGATCGGCCTTGCTCAGCCAGGTCATTTCCAGATTGGCCGCCTGCAGTTGGACGTTGTGCAGCTTGGCGCCGGAGAGGCGGGCGAACTCCAGATTGGCGGCGCGCATGTCGGCGCCTTCGAACTGCGCGGCCTGGGCGAACAGGCCCCAGCCGCTGATGGCCACCAGGCTGGCGCCGGACAGGTCGGCCAGGCGCAGGTTGCTCTGTTGCAGGCTGGCGCGGTTGAGTTTGGCGCCGCGCAGCTTGGCCTTTTCCAGGTTGGCCAGGTCAAGGTTGACGTGGCGCAGATCCGCGCCGGAAAGATCGGCGCCGGAAAGATTCATGCGGCGCATGTCCAGGTTGCGCAGGTCGGCGCCGCGCAGGTTGGCGTTGGGGCATTGGCTGTCGGGTTCGATGCGGCAGCCGTTGATCTGCGGTACTCCGTCGTTGTCGGTCTCGGCGCCGATGGCGTGGCTGCCGATTACCAGCAGCAGGACCGGGATAAGCAGGGGCAGGTAGTTCATGGCGAGTCCTCGAATGGGATGGTGGGTGAGGCAGTCGCGGCTAAAGCCCCTCCCACAGGTAGCATGCATGGCGCACCAGGTGCGCCATGCGTTCAGCCTTTAGCGTTGGGCGCTGGCTTTGTCCCAGCTCGGCAGTTTGAACACCCAGAAGGAACCGCCCTGGGCAACCGGTTTGGTCAGCTCGGCCATGTCGCCGCCCCACAGCGGCACGGCGCCGCCGTAGCCGGCAGTTACGCCGATGTACTGCTCACCGTCCTGTTCCCAGGTGACGGGCGGGGAGATGATTCCGGTGCCGACCTGGAACTTCCACAGCTCCTTACCGTTCTTGGCGTCGAAGGCCTTGAAGTAGCCGTCGCCGGTGCCGGTGAATACCAGGTTGCCTTTGGTGGCCAGTACGCCGGCCCATAGCGGCAGGCGCTCCTTGTGCTCCCAGGCGACCTTGCCGGTGGTCGGGTTCATCGCGCGCAGGATGCCGACGTGATCGTCGAACAGACGCTTGATGCGAAAGCCCATGCCCAGGTAGGCGGAGCCTTTTTTGTAGGTGGCTTCCTCGGCCCAGTAGTCCTCCTTCCAGTGGTTGGCCGGGACGTAGAACAGGCCGGTGTCCTGGCTGTAGGCCATCGGGTTCCAGTTCTTGCCGCCGAGGAACGGCGGGGAGACTTCGACCACTTCACCCTTGCTTTCACCGGGCTTGGGCTTCGGCGGGCGTTGCCCCGGATTCTCTACCGGGCGACCGGTTTCCAGGTCGATGTGGCTGGCCCAGGTGATCTTGTCGACAAAGGGGAAGGCATTTTTCAGTTTGCCGTTGCTGCGGTCGACCACGTAGAAGAAGCCGTTGCGGTCGGCGTGGGCGGTGGCCTTGGTGACCTTGCCGTCCTTGTCCTTGTAGTCGAACAGCACCAGCTCGTTGTTGCCGGAGAAGTCCCAGGCGTCGTTCGGGGTGTGCTGGTAGAACCACTTCACTTCACCGGTGGTGGGGTCGACGCCGACCTGGCCGGAGGTGTACAGGCTGTCGTAGTCCTTGGGGTCGCCGCCGTCGCTGGTCCGCGCCCAGCCGTTCCACGGCGCCGGGTTGCCGGCGCCGATGATGATGGTGTTGGTCTCGGCATCGAAGCTGGCGCTCTGCCACGGCGCACCACCGCCCTGGCTCCAGGCTTCCTTCTTGCCGGTCGGGTGGTTGGGATCATCCGGCCAGCTCGGCGCTTTGACGTCGCCGGTCGGGGTACTTTCCTTGCCATTCAGGCGGCCCATGTGGCCTTCGACGAACGGACGCATCCAGACTTCTTCGCCAGTCTCCGGATCGCGGGCGAACAGCTTGCCGACCACGCCGAATTCATCGCCTGAGCTGCCGTGGATGACCAGCACCTTGCCGGTCTTGCCGTCTTTGACGATGGTCGGCGCGCCGGTCATGGTGTAGCCGGCGGAGTGATCACCGAATTTCTTGTTCCACACCACCTTGCCGGTGTCCTTGTTCAGCGCCACGACGCGGGCATCGAGGGTGCCGAAGTAGATCTTGTCGCCATAGATGGCGGCGCCACGGTTGACCACGTCGCAGCACGGGCGGATGTCGTCGGGCAGGCGGTGGCTGTAGGTCCACAGGCGCTTGCCGGTCTTGGCGTCGAGGGCGAACACGCGTGAGTAGGAGCCGGTCACGTAGACCACGCCGTCGTGGATGATGGCCTGCGATTCCTGGCCGCGCTGCTTCTCGTCACCGAAGGAGTAGCTCCACGCCGGAGTCAGCTTGAACACGTTGTCGGCGTTGACCTGAGCCAGTGGGCTCCAGCGCTGGGCGTTGGTGCCCATGCCGTACTGCAGCACGTTGCTGGTGGTGAGGTGGTCATTGGCAATGTCGTCCCAGGTGACCGGTTTGGCGAGCGCGCCCTGGCTCAGCGCCAGGCCACCGGCCAGCATCAGGGCAAGCGCCAGGGGGCGCGGGGTGCTGGGTAGGTTTCTTGTTGTCATGGTTGTGCTTCCCGTTGAAGAAAGTGGTCGCCGCAGTGGCAAGCCGATGGTGGAACCCGGCCACCTTTGCGCCTACGGAAAAACTCCCGCCTTTGCCGGGAGGATTTCCCGACCGGGCCATGACTTGGCCTTGCTGCCAAGGCATCACGCGCACCCCCTCCCAAGCCCTACTACCAAGGGACTAGAACGCGACCACCAAAGCAGCATTCGGCGCGTTGCACGGCCTTTCTAAGATGGTCGCCACGAGCTCTGTAAGGGCTGTCTTGCGTGCATTAGATGAGGTCCTAGCCATGAACAAGAAGATCCAATCCACCTTGGCGCTGCTGTTGCTCGCCGCATCGACCAACCTTTGGGCTCACGGCGATGTGGTACCGCAGGCGGTGAACACTGATGGTCTGGAACCGCTGGGTGATCAATGGCTGGACGAGAACCCCTATCGCGACAACCCACGCGCCATCGAGATCGGCGCGTCGGCCTACAACCAGAACTGCGCCGCCTGCCACGGCCTGGAAGCCAAGTCCGGCGGTATCGCCCCGGACCTGCGCCTGCTCGAGCTGGGTGCCATGGGTGACGAGTGGTACAAGGAACGGGTGATCAACGGTGCGGTGCGCGATGGCCGCGTGTACATGCCGAAGATGGCCGACTTCCTTAGCCAGGAAGCATTGTGGGCTGTGCGTAGCTACCTGGAGAGCGTGCACGTCGAGGAGTAAGCGCTTGATGATAAATCTGCTGCGCTCGGCATCTCGCGTTTCGGCGGTGCTCGCAATGCTCATGTATTTCAATACATTCCGCTTGCTACGCGCAGGCCCAGCGCGACCTGCCATCGCTCGCGACAATTTCTTCATAAGCGCTCGCGTCATGCGCCTGTTGATCCTCTTGTGTGGCCTGCTGCTGTGCCAGGGTACGGCCCAGGCGCAGGTGCGCGACTTCGACCGCATCACCGAGTCGGGCATCCTGCGCGTGGCGCTGTACCAGAACTTCCCGCCCTACAGTTACGAGCAGGACGGTCAGCCACGTGGCGTCGACTACGAGTTGGCCAAGGCGTTGGCCGAAGGGCTTGGGCTGCAGCTGGAAGTAATGTGGGCGCCGCCAGGCGAAAAACTCGACGATGACCTGCGTGACTACATCTGGCGTGGCCGGGTGACCGCGCAGGGGAAGTTGGCCGATGTGATGTTGCGCGTGCCTTACGACCGCGACTACGCGCAGATGCGCAATGAGCTGGGCGAGCTGGTCAACGAACGCGTGGTGATGTTCGGCCCCTATCAGCGCGAGCGCTGGCAACTGGCGTTCGATCGTCGGCGTCTGCCCGAGGTGCCGAGCATCGTTGCGTTGCGCCAGCATCCAGTGGGCGTGGAAGTCGAGAGTGTGCCCTCGTTCTACCTGAGTTCGGTGCAGGGCGGCATGCTCAGCCAGGAAACCCGCCATTACCCAACGCCGAAGCTGGCTTTTGCGGCCATGCAGGGTGGTGAAGTGGATGCGGTGATGGCGCTGCGTGGCGAGGTGGACTGGCTGCTGCACGAGGCCAATGACCCGCAGCTGGCGCTGGCCGAGAACGCCTATCCGGACATGGGCCGGCAGATCTGGGAAATCGGCATGGCGGTGCACGAAACCAATCGGCAACTGGCCTATGCCCTGGAAGAACAGCTGGAAAACCTGATTCTCGACGGCTCGCTCGAACGCCTGTACGCGCGCTACGGGCTGCGCTTTGAGAAGCCGGAACAATACCAATAAGAGTCGAGCCGGAGGTGGGCGATGGATTGGCGTAGCCTGATATTGCTGGCCCTGTTTGCCTGGGCCTGGGAAGCAAGGGCCGCCGCGCCCGATCCGGTCACCTCGGTGATGTGGGACTACTACCACCAGCGCCTGCTCAACGGTGAGGCCTTCGTCTTCGACGACAGGATTCGCCTCGAGGTGCCGCCATTCGCCGAGGATGCGCGCCAGGTGCCGATCCAGATCAACGCCAGCGCCTACCGTGGCAAGGTCAAGCGCATTCTGGCTTGGGCCGAGCTCAACCCGATCCCGCGTATTCTCGACTTCGCCCCCGGCGACCACCTGGAACCGAGCCTGGCCATTCGCATCCGCGTCGAGCAGGCCACGCCGATACGCGCAGCAGTGCTCACCGACGATGGCGTCTGGCATATCGGTTCGGCCCGCGTCGAGGCGGCGGGTGGCGGCTGTACTGCGCCCAGCGTGGTGCGCGCCGAGGCCGGCTGGGAGGAGCGACTGGGCCAGGTGCTGGGCAAGCGCTTCGTACGTGGTGAGGACAGCCGCCTGCGCCTGCAGGTGTCGCACCCGATGGACAACGGCCTGGTCGGCGGCATCCCCGAGTTCTACATCGAGCAAGCCGAGTTGCGCGATGTCGATGGTCAGGTGTTGGGGCGTATCGAGCTGTTCCCGGCGGTTAGCGAGAACCCCACGCTGACTTTCGACCTGCGCGACGACCGGCAGGCCGAGCTGTGGTTGCGCGACAACAACGGCAACGAATTCCGGGCCGCGTTCTGACCGTGTTTTCATTCGCCGCGGGGCGCGGCTCCTACAAGAAGCAACAATGTTCGCCCTGTCAGTAGGAGCCCCGCCTCGGGGCGAAGCTCGCGGCTCAGGCAGATTTCGAGGAGAAAAGCATGCGCTGGATACTGTTTCTGCTGGCTCTCGGTACCGGGTTTGCCCTGGCGCTCGACTATCACCTGCAACCCCGGCAGATCGCCGAGGGCGTCTGGCTGCTGGAGGGCACCACCGATAATTTCGCGGCGGAAAACGGCGGCAATATCGTCAACGTCGGCTTTATCGAAACCGCAGACGGTGTGGTGGTGATCGACACCGGTCCGTCGCGTCGCTACGGCGAGGCTCTGCGCCAGAGCATCGAGAAAACCACCGGCAAACCGGTGCTGCGCGTGTTGCTGACTCACCATCACCCCGATCATGTGCTGGGTAACCAGGCTTTCGCCGGCGTGCCCATCGCGGCATTGCCCGAGACCACCCGGTTGCTGGCCGAACAGGGCGATGCCATGGCGGAGAACATGTACCGCCTGGTCGGCGACTGGATGCGCGGTACCGAAGTGGTGTTGCCCACCGAGGACGTGCAGGAAGGCGCGCTGGAAATTGGCGGCCGACGCCTGCAACTGCTGGCATTACGCGGGCATACCGGCGCCGATCTGGCGATTCTCGACGAGCGCACGGGCGTGCTGTTTGCCGGCGATATCCTGTTCTACCAGCGCGCGCTGACCACCCCGAACAGCCCCGGGCTGGATGTGTGGCTGGCCGATCTGGATCGCTTGCAGGCCCTGTCGTGGCAGCAGAGCGTGCCCGGTCACGGCCCCGTCGCCACGGATGCCGCACCCTTCGCGCAGATGCGCGACTACCTGGGTTGGCTCGATGGGCTGCTGCGTGAGGGCGCGGAGCAGGGCGCGGAGATGAACGAGCTGATCCGCGCTCCGATCCCTGAGCGCTTCGCTCAGGTCAACCTGTCGCGCTACGAGCTAATCCGCAGCGTCAGCCACCTCTACCCACGCTACGAGCGCCAGGCCATGGCGCGGGTGGATGCCAATCCGTAAGAGCCCGCTTGCGGGCGATGGTGTTGGCCGGTGGGCTTTATCGCCGGCAAGCCGGCTCCTACAAGAGCACCAGCCGAGTAGGGCGTACTCGCGAAGTAGTACGCCGGGAGCAGTTGGTGGACTGTTCGCTGCGCTCCGGAGTCCACCCTACAACCTGCGCTACGAGCGCTCGGCGTTGCGAGCCTGGTGCCTAGAGCTCTTCGTCATCACGAATCAGCACGTAATGACGGCCGTGCTCGGTCTCTTCGTGGTCGTAGACGTAATACATCACCACGTCGCCTTGGTTGGACTGCACGGCCACGTAGTCACCGCTGTCGGGCATGAAGAATTCCCGGGTGGCTGGCTTGGCCAGGCATTCGATATGGGCGCTGACGAAGTGGGTGGGGTCTTCTTCGCCGAAATAGTCCTCGCGCTGGTGCGCATCCCAATCCTGCGGCGGCTCGAAGGCACCGGTGATCAGCACCTTGCCGTCGCCTAGATCCTGCTCTTCGGCATCCGGGTCCTGCTCGTCCGGGCGATAGACCGTGCAGTCCAGTGCATCGGGATGGTTGAGAATTTCCTGGCGAGGGTGGGGCACGGGCGTCTCCGATCAGAATGTGCGGGCGGCCAAGTGTCGGGCAAAGCCGGGGCCGCCGCAATCGTCATGATCATGGCTTGTGGAGCAGGTATTGCTACCAAGGAACGAGGAAAATCGGCTGGGGGTGCAATTGTTGGGGGACCCGGGTGAGCCAAGAATTTGCGGCAGACCGGGAAAATTTCCCGGCAATAACAATGAACCCGCAGAGGTAGCCGCAATGAAACACGCCGGTCTTCGCCAGCCTTTCCTACTCACCGCACTCTGTGCCGCCATGCTGTTGCCGTCCGCCGCCGCACTGGCGGTCACCGACGCCGAGATTCTCAAGGACGCCACCACCACCGACGAGATCGTCACCAATGGCCTCGGTCTGCAAGGCCAGCGCTACAGCCCGCTGAACATCCTCAACGAGCAGAACGTCAAGGAACTGCGCCCGGTCTGGACCATGTCCTTCGGTGGCGAGAAGCAGCGCGGCCAGCAGGCACAGCCATTGATCAAGGACGGCGTGATGTACGTCACCGCCTCCTACTCGCGGGTGTTCGCCGTCGATGCGCGCACCGGGCGCGAGCTGTGGCAGTACGAAGCGCGCCTGCCGGACGATATCCGCCCTTGCTGCGACGTGATCAACCGGGGCGTCGCCCTGTACGACGACTTGGTGATCTTCGGCACCCTGGATGCCAAGCTGGTGGCGCTGAACAAGGACACCGGCAAGGTGGTGTGGCGCAAGAACGTCGCCGATCACAAGGCGGGCTATTCGATCACCGCAGCGCCGCTGGTGGTCAATGGCAAGCTGATCACCGGCGTTTCCGGTGGCGAATTCGGCGTGGTCGGCAAGATCGAAGCCTACGACCCGAAGAACGGCGAGCTGCTCTGGAGCCGTCCGACCGTCGAAGGCCATATGGGTTACGTCTACAAGGACGGCAAGGCCATCGAGAACGGCATCAGCGGTGGCGAGGCCGGTAAGACCTGGCCGGGCGACCTGTGGAAGACCGGTGGCGCCGCGCCCTGGCTCGGCGGCTACTACGATGCCGACACCAACCTGCTGTTCTTCGGTACCGGCAACCCGGCGCCGTGGAACTCCCACCTGCGCCCTGGCGACAACCTCTACTCGTCCTCGCGCCTGGCGCTGAACCCGGACGACGGCAGCATCCAGTGGCACTTCCAGACCACACCGCACGACGGTTGGGACTTCGACGGCGTCAACGAGCTGATCTCTTTCGATTATCAGGAAGGCGGCAAGACCATCAAGGCGGCGGCCACCGCCGACCGTAACGGCTTCTTCTATGTGCTCGATCGTACCAACGGCAAGTTCATCCGTGGCTTCCCCTTCGTCGACAAGATCACCTGGGCCAAGGGCCTGGACAAGAATGGCCGGCCGATCTACGACGACAGCAACCGTCCGGGCTCGCCGAGCGCGAAGGAGAAGGGCACGAGCGTATTCTCCGCACCGGCCTTCCTCGGCGCGAAGAACTGGATGCCCATGGCCTACAGCCAGGACACCGGTCTGTTCTACGTACCGTCCAACGAGTGGGGCATGGACATCTGGAACGAAGACATCGCCTACAAGAAGGGCGCCGCCTACCTGGGGGCCGGCTTTACCATCAAGCCGCTGAACGAGGACTACATCGGCGTGCTGCGTGCCATCGATCCGAAGACCGGCAAGGAAGTCTGGCGCCACAAGAACTACGCACCGCTGTGGGGCGGGGTGCTGACCACCAAGGGCAACCTGGTATTCACCGGCAACCCGGAAGGCTACCTGCAGGCGTTCAACGCCAGGACTGGTGAGAAAGTCTGGGAATTCCAGACTGGCTCGGGTGTGATCGGCTCGCCCGTGACCTGGGAAATGGACGGCGAGCAGTACGTCTCCGTTCTGTCCGGCTGGGGCGGCGCGGTACCGCTGTGGGGCGGTGAGGTGGCCAAGCGCGTCAAGCACCTGAACCAGGGCGGCATGCTCTGGACCTTCAAGCTGCCGAAGGAACTGGTGGCCAAGCGCTGATCGTTTGCGGCGCCAGACGATGGCCGGACTCTGTCCGGCCATCGCCGTTTCTGGCGGTAGCCAGTGCTGACAGGCTGCGTAGCCTCACAACTGGATTTTCACGCTGGGGAACGCAAGGGCAGGCGAACGGGTCTAGCCTATAGCTTTCATGGCTTCTACTTCTCTGCCAAAGCCCGCGCCAGAACGCTCTACTACTAAATGACTAGGCGATCTGTGCCATGGGCACATGCCGAGGTTTTCAGAGGCTTGCTAAGATCGAACCATGACTCGCTTCCCCGATTGGCAGCGGGCTCCAACAACAAGAGAGGTCAGCATCATGATTTACGCCAAACCGGGTACCGCAGGCGCCCTCGTCACCCTCAAACCACGCTATGGCAACTATATCGGAGGTGAGTTCGTCGCCCCGCTCAGCGGCCAGTACTTCAGCAACACCAGCCCGGTCGATGGCTCGGTGATCGGCGAATTCCCCCGCTCCAACGCCGCCGACATCGACAAGGCTCTCGATGCTGCTCACGCCGCTGCCGACGCCTGGGGCCGCACCAGCGTGCAGGAGCGTTCGCACATCCTGCTGAAAATCGCCG
>NZ_NIUB01000069.1 GCF_002197815.1 Pseudomonas oleovorans subsp. oleovorans
AAGTACCTAACGAACTATCTGGGCTGGCGCCGCCTGCTTGAGCGCTACAAAACACAGCTCAACCCATTGATTTGCTTGAAAGAGGCGTTGGGGTATAGGGATATGCAACAGTTAACTCAGACATAGCTTTTTTGAAACGCCCCGGCAATCGCTCCTGAACGCTCTCGCAGTTGAGCGCCCTCTAGCTCTATCATGGCTGCCAACAAATGGAGTCGATTCGCTGTGCTGATCCCCGCTCACCTGCTGCAAGCCGATACCCTCACCGCCCTGATCGAAGATTTCGTCACCCGCGACGGCACCGACAACGGCGATGAAACCCCGCTGGAAACCCGCGTGCAGCGCGTACGCCGCGCCCTGGACAAGGGCGAGGCGGTTATCGTCTTCGACCCTGACAGCCAGCAATGCCAGTTGGCGATGAAGCGTGACGTGCCCAAGGAATGGCTGGAGGCCTTGCAGCAATCGCTCAGTGATTGACCGTGTGCGCCAGCATCACCGATAGCTGACACAGCGGCCGACCACTTTCGGCCTGCCATTGGTTGAACACGGCCTGCACCGCAGCCAGGTCTTTCAAGCTGGTCGGCGCCTTGTCGATCACGTCCTGCGCTTTCAGAGCGGCGACCATGTCATCGGTGGGAATGAAGGTGTCCTTGCCCACCATGCGCAGAAAACGCGGCGCCGACAGGCCGCCAAGCTGACTGCCATGCTTGGCCAGATACTTCCACAACCCGACGATGTCGGTCACCGGCCAATCGGCGATCAGGGTGCCAAAAGAAAAATCGGCCGCAGGTCGAGCCTGATGCCCTTCTCCCTCTGGGAGGCAGCTCCCGCTCCCGGCGGGAGTGCTGCATTCACCACATCCCTGTGGATCAAGGTGGCGCGCAGCGCCGGATGAGGGACTGCCCTGTAAGCGTCCAGCCCGCACATCGAGTATGAACTGAGCGTTACGCGGCACGCTCTTGAGCTTGCCCAGGTGACGGATCAACCGCGTGTCCTGCATCAGGTTTTCCAGGCGCTCGGCGCCCATCAGCACCACCTTCTCCGGGTCGAAACCGAAGAATACTTCCTCGAACGCCGGCCACTTGGCGTCCACCAGACTGTGCTTGAGGCCGGCGCGGAAGATGCGCAGGCTGATCAGCGACAGGTAGCGATCATCGCTCAGCGCGCGCAGATCGGCCTCGCTGCGCGGCTGCGGCAGCCTGGCCTCCAGCGCCCTGGACGAGCCGAAACGGTTGAGGCAGAACTCGTGCAGCCACTTGTAATCACGCATGAATCGAATCCTTCATGAAACGGACGACGAAGCCTGCACGGAGTAAGCGTCACAGTTCAAGTCCTGTGGGAGCCCCGCCCCGGGGCGAAGCGTTTTGCCTCGGCGCCTGGGGCCTGAGCACATTCGCCGCGAGGCGCGGCGCCTACAGCAAAGCGCCGCCTGCCTACTCTCACCCACGCAAACGCTCGGCGGCCCGGCGCAACGCAGCCTCGGTACCACTCCAGCCCAGACAGCCGTCGGTGATCGACACGCCATAGCGCAGCTCGCCGGACAGCGCCTGGCAACCATCGAACAGGTGGCTCTCCAGCATCACCCCGCGCAGGCTGCTGTCGCCGGCCAGGCGCTGGTCGATCACGCTGTCCAGCACCGCGGGCTGGCGCAGCGGGTCCTTGCCGCTGTTGGCATGGCTGCAGTCGACCATGATCCGCGGCGCGATACCCTGGCGCTCGAGCGCCTGGCGCGCGGCGGCGACGCTGGCGGCATCATGGTTCGGCGCGCCATGACCGCCGCGCAGCACCAGATGGGTGTCCGGGTTGCCGGCGGTATGCAGCAGCGCCGGGTGGCCAAGATCGTCGATGCCGAAATGCTGGTGCGGGTGCGCTGCCGAACGCATGGCATCGCAGGCGATGCCGATGCTGCCGTCGGTGCCATTCTTGAAGCCCACCGGCAGATCCAGGCCGCTGACCATCTCGCGGTGCACCTGCGACTCGCTGGTGCGTGCGCCAATTGCCGCCCAGCCGAGCAGATCATCGAAGTAACCGGCGGCCATCGGCTGCAGCAGCTCGCTGGCCAGCGGCAGGCCGCGCTCGAGAATTTCCAGCATCAGCTGGCGCGACAGGCGCAGGCCTTCGGCCATGTCGCCGCTGCCATCCAGATGCGGGTCGTACAGCAGCCCCTTCCAGCCCACGGTGGTACGCGGTTTCTCCACGTAGGCGCGCATCACCAGCAGCAGCTGGTCGTCGACCTGCGGGGCCAGCTCGGCGAGGCGTTCGGCGTATTCGAGGGCGCTGCTGCGGTCATGCAGGGAACAGGGGCCGACCACCACCAACAGGCGCGAATCACGGCCATCGAGCACGGCGCGGATGGCCTCACGGTCGGCGGCGATACGTTCGGCAAGTGCGGCGGATAGCGGTAAGCGCTGGCGCAATACGGCGGGACTGGGCAGCGGCTGGGCGCTGCGGCGGGCGATGGTGGTAACGGTAGAAGCGAGTTGAGCGGAGCTGTTCATGATCTGGCGGTTCCTTGGCCGGCGCGGTCTATACCGCGGCGGCGCTAACTGAGTGTTCGTGGCAAAGGTGTCAGGGCGGTGGTGACGCTGCTAAATCGCCAGTCGTTGCGGTAATAGTTCTGGTAACGGTTCATCTGCACATCCTCTAAGTGGTTGGCCGTTTTTCGGCCGGAAAAAACAAAACCCCCGGTCGGGTTGCCGACCGGGGGTTTTCTGGAAAACGTATCTGGTGGCGACCCTGGTGTCTCAGGCCGCCTGTGGGGTATCAGGCGCGCCTGTGGCTAAACCAATACCCAAAGAAGTAATACGCCGCCGCCACGACCAACTGCGCACGCGCCAACGCGGCGCGTGAGGCACCGGCTTGCAGCATGGACAGAAGGTTGAGGCTGGCGGACATGAGATTCTCCAAAGCGATGGCCGAACCATACTCCAGGCCTTTGCGGCCTGGCAAGCGTCGCGACTAAAGCCGCTCCCACATGCGACGCGAGCCGTGGGAGGGGCTTTAGCCGCGATGGCTTACAGGCTCATCACATCGAGGAAGCGCGGCGTGGCGCTGTCGTCGATCTTCAGGCTCTTGAAGTCGAACAGGTTGCGGTCGGCCAGTTGCGAGGGGTGCACGTTCTGCAGGGCGCGGAACATGATCTCGACGCGACCGGGGCTCTTGCGCTCCCACTCCTGCAGCATCTCCTTGACCACCTGGCGCTGCAGGTTCTCCTGCGAACCGCACAGGTTGCAGGGGATGATGGGAAATTCCTTGAGCTGGCTGTAGGCCTCGATATCGGCCTCGGCACAATAGGCCAGCGGGCGGATCACCACGTTGCGGCCATCGTCGGAGAGCAGCTTGGGCGGCATGGCCTTGAGCGTGCCGCCGTAGAACATGTTGAGGAAGAAGGTTTCCAGAATGTCGTCGCGGTGGTGCCCCAGCGCCATCTTGGTCGCACCGATCTCGTCGGCGTAGGTGTACAGGGTGCCACGACGCAGGCGCGAGCACAGCGAGCAGGTGGTCTTGCCCTCGGGGATCTTCTCTTTCACCACCGAGTAGGTGTCCTTCTCGATGATGTGGTACTGCACACCAATGGATTCCAGATAGGCCGGCAGCACATGCTCGGGGAAACCGGGCTGCTTCTGATCCATGTTCACCGCGACGATCTCGAACTGGATCGGCGCCACCTTCTGCAGGTACAGCAGCACGTCGAGCATGGTGTAGCTGTCCTTGCCGCCGGACAGGCAGACCATCACCTTGTCGCCATCCTCGATCATGTTGAAGTCGGTGATGGCTTCGCCGGCCAGGCGGCGAATGCGCTTCTGCAGTTTGTTCTGGTTGACCGAAAGGGTGCCCATGGTGCGTCGAAATCCGAGGGGTGAGAACGAAAGCGCGACATTTTACGCACAAAGGCGCCGCGCCCCTACCCCATCGGCGGTTAAATGCTAGGCTCGGCCGATGAATGACGACCTCGACCCCAGCCAGGATCTCGCCGACCAGGTACTGCAACTGCTGCAGGCCGCTCCGGACGGGCTGGCCGAATACGCCCTGATCCAGCAGCTCAAGGCCCGCCATAGCGGCCACCTGCCCAACCTGCCGCTGACCGACAAGCTGGTGCTGTTTCGCACCCACTTTCTGCTGTTCAACGCCCTTTACCGCCTGCGCGATCAGCTCCGGCAGGCGCAGACGCATCTGCTCGAAATCAGCCCGCTGTGCATTCGCCTGCTGCCCTATCAGCCCGGCACAGCTGCACTGAGCGAGCGCGACGAGCTGCGCGACTACTACCTGGACATGAGCCAGCTGCGCGATACCGACGAACGCGACGTCGAGCGCCTGCTCACCAGCTTCTGGACACGCATGCAGGGCGGTGACGAAAAACAGGCCGCGCTGGAGCTGTTCGAGCTGAACCACGAACAAACCCTCGACTTGTCACGCATCAAGCAGCGCTACCGACAAATGGTCAGCCTGCATCACCCGGACAGAGGCGGCAGCACAGAGCGGCTGCAGTCGATCAACCTGGCCATGGAAATTCTAGAGCGCTATTACCGCTGACCGGCACAGAGCAATTTGCTCTAAAGCCAGGCATCACGCCGGCTTCAGGCTCTGCCTATACTGCGACATAAGGTCGCAACGATTTGGCCTGATACCCGGTAACGCTGTCCATGCGCACCGGGCCTCCGCCGGGGGGCGACTGTCATAAGAAAAGGAGGTGTCTGGCATGATCCACCACGTTTGGGGGCTCTTCACCCATCCCGACCAAGAATGGCAAGAAATTCGTGGCGAGGAAGAAACCATCAGCCACATGTACCTGACCCACGTACTGATTCTCGCGGCGATTCCTGCCGTCTCGGCTTACATCGGCACCACCCAGGTCGGCTGGGCCATCGGCGACCGAGCGCCGGTGATGCTGACCGAAGGCAGTGCGATGGTGATGGCCATCATGTCCTACCTGGCGATGCTCGCAGGGGTAGCCGTGATGGGCGCTTTCATCCACTGGATGGCGCGCACCTACGATGCCAACCCGAGTCTGACCCAGTGCGTCGTGTTCGCCGCCTACACCGCCACCCCGCTGTTCATCGGAGGTCTTGCAGCGCTGTACCCCCACCTGTGGCTGGGCATGATCGTCGGCACGGTCGCCATCTGCTACACGGTTTACCTGCTCTACGTCGGCATACCGACCTTCATGAACATTCCCGAGGACGAAGGCTTCATGTTCTCCAGTTCAGTGCTGGCGGTAGGCCTGGTGGTGCTGGTGGCCATGATTGCCAGCTCGGTCATTCTCTGGGGCATGGGCATCGGCCCGGTCTACACCAGTTGAATAGTTGAGGTATCGACATGGCCGCCCTCGGGCGGCCTTTTCATTGGCAGCGGCACGGGCTGCCGGCTTACGGCATAATCAGCGCTCAGCCAGCCCCTGCTCTCCCCCGCCTATGCCCGAACAGATTCACGCCCGCGTCGAAGCCTGCTACCAGCAGGCCGAAGCCTTCTTCAAGCAACGCTTTGCCCGCCCCGAGATCAGCTTCAAGCTGCGTGGGCAGAAGGCGGGGGTCGCGCACCTGACGGAAAACAAGCTGCGCTTCAATCTGCAGCTGTACCGGGCCAACCAGGAAGACTTCCTGCGCCAGACAGTGCCGCACGAAGTCGCCCACATGGTCGCCCATCAGCTATTCGGCCCACGCATTCAGCCGCATGGCGAGGAATGGCAACTGATCATGCGCGGCGTCTACGAACTGCCGCCGCATCGTTGCCACAGCTATGAAGTCGAACGCCGCAAAGTCAACCGCTTCATCTACCGCTGCAGTTGCGTGGATGGCGAGTTCCCCTTCTCGGCCCAGCGTCATGCGCTGGTGGCCAAAGGGCGACGCTACTACTGCCGGCGTTGCAAGGTGACGCTGACCTTCAGTGGCGAGCAGCGCCGGGAGTGATGGGGAAACTCCTTAAACGCCTCGGTGCGCGCGGCGCACCCTACGCCCGTATCGAAGCCACCTAGGGTGGGGGTGTACGCAGCGACGTTGCCAGACAGTGAGCCTTGCGACTCAACTCAGCGCCCCAGCCTTCCTCAATGCCGTGATCTGTTCGGCGTCATAACCCAGCTCCGTCAACACTTCGGCGGTATGCGCGCCAACCGCCGCTCCGACATGCCGGGGCGGCGGCAAGCCCTCGGAGAACTTCAGCGGGCAGGCCAGCTGCGGCTGCGCCGGCAAGCCTTCGCGCGGCACCTCGACAACCAGCCCACGCGCCTTGACCTGCGGATGCTCGACCGCCTCGGACAGTGGCAGCATGGGCTCGACGCAAGCGTCGATGCCGGCGAACACTTCGCACCACTGGGCGAAATCACGCTTCTCGAACTCGATTTCGATCTCGCGCTTGAGCGCTTGCTGATCTTCAGGCTTGAGCGACAGGCCGCGCGCCGCCAGTTCAGGCCGGCCAATGGCGGCGCAGAACTGCTGCATGAACTGCGGCTCCAGACTACCCACGGAGAACCAGCGCCCATCACGGGTGCGGTAGTAATCATAAAAGCTGCCGCCGTTGAGCGCCTGGTTTTCCATGCCCGGCTCGACGCCGGCGCCGAGGTAACCAGCCCCCGCCATGCCGTGCAGGCTGAACGCGCAGTCGGTGATGCTCACGTCGACCTGCTGCCCCACACCGGTGGCCTGGCGCTGCACCACGGCCGCGAGCAGGCCGATCACGCCATGCAGCGAGCCGCCGGCCAGGTCGGCCAGTTGCACGCCAAGCGGCAATGGCCCGCTGTCGCGACGCCCGGTGTAGCTGGCGATCCCGGCCAGCGCCAGGTAGTTGATGTCATGCCCCGCGCGGTCACGGTATGGCCCGCTCTGCCCGTAACCCGTGATCGACACATAGATCAGCCGTGGGTTGATCGCCTTGAGCGCGGCATAGCCGACGCCCAGCTTGTCCATCACACCGGGGCGAAACTGTTCGAGCACGATGTCGTACTCACTGACCAGGCGCTTGACCACCTCGACCGCCTCGGGGCGTTTGAGATCGAGGGCGATGCTGCGCTTGTTGCGGTTGAGGTAGGCGTGGCTGGTGGAGGCGCCGCCGTCGTGCGGCGGCAGCACGCGGATCAGATCCATACGCGTGGGCGACTCCACCCGCAGCACCTCGGCGCCCATATCGGCCAGCAGCAGCGAGGCGAACGGCCCCGGCAGCAGGGTGGAGAAATCGAGAATCTTCAGTGATGACAACGGGCCAGACATGGTGACTCCCAGATGGCGTGTTCGAGTTGGCCAGGGTGCAAGTGGGCATGACGCTTGCCGGCTTGCACCCGGACGATGAGTTAATCTTCCCAGACAATGACCTGCTCGCCTGGCAGGCCGGCAATGACCTCGGCATAGCGCATTTCCAGCACGTTGCGGCGAATCTTCATGGTCGGTGTCATGCTGCCGTTATCCACTGTCCAGGCCTCGCTGACCAGGTAGAAATGGCTGACACGCTCGTGCGCCTCCAGTCGTTGATTGACTGCATGCAGATGCTCGGCAAGTGACTGGCCGAGCAACTCACGCGGTTGCTGGCGAGCGGCGGGTGACAGCTCGACCAGCGCCAACGGTTGATCCAGGTTGCTGCCCATCAGGCACACCTGTTCGACCCAATGAGTCTTGGCGATCTTGCCCTCGATGGGCGCTGGCGCGACGTATTTGCCCTTGCTGGTCTTGAAGATGTCCTTGACCCGCCCGGTGATGCGCAGGTAGCCCGCCTCGTCCAGCTGGCTGCGGTCACCGGTGTGCAACCAGCCGCCCCAGCAGCGGGATACGCAGCAGGCTCTCGAGCTTGTGCGCCGGCAATTTCTCCAGCACGCCCTGCTGAAAGCGCGTCCACAACCGTGGCACCGAGAAGAACACAGTGGGACGCACCTGGCGAAGGTCTCCAGCGACTCGACAAAGGCCACCGGTGCGCCGCAGTAGAGGCTGTTGAATTCGACCAGAAAGCGCTCGGCGGCATGCGACAGCGGCAGGTAGGAAAAGAACTGATCTGCGGCGTCATGTTCAGCTCCGCCGTGGCGTGAGCCGCAGAGAACGCCATGGCGTGGGCCGAGAGCATCACGCCCTTGAGCTGCCCGGTGGTGCAGGAGGTATAGAGGATCGACAGCAGATCCTCGCCGCGTTGCAGATGCGCGCCGAGCAGCGACTCATGCGCCGCCAGCAAGGCCTGCCACTGGTGCTCGGCAGGCATGGTCGGATAAGGCATGGCGATGCGGGTGATATGCGCCGCGATACCGGTGGCCAGCTTGTCCGGCTCATCCAGCTTGCCAACCAGGATTACCTTGCAGCCCGCCTGCTCCAGCACATAGGCGATCTGTTCCGGCGCCTGCAGCGGATGCAGCGGCACGCTGACCAGTCCGGCGAGCTGGATCGCCAGGTCGCTGATAAACCATTCGGCGCAGTTCTTCGCCAGCAGCGCAACGCGCTCGCCCGGCACGCAGCCCAGCGCCAGCAGCGCGCTGGCCAGGCGACGCGCCTGGTCGTCGACCTGGCGCCAGCTGTAATCATGCCAGACGCCCTCTACAGGCTGGCGCAGCCAGATGGCATCGGGCTGCCGATGCAGCCAATGGTTGAAGCGTTCGAGAGGCAGTTGCAGAGATTGACTCATCGCGCTGACCTTGGTTTTTGTTATAGGTAGCTGCCCGTAGGGCGGGTGCAACCCGCCAGAGCGCCGATGGCGGGTTGCACCCGCCCTACGGATGAAGCCTGCACAATCCTACAGCTTCATCCCGCGACTGATGATCTCCTTCATGATCTCCGACGTACCGGCGAAGATGCGCTGGATGCGCGCATTCGCGTACATCTTGCAGATCGGATACTCCCACATGTAGCCCCAGCCGCCGTGCAGTTGCACGCCCTCGTCCACCACCTTGCCGAGCAGTTCGGTGGTGAACAGCTTGGCCTCGGCGGCCACTTCGGGAGTGAGCTTCTTCTGGTTGTGGTCCATCACGCAGCGGTCGGTGAACACCTGGGCCACGTCGATCTGGGTGCGCATCTCGGCCAGCTTGAAACGGGTGTTTTGGAAAGGCTATGTCTGAGTTAACTGTTGCATATCCCTATACCCCAACGCCTCTTTCAAGCAAATCAATGGGTTGAGCTGTGTTTTGTAGCGCTCAAGCAGGCGGCGCCAGCCCAGATAGTTCGTTAGGTAC
>NZ_NIUB01000070.1 GCF_002197815.1 Pseudomonas oleovorans subsp. oleovorans
TCTGGGTTGAGGCTGGAGAGCTGTGCCATCCACCGCGAAAACTGAACCGCTTTCATGATAGATCCCTCATGCTGGGAAAGATCACGATTCAGTTTAGACCACTGCAACAGATAACTCAGACAGAGCCTTTTTTAAAGGGCAGCAGGTGCGATGTGTTGCAGGGGTATTACTTTGCCAAACCGATGAAGTACGAAGCACTCGAGGTTTTCTTGAGGGGCAAAAGAATAGGCCTTCTTTGAAGGCAGGCCCCTCGCTGCGCTGCTACCACGAACTGTCAGCGAGTCTGCCGGAGTGGTCATACCGATAATTTACGGACCCGCTTTAGACCCGTAATCCGCCGCGGCCAAATTCAGCAAGGAAGCACGAACAACAATGCACAGCTCCTCATTTCTATCCCAGGCGGTTGCAGGAGCTGAGTGCAACACGGTCATTGAATTGAAGCAGGAGCATCATGCCGCATAGCCATGGCCTTCTGCATCACCTCACCCATAACTTCGATGGGGCACTTGAAGTCGAAGCGCTTACGCGGACGCATGTTCAGTTGTAGTGCGATGGCATTCAGTTCTTCCTGGCTGTGTACCGTCAGGTCTGTGCCTTTGGGCAGGTACTGGCGGATCAGGCCATTGATGTTTTCGTTGCTACCGCGCTGCCAAGGGCTGTGCGGGTCGCAGAAGTAGATTGCCACACCGGTTCTCTGGGTGATCTCGGCATGCCGCGCCATCTCCCGTCCCTGGTCGTAGGTCATGCTCTTGCACATCGCCAGCGGCATGCCATTGAGCGCCGCACTGAAGCCTTCCATCGCCGAGGTCGCCGTCGCGTCGTTCATCTTCACCAGCATCAGGTAGCCACTGGTTCGCTCCACCAGCGTGCCTACACACGAGGCGTTGGCCTTGCCCTTGATCAGGTCGCCTTCCCAATACCCAGGCATCAGCCGGTCTTCGATCTCCGGCGGACACGCATGAATGCTGACCATCTCGGGAATCTGCCCGCGCCGATCCACGCCGCCAGAGCGCGGCCGGCGTGTCGTCTTGCCTTGGCGCAGACAGATGATCAGCTCCTACGCCGCTCACCCACTGGCAGGGCATAGATCGCGTTGCGGATGGCCGCCCCGTAGATCGTCTCGCGACAGACGTAGGCATCTCGCAGGTTGGGTATGTTCATGCTGCGCAGCTTGCCGGCAATCTGCTCGGGAGACAAACGCTCACGCAGCATATGCGCCACCAACTCGAAGCGCTCACCACCCGGCAACAGCTTTCGCTTCGGTCGACACACCTGACGGCGGGCCTGCATCTGCTGCTGGGCCGTGCGGGCCGAGTCGCCGCCACAGACATCTCGATTGCGGCGCAGCTCCCGGCTGATAGTCGAAGGGGATCGGGTGATCAAGCAAGCAATCTTGCGCAGGCTGAACCCTTGCCCAGGGCAGAACTGGACCCTGATCACCTCGCGCAATCCCGACGATATTCCTGCGTTCAACGAGGCCATCAGCCAGGCGTTGCTGGCGACCTGAGCCAGCCTGCCGTCAATGATGCTCGATGCGATTACGCCCGCCGCGCTTGGCGCAGTACAGGGCGATATCGCTGCGCGACAGGGCAGCCTCGACGCTGGCATCGCTGGCGTTGAGCGATGAGATGCCGACGCTGACGGCGAGGAAGATCGGTTCCCCCGCATGCAGGATCGGCGTCCTGGCCAGTTCATTCTGAATGCGCGTGGCGAAGTGCATGGCCTTGTCCAGGTTCGCGTCGCTGAGCACCACGGCAAACTCTTCGCCACCCAGGCGCCCGGCGGTGTCGGTCTTGCGCAGCTGACTGCCGAGTATGAGCGCGAAATGGCGCAGCGCCTGGTCGCCGACATCGTGGCCCCAGCGATCGTTGATGGTCTTGAAGTAGTCCAGGTCGAACATCAGGATCGCCGCGCTCTGCTCGGGGCTGCGTTGCAGGCGCGCCAGCTCTGCCTCGAGCTGACACATGAAGTGCCGGCGGTTGGCGAGCTGGGTGAGGAAGTCGGTAGTGGCGAAGGCCTGCAGCTCGGCCTCGATCTGCTTGCGTTCGGTCACGTCAGTCATGAAGCCATGCCAGATCACGCTGCCGTCTGCTTCGCGGCGCGGGCAGGCTTCACCCTGGCACCAGGCGACTTCACGCCCCGGCACCTGCACGCGAAACTCCAGATACCAGTCCGTCAACTCCTCGGCCGATAGCTGCAGGGAATCGATGAAGGCCATGCGGTCATCCGGGTGAATGATGGCGGTCAGCGCCTCAGCGTCCTGCATCAGTTGCATGGCGCTGAGGCCGCAGATGGCTTGCGCGCCAGCGCTGGCGTAGGTAACGGCGTACTTGCCATCGCTCTGCCTGCGGACCTGGAAGACCATGCCGGGGATTTCATTGGTCAGGTCGGTCATCAGGGTGGCGGTCTGCTGTACCTGCTCGGACAGGCGGCGCATGGCGGTGATGTCGGTGGTGGTGCCGATCATTCGCAGCGGTTTGCCGTGCTTGTCACGCTCGACCACCTTGCCGCGGCTGCACACCAATTTGTATTGGCCGTTGCGGCAACGCAGGCGGTGCTCCACCTCATAGGCATCGGTACGCTGATCCAGGTGTGCCTGAATGCTCGCGCGCACGTAGTCGAGGTCGGCTGGATGTACGCGGGCATAGCTCTCTTCGATGCGATTGCCGATTTCGTGGTCGGCATAGCCGAGCAGCGCTTTCCAACTGCTGGAGTAGTAAATCTCGCCGCTGCTGATGTCGCGATCCCAGATCCCGGTGCCACTACCGGCGATGGCCAGCGCCATGCGTCGTTCACTATCGCGCAGGGCGGCGTTCTCATGGCGCTGCAGGGCTTCGTCGGTCTCGCGTGCCAGTAGATCGAGGGCCAGGGCGGCGAAATCCAGCAGAGCTTCGCGCTGTTTGGCGTCGAGTGTATGTGGCCGGTCGAAATGCAGGTACAGCGTGCCGAGCCGTGCGCCTGTTTGCGTCTGCAGTGGCCAGATGAGCGTGGTGGGCGAGGTTTCGCTGATGCCGATGATCTTCGCCACATCGCTCAGGCCAGGGCTGGCCCAGATACGGCGCGCAGAGTCGGCACCGGAAACCAGTACGACGGCCGAATCGAAATACCGGCCAAGCAGGCGCACTAAGGCATCGAACCGCTCATCATTGGCACTGCTGGGCGCATTGACCGAACATAGGGGCTGCATAGTGATTCTGTTTGGATAGAAACGCGGAAGACGTCTGATATTGATACGCCATTGGCGGGCTGGCGTCTAATCCCTCGTGCAGGTCAGGCAAATGCTCATCGGCCGTTACGCCGATTGCTCAGCCTCAGACGGCCCTAGCCAGAGCCTTTACGGCCCCATAGCTTGATTTCGAACTGGTCGAGCGCATCAGAATTGTTACGATATAACACCTGAATTATAGATATTTCGTCGATACGTTCCGGCCGACCGGACAACCCGCTGCCGCCTGGAGACGCGCCAGCCCGCGCAGCAAGCCAGCGTCCCCCCCTCACCCCACTTAGAAAATGCAACGCCAGGGTCTGTTGCCGTTTCGCGCACGGCCGCGACGGAGCCAGTTTTTGCGTGGGGCTAGGCGCGAGACGCGAAGTTTGGTCGCCCAAATGAGCCGTCGAGTAACGACGTACCACGCAAAAACTGGCCCGTCCCTTCGGGTTGCGCGGCAAATTGCGCCATGCGTCGTTGCGGGATTTGGCAAGGGAACGACCATTACCTGCATCCCGCGCCTCGCGTGGCGCAATTTGGCGCAGCAACGCGGCTCGCCTCGAAACGGCAACAGACCCTGGCTGCCGCACTGGCTGTGGCCCAGGCCCAGATGGCGGAAGCCGGCCTTGAACAGCATTCGGCCGGATTGCGGATTGCGCGCCAGGTGGCTGGCGTGCAGGCGACGCAGACGCAGTTGCTGGAAGGCGAAATCCACCAGGGCATTGCAGGCTTCGCTGGCGTAGCCACGGCTCCAGTAAGGCACGCCGATCCAATAGCCCACCTCGGCCTCGCCGCGGCCGTTGTCCTTGAGCGCCATGCTGCCGACCAGCTTGCCGCTGGCCGACTCGGTGATGATGAAGTTGGCCGCCGTGCCACTGGCCCAATCCTGTGCGCAGCGCTCGATCCACTGCTGCGCCAGCTCGGGCGGATAAGGATGGGGAATGCTGCTGGTGACATCGGCAATGCGAAAATCACCAGCCAGACGTTGCACCTCGGCAGCATCCTCCGGCTGCGGTGGGCGCAGCGTCAGGCGTTCGGTTTCGATGCGATGCTCATCCATCCATATCTCCTGCCAAGCAGTAGCGTGGGCCGTGCGCATCGAGGTCTCTTGCGCAGCCCCACCGCACCAGATGCCTCAGGCCGGAGAAGGCCCGATGGGATAGAACTGCCCGGCACTCCACACCCCCAGCCAAGGCTTGCCGTCCACTTCGCGCTCCACCGCCAGCTCCACCAGTTGGTAGAACACGTTGCGATGAATCAGCGCTTCGAGGTTACGCCGCACCAGAATGTAGGGCGAGGGCTCGAGTGTCACAGGGTCGATCTCCACCCGAATTGGGTGCTCGGCGCCGGCCACCACTTCATCCTCGACATTGGTGATAAAGCGCAGCACCTGCGCTTCACCCTCACCTTCCACCTGCAGCGTCACGGCAACGAAGGGCGCGTCGTCTACCTTGATGCCCACCTTCTCCACCGGCGTGATCAGGAAATAATCGTCTCCGTCACGGCGGATGATGGTTGAAAACAACCGCACCATGGGTTTGCGGCCGATGGGCGTGCCCAGGTAATACCAGGTGCCATCGCGGGCGATTCGCATGTCGATATCGCCACAGAAATCGGGATTCCACAGGTGCACGGGAGGTAGGCCCTTGCCTTCACCCTTGGGGATCTGCGCCAGCAGATCGTCCGCCTTGCCTGGATCGCTCATGGTCTTTCCTCGTCCAGTTCGATTCGAACGGAAGAGGATACACCGTGCCACCTGTCGCGGCTAAAGCCCCTCCCACAAGAGCAGCGCGCCGATTGCCCCTATTCTTAGCGCCCCACACCCAACAGGCTGCGCGCATAGTCATGCAGCGGCGGGCCGATGAGGTCCTGCGGCTGGGCGTCGTAAAACGTCAGGAATCCGCCACGGCTGCGAATGCGTGCGGTGTCTACCAGGTAACGCGTGTTGGTTTCGATCAGCATCAAGTGAATTGATGCTCGATCAGTGCCGAGGCGATCCACAGCCTCCTGATCCTCCCACTCTTCCAGGGTGCCAATGCGGTCGTCGCTGTAGGCGAAACGGGCGTACAGCAAGTAGTGCGCGCCAGCGGCACGGGCTTCGGCCATGGCTTCATCCAGGCCTGCAGGCTGACGTGCGCGGCGCACCAGCGGGAAGTATTCGACGAAGCCCTTGAACGCCTCCTCGGCCACCACATTGGGCCGCGGATAACCATGGCCTGGCGGTACGAAATGGCCCTGGGCGATGTAGATGAAGGAGTCCTGCTGCAGGCGCCGCGAGGCCATGCGCTCGGTACGGCCGTGGTCGAGAAACCCGGCATCGCGCAGGTGGTACTCGGCGCCGCTGGCCAGATCGCTGACCTTCATGCAGCCAGCCAACCCCAGCAGCGCCACCAGTAGAAGCAGGTTACGCATGAATCCATCCTCCTCATGCCGGTGACGGAAAACCGGCGGATAAGGGATAGATGCAGATTTTGCGCCAGCCTCGTCAAAGTCCGCGCTGCCACTCCTGACGTAGATTGGCCTGTTGCGGCCGCTCAATGGCCTCACGCACCTGCGCCAGCAGACGCGCCTTGTCACGCCCCAGATTGCCCTTGAGCACCAGATAGTTGGAAGCGTGATCACTGCGAAACACCGTCTGCTGCAATTCGAGCCCCTGCAGCAGGCGCTCAACCTCACCGAATAGCTGCAGTTGCGTCAGCGGCTGGTAATCGGTGAATTGCTCGCGAAAGCGCGCCTCACCCATGGGGAAACTGACCACCAGAGTGGAGAGGTACTCAGGTTGGGCCTCGTTCATCAGGCGCGCCGAGTTGTCCGCATGCTGATCGCTGAGCACCTGACCACCGAGCCCGTTGAGAATCATCACGGAGCGGGTGATGCCGGCCTGGCCAAGCTTGTCCAGGGCGCTAAGGCTGGACTCGAAGGTTTCACCCTTGTTGACCCGCGCCAGCACCTCGTCATCGCCGGATTCGCAGCCGACATAGGCCATCTTCAACCCGGCATCGGCCAGTTCCTTGAGCTCATCCACCGACTTCTTGCGCAGGTTGCGCGGCAGGCAATAGCTCGAGACCCGACGCACCTCGGGCATGTATTCGCGAATGGCTTGCAGGATGGCCAGCAGGCGCCGAGTCGGCAGCACCAGAGCATCACCGTCGGCGAGGAATACGCGGTTAACAATCAGTTGCTCGCCCGCACGACGAATCTCCTCCAGCACCTGCGCCTCATCACGGGCGCGGAATTTCTTCTGCGGCGCTGTGTACATCTGGTCGGTAGTTACCTCGCTAGAGTCCAAAGCCAGAACAAACCATGGCAACCCAATGATTTTTATCATTTTTTTCTATGACTAATTTTAGGAGTCACTCTGCAGGCGAGTCCTAGATCTATGAGTCGCCCTTGGTTTCGTAGACACATTGACAGGGCTACTACCAATGTCATCAACTTTGGAAATTATCCATAAATATCATATAATTAGCGCTCAAATCAGTGCATGGGAGAAGCCCTTTTGACTACCTATACCGCATCGCTTGACACCGCCAGCCAAACCCTGGCTTG
>NZ_NIUB01000071.1 GCF_002197815.1 Pseudomonas oleovorans subsp. oleovorans
GACTTGGACTGGTCTCGATACTGGATACGATCAATCGGCTTAACCGCATGGCCTGAACCGCCGTGTACGGAACCGTACGCACGGTGGTGTGGGAGGACGGCGGCCGTGAGGCCGCCTCCTACCCGATCCCGAAATTCAGCGTTGGCGATTCCAGAAAGCGGCGATCAGCGGGTCCTTGAGGCGTTTTTCCAGTGCGAACAGGCCAATGTCATAAGCGGTGAGCGGTGGCTGGATATCGTAGATTCGGATGCGGGCGGTCAGCGGGCTGTTGTCCAGGACGATCTGCGGCACCACGCCGATGCCGAAGCCCAGGCTGACCATGCTGACGATGGCTTCGTTGCCGCTCACCTGGGCATAGATACGTGGCTTGATGTTGTGATGTTTCAGCCAGCGGTCGGTGCGCGTGCGGGCCAGGCCTTCTTCGGACAGAATCATCGGCACGTCCTTCCAGCTTTCCGCGCCCGGATGCTTGAGTTGTTCCTCGTTCAATAGCTGTGGTGCTTGCGGGCCGATAAAGCGCAATTCAGAGCGGGTGATCGACTGGAACACCACACCGTTGGGCAGGCTGTCGGGCAGGGCGCCAATGGCCAGATCTTCCAGGCCTTGCTGTACGCGCTCGACGGCTTTCGCCGGGTCGCCAGTGTGCAGTTTCATTTCGATGCGTGGGTAGTCCTGGCGGAAGCTGCTGAGGATGTCATAAAGGAAGCTGTAGCTGGCTGTGACCGAGCAGTACAGCGACAGTTCGCCGTGCAGGTTGAGCTGATCCTGCATGAAGGTCTGCCGTATTGCCTGCCAGCCATTGATGACCTCGCTGGCGTATTCGCGAAACTGCTGGCCTTCGCGCGTCAGGCGCACCGAGCGGTTGTCGCGCACGAACAGGGCGGCGCCGAGTTCATCTTCGAGCTGCTTGATGCTGCGGCTGAGCGCGGACGGGCTGACATGCTGTTCGCGACTGGTGCGGCCGAAGTGCAGATTGTCGGCCAGGGCGAGAAAAAGCCTGAGGGAATGGCTGTCCATCTATATTTCACAAATCGGCATGTTGTGTTGCAAATATATCATTTTACGCAATGGTGTGGATCACTTAAGGTGTCCTCGTCGCGGTGCTTCGCACCCATCCCTTTCGATTGAAAAGAGCCCACAACATGAAAGTTTATTACGACAAAGATTGCGACCTCTCCATCATCCAGGGCAAGAAAGTCGCCATCATCGGTTATGGCTCCCAGGGCCACGCCCAGGCTTGCAACCTGAAGGATTCCGGCGTTGACGTCACCGTGGGTCTGCGTAAAGGTTCCGCGACCGTGGCCAAGGCCGAAGCCCATGGCCTGAAAGTGGCTGACGTTGCCACTGCCGTTGCTGCTGCCGATCTGGTCATGATCCTGACCCCGGACGAGTTCCAGGGCCAGCTGTACAAGAACGAGATCGAGCCGAACATCAAGAAGGGCGCTACCCTGGCCTTTTCCCACGGCTTCGCCATCCACTACAACCAGGTCGTACCGCGTGCCGACCTCGACGTGATCATGATCGCGCCGAAGGCTCCGGGCCACACCGTTCGCACCGAGTTCGTCAAAGGCGGCGGCATCCCTGACCTGATCGCCGTTTACCAGGACGCTTCCGGCAATGCCAAGAACGTCGCCCTGTCCTACGCTTCGGGCGTTGGTGGTGGCCGTACCGGCATCATCGAAACCACCTTCAAGGACGAGACCGAAACCGACCTGTTCGGTGAGCAGGCCGTTCTCTGCGGCGGTACCGTCGAACTGGTCAAAGCCGGTTTCGAAACCCTGGTCGAAGCTGGCTACGCGCCGGAAATGGCCTACTTCGAGTGCCTGCACGAACTGAAGCTGATCGTCGACCTCATGTACGAAGGCGGCATCGCCAACATGAACTACTCGATCTCCAACAACGCCGAGTACGGTGAGTACGTCACCGGCCCGGAAGTGATCAACGCTGAATCCCGTCAGGCCATGCGCAACGCTCTGAAGCGCATCCAGGACGGCGAATACGCCAAGATGTTCATCAGCGAAGGCGCCACTGGCTACCCGTCGATGACCGCCAAGCGTCGTAACAACGCCGCTCACGGTATCGAAGTCATCGGTGAGCAACTGCGTTCGATGATGCCGTGGATTGCTGCCAACAAGATCGTCGATAAGGCCAAGAACTAAGGTCTGCGATGTGCGAAAGAACGCGGCTTTATGCCGCGTTTTTTCATTCTGCGGCGAGGCTTCTGGTATAAAGCCAGCTCGCTGAGGGGCGAACTGAGTTCAGTTGTCCCGGTCGAAATTCGTCAAACCCGTTGCAAGGTGCTGTTCATGAGTGAAGGTCCCGAGGATCAAAAGCCGGCTGGCGACAATCTGGAAAGCCTGCTGCCGATCGACGAGCACATAGAGGAAGGGCAGGATGCCGAAGGGCGCAAGGTGCGCCATCGCGGCATCTATCTGCTGCCCAATCTGTTCACCACGGCCAACCTGTTTGCCGGTTTCTATTCCATCATCAACGCGATGAACGGCAACTTCTACGTAGCTGCTGCCGCTGTGTTCGTGGCCATGGTGCTCGATAGCCTGGATGGGCGTGTGGCGCGCCTGACCAATACACAAAGCGCATTCGGTGCCGAGTATGACTCGCTTTCCGACATGGTCGCCTTCGGTGTGGCGCCGGCACTGCTCGCGTTCGAATGGGCGCTGGGCAGCATGGGTAAAGTAGGCTGGATGGTCGCCTTCATCTATGTTGCCGGGGCGGCGTTGCGTCTGGCCCGGTTCAATACGCAGATCGGTAGTGTCGATAAGCGCTATTTCATCGGTCTGGCCAGTCCGGCTGCGGCCGGTGTGGTTGCCGGGACCGTTTGGGCGTTCAGTGACTTCGGCATCAAGGGCTCGAACATGTCCTTCGCCGTGGCGTTGCTGGTGGCGGCTGCAGGTTGCCTGATGGTCAGCAATATCAAGTACTACAGCTTCAAGGATCTGGATCTGAAGGGGCGCGTGCCGTTCGTGGCCATTCTTGCCGTTGTGCTGGGGTTTGCGGTGGTATTCAGCGATCCGCCCCGTATCCTGCTTCTGATCTTCCTTGCCTACGCGTTTTCTGGGCCTATTCAGTACCTGTTGCAATTACGCCGTCGTAAATCGGCGTGATGCTGTAATTTCTTCCGCGTTCCGTGGTCTACAGTTCGCTTCTAGAACTGTAGTCGCGGAGTCGCCATGCTCATCCGAGTTCCCCCTTCCTCTCGGGCCCTGGAGTCCGAAGTCACCCCCGAGTCGGTTTATCTCTCCCGCCGCAAGCTAATGCAGGGCTCGCTGGCATTGGCGGCCATGGCTGCCATGCCGGGGCTGGCCAGTGCTTACGCTGCAGGTGTCTACGCGGATGTCGAGCCGTCGAAGCCTCCGGGCTGGTTTCAAGAGAAGCTGGCAGCAGCGCGCTGGCAGGCGATAACCGCTGAAGGTGAAAGCATCACGCCTTTCAGGGACGCCACGCATTACAACAACTTCTATGAGTTCGGCACAGGCAAGGGTGATCCGGCAGCCAATGCCGGCAAGCTACAGGTCGAGCCCTGGACGGTGATGGTCGATGGCGAAGTGAGCAAGCCAGGGCGCTACTCCATCGAGGATCTGGTCAAACCGCATGCATTTGAAGAGCGCATCTACAGGCTGCGCTGCGTCGAGGCCTGGTCCATGGTCATTCCCTGGCTGGGCTTTCCGTTGGCTGATCTGCTCAAGCAGGTCGAGCCCACTTTGTCGGCGCGCTATGTACGTTTCGAGACGCTGGTCGATCGTGAGCGCATGCCGGGCCAGCGCTCGGGGTTCTCTCTGATCGATTGGCCTTATGTGGAAGGCTTACGTCTGGACGAGGCCATGCATCCGTTGGCCTTCATGGCTGTCGGCATGTACGGCCGAGTGCTGCCGAACCAGAACGGCGCTCCCTTGCGTCTGGTGGTGCCCTGGAAATATGGTTTCAAAAGCATCAAATCCATCGTACGCATCAGCCTGGTGAGCGAGGCGCCTAAAACTACCTGGGAGCGCATTGTGCCGAACGAGTACGGCTTCTATGCCAACGTCAACCCGCAGGTGGATCATCCGCGCTGGTCTCAAGCAACCGAGCGGCGTCTGCCTAGCAGGTTGTTCAGCCCCAATGTGATCGATACACGGATGTTCAATGGCTATGAGGAGGTCGCTGACCTCTACGCGGGAATGGATCTGTCGAGGTACTACTGATGCGCTACAGGCTCTGGCGCGTCAGCGTATTCCTGGCTGCATTGGTACCGCCGCTGTATTGGCTGTACTGCGCCGTCTTCAATTTGCTGGGGCCTGACCCCGGTAAGGTGCTGGTGGATAATCTGGGGCTCGGTGCTCTGATCCTTCTGTTGATCACCTTGGCAATGACACCGCTGCAGCAGTTGACCCGCTGGAGCGGTTGGATCGCCGTGCGCCGACAGTTAGGTCTATGGTGCTTTGCCTACGTAACGCTGCACCTGTCCGGCTATGTGCTGTTTATCGCCGGGTTGCGTCTGGATCTAGTGCTTCGCGATCTTTCCGAGCGTCCTTACATCATTGTTGGGGCGCTGGCGTTCATTGGCTTGCTGGCATTGGCTGTTACCTCGAATCGTTTCAGCATCAGAAGACTGGGGCGCAAGTGGAAGGCTCTGCACCGTCTGGTCTACGTCATCCTGTTACTGGCCTTGCTGCACATGCTCTGGGTGGTGCGTGCGGATCTGGGCGAGTGGCTCGCTTATGCGCTCGTCGGTGGGGTGCTGCTACTGATGCGCGTCTCCGCTGTGGCGAGTGGGCTGCAGCGCGCTGGCGCCCTTTGGCGAGAAAATCCGAAGAAAGTTGGAATTTAGACTTGACGCGCATTCTGCTGGATGTAGAATGCGCGCCACTTCAGCGATGAAGCGCTTCAAAAACTGCTTGTTAATCAATAAGTTAAGTTGAATGAAGGGCTTGCAAAGCTGGATCTGGCGTGTAGAATGCGCGTCGGTCGACAGGGTGGTGGTTTGATCCTGTTGGTGGTTCGGTCGAATGGATCGAGAGCGGTAAAAAAAGAGGTGTTGACAGCGGTTTTGAACGCTGTAGAATGCGCCTCCCGCTGGAGAGAAGAAGTTCTGATCGAAGGCGCAAGTGGTTGAGTAGAAAGAAGTTTCTGCGGAAACAAAATCGAAAAACAGCTTGACAGATAGAGAGGCTGCTGTAGAATGCGCGGCCTCGGTTGAGGCGAAAGACTTAACCAACTGTTCTTTAACAACTGAATCAAGCAATTCGTGTGGGTGCTTGTGAGGCAAGACTGATAGTCAACTGATTATCAGCATCACAAAGCAACACTCGTTAATTCGAGAGTTACCTTTCATTAATTTGAAAGTTTTGCGATTGCTGAGTCAAGTTTAGGGTTTTCTCAAAACCCAAGCAGTATTGAACTGAAGAGTTTGATCATGGCTCAGATTGAACGCTGGCGGCAGGCCTAACACATGCAAGTCGAGCGGATGAAGGGAGCTTGCTCCCTGAT
>NZ_NIUB01000072.1 GCF_002197815.1 Pseudomonas oleovorans subsp. oleovorans
CAAGTTTAGGGTTTTCTCAAAACCCAAGCAGTATTGAACTGAAGAGTTTGATCATGGCTCAGATTGAACGCTGGCGGCAGGCCTAACACATGCAAGTCGAGCGGATGAAGGGAGCTTGCTCCCTGATTTAGCGGCGGACGGGTGAGTAATGCCTAGGAATCTGCCTGGTAGTGGGGGATAACGTTCCGAAAGGAACGCTAATACCGCATACGTCCTACGGGAGAAAGCAGGGGACCTTCGGGCCTTGCGCTATCAGATGAGCCTAGGTCGGATTAGCTAGTTGGTGAGGTAATGGCTCACCAAGGCGACGATCCGTAACTGGTCTGAGAGGATGATCAGTCACACTGGAACTGAGACACGGTCCAGACTCCTACGGGAGGCAGCAGTGGGGAATATTGGACAATGGGCGAAAGCCTGATCCAGCCATGCCGCGTGTGTGAAGAAGGTCTTCGGATTGTAAAGCACTTTAAGTTGGGAGGAAGGGCAGTAAGCTAATACCTTGCTGTTTTGACGTTACCGACAGAATAAGCACCGGCTAACTTCGTGCCAGCAGCCGCGGTAATACGAAGGGTGCAAGCGTTAATCGGAATTACTGGGCGTAAAGCGCGCGTAGGTGGTTCGTTAAGTTGGATGTGAAAGCCCCGGGCTCAACCTGGGAACTGCATCCAAAACTGGCGAGCTAGAGTACGGTAGAGGGTGGTGGAATTTCCTGTGTAGCGGTGAAATGCGTAGATATAGGAAGGAACACCAGTGGCGAAGGCGACCACCTGGACTGATACTGACACTGAGGTGCGAAAGCGTGGGGAGCAAACAGGATTAGATACCCTGGTAGTCCACGCCGTAAACGATGTCAACTAGCCGTTGGGTTCCTTGAGAACTTAGTGGCGCAGCTAACGCATTAAGTTGACCGCCTGGGGAGTACGGCCGCAAGGTTAAAACTCAAATGAATTGACGGGGGCCCGCACAAGCGGTGGAGCATGTGGTTTAATTCGAAGCAACGCGAAGAACCTTACCTGGCCTTGACATGCTGAGAACTTTCCAGAGATGGATTGGTGCCTTCGGGAACTCAGACACAGGTGCTGCATGGCTGTCGTCAGCTCGTGTCGTGAGATGTTGGGTTAAGTCCCGTAACGAGCGCAACCCTTGTCCTTAGTTACCAGCACGTAATGGTGGGCACTCTAAGGAGACTGCCGGTGACAAACCGGAGGAAGGTGGGGATGACGTCAAGTCATCATGGCCCTTACGGCCAGGGCTACACACGTGCTACAATGGTCGGTACAAAGGGTTGCCAAGCCGCGAGGTGGAGCTAATCCCATAAAACCGATCGTAGTCCGGATCGCAGTCTGCAACTCGACTGCGTGAAGTCGGAATCGCTAGTAATCGTGAATCAGAATGTCACGGTGAATACGTTCCCGGGCCTTGTACACACCGCCCGTCACACCATGGGAGTGGGTTGCTCCAGAAGTAGCTAGTCTAACCTTCGGGGGGACGGTTACCACGGAGTGATTCATGACTGGGGTGAAGTCGTAACAAGGTAGCCGTAGGGGAACCTGCGGCTGGATCACCTCCTTAATCGAAGACATCAGCTTCTTCATAAGTATCCACACGAATTGCTTGATTCATAGTCGAAGACGATGCTGTAACGCGACCCTGTTATAGGTCTGTAGCTCAGTTGGTTAGAGCGCACCCCTGATAAGGGTGAGGTCGGCAGTTCAAATCTGCCCAGACCTACCAATTGCTTGGTGCAGAAGAATACGGGGCCATAGCTCAGCTGGGAGAGCGCCTGCCTTGCACGCAGGAGGTCAGCGGTTCGATCCCGCTTGGCTCCACCACTCTCTCGTGTTGCGGTGAGTGTTAAAGAGTTCAGAAATGAGCGCTTCAGGTTTGTCCTGTTGAGTGCTGATTTCTGGTCTTTTGACCGGTACGAATATCGTTCTTTAAAAATTTGGATATGTGATAGAAGTGACTGATTAATTGCTTTCACTGGCAATTGATCTGGTCAAGGTAAAATTTGTAGTTCTCAAGACGCAAATTTTCGGCGAATGTCGTCTTCACGATTGAGACAGTAACCAGATTGCTTGGGGTTATATGGTCAAGTGAAGAAGCGCATACGGTGGATGCCTTGGCAGTCAGAGGCGATGAAAGACGTGGTAGCCTGCGAAAAGCTTTGGGGAGTCGGCAAACAGACTGTGATCCAGAGATCTCTGAATGGGGGAACCCACCCGGCACAAGCCGGGTATCTTGTACTGAATCCATAGGTGCAAGAGGCGAACCAGGGGAACTGAAACATCTAAGTACCCTGAGGAAAAGAAATCAACCGAGATTCCCTAAGTAGTGGCGAGCGAACGGGGACTAGCCCTTAAGTTGATTTGAGTGTAGTGGAAGGCTCTGGAAAGTGCCGCCGTAGTGGGTGATAGCCCCGTACACGAAACGCTCTTATCAATGAAATCGAGTAGGACGGGGCACGAGAAACCTTGTCTGAACATGGGGGGACCATCCTCCAAGGCTAAATACTACTGACTGACCGATAGTGAACCAGTACCGTGAGGGAAAGGCGAAAAGAACCCCGGAGAGGGGAGTGAAATAGAACCTGAAACCGTATGCGTACAAGCAGTGGGAGCCTACTTTGTTGGGTGACTGCGTACCTTTTGTATAATGGGTCAGCGACTTATATTCAGTGGCGAGCTTAACCGAATAGGGGAGGCGTAGCGAAAGCGAGTCTTAATAGGGCGCTTTAGTCGCTGGGTATAGACCCGAAACCGGGCGATCTATCCATGGGCAGGTTGAAGGTTAGGTAACACTGACTGGAGGACCGAACCGACTACCGTTGAAAAGTTAGCGGATGACCTGTGGATCGGAGTGAAAGGCTAATCAAGCTCGGAGATAGCTGGTTCTCCTCGAAAGCTATTTAGGTAGCGCCTCGTGTATCACTGCTGGGGGTAGAGCACTGTTTCGGCTAGGGGGTCATCCCGACTTACCAAACCGATGCAAACTCCGAATACCAGCAAGTGTCAGCACGGGAGACACACGGCGGGTGCTAACGTCCGTCGTGAAAAGGGAAACAACCCAGACCGTCAGCTAAGGTCCCAAAGTTATGGTTAAGTGGGAAACGATGTGGGAAGGCTTAGACAGCTAGGAGGTTGGCTTAGAAGCAGCCATCCTTTAAAGAAAGCGTAATAGCTCACTAGTCGAGTCGGCCTGCGCGGAAGATGTAACGGGGCTCAAACCATACACCGAAGCTACGGGTTCATCCTTTGGATGAGCGGTAGAGGAGCGTTCTGTAAGCCTGTGAAGGTGAGTTGAGAAGCTTGCTGGAGGTATCAGAAGTGCGAATGCTGACATGAGTAACGACAATGCGAGTGAAAAACTCGCACGCCGAAAGACCAAGGTTTCCTGCGCAACGTTAATCGACGCAGGGTTAGTCGGCCCCTAAGGCGAGGCAGAAATGCGTAGTCGATGGGAAACGGGTTAATATTCCCGTACTTCTAGTTACTGCGATGGAGGGACGGAGAAGGCTAGGCCAGCACGGCGTTGGTTGTCCGTGTTTAAGGTGGTAGGCTGAGATCTTAGGTAAATCCGGGATCTTAAGGCCGAGAGCTGATGACGAGCGTTCTTTTAGAATGCGAAGTGGTTGATGCCATGCTTCCAGGAAAAGCTTCTAAGCTTCAGGTAACTAGGAACCGTACCCCAAACCGACACAGGTGGTTAGGTAGAGAATACCAAGGCGCTTGAGAGAACTCGGGTGAAGGAACTAGGCAAAATGGCACCGTAACTTCGGGAGAAGGTGCGCCGGTGAGGGTGAAGTATTTACTGCGTAAGCCCATGCCGGTCGAAGATACCAGGCCGCTGCGACTGTTTATTAAAAACACAGCACTCTGCAAACACGAAAGTGGACGTATAGGGTGTGACGCCTGCCCGGTGCCGGAAGGTTAATTGATGGGGTTAGCGCAAGCGAAGCTCTTGATCGAAGCCCCGGTAAACGGCGGCCGTAACTATAACGGTCCTAAGGTAGCGAAATTCCTTGTCGGGTAAGTTCCGACCTGCACGAATGGCGTAACGATGGCGGCGCTGTCTCCACCCGAGACTCAGTGAAATTGAAATCGCTGTGAAGATGCAGTGTATCCGCGGCTAGACGGAAAGACCCCGTGAACCTTTACTATAGCTTTGCACTGGACTTTGAGCTTGCTTGTGTAGGATAGGTGGGAGGCTTTGAAGTGGGGACGCCAGTTCTCATGGAGCCATCCTTGAAATACCACCCTGGCAACCTTGAGGTTCTAACTCTGGTCCGTTATCCGGATCGAGGACAGTGTATGGTGGGTAGTTTGACTGGGGCGGTCTCCTCCCAAAGAGTAACGGAGGAGTACGAAGGTGCGCTCAGACCGGTCGGAAATCGGTCGTAGAGTATAAAGGCAAAAGCGCGCTTGACTGCGAGACAGACACGTCGAGCAGGTACGAAAGTAGGTCTTAGTGATCCGGTGGTTCTGTATGGAAGGGCCATCGCTCAACGGATAAAAGGTACTCCGGGGATAACAGGCTGATACCGCCCAAGAGTTCATATCGACGGCGGTGTTTGGCACCTCGATGTCGGCTCATCACATCCTGGGGCTGAAGCCGGTCCCAAGGGTATGGCTGTTCGCCATTTAAAGTGGTACGCGAGCTGGGTTTAGAACGTCGTGAGACAGTTCGGTCCCTATCTGCCGTGGACGTTTGAGATTTGAGAGGGGCTGACCTTAGTACGAGAGGACCGGGTTGGACGAACCTCTGGTGTTCCGGTTGTCACGCCAGTGGCATTGCCGGGTAGCTATGTTCGGAAAAGATAACCGCTGAAAGCATCTAAGCGGGAAACTTGCCTCAAGATGAGATCTCACTGGAGCCTTGAGCTCCCTGAAGGGCCGTCGAAGACTACGACGTTGATAGGTGGGGTGTGTAAGCGCTGTGAGGCGTTGAGCTAACCCATACTAATTGCCCGTGAGGCTTGACCATATAACACCCAAACAATCTGCGAAGGTATAAGCCGGAGACAGAGGGTGTCGATGGTGAAGTCGACAGAAAGCCGAAAATTTGCAAGAACTACAAATCATCTATCACGTATCCAAGGGATAGCGCCTAACCGCGAGATCCCAACCGAATTGCTTGACGACCATAGAGCGTTGGAACCACCTGATCCCATCCCGAACTCAGTAGTGAAACGACGCATCGCCGATGGTAGTGTGGTGCTTCACCATGTGAGAGTAGGTCATCGTCAAGCTCCTATACGAAA
>NZ_NIUB01000073.1 GCF_002197815.1 Pseudomonas oleovorans subsp. oleovorans
GGTCTGGGCGCTTAGCTACCGCAGGCGACACATCAACGGAACCAAGCTCGCTGATGCTGTTTGTCAGTAGGCAGGAACCGCCGTATACGGAACCGTACGTACGGTGGTGTGGGAGGACGGCGGGGGTGACCCCGCCTCCTACCCGATTTCAGGCCGGGTAGATGGCGCCGAGCACGCGCAGGCCTTTGGCGCCGGTCACGCTCGGGCGATTGCCAGCAATGCCTTCAAGTGCGCAATGTGCCAGCCAGGCGAAGGCCATGGCTTCGACCCAGTCCGGGTCTACGCCCTCAGTCGCGGTGCTGCTGACCTCGGTTCCAGCCAGCATCTCGCTCAGGCGCTTCATCAGGCAAGCGTTGTGAGCGCCGCCGCCACACACCAGCAGAGCGTCCGTGTGGGCTTGCGCGTTGCGCAAGGCGCTGACGACGCTGCGCGCGGTGAGTTCTACCAGGGTCGCCTGAACGTCTTCGCCGGCCAACTGTGGCAATGCTTGCAGATGGCCAAGCAACCAGTCGAGATTGAACAGCTCGCGACCGGTACTCTTCGGTCCACGGGTGGCGAAGAAGGGATCGCTCAGCAGCCGTTTCAATAGCTCCGGGTGTACGGTACCGCTGGCTCCCCAGGCACCATCACGGTCATAGGCCAGGCCCTGGCAATGCTGAATCCAGGCGTCGAGCAGAACGTTGCCAGGGCCGCTGTCGAATCCCAGAACCTCCTGGCCGGGTGAAAGCAGGCTGAGGTTACTGAAACCGCCGACATTGAGCACGGCAACCTGCCGCTGGCTATTGCCGAACAGATCATGGTGGAAAGCCGGGACCAGGGGAGCCCCTTGACCACCGGCAGCCACATCGCGGCGGCGAAAATCGGCGACCACGCAAATGCCCGTCAACTCAGCCAGCAGTGCCGGGTTGCCGATTTGGATGGTGAAGCCGCGCGCCGGTTCATGGCGCACTGTCTGGCCATGGCTACCGATGGCGCGAATCTGTTGCGCGGTCAGGTTCTGTTGCTGCAGGAGTTCGTTGATAGCGGCAGCGGCCAGTTCGACCCAGTGCTGCTCGGCAATGGCCGCGCGCGCCAGCTCATCATCGCCCGAGGTGCACAGCGCCAGCAGGTCGCTACGCAGCTGTTCCGGCATGGGGCGGTAGAGTGTCGCGAGGAGGTGAGGGCGCTGATCCTGATCAATCAGCGCGATGTCCAGTCCGTCCAGACTGGTGCCGGACATCACGCCAATATAGAGGGGCACGGCTTACTGCTGGTTGGCGGCCAGCATGGTGGCCTTTTCCTGGTCCATGCGTGCCATCAGCGGTTTGCTCAGCTGCATGAAGCGTTGCTTCTCGCTCGCTGCAATGGGATCGGCCATCGGCAGCTTCTGGCTGAGTGGGTCGACGTGTACACCGTTGACCTGGAACTCATAGTGCAGGTGAGGTCCGGTGGACAGACCGGTGGTGCCGATATACCCGATGATCTGGCCTTGCTTGACGTTCGCACCGTTGCGAATGCCCTTGGCGAAGCCTTGCATGTGCGCGTACAGCGTACGATAGCGCTGGCCATGCTGAATGATCACGGTGTTGCCGTAACCGCCGTTGCGGCCGGCCAGGGTCACGCGGCCGTCACCGGCTGCCTTGATCGGTGTGCCTCGTGGCGCAGCATAATCGACACCCTTGTGCGCACGGATCTTGTTCAGGATCGGATGCTTGCGGCCAGTGGAGAAACGCGAGCTGATGCGCGCGAAGTCCACCGGTGTGCGGATGAACGCCTTGCGCATGCTTTCGCCATTGGCGTTGTAGTAGCTGGTGCTGCCTTGCTTGTTGGTGTAGCGCACCGCTGTGTAGGTCTTGCCGCGGTTGGTGAAGCGCGCCGAGAGAATGTTGCCGGTGCCGACACGCTTGCCGTTCACCACTTTCTTTTCGTAAATCACCTCAAATTCATCGCCTTCTCGAATATCCATGGCGAAGTCGATGTCATAGCCAAATATGTTGGCCAGATCCATGGTCAGGCTATGCGACAGGCCTGCGCGTTTGGCGGACAGAAACAGCGAGCTGTTGATCACTCCACGACTGTAGGCGGTCACCACTTCCGGCTTGATCTGTTCCCTCTGGAAGTCGAACCCCTTGTCGGTACGGCTGAGGCGAATGGTTTCCAGATCGCTTAGCTTGCTCTGCAGGTGCTTCAGCTTGCCTTCTTCGTTGAGTTCGAATTCCAGCACCTGGCCTACTTTGAGGCGGCTGAACTGCTTGGCGTCCTTGCTGCTATTGAGGGCTTCGTGCAGATCGTTGGCATTGAGGCCGACCTTGGCGAACACGGTAGAAAGTGTATCGCCGTTACTGACCGTGATGTTGTGGTGGTTGGGAGCGGAAGGAGTAGTGGTATCGGCTGTATCTGGGAGATTTTCGTCAGCGTCTTGTGCGCTGTTCTCGGTGGTGTTCGTGCTTTGTTCGATCTTGGCGAAGGGCGAAGCGGCGCCAGCCACTGGCAGTCCCGCTCGGAGGTCGTCCTTTTCCTGCAGCACCTGCTCGGTATCGTTACCGAGATCCAGATCGAGAAAGGTTTTTTGCGCTTCGACTTCGCGTGAGGGGAATACCAACAGGGTAAGGCTTAGCAGCGCGGCAACGCCGCTCGCTGCCAGAATGTGGGACTTTGGATAGAGTGGCGGCGCTTTAGATGTTGAGGTCATAGGGCTGCTTTGAAGTAAAAAATGAAGATCAAAAGAAGAGCATGATGAATATGCATTAACTGTATAAAATATAACCAAAATCACCTGAAGGCAACCCTGCAGGTGATGATCGACGTCGGCTCCTCCTCGCGCTGAGCAAAACTTGTGATTTGTCGGCGTTATTGTAAGGTTAGTTCCCTTTGGATTTTGGTCATTGTGAGTCCTTTTATGAAGTCGGTTGAAGAGCAGCTGGCGCTGATCAAGCGCGGTGCAGAAGAGGTTCTGGTTGAGGCTGAGCTGGTTGAAAAGCTCAAGCGTGGTCAGCCGCTGCGGATTAAGGCAGGTTTCGACCCTACCGCGCCAGATCTGCACCTGGGCCACACCGTGCTTATTAATAAGCTGCGTCAGTTTCAGGAGCTCGGTCACCAGGTCATCTTCTTGATCGGCGACTTCACTGGAATGATTGGTGACCCCAGCGGCAAGAGCGCTACGCGCCCGCCGCTGACCCGTGAGCAGGTTCTGGATAATGCCGAGACCTATAAACAGCAGGTCTTCAAGATTCTCGATCCGGCCAGGACCGAGGTGGCATTCAACTCCACCTGGATGGATCAGATGGGGCCTGCCGATTTCATTCGTCTGACGTCGCAGTACACCGTGGCGCGGATGCTCGAGCGTGACGACTTCGACAAGCGCTACACCAGTAATCAGCCGATCGCGATTCATGAGTTCCTCTACCCGTTGGTGCAGGGCTATGACTCTGTGGCGCTCAAGGCTGATGTCGAGCTGGGTGGTACCGATCAGAAATTCAATCTGCTGATGGGGCGCGAGCTGCAGCGCGCCTATGGGCAGGAGTCGCAGTGCATCGTCACCATGCCGTTGCTGGAGGGTCTCGATGGCGTGAAGAAGATGTCCAAGTCGCTGGGTAACTACGTGGGCATCCAGGAAGCGCCGGGCGTGATGTACAGCAAGCTGGTGTCCATGCCTGATGCTCTGATGTGGCGCTACTTCGAGTTGCTCAGCTTCCGCTCAATGGATGAGATCGAGCAATTCAAGCGTGATGTCGAGCAGGGCGCGAACCCGCGTGATATCAAGATCAAGCTGGCCGAAGAGCTTGTGGCGCGCTTTCATGGTGAAGAGGCTGCGGCCAATGCTCACCGTTCCGCTGGCAACCGTATGAAGGATGGCGAGCTGCCGGAAGATCTGCCCGAGGTCGAACTGGTATCGGCTGAAGATATGCCGATCTCGTCCGTCCTTAATAAGGCAGGCATGGTGAAAAATGCTGCGGTTGCCCGCGACCTGTTGGGCTCGGGGGGCGTGCGCGTCGATGGTGAAGTGGTTGATCGCACCTTCCTGTTCAAGCTGGGTTCTGCTCATGTCTGTCAGGCCGGCAAGAAGGCCTTTGCGCGTATCACCCTCAAGGCTGAGTAATAAAACTGCAATTAAAGCTTGACGCGTATTCTGCTGGCGGTAGAATGCGCGCCACTTCAGCGATGAAGCGCTTCAAAAACTGCTTGTTAATCAATAAGTTAAGTTGAATGAAGGGCTTGCAAAGCTGGATCTGGCGTGTAGAATGCGCGTCGGTCGACAGGGTGCTGGTTTGATCCTGTTGGTGGTTCGGTCGAATGGATCGAAAGCGGTAAAAAAGAGGTGTTGACAGCGGTTTTGAATGCTGTAGAATGCGCCTCCCGCTGGAGAGAGGAAGTTCTGATCGAAGGCGCAAGTGGTTGAGTAGAAAGAAGTTTCTCCGGAAACAAAATCGAAAAACAGCTTGACAGATAGAGGGGCTGCTGTAGAATGCGCGGCCTCGGTTGAGATGAAAGACTTAGCCAACTGTTCTTTAACAACTGAATCAAGCAATTCGTGTGGGTGCTTGTGAGGTAAGACTGGTAGTCGACTGATTATCAGCATCACAAAGCAACACTCGTTAATTCGAGAGTTACCTTTCATTAATTTGAAAGTTTTGCGATTGCTGAGCCAAGTTTAGGGTTTTCTCAAAACCCAAGCAGTATTGAACTGAAGAGTTTGATCATGGCTCAGATTGAACGCTGGCGGCAGGCCTAACACATGCAAGTCGAGCGGATGACGGGAGCTTGCTCCCTGAT
>NZ_NIUB01000074.1 GCF_002197815.1 Pseudomonas oleovorans subsp. oleovorans
ATGCCGTTTGAGTTGCTTGCGGCATTTGACCTGCTCATGGCTGTCGACACCATGAACTTGAAAAACCTGCTTTGCCAAATCCACGCCTATGCGTTTAAGTTTCATGCGGGCTCCCCCTCCGGGATTGTTTGTTTCGTAACCTTCAGTCTGGCGCAATGACGCCGTAGGAGGGAGGAGTCCATCTCATTGGGCTACCGACGTAACGGGCTACCGACGTAACGCGACCTCGTCGAGTACGGTGCTATGTGGGCCGAAGCTGCGCTCGGTGATGCTCCAGCCGCCATTCTGTTTGAGGTTCAGCACCGTGCTGGCGCGAGTGCCGTAGGTGGCGCTGGCGATAAACACACTCGACAGCAGGCGCTCCGTGGCCAGTCCTACGCCAGTGTCCGGCAGCAGGTGGTCGGCTGGCTGGCTGCTGTCGCTCAGCATCTCAAGCAAGTCCTCATCCACCCCATCGATGCGCTCACTCAACGCATCTCTGGCGCGCAGCAGCTTCGGCCAGGGCGTGTCGAGGCTGGCGTTGGACAGGCCATATATGCCGCTCTCTAGTTGCCTGGGCTGTCCTTCCTGAGAATTGAAATGCCAGAGCTGTTGAGCATCGCCAACCAGCAGATTGAAGCCGGCATATTCGGTGGCATCGCGCATGATCCTGTCGAGATAGGCCGGCGCCGACTCCTGACCCAGCAAGTAGTCGGCTGTCAGCGCGCCGCGTGAACGCGGGCCGGCTTTCTGCCTGGGATCGCGGATATTGGTCAGCGCCGCGAAGCGGCCTTGCGCGGTAACGCCGAGCCAGGTACCCCCAGCTTGCAGATCGCGACCGGCGAATACGCCAGGTGCATCCGGCCATTCACTCAATGCGGCGCTGGGGCGTGAGTAGAACTCGTCGCGATTGGCCGCCAGGCGCAGCACCGTCGGGCTTTCGGGCTGCCAGGCGAAGACGATCAGGCACATGCGCATTCCTCCTATGGCGGAGTCTGGCAGGCTAGCGAGCTCAGCCAGGGGCGGCAACCGTTCCGTCGATCCGTGTGCCGTTGAGGAGACATTTCCGCTACCATGCCGCTTTGTTTTTGGGGGTGTCTATGGAGCTGCTGCTCTACCTGGTACTGGGCTCGGCTGCCGGTGTGCTGGCTGGCCTGTTCGGCGTGGGCGGTGGTCTGATCATCGTGCCGGTGCTGGTGCTGAGCTTCACCGCACAGGGTCTGGCAACGGAAATCCTCACTCACCTGGCAGTGGGCACTTCCCTGGCGACGATCATCTTTACCTCGATCAACTCGCTGCTCGAGCATCACCGCAAGGGCGCGGTACGCTGGCCGCTGTTTCGCTGGCTGACTCTGGGTATCCTGCTGGGTGCAGCGCTGGGGGCGCTAACCGCAGCGCTGATCCAGGGGCCTTGGTTGCAGAAGATCATCGGTACCTTCGCTATCATCGTTGCTGCGCAGATGGCGCTGGACCTGAAACCCAAGGCCAGTCGCGGTGTCCCAGGCAAGCCGACATTGACGGTAGCCGGCGGGGTGATCGGTTGGGCTTCGGCGATCTTCGGCATTGGCGGTGGTTCGCTGACCGTGCCCTTTCTGGTCTGGCGCAGCGTGCCGATCCAGCAGGCGGTGGCCACTTCGGCGGCCTGTGGCTTGCCGATCGCCATTGCCGGTGCGCTGAGTTTCATGTTTACCGGTTGGGGGAATCCGAATCTGCCGCCATGGAGCGTCGGTTTCGTGTATCTTCCGGCAGTACTGGGGATCGCCATGACCAGCATGTTCTTTGCCCGTTTGGGGGCGCGTCTGGCTCATCGCCTGTCGCCCCTGTTGCTCAAGCGTCTGTTCGCCCTGCTGCTGCTGAGCGTGGGCCTGAGTTTTTTCATTTAAGGAGTCCTGGATGCTACCTTATCCGCAGATCGACCCGGTGGCCATCGCCCTTGGTCCCCTGAAAATCCACTGGTACGGCCTGATGTACCTGGTCGGTATTGGCGGTGCCTGGTGGCTGGCCTCGCGCCGGCTGGAGCGTTTCGATGCGACCTGGAGTAAGGACAAACTGTCCGATCTGGTGTTCTGGGTGGCCATGGGGGTGATTCTCGGCGGCCGTCTGGGTTACGTGTTCTTCTATGACTTTGCTGCCTATATCGCCGAACCGGCAAAGATTCTGCGGGTCTGGGAAGGCGGCATGTCCTTCCACGGCGGGCTGATCGGGGTGATGCTGGCGACTTGGTGGTTCGGCAAGCGCAACGGCAAAAGCTTCTTCGAGCTGATGGACTTCATCGCACCACTGGTGCCGATTGGCCTGGGTGCCGGACGCATTGGCAACTTTATCAACGCCGAGCTGTGGGGCAAGGCCGCCGATGTGCCCTGGGCGATGGTCTTTCCCACCGACCCCGAGCAACTGGCGCGGCATCCGTCGCAGCTCTACCAGTTCGCCCTGGAAGGCGTGGCGCTGTTCACCATCCTCTGGTTCTATTCGCGTAAACCACGTCCGACCATGGCGGTATCCGGCATGTTCGCCGCCTGTTACGGGGTGTTCCGCTTCATCGTCGAATTCGTCCGTGTGCCGGATGCCCAGCTGGGCTACCTGGCCTGGGACTGGCTGACCATGGGGCAGGTTCTCTGCCTGCCGATGATCCTCGGTGGCATCGGCTTGATCGCCTACGCCTACAAGCGCCAGCCCGTTCAACGAGCCGCCTGATGAAACAGTATCTCGACCTGATGCGCCACGTGCGCGAGCACGGCACCTTCAAGGAAGACCGTACCGGTACCGGCACCTACAGCGTGTTCGGCTACCAGATGCGCTTCGACCTGGCCGACGGCTTCCCTCTCGTCACCACCAAGAAGTGCCACCTGCGTTCGATCATCCACGAGTTGCTGTGGTTTCTGCAGGGTGACACCAACATCAAGTACCTCAAGGACAACGGTGTCAGCATCTGGGATGAATGGGCCGACGAGAATGGTGACCTCGGCCCAGTCTACGGCTACCAGTGGCGCAGTTGGCCGGCGCCCAACGGCGAGTCCATCGACCAGATCGCCAAGCTGATCGAGATGATCAGGAAGAATCCGGATTCGCGCCGCCTGATCGTCTCGGCCTGGAACCCGGCGCTGGTCGAGCAGATGGCCCTGCCACCGTGCCACGCGCTGTTCCAGTTCTATGTGGCGGACGGCAAGCTCAGCTGCCAGCTCTATCAGCGTTCGGCGGACATCTTCCTTGGCGTGCCCTTCAACATCGCCAGCTACGCGCTGCTGACGCTGATGGTGGCGCAGGTGTGCGATCTGCAGCCGGGTGAGTTCATCTGGACCGGCGGTGACTGCCACCTGTACGCCAACCATATCGAGCAGACCGACCTGCAACTGACCCGCCAACCGCTGCCGCTGCCGACCATGAAGCTCAACCCCGAGGTGAAGGATCTGCTGGCCTTCAAATTCGAGGACTTCGAGCTGGTCGGCTACGAGGCGCATCCGCATATCAAGGCGCCGGTGGCCGTCTGAGATGGAAATGCGTGGGCTCTGGTGGGCTAAAGCCCACCCTACGGTCTGTAAGTTCTACTAGGATGTAGGGTGGGCTTCAGCCCACCGCAAACACCGCTCCGCATCATTCCCAATGGACAAAGGATTGCCCATGCCCAACTACCGCCGCGAATGGATTGCCGGTGCTACCTATTTCTTCACGGTCACTCTCGCTGATCGTCGTTCCCGCACACTGGTGGAAGAAATCGCGCTGCTGCGCCAGGTCTACGTCGAGGCCAACAAGCGCATGCCGTTCAAGACCATCGCCATCTGCGTCTTGCCCGATCATCTGCATGCCATATGGGAGCTGCCTGAGGATGATCAGGACTATTCCCTGCGTTGGGCATCGATCAAAAGCCAGTTTTCCCGCGCGCTACCCGCCAGGCCCAACGTCAGCGCCAGCAAATCCAGAAAGCGTGAGAAGGGAATCTGGCAAAGGCGCTTCTGGGAGCACCGTATCCGTGATGAGGAGGATCTCGCGAGGCATGTCGACTACATCCATTTCAACCCGGTGAAGCATGACCTGGTGAGTCAGGTTGGTGACTGGCCATATTCGAGCTTCCATCGATATGTCGCGCGTGGGCTCCTGCCGGCAGATTGGGGTGGGCGGGGCGGTGACGA
>NZ_NIUB01000075.1 GCF_002197815.1 Pseudomonas oleovorans subsp. oleovorans
AATTTCAGGGCCGCTGATGGCATCGCGCGGGATGGATCAGCGAGCGTAATCCGCTGGACGCAGCCCACACCTGACACCAGAGTAAGCCACCGACCCACTGTAGGAGCCGCGCCTCGCGGCGAATCGCAGCATCACCGAAATCGCACCGGATTACAAAAATTCGCCCCGGGGCGGGGCTCCTACAATTTCAGGGCCGCTGAAGTATCGCGCGGGATGGATCAGCGAGCGTAATCCGTCGTTACGCAGCCCACACCTGGCGCCAGAGTAAGCCACCGACCCACTGTAGGAGCCGCGCCTCGCGGCGAATCGCGGCCTCAGCGAAATCGCACCGGATTACCAAAATTCGCCCCGGGGCGGGGCTCCTACAATTTCAGTGCCGCTGAAGGCATCGCGCGGGATGGATTAGCGAAGCGTAATCCGTCGTTACGCAGCCCACACCTGGCGCCAGAGTAAGCCGCCGACTCACTGTAGGAGCCGCGCCCCGCGGCGAATCGCGACCTCAGCGAAATCGCACCGGATTACCAAAATTCGCCCCGGGGCGGGGCTCCTACAATTTCAGGGCTGCTGAAGGCATCGCGCGGGATGTATCAGCGAGCGTAATCCGCTGGACGCAGCCCACACCTGACACCAGAGACAAATCACCTCAAGCCATCTCGTGGAGCTCAAGCCCACCCACAAAACTGGAGGAAACCACGGCTAGCACCAACGATTGCGAACAGGAACGCCGGAGAATAGACTAACCACGTTAGCTAACCAGGTACTCCACCATGAAAACCGAGACCCCCACCAACAGCCCGAAAATGGTCAATATTCACGACGCCAAGACGCACCTGTCACAACTGATTCTCGATGCCAGCCAAGGCAGCCCGTTTATCATCGCAAAGGCAGGCAAGCCGATGGTGAAGGTCATCTCGATCAACCAGGAAAGCAAACCTCGCACCGGGATGCTGACTGGCGTTTTCAATGTGCCAGACGACATTGACACACCGTTTCAGAATGAAATCGAGTCGATGTTCGGCGCATGAAGCTGCTGCTCGACACTCATATTTTACTTTGGGCCTGCGCCACCCCCACCTCACTGCCAACCGACGCGGCCAATCTGATCAACGACCGCAACAACGAACTGCTCTTCAGCGCTGCGAGCATCTGGGAGGTTGGCATCAAGCATGCCATGGGCAAGGCCCACTTCCACTTTGACCCGGCAGTACTCAGAAGAGCACTGCTCGATGCAGACTATCAAGAGCTGGCAATGACCGGGCAGCACAGCATTGCAGCCGCCGCTCTTCCACCTATACATAACGACCCATTTGATCGAATGCTGATTGCTCAGGCCACCACTGAAGGCTTTATATTGGTCACAAGCGATCTGGCCATAGCGAAGTACGCGGGCCCAATCAGGCACGTCAAGTAAGGACGCTTCAGAACAGACCACGCACGCCATAAGCGGAAGCAGGGGAAATCGCGGCCTGTCCCTGGGCCCTATAAATCCCAGCTTGTTACACCGGAACTGGACTTCTGCATAGCAAGGCGCCCCCAGCCTTCACACGACAAGGCAGCCACCACCCAGTAGGAGCCGCGCCTCGCGGCGAATCGATAGCAGGCTCACCACGAAACCAGCCGCCCACCTGTGCGGATATGACAACGTTTTTCTGAGAGAAAAACCTCAATCCTCCCGCGCATCCTTCAACAGAATGCTTTTGGAATAATCGAGAAACTCATCCAGGTGCCGGGTAATGACCGCCACGGTAATCGGTAGCTGCAGCGCCTGGTACTCATGAACTGCAATATTGCGATAGCCCACCATGCGCTTCAGCGCTTCGGCCAGGCTATTGTCGACCCAGCCGCCTGCGGCGAGCAGCGCAAACACATCGCGCGCACTCTGCGGAATACCGAGACGCTCGCGCCGAATCAAATGCTGCCCCATATCCAGGGCCGCCTCGCAAGCGCGCTGAATGTTCAGAATGGCCGCATCCTGCCGAGTAAAGTCCTCTGCAAAACTCGCCGGGGCGCACTCATACTCCTCACGCGCACGCCTGACGCCACGCTCGATGCTTGCGGCCTTGTTCAACAACACATCATCGGCCATACACCCGCCCATCTCGCTCGATATCCCGCAACAGAGGCGCCCTGGCCCGATCCAGCTCAAGCTTCTCGCTCAACACCGCGCACTCGAACAGACCGGCCTCATTCCCTAGCGCAGCCCACCAGCGCTCACCTTTAGTCAGCACCTGCTGCTGCATCACGGTAGAGGCCCTGCGCAAATCCAACAGATCGACGGGACAACCTGCAATATCGGCAGCCTCGCTGGCAAGCTCCCAGAGCACCAGTGGATCAACATAACCTTTTACCAATACAGCCAAATCGAGATCACTTCCTTCGCCTGCCGTACCCTGGACACGACTGCCAAAGGCATAGATAGCCAGCAAACCATCCAGTCGCGAGCGCAGTAACTCGACCAGCACGACCTTATTCATAGCCAACCTCCGCATACACGCTTAGAAGTGTATCCCAACCGCTATAGCACCAAACAATGCCGAACCTACCGCCATGTAGACGACCGCTGCATGGCGGCAGGAAATAGAGCCAGGCCGGATGCCTGCAGGGCGGATTAGCCCCAGCCCCAAAAGCCGAACGCTCCATTCCAGGCGTCACGCAGATACTTCGGCAAACATCGTGGCCTGTAGCAAACGACTGATTAGACTTCGCCAATCTATCCTGAAAGCAGTCTTCGCCAAGCCGGTACCGAGCACACTTGAGTGGTCCCGCATTGAATCGCTATTTGTAGCGGCCGGCGCCAGAGCTATCGAGGGCAATGGCTCACGCGTACGCTTCGAACTGAATGGCGTGGTTGGCACCTTTCACCGCCCCCATCACGACAAGGAAGCCAAGCCGTATCAGGTTCGCGATGCACGGGCCTTCCTTGAACAAGCAGGAGTTACCCCATGAATGCGCATGCAATGACTTACAAGGGCTATGCAGCCCGCATCGAGTACAGCGACGAAGACGGCCTTTTCGTTGGTCACATCGCCGGCATTCGCGACGTGGTGGGTTTTCATTTTCATGGTGAGTCCGTTCAGGAACTTCGCACGGCATTCGAAGAAGCAGTGAACGACTACCTCGACACCTGCGCTCAGCTGGATCGCCCGCCGCAAAAAACCTACTCCGGCAAGCTCAGCCTACGCCTGGGGCCAGAGCTGCACGCCACGGTCGCGGTAAAAGCGGAACTGGAGCACAAGAGCATCAACCAGTGGGTTGCCGACGTGCTGAGCCGCGAGGCACATGCGTAGGCCATAACCGTAGGGCGCATTAGCCGCAGGCGTAATGCGCCGAACGATGCAGACCTGCCCCCTTGCCCCCTACCCATCCCCCGGCACCTCAAGCCCGATATCACCCGCCCAATCAACCGGGTAAAGCCCCATCACCACATCACGGTGAAAGCTCGAATGGGGCCAGTCCGCCACCCGCCCCACCAGCCCGTGTTTGCAAGGGTTGATGTAGACATAATCTATATGCCGGCGAAAGTCCTCGTCATCACGCAGTTGATGCTCCCAGTAGCGCCGCTGCCAGATTCCCCGTTCGCCGCGACGCAAACGCGTCAGCGAGCGGTATTCATCGGAGGGCAACCCTCGGCAGAAAAACGTCTTGATCAGCCGCCAGCGCAACGGGTAATCCGCATCACCAGGCGGCAACGTCCATACGCAATGCATGTGTTCGGGCAGCACCACCCACGCATCGATAGTGAACGGATAATCGCGATGCACGCGCCGCACCGCATCACGCAACAGCTCGACATGCCGCAGCAACAGATCATTGCGGCGGCGTTGCAGCAGATTCACGGTAAAGAACCAGCTCGCCCCCGGCGCGAAAGCACGGCGATAGTTCGGCATCCTTGCCCCTCCAGAAACACCAAAAGGTCAAGCCTAGACGGCCACGGAAATAGCTCAAGCCCCGGCAACATCAGGTAACCCGTAGGGCGCATTAGCCGCAGGCGTAATGCGCCGAACGAGAGCCGCACACCACAAACTCCAGAGAGCAAAACACCCCGCGC
>NZ_NIUB01000076.1 GCF_002197815.1 Pseudomonas oleovorans subsp. oleovorans
TGCCTTCCGCTAGCACTTCCCCTTGCCGGGCGTGCAGAGGACTTTCACCTCCAAGTCGTCCGGTTCACCACCACAGTGAACCGAACAGCGCCAGTCACGGCGCTACGCGCCATGCCTGGCGCACCCAAAAAAAACCCGCCGGTTAGGGCGGGCTTCTTTGCCAGGTAACCGATCAATTACTTGATCTTGGCTTCCTTGTACATCACGTGCTTGCGTACGACCGGATCGAATTTCTTGATTTCGATCTTATCGGGGGTGGTGCGCTTGTTCTTGTCGGTGGTGTAGAAGTGGCCGGTACCGGCGCTGGACACCAAACGGATCAGTTCACGCATGACTCTCTCCTTAAACCTTTTCGCCGCGAGCGCGCAGCTCAGCCAGCACTACGTCGATGCCACGCTTGTCGATGACGCGCATGCCCTTGGCAGATACGCGCAGACGCACGAAGCGCTTCTCGGACTCGACCCAGAAGCGATGATGCTGCAGGTTCGGCAGGAAACGACGACGGGTTTTGTTGTTTGCGTGGGAAATGTTGTTCCCGGTTACCGGACCCTTACCGGTAACTTGACAGACTCTCGACATGCCTCAGCCCTCTAAAACCACATGCCCAACCCGGCATGGGTTGGCCGCTTAAACTCAATGTCATTGGCGCTCGGCGCCGCGTTTCTCGAGGGTCTTACCGGGCGCACTGGATAGCGCAAGAACCGGGCCCCTAGAAAAGAGCGCTGCTTTATACCAGAAAGCCCTGGGAGCAACAAGGAAAAACGCAGGATAAAACCCAACCCCGAGCCAGCAGCCCCGCCGGGGGCCGGCCCGTTGGGGCCTGATCAAGATTTGACCGCTCGTCGCCTCGATCGGGTATTCAGCGCATGGCAAATCGATTAGGGTTGCAAGCTTGCCGTTCACGCCAGGAATGAGGACTTCACCATGCGCCTGTTGCTCGCTGCTCTACTGTGCACCCCGATCCTGGCCCAGGCCGCCACCCTCAGCGTATGCACCGAAACCAGCCCGGAGGGTTTCGACGTGGTGCAGTACAACTCGCTGACCACCACCAATGCCGCGGCCGACATGCTGATGAACCGCCTGGTGGAGTTCGACGCCGAGCAGGGCACGCTACTGCCGAGCCTGGCGCGCAGCTGGTCGATCTCCGCCGACGGGCTGGTCTACGACTTCACGCTGCGCGACGACGTGCAATTTCACCACAGCGCCGACTTCACGCCCAGTCGCCACCTCGGTTCTCAGGACGTGCTGTTCAGCTTCCAGCGCATGCTCGACGAGCAGCACCCCTGGCATGCGGTGGCCACCAGCGGTTACCCACACGCCCAATCGATGCAGTGGCCCAGCCTGATCGCCAAGGTCGAGGCGCCGGATGCCCATAGCGTGCGCATTACCCTGAATCGCCGCGACGCCACCTTCCTCGCCACCCTGAGCATGGGCTTCGCCTCGATCTATTCCGCCGAATACGCCGACAAGCTGATGGCCGCCGGCACCCCGCAGAAGCTCAATAGCGCGCCGGTGGGCAGCGGCCCGTTTGTCTTCGAGCGTTTCCAGAAAGATGCCGTGGTGCGCTACCGCGCCAACCCGGACTACTTCGCTGGCAAGCCGGGCGTGGACCGAGTGATCTTCGCCATCACCCCGGATAGCAACGTGCGCCTGCAGAAGCTGCGCCGTGGCGAATGCCAGATCGCCCTGTCGCCGAAACCGCAGGACGTGCAGGCCATCGCCACCAACGCCAAGCTGAAAAGCGCGCAGACCGCCGCGTTCATGACCGCCTTCGTCGGCATCAACAGCCAGCATCCACCACTGGACAAACCGCAAGTGCGCCAGGCGATCAACCTGGCCTTCGACAAGGCCAGCTACGTCAAGGCCGTGTTCGAAGGCAGCGCCGAGCCGGCCAATGGTCCTTACCCGCCGAACACCTGGAGCTACGCCAGCGAACTGCCCGGCTATGCACATGATCCGGCCAAGGCCCGCGCCTTGCTGGCCGAAGCAGGCCTCACGAACGGCTTTAAGACCACCATCTGGACCCGACCCAGCGGCAGCCTGCTCAATCCCAACCCGAGCCTCGGCGCGCAGTTGCTGCAGGCGGATCTGGCCAAGGTGGGCATCGCTGCCGAAATTCGCGTGATCGAGTGGGGCGAGCTAATCCGCCGCGCCAAGGCCGGCGAGCACGACCTGCTGTTCATGGGCTGGGCTGGCGACAACGGCGATCCGGACAACTTCCTCACCCCGCAGTTCGCCTGCGCCTCGGTGCAGTCCGGGCTGAACTTCGCCCGCTACTGCGACGCAACGCTGGACAAGCTGATCGCGGACGGCAAGGCCAGCAGCGACCAGGATCAGCGCAGCCGCCTTTATCACAAGGCGCAGCAGATCATTCAGGAGCAGGCGCTGTGGCTGCCGTTGGCCCACCCCACCGCCTTCGCGTTGCTCAATAGCAAGGTCGAGGGCTACCAGGTCAGCCCGTTTGGCCGGCAGAATTTTGCCTCGGTGCAGATGGCACCCTGATCCATCATCATGGTGGGCCAAAGCCCACCCTACGCACCGAATCCTCGCCGGGAGGGCGGGTTCCGACATGTAGGGCGGGTGCAACCCGCCACCATCGATACGGCGAGTTACACCCGCCCTACGCCTGTAGCAGCTACATCCAGCCGAGTTCGGCCATCGACAGCGGCTCGCCATCGCCGACGATGAAATGATCGAGCACGCGCACCTCGACCAGTGCCAGAGCATCCTTGAGCCGCTGGGTCAGTACGCGGTCGGCCTGGCTGGGCTCCGACACGCCCGATGGGTGGTTATGGGTAAGGATGACGGCGGCGGCATTGTTGGCCAGCGCACGCTTGACCACCTGCCTGGGATAAACGCTGGCGCTGTCGATGCTGCCGCGAAACAGCACCTCGAAGGACAGCACCCGATGTTTGGCATCGAGAAACAGACAGCCGAACACCTCATGCGGCTCGTGGCGCAGCTGCGCCTTGAGGTAATCGCGCACCGCCTGCGGGCTTTCCAGCGCTGAATCGCGGCGCAGGCGCTCGGCCAGATGGCGCCGCGACATCTCCAGCACCGCCTGCAGTTGCGCGTACTTGGCCGGGCCCAGGCCGAGGTGCTGGCTGAAGCCAGCCAGATCGGCTTCGAGCAGAGCCCTCAGGCTACCGAATTCGCTGAGCAGATAGCGCGCCAGATCCACCGCACTCTTGCCGGTCACCCCGGTACGCAGAAAGATCGCCAACAGTTCGGCGTCAGTCAGCGACGCCGCGCCCTGCTCCAGCAATTTCTCCCGCGGACGCTCTGCCGCGGGCCAGTCGCGAATGCTCATGCACACCTCCCTATTGAGCCAGGCGCCCGCTGTTCCGCTGCGGGCGCTGTGCTATCGTAGCCCATCTTGTGCGACACGTTGAACGTGTCGTGCTTGGTTTGGTTAATGCGCCTAGGCACCTTAATCCCTTGCTATCAGGGGGTTTGAAGCCCGAAAAAGCATTCAACAAACCGGCTCAGCCTGGTTAATCCACACCCTGGGGACGCTTCGTTTTGGCGGGGATGGATAGCAAAAGCTGTATCTGTTCAAACCCTAAAATGGGTCAATGAGCGGTTACAGAAACAGGATAGTAACGTTCAGCTATCGTCGAATTGTTACTAAAAATGTCTGACCCGAGGGTGAATTTGCCCTCCGGGCAGAACTCACCCCTGCACGTCCGGCAGTGAGCCAATTCACCGTCGTGAGACGTTGTAGGGTGTTGAACCAAGCACGGAGCGAAAAGCTCCGAATCGCATTGCTCAACTTCGCTTGTATAGGAAG
>NZ_NIUB01000077.1 GCF_002197815.1 Pseudomonas oleovorans subsp. oleovorans
CCCGGTGAAGGCGCGCAGGTGTACGGCACGTTCGGCAGCGGCTTCCAGGCGTGCATTGCCATAGCGCCGGGCCAGCGAGAGCAGGCCGAGGCAGGCGCGGTAGCCCATCTCCGGGTGCGGCTTGTGGGTCAGTTGGTGATCGATCAGTTGGCGCGTGTAGGGGCCGATCCGCTCGCCCCAGTCGAGCAGGCGTTGCGGCGTCCACTCACGATGCGCCTGGTGCGCTGCGGGCATGTGTTCGCGCTGGGTACTGTAAGCGCCGCGTCGCCCCAGCAGCAGGTGGCTGGCCACCCGCCGGTTGCCATGCAGCACTTCCAGGGTGTGTGCCGTCAGTCGCACGTCCACGTTCTGCCGGGCCAGGGCGGAGGGCACGCTGTAGAAGCTGCCATTGACCTCGATGTGGTAGTCGATGCTGACCTTGCAGCGCTTGAAGGTGGCGACCTCGTAGGGATGCACCGGCAGCGCTCGCAAGGCCGGGCGATCCAGGCGCTCGAACCAGTCGCGCCGGCAGCCATCGAGCCGCTTGAACGGGCGCCGATTCAGATCCTCCAGCAGCTCGGCGATGGCCTGGTTAAGCGCATGCAGGCTGAAGAACTGCCGATGGCGCAGCCGCGCCATGATCCAGCGCTCGACCACCTGCACCGCCACCTCGGCCTTGGCCTTGTCCTGAGGCTTGCGTGGCCGTGCCGGCAGGATCACCGTCTGGTAATGACGCGCGCACTCCAGCGTGGCCCGGTTCAGGCCCGGCTCGTAGCGATCCGGCTGGGCGACCAGGGCGCGCGGATTGTCCGGCACAACCATTTCCGGCACGCCGCCAAAGTAGGTCAGAGCCTGGCCCAGCGAGGTCAGCCAGTCCACCTGGGTTTCGCCTGGCGTCGCGCAGGCATAGGTGTAATTCGAGGCGCCCAGGGCGGCGACGAAGATGTGCGCCCGGCGCACTTCGCCGGTGGCCGGGTCGACCACCGGCAGCGTCGGCCCGGCATAGTCGATGAATAGCTTCTCGCCCGCACGGTGCAGCTGACGCATCGAACGTTTGAGCGTCTGGGCGTAGCGCCGGTAGTGCTCGACGAACTGGGTGTAGCGGTAGGTCGGCTGGCCCGCATGCGCGGCGAGATATTCCTCCCACAGCAGCTGCAAGGTCACGCCCTTGCGTCGCAACTCGCGGTGGATGCTCAGCACATCGGGCAGCACTCGCTCACCGCGCGGCTTGTTCGTCGACGTCGGTGCAAACAAGGCGGCCGCCAGCGCGGCCTCGTCCATGGCCACCAGCGCCGGCCAGTCCAGCCCGGCCACCCGCGCCGCCGCGATGTACTTGCTAACCACGCCCTTGGACAGCTGCAAGGCACGGGCAATCTTCTCGTGGGACAAGCCGGCCTCAAACTTGAGGCGCAGACATTCTTTGATGTTTCGCATGGCTACTCGCGGCGCCGCCATCTTCCTCTCCCGAAATCGGTCGAGGATGGCGGCGCATCAGGTCATGCGCAACGAAGGGGAAGGCTTTCGCTAAGTCGTGACCGGCGATTTCGGTAAGCCGTGACCACCTGTTTCGGAACAGGCGGAAAATCGGTCACGTTGCTACCGAAATGAGCGGTCACGCGTTAGCGAAATGACCGGTCACGATCAACCGAAACGGCCGGTCACGGTGCTCCGAAAGCCTGAGAGCCCGCCCGTCTTTCCGCATGTGGCATGGAAACTAGACGAATCAGGGCGCCGATCGGCGAAGTAAAAAACGCAAGATTTCCGCAGCGCCGGGCGCTCTAGAATGGGATTTATAGTCGATTATAAAGTGATTATAGAGCGATTATAGAATTCGCTTTTGGTGCCTGATTGGGCGCGGTTGAAGCAGGCAGCCCCTGCATCTCGCCTAGCCAACAGTATGTTTGACTAGGGCCCCAACACCCACTTCATGCCGGCACCACCTAGCCCGATTCAGAGCGCCGATCATCAGGGCCATGCAATGACCGATGCTCCGTGCTGCGGGCAAATGGATAAGTCTGATGGGGTGGCCAGTAAGTCCCCTGCAAATCCGGCCAGGAACGCAAGATCGGACTTCTTCAGGCCACCGTGATCAAGAGCACATCCCCTCTTCCCGCAGTAAGCGAACGGGCATCACACCTTGCCGGCGGGCAGCCAGTTATGCGGCAGCAGCTCGGTCAGGGCGCTGGCCTTCTGCGTCGGCAGGCGCATGAGCACGTCCTTCAGGTAGGCGTACGGATCATGCCCGTTCAGGCGGGCTGACTGGATCAGTGTCATCAAGGTTGCGCCACGCTGGCCACTGCGCAGCGAGTCGGCAAACAGCCAGTTGGAGCGCCCCAAGGCCCAGGGGCGGATCTGGTTCTCGATCCAGTTGTTGTCGATGGGTAGGTTGCCGTCATCCAGGTAGCGCACTAACGCTGCCCAGCGCTTGAGGCTGTAGTCGAGTGCCTTGGCGATTGCGCTGCCTTCCGGCACCTTCTGCCGCTGCCCAAGCATCCAGCTATGCAGGCCCTCGATGACCGGCCTGGCTTTGTCCTGGCGCAGTTGCCGGCGCTGTTCGGCGAGCAGCTCTCGCCCTTCGCGCTCCACCTCGTACAGTTGACCGATGTACTGGAGGGCCTGCTCAGCCAGTTGGCTCTGGTTGGCGGCATGCAGGTCGAAGAACTTGCGCCGGGCATGGGCCATGCAGCCGATCTCGGTCACGCCTTGCTCGAAGCTGGCCTTGTAGCCGGCGAAGTCGTCGCAGACCAGTTTGGGGTCATGCCGAGATAAGGGGAAATTAGGACATACGCTCTCTAACACTATGTATTTAAACGAATAAATCATATGCCCTGTTCAGACAAAAGCTGCTTCGCGCCAATCGCTTCAGCCATCCAGTGAGAATTTGTTTGCGCCCGCAGAAGAGCATCGAACACGATTCGCAACCTGCCTGCGGCGGTTAATAATTGATCAATTATCTATGTCGAGATAATTGCAGATAATTCCCGCAATCTGTGACCGGCTCGAGATCAGAGAATTGGAGAAATGCCGGGTTAGAAGGACTGCAAACAGCTATGGTCGAGGCTTTGCGCTTCGACGCGTGCAACACAACGGTGTGCTGCTCAGCACTGAAGCCCCTCCAGAAGTGACAAAGGCGGCCTCAACGAGACCGCCTCAAACCAAGTTTCATCACCGGTATTCGTACCCGGGAGAGGAAGCTCTTGGGCAGATTTCAATAATAACACCGATCAAAGCGTCACTGCCAAAGTCCCCTCGCCCTGCCGAGCCGCCTTCAGGTAGTGTTCATTTGTCTGTCTCGAAGCTACGGTGCGGATGTTTGAGACCATCATGCGCAAACTCGAGGCCAAGATGGCCTTATCAAAAGGCCAATTATTCTGGAGGCAGTTATGGGCAGGCTCCACGAAAAACTGGGGTTGCCGAAAGGTCACTACTAATTGCCATGGAAGTGGTTCTCGGTATTGATAACCTGATCTTTATTTCAATTTTGACCAACAAGCTTCCAGAACATCAGCGTGAGCGGGCAAGGCGCATTGGTATTGGCCTCGTGCTCATCCCAATGTCATCAACTTTGGAAATTATCCATAAATATCATATAATTAGCGCTCAAATCAGTGCATGGGAGAAGCCCTTTTGACTACCTATACCGCATCGCTTGACACCGCCAGCCAAACCCTGGCTTG
>NZ_NIUB01000078.1 GCF_002197815.1 Pseudomonas oleovorans subsp. oleovorans
AGTACCTAACGAACTATCTGGGCTGGCGCCGCCTGCTTGAGCGCTACAAAACACAGCTCAACCCATTGATTTGCTTGAAAGAGGCGTTGGGGTATAGGGATATGCAACAGTTAACTCAGACATAGCCATGAAAATTGCCGATCTGGAAGTCGATCTGATGAAGCGGCGTGCGATCCGTGGCGGGAAAAGAATTGACCTGACCGCGAAGGAGTTTTCACTGCTGGAACTGCTACTGCGCCGGCGCGGCGAGGTGCTCCCGAAGTCGCTGATTGCCTCTCAGGTTTGGGACATGAATTTCGACAGCGACACCAATGTCATTGAGGTTGCGGTACGCCGGCTACGCGCAAAAATCGATGACGATTTCGATCTCAAGCTGATTCATACCGCCCGCGGCATGGGATACATGATGGATGCGCCGGAGTGAATATGAAGCACCTTTCGCTGACAGCACGCATGAGCCTGATGTTCATGTCCGCGGTAATTGCAGTCCTGACGGTAGCAGGGCTGAGTTTCAATATGCTCAGCCAGCACCACTTCAAGATGCTGGATCGGCAGGCCCTGGTGGAGAAACTCGAATCCGCCAAACATATCCTCAACAATGCTCGCGGTGAAGCGAGCCTTTCGGAAGAATTACCGCAGTTGCGAGCCTTGCTGGGAGCCCATCAGGATCTGGCGGCCACTATCCTGGCCAGTGACGGTTCTGTACTGTTCTCCGACCCCAGAGCAGTCGAAGTACCAGAGCGTTTCAGACGTGAAAATGAGCAGAGCATGTGGGAGTGGCAGAACGGCCAACACATGTACCGCGGCATGACGGCGCAAATCTCGGTAGCCGATCAGGCTGAGCCGCTCACAGCTTTGCTGATTCTTGACGTCACCAATCACACACACTTTTTCGACACGCTGCAACGATGGCTCTGGATTGGATTGGTCATCAGTGCCCTGTTCAGTGCCGCGCTCGGCTGGGTGGTTGCTCGCAGCGGCCTTAGGCCTCTGCGGCAAGTCACTCATGTGGCCTCCGGGATGTCCGCTCGCTCGTTACAGGAACGAATCCCTCTCGAACCAGTGCCGCGGGAACTTCAGCAACTGGTTCTATCCTTCAATGCGATGTTGGCTCGGCTAGAGGATGCCTTCGTTAGGCTCTCCAATTTTTCGGCCGACATTGCCCACGAGCTACGCACGCCCGTTAGCAACCTGATGACCCACACCGAGGTCGTGCTGAGCAAGAAACGCGATATCAATGCCTATGAAGAGAATCTCTACTCCAACCTGGAGGACTTGAAGCGCATGTCTCGGATGATTGATGACATGCTTTTCTTGGCCAAGGCTGATAATGGCCTGATCATCCCCGAGCAGGCCAGGATCGAACTGGCCGACGTAGTCTTCAAGCTGTTTGACTACTACCACCTTCTGGCTGAAGAACATGGCATTGAACTATCGCTCACAGGCACAGGCCAAGTGCTGGGAGATCGGCTGATGCTTGATCGTGCACTCTCCAACTTGCTGTCCAATGCACTGCGCTACACGCCGGCGGGACATACAATTTCGGTTTTGATCCGCGAGACAGCGGGCTCCACAACCTTCAGCATCGAGAACCCAGGGGACACAATCAGCTCAGAGCATCTAGAGAAGCTCTTCGACCGCTTTTACCGGGTTGACCCCGCTCGGCGGGAGGGAAGCCCGAGCAATGCCGGGCTCGGTCTTGCCATCACCCGCTCCATCATTGAGGCTCACAAAGGCCGCATCTGGTGCACCTCAGCCGCTGGCCTCACGGGCTTTCACATCGAATTGCCCCATTCCAGATGATGCCGGTCTGGCGGTAAGTAGGCTACAGCTAACCGCTAGCCCAACTTGACAGGGTGGGTGCAGGTGCAATTCGACTGAGCGCAGATTGCATTCGCCATCCAGATAGGCAACGAGCGGTGAGCTGACACTAGAGCCCCCCATTCGTTCTCGGGTAGTAGCTTATGAAGTTTGGAAACGGCATCACCCACGCTTGCTTCACCGCAATTGCGGATTTCGGTGAACGTGACCGAGCGTTTCGCTAATACGTGACCGGTGCTTCCACCCCGGTTGCGCGGGTTCTGGATTGTAATCGCATCGGTCACGATGCGGCTTGTTCCTCGGCTTTTTTTCGG
>NZ_NIUB01000079.1 GCF_002197815.1 Pseudomonas oleovorans subsp. oleovorans
ATCGAGTAGGAGGCGGGGTCGCCCCCGCCGTCCTCTCACACCACCGTACGTACGGTTCCGTATACGGCGGTTCAGGCCATACGGCTAAGCCGAGTGATCGTATCCAGTATTGACACCAGTCCAAGCGCATCCCAGCGTTTCTTCGGCAGCGCCTGCCGCAGGTGCAAGGCGCCGGCGTTCCACCAGGGGCCGCGCCCGTTGGTGGCCGACTTCCAGGCCCGCTCCTCCGGTAAGCCCAGCCGCATCAGATTGCGTGCCCGGGTAACCGGTCGTTTCCAGTGCCGCCACAGCACATTGCGCAGCAACCGCCGCACCCAGCCATCCAGCTCTTCCACAGGCCGCTTGCTCTGGCTCAGCTTGAAGTAGCTGCTCCAGCCACGCAGAACCGGGTTGAGCCGCTCGATCAGCCAGGTCAGCTGACTACCCCGCCTAGCACGTAGCAGGCTTTTCACCCGTTCGCGCAGGCGCTGCAGGCTGCTGCCGGCAATCCGCAGTTTCGGCTGCCGGTGCACGGTCATGCCGTAGCCCAGGTAACTGCTGCGCCACGGGCGGATGACCTGGCTCTTGGCCCGGTTCAACCGCAACCGCAGCCGCTGCTCCAGAAAACGCTCCAGACTGGCTAGCACCCGCTCGCCCGCCTGCCGACTGCGGACGTAGACGTTCGCGTCGTCGGCATAGCGCACGAAGCGATGGCCGCGCCGGCTCAGCTCCCGGTCCAGCTCGTTCAGCAGGATGTTCGAGAGCAGGGGCGAGAGCGGCCCGCCTTGCGGCGTGCCTTCTCGTCGCAGGCTCACGAGCCCACCCGCCATGACACCGGCTTCCAGGTAGCGCCGAACCAGCCGCCGCACACGCGGGTCTTCGACCTGACGCGCCAGCAGGTCCATCAGCAGATCGTGGTCGACCCGGTCGAAGAATTTCTCCAGGTCCAGTTCCACGCTCCAGCGATAGCCCGCCGCCACATGGGCGCGGGCCATTTCGATGGCCTGGTGCGCGCTGCGCCCCGGACGAAAGCCGTAGCTGAAGTCCGAGAACAGCGGTTCGAAAAGCGGCGTCAGTTGCTGCAGCAGCGCCTGCTGGATCAGGCGATCCAGCACGCTGGGTATCCCCAGCGTTCTGACCCCGCCATCGGGCTTGGGAATGTTCACCGCACGGACGCCGTACGGCTGGTATTCACCCGTCTGCAGCCGCTCCCGCAGGGACGGCCAATACTGCTTCAGGTAGCCCGCGAGTTCGTCCACCGACAGGCCATCGGCCCCCGGTGCGCCCCGGTTGTTCACCACCCGTCGATACGCACGCCTCAGGTTCGCCGGCGACAGCACCCGCTCCATCAGCGTGTTCGGCTCCGCTTTCGTCCACGTTACAGACGCCATCGGTGTCTGCGCACTGTCAGCCGGCATGCGCGGATTCCGTCCACCATGCCGGGGAACAGCCTTCCCCTGGGGGGAAGCTTCTGCGGTTCGACATCCCATGAGACTCCAACGCCTACCGGCGGTATGACCTGTTCGGCCCTTGGTGACGTGGTTGCTCGTCACTTACTACGGCCTCGGCTGACTTCTGCACGCCCATCCCGTCGCCTCTCGACGCCCGGTAGCCCAGCGGCAAACATGCAGATCTCCCAGGGTAATTCGCGCGACCTTCCAGCTTATGCCTGGCGGATCTACGTCGTAGCGTGCCGTGCAAGTACCGGGCTTTGACGAATTGGGCCGCCTCACCCCGCTACGCCGCCTCCATCCGCTTCCTGTTCGTCAGGCCAGCCATTTGCTTCCGGCTTCCTTCAGATTCGCAGTCACCCGCGACACCCTTGCCTTCCGCTAGCACTTCCCCTTGCCGGGCGTGCAGAGGACTTTCACCTCCAAGTCGTCCGGTTCACCACCACAGTGAACCGAACAGCGCCAGTCACGGCGCTACGCGCCATGCCTGGCGCACCCA
>NZ_NIUB01000080.1 GCF_002197815.1 Pseudomonas oleovorans subsp. oleovorans
GGATTGCTGATTTTGTTACCAGCAACTGTGGATAAGTCTACCAGCGCAGCTGCTGTTGCCCCCACTCCTTCGCTAGCCCAGTTCAGTTGTTTAAGACCTGCCACACGCAGCCATGTAGCAGGCCGTCGTCGCCATGAAATCAGAACGGCTCATCGTCCTCCGGTTCCTGGCCGCCCTTACGCTTTCGCTCCCGTGATTTGATCTTGGCCTGGGCCGCCAAGCTACTGTGTTGCAGGCGATAGGACTCGTTACCGGTTTCGACGATGTGGCAGTGGTGGGTCAGCCGATCCAGCAGGGCGGTGGTCATCTTGGCGTCGCCGAACACGCTCGACCATTCGGCGAAGCTCAGGTTGGTGGTGATCACCACGCTGGTGTGTTCGTACAGCTTGGACAGCAGGTGAAACAGCAACGCACCGCCAGCCTGGCTGAACGGCAGATAACCCAGTTCGTCGAGGATGACCAGATCCATGCGCAGCAGTGCCTGGGCGATCCGCCCGGCTTTGCCGTCGTGTTTTTCGCGCTCCAGCAGATTGACCAGATCGACCGTGGAGTAGAAGCGCACGCGCTTGCCATGCCGGGTGATGCCGGACACGGCCAGTGCGGTGGCCAGGTGGGTTTTGCCGGTGCCTGGGCCGCCGATCAGCACCACGTTCTGCGCGGTGTCGGTAAAGCTCAGATTGGCCAGCTCGCTGATCAAGCGAGCGTCGGCGCTGGAGGCGCTGAAGTCGAAGCCGGCCAGATCGCGGTGCATCGGCAGCTTGGCCATGTTCATCTGGTGGCTCACCGAGCGCATGGCGCGATCTGTGTGCTCTTGTTCCAGCAGGTGTTCGAGCAGCCACTTGGACGAGGCTGTGTTCGACTCACCCTGTGCAGTTAACTCCGCCCAGGCCGTGGCCATGCCGTGCAGGCGCAGCTCCTTGAGTTCCGCCATCAAATCACGCATGACCGACCTCCTCGGCCTGGCCACGCAGGCGGTCGTAGCGCGCCGTGTTAGCGACGGGGGCTTCCTTGAGCGACAAGTGGGTTTCGACGCTGGGTGGTGGTTCGGATGCTGTCAGCCGTGCCACGACATTGAGGATGTGTTCGGCGCTCAGGCTGCCGCTCTCCAGTACCAGCTCAACGGCTACCAGCACGGCATCGAGCCCGGCGACCGGTACGGCAGCCAGAACTTGCGCCATGATCCGGTCACCGCCGGCATGACGCCCCAGGCCGTGCTTAAGCTGACGCAGCGGCACCGGCAGATCAGCAAAGGGCGCGCCGTTGCGCAGCGCACCGGGCTTGCGTTCGATCAGCGGGAGGTAGTGCTGCCAGTCATAGCTGACCTGGTCGCGATCCAGCAAGCGGACATGGCTGGCGATCAGCGCGTCGTCAGCCACCACCTCGATTCGCGTCGGATACAAACGGCTGCTGACCCACTTACCCGCGTACTCACACGGCACCGAGTAGCGGTTGCGCCCGACGCTGACCAGGCAGGTGCTGGAGACCCGCGCAGGCCGCTCGACGTAACCGTCGAATGGCGCTGGCACAGGCATCAGTTCAGCGCGCTCCAACTCCAGTACTTCGGCCACACTCAGACCGCTGTATTGAGGGTGCGTCAGCTGGTTCCAAAGCGCGCGGCAGCGCTGGCCCAGCCAGGCATTGAGTTCCTCGAAGGAGTGAAACTGGCAGTCCTGGGCGTCTAGCCAGATACGCCTGCGGCTGTCTTGCACGTTCTTTTCAACGATGCCCTTTTCCCAACCAGCGGCGACGTTGCAGAAGTCCGGATCGAACAGGTAATGCGCGCACATCACCGCAAAGCGCGCATTCACCGCCCGGCCTTTGCCCTTATTGACCTTGTCGACGGCGGTCTTCATGTTGTCGTAGATGCCCCGGCGCGGCACGCCGCCCAAGGCGCCGAACGAGCGTGTATGGGCGTCAAATAACA
>NZ_NIUB01000081.1 GCF_002197815.1 Pseudomonas oleovorans subsp. oleovorans
GCTCCATAGCGCCTTCTATCCGGTTCTTGTTCATCGGCTCGCAGATTACGCTCCACGCTTCCTCCCCACGCTCGGTCACCCTCACGCAGTTGCGCTTCACTTCGTTCGCTGTGATCAACTTACGGCGGGACTTGCACCCGCAGGAGTGCGCCCATGCTGGGCGCACAAGAAAGAAGCCCTCAGGCCGAAACCTTGAGGGCTCATATGCACGTCCAGATACTCGTCATTCCTGCGGAGGTGGGAGTCCAGAAAACAGCGCGTGTCGAACACGTCACCATTACCGCTCTCAGAACAACTCGGGTATCGCCTCCGCTTCACTACAACCGAATTGTCAGCATGCTAGCCAAAGGTCTGCATGAGAGGCTCGGCACAACGCCTGATTGCCGCGACTACATGCGGCGCTTGCTCGGCCAGTCCATCTGAACGTGCCAGTATCCGTTCCAGCGCACTCAACTGCCTGCGGATTATTTCTTCGGGCTGAGGGCGGCCTGAGTCAACCCACGATTCAAGCGGCGCTGCCGAAGTTGCTCGCCAAGTCGCACCGTGATGAGGGAATAGTCCATGTTCTGTATACGCAACAATTCATATTGAATGTTACGCATACCGAACCAGCTGAAAAATCAAAACATGGATGCGCCCGCCCCCGCTCATGCGCTGGGTACAATTGCGACGGTATTACCCAGGTGTGAGGAATGGCCTGGACCAGGCCCTCTCATACGAGAACGAACAGGGGAGAGCTTGCATATGGACGAACTCGGGCCGGCAAAGAGCAGGATCAGACTCGAGGCCAGAAAAGCGGTAGACGCGTAGCTTCAACCAGGCGATCTACAGGCCAAAGCAGGCACCGACCTGACCGAGCAGTACACCAGAAAGCGAAGGGGTAAGAAAATTAAGCTGACCAGATGAATTGCGGAAAAGCTTCAGGATTGCGGAAAGCATTGCGCCAAATCCCAATCCTGAAACCCGCATAAATCATGGTGCCGAAGCCGGACTAGAACACATCGCTACATAGCCAGTAATTATTGGTCTCTACATGCAACGCAAGCAGACCGTATACCTATACGTATACCTAAAACCCAAAGTACCCCCCTACCCTCCAAGTTGAAAGACCGCCATTTCTGCAGGCCGGGCGGCTATCGACTGGGCGCGGCTCGATTTCCCGCAAAGGGTAGCGCGCTGAGATAGACCCCATTTTCTACATGAGTAGATTTCATGATTTCTATGGAGTTTCACCAGTTAACCGATTTCAATAATTCACTAACTTTCAGGGCCGTGCACTAGCCCGAGAGCGGGGCTCGAATTACCCGTGACGGGCCTTCCATTGCAGGGGCCCCGGCCTGATATGGCAGGTGCCTGCCCCCATCAACATGAACCCGACGCATAGTCTTGGGCCGCTGGTGGCATCCACCCACGCGGGGGCGGGGGCGCGCGATCCCACATGCCAAAGATTCCGGTGTAATGGGTGTAAGAGGTGTAATTGACTTGCTGAAAGCCAGTAGTGACGGGGCTTGCAGCCGCATTACACCTTTATCGCTCATGCCTTACACCATCGATAAAACACGCCATTGGTGTAATGCCCAAGGCACTCAACAACCACCGACTGAAGTCGGTGGGTTAGTGACTTACGGACTGAAAGTCCGGATACGCGTCGACTGAACGACGCGTCGGATCAGTCAGGCTCCATCCTGAAATTATCGTTCGGGCTCGGCTC
>NZ_NIUB01000082.1 GCF_002197815.1 Pseudomonas oleovorans subsp. oleovorans
GTGCCTCACCACGGCGAAGCACGTTGATTGCGCCCACCACGTCAGCGTTGTTCGCATAGCCGCACTGCACGCACAGGAACTGTGCCTGGGTCTTGCGGTTGTCTGCGCTGACGTGACCACAGCACGGACAGGTGCGGCTGGTGTTGTGGGCGGGTACTGCAATCAGCCAGCCACCGTTCCAGGCCAGCTTGTAATCCAGCTGGCGGCGAAACTCATACCATCCCTGGTCCAGGATCGCTTTGTTAAGGCCGGACTTGGCTTTCACATTGCGGCCTGGTTGCTCAGCCGTACCGGCAGCAGATGCGCTCATGTTGCTGACCTGCAAGTCTTCGATACAGACCATCGCGTGTTTTTTGCTGATGGTCGTTGAAGCCTTGTGCAGGTAATCGCGGCGCACGTTGGCGATACGGTGATTGATGCGCTGGACGCGGGCCTTGGCCTTCTTCCAGTTGTTGCTGAATTTGGTTTTGCGGCTCATTTGCCGTTGGGCTTTCGCCAGCTGTTCCTGGTGGCGTTTGAAGCTGTGCAGCGGCTCGCAATAGGTTCCATCGGAGAGGGTGACAAAGCGCTGAATGCCCATGTCGATGCCGACAGCGCCTGTTGCTTTTGGCAGCGGGATTTCAACTTCGCGCTCGGTCTGGAAGCTGATAAACCAGTGACCCGCATCAAACCCCACGGTGCAGTTCTTCACTTCGCCCAGGATGGCGCGGGACTGGCGGAACTTGACCCAGCCGATGCCGGCTGGGAGTTTTACCCGATTGCCGTCCACGGCGCAGTATTTGGCGAAATTGACGAAGCGCACGCTGTCGCGGCATCGCCCTTTCTTCTTGAATTGCGGCCTGCCGGCGTCGGCGACCTTCTTGAAGTAACGCTGCCAGGCGGTGTCGAGGTCTTTGAGCTTTTGCTGCAAGTTGTCGGTGTAGGCGTCTTTCAGCCACTCGGTATCTGGGCTGCGCTTCCAGGCGGTGACCCACTTGGCCATGGTTTCGTAGCGCGGCACATACTGACCTTCGGTGGCCAGCGCCTCATTGCACTGCGCCAGGGCGTGGTTCCAAACGAACCGGGCGTGACCGCACAGCACACGCAAGCGGGCGCTCTGCGCCTCGCTGGTGTCCAGTCGGTATTTGAAGCCCTGGCGGATGATCATGTTATCAGTGCGTTCCTCTAGGATGCGCGTATATTCTAATGCATAACCACAAATAGGTAATCAGTGTGCAGTACAAAAAAAGCCGCCATGCGGCGTATTTGCTCCATGCCCATATAGTTTTCGTGACCAAATACCGGCGCAAGATATTGGCTGATCTGCATCACCAGTCCTTTGCTGTTGCCGCCCGCCAGGTCTGCCATGAGGCCGATGCAACGCTCGAAGAATGCAACGGCGAAGCGGATCACGTTCATCTATTGGTGAATTACCCGCCGACCGTGCAATTGTCCAAGCTGATCAACTCACTGAAAGCCGTTACATCACGCCGCCTGCGTCAAGAGTTTGCTGATCTGGCGGGAGCGTATTCAAAGCCGGTACTCTGGAGCCGGGCTTACTTTGTCTCGTCGTGTGGTGGCGCTTCGCTGGATGTGATCAAGGCTTACATACAGAATCAGCAGGGCTGATGCCCTGCGCCGCATTCACCCCACACCTCCTTCGGTGTGGGTGCCCTGCGGGAGAGCACGATGG
>NZ_NIUB01000083.1 GCF_002197815.1 Pseudomonas oleovorans subsp. oleovorans
GCCATGGCCGTCGGGCGATGACCAGGCCTCTGCCGCTCAATCAGGCGGTCTAGCTGGGCTGGCGGTGATGTGATCATCGTCTGTTCCGGCTGTCTAGGCGAGATTTCTCGTTCTCCGGACGAGCCTATGCCGACCGCTTGTGGCCAGCTTTTTTTGCACGGAGGTTGGGCGGTGGTGTTTCTTCAGCGCGTCGGTTTGTAGCCCTCACAACCTCGGCTGGCTGCGCGTTTGCGTTGGCGCGCAAAGCTACGGCCTGAGCGTACGGCACTGAGGCTTTTAGCCATCAAGGCCAGCACATTGCTCAGCCCCTGAGCACAGTGCCGCACCAGCAGCTCGACCAGGGTATTTTTGAGCCGTGACACGCCTTGGGTGAAGTTGACTTTCCATCGCAGCTTGCGACCTTTGTGGCGCTGTTCGATGACCGGCTGTAGCAGGTGCTGCATCAACAGCGCCAGGTTCTTCAACAGTTGAGCGGCATGAAAGTCCTGCTTTACAGCGGTCACGCTGCGGCCGCTGAAGTTGTCCAGCGTCAGGGTTTGTTTGAGGCGACGGAAATCGGTTTCGATGCCCCAGCGGCGGTGGTAAAGCTCGGCAAACACCTCAGCGGGAAAGGCTTCTCGATCCAGCAGCGAGGTCAGCAATACTTCGCTTTCGCCGTTGGCCAACTCGACCCGGATCAGTCTCAGCTCGATCTGGCTGGCAGGATCAACGCCAGCCTCGGAGCAGAACAGACGTGCTTCAGGATGGTTGGCCACGAAAAGCTGTGTGTCTTCAACTTGGCCAGAGTGTAGAAACGCTTTGACCTGGGCGTTATAGCCACAGGGCAGGCGCATCAGAAAGTGCCGCTGTTGCTGCGCGAACAGCGCGAATAACCAGTGCCCAGGGTAACCACGGTCAAACAGCGTCAGGCTGTCAGCCGGCAGGTGCTCAAGGTGCAGATGGGCACAGTCGCGCTCGCCGACGGTCAGGGGCACGATCAGGCTATGCAAGGTTTGACCGTCAGCGACTTCGTAGAGTGTGGACAAGCGAGCCATGGGAAAGCCAGAGTGACTGCCAAAGAAGGTCGCCATGGTCGACTCCAGGGGTAAATGCACGGTCGAGCCATCCACCGCGAGCACCCTCAGCCCACGCCACTTCTGACGCAGCCCGAAGCAGTCAATTTGTTGCTGCAGGAGGCGATTGAGACTTTCAAATACCTCGGGGTTGAGCTTTTTGCGCGCTTTGCAGAAGGCCTGCGCAGTGACCATTTGCGTCTCAGTCGACGCCTGATTGAGTACGCGATAGAACTGATCGAGTTCGGTTTGCAGGGCCGTGCGCGGCTGATTGAGCAGGAACAGGACGAGGTTCTTGAAGGTGAGCTGGCGTCGGCGGGTAAAGTCTTGAGGATTCTGGCGGTGGGCGGCGATGAAGGCGGGACAATCGAGCGGGCTGGTTATTTTTTGTACAATTTTCAAGCCAGGGTTTGGCTGGCGGTGTCAAGCGATGCGGTATAGGTAGTCAAAAGGGCTTCTCCCATGCACTGATTTGAGCGCTAATTATATGATATTTATGGATAATTTCCAAAGTTGATGACATTGG
>NZ_NIUB01000084.1 GCF_002197815.1 Pseudomonas oleovorans subsp. oleovorans
TACGAGCCGGACATCAACCCCAGCTACCGCGATCTGGCCGAGCACTATGGCGTGGCGGTGGTGCCGGCGCGGGCACGCAAACCGCGCGACAAGGCCAAGGCCGAAGTCGGCGTGCAGGTGGTCGAGCGCTGGATCCTCGCCGCCCTGCGCAACCGCCAGTTCTTCTCCTTGGACGAACTCAACACGGCCATCGCCGGGTTGCTGGAGCGGCTCAACCAACGCCCGTTCAAGAAGCTGCCGGGCTCCCGGCAGTCGGCCTTCGACAGCCTGGATCGTCCGGCGCTGCGCCCCCTGCCGGAGCAACCCTACGTCTACGCCGAGTGGAAGAAGGCGCGGGTGCACATCGACTACCACGTCGAGGTCGATGGGCATTACTACTCGGTGCCGTATCAACTGGTGAAGAAGCAGCTGGAGGTGCGCCTGACGGCGCGCACCGTCGAGTGTTTCCACGCCAACCAGCGAGTGGCCAGCCACCTGCGCTCAATGCACAAGGGCAGGCACAGCACGCAGGCCGAGCACATGCCCAAGAGCCATCGCGAGCATGCCGAGTGGACGCCGCAACGGCTGATCCGCTGGGCCGAGCAGACCGGGCCGAACACCGCCGGCGTGATCCGGCACATCCTCGAACGGCGCATCCATCCGCAGCAGGGCTACCGGGCCTGCCTGGGCATCCTGCGCCTGGGTAAAACCCACGGTGAGGCGCGTCTGGAGTTGGCCTGCCGTCGCGCCATCAGCCTCGGCACGTGCAGCTACAAGAGCCTCGAATCGATCCTGCGCCAGGGGCTGGAGAACCTGCCGCTAGCTCAAACCAACCTGCCGCTACTACCGGACGACCACGCCAACCTGCGCGGATCCGCCTACTACCACTGACCCCAAGGAAACTCACCATGCTGCCCCATCCGACCCTGGACAAGCTGCAAACCCTGCGCCTGCACGGCATGCTCAAGGCGCTGAATGAACAACTGAAAACCCCGGACATCGACAGCCTGAGCTTCGAAGAACGCCTCGGCTTGCTGGTCGACCGCGAGCTGACCGAACGCGATGACAAGCGCCTGAGCAGCCGCCTGCGCCAGGCCCGGCTCAAGCACAACGCCTGCCTCGAAGACATCGACTACCGCAGCCCGCGCGGACTGGATAAGGCGCTGATCCTGCAACTGAGCAGTGGTCAGTGGCTGCGCGACGGCCTCAACCTGATCATCGGCGGCCCCACCGGTGTCGGTAAAACCTGGCTGGCCTGCGCCCTGGCCCACCAGGCCTGCCGGGAGGGCTACAGCGTGCGCTACCTGCGCCTGCCACGTTTGCTGGAAGAACTGGGTCTGGCCCATGGCGACGGGCGCTTCGCCAAGCTGATGAACAGCTACGCCAAGACCGACCTGCTGATCCTCGATGACTGGGGCCTGGCCCCGTTCACCGGCGAGCAACGGCGCGACATGCTGGAGCTACTGGACGACCGTTACGGCCAGCGCTCGACCATCGTCACCAGCCAGATGCCGGTGGACAACTGGCACGAACTGATCGGCGATCC
>NZ_NIUB01000085.1 GCF_002197815.1 Pseudomonas oleovorans subsp. oleovorans
CACACCATCGTTGGGCATGAAATCCATGTGGCCGTCCCGCAAGACGAACATCAGGCGTACCGCGTGTGCTGCCTGCATGAAGATTGCGCCAAGTTCGTCTGCATCCCCCTCGCAGCCGAAGAACCAGCACCAGCAGCGCCGACCCTGCAACTGGACTTGCTGGCCAGCTGAACCCGCCACCAAGCAACCCCTATGCCCGCCATGTGCGGGCATTATCCATTTTGCTGATGACCCGCAAGAATGACTGGATGGGCGTACTCAATCTTATAGGGCGTAAGCTACTGAACTAACCCTGCGGTCTTCGCGCAAGCATTCCGATTCCTGTTGCGGATGAACGCTATCGAATCTCGATCCCGGCGTTGGGAGACGGGCATTTTTCATGTTTTGCCCAACCGCCCGATGACACAGCCCCTCCCCCTAGATACTGGCCACATTCAAAACGAAGGGCACTCAGCCCGACCAGACAAGGGGAATCACCATGGGCTCTACTGTATCTACCGGCAAACTGGCAGCTGCGTTCAAGACCAACAGCGGCAAGACCATGTACGTGCTGTTCGAGGAAACCTACGAGTCCAACTGCTACCCGCGTACCCCGCACTGGGGCTGCCTGCTGATCGGCGAAATTGCCAACATCATGCGCGGCATCTTCCGCTCGGCTGGGAGCTGCGAGGGCGGCATGCTCAAGGGCGCTGGTGGTCGCGATATTAGCCCCGAGGGCTACATCCAGGGCTGGCTCAAGGAGCTGGCGAACCCGGTAATGCTCAACGATCAAACCTTCGAGCTGGCGGTAGGCGATAGCCTTTACTCCACGGTTCCCAAGTCCGAGTTCGACATGATCAAGGAGCGCATGACCGTCACTGGTTTCGAGGCGGAAGGCATCCGGCTGGAGAACGGCGAGAAATTGACCGTCAGCCTGTACGAGCACGGCGAGCTGCTGGCCAGCATCTATGACGGCAACGTGGGCGCGTGGCGAATCATCGAGGGCTACAATGCCCCGATCTACGGCTTGCGCAATCCTGAGCTGGGGTATGCCCCTGCGAAGGCCAAAACCTTCGAGCTTGAAACCCATGAGTGCATGCGCCTGTTCAAGCATCGCGAGGACGTGGCCGTCAAAGACCAGAACGGGGACTGGCGGAACCGTGGCTGGGCCTACAGCATCATCGGGAACTATGTGCGCGAGCTTTGGCAAGCAGAACTGCGCGAGCCGGGCAGCTACCGCGCCCGTCTCAAGAACCTGCGCAACGCCATCGAGACTGCCCCGCTTATGCCATCGGAAGCTGTTGTAGTGATCGACACCACTGTGAAGCTGGAGAGCTGGACTCAGGAAGGCGTCACCCGCGTCGTCAACGAGAACCCGCACACCATCGTTGGGCATGAAATCCATGTGGCCGTCCCGCAAGACGAACATCAGGCGTACCGCGTGTGCTGCCTGCATGAAGATTGCGCCAAGTTCGTCTGCATCCCCCTCGCAGCCGAAGAACCAG
>NZ_NIUB01000086.1 GCF_002197815.1 Pseudomonas oleovorans subsp. oleovorans
GTAATTACATGGACTCGCCCACGCCGAGGCGTCAATGCGCCACGGTGGCAGTCTAAGAAGCCAACGGCAGCGAGGGCGAGTCCATGAAAAAGCATACAGCAACTAATCAATCCCAGGCCTTAAACGATCTATCGGCCTGCACGACAGTGGCAGTCGATCTTGCCAAGCGGGTCTTTCAGGTGGCGGGAGAAGACGCTCTTGGTCAGGTGCGTTACGAGGCGCGGATCAAGTCGCGTGAGGCGTTCTACGAGTTTCTGTGCAAGTTGCCGCCGAGTGTCGTCGTGCTGGTTGAAACTGGCCCAGGTGCTCAGGCGTGGGCACGGCAGCTACAGGGGCAAGGCAACCTGGCGCGGATTCTTCCGGCTCGTCTCGTCGAGGGTCACCGCAGCGGTGCGAAGAATGATCGTAACGATGCCCTGTCGATCTTGCGCGCCGGTCGCGATAGCAAGATTTCAGCCGTGCCCATCAAAAGCGCTGCCTCGCTGGCCATGCAGGCGCTGCATCGCGCTCGGCAGGGTTATGTGCGTCGGCGTACGGCGATGAGTAATCAGATGCGCGGTTTGCTGCTGGAGCACGGCGTGGCTCTGGCGCAAGGCGATGCGGCTATCAGCCACGTGATACCGAGGGTGCTGGAAGATGCAACGCAGCCACTGCCGGAGATACTGCGGGAGTTGATCGACGAATTGCTGGGTGAATGGCGGCAATTGGGCGAACGCATCAACGTCTTGAGCGGGCGCTTGGAAGCTGCTGCGAACGCGGACAAGACCGCGAAACGACTGATGACGGTGCGCGGAGTCGGCCCGATCATCGCCACCGCGCTGCTGGCCAAGCAAACCGAACCTGAACGTTTCGCCAATGCCCGCTTATATGCGGCTTACTTCGGCATGGTGCCTGATCAGCACAGCAGCGGAGAAAAGATCCGCCTGGGCAAGATGAGCAAGCGAGGCGATGGCTACCTGCGCAGCCTGATGATCCAGGGCGCGCATGCGGTCCTCCAACAACTACGGCCTGATTCGCAGCAACCGGATGATCGCCGCTTGCTGGGCTGGCTGAGTCGCCTGGGGCGCAAAGAGGCGGCGGTGAGGTTAGCCAACCGCAACCTACGGATCGCCTGGGTGCTGCTACAGAATGAACAGACTTATCAACGCCAGCCAGTTAATGACAGGCAGGCGGAAATGAGTCACTGATCCACCGAGTTCTGCCACCGGGGCGCGAAGTCGCTCCAACCTCTGCTAGAAAACATTGACCCCAGGTAAGACCGTTGCGGATTGATGCCTTGGCTCCTACTGGCCTTCGAGGTCTGAATGTAATAGGCATACCGCAAGCTCACACAATGTTGGCCAGAAGCTGATGACAGCTTCCTCGAATAGGCCTGATACATAGATGCAGCCGGGTAGCAGTGTTGAAAAGCAGGTTTGACAGTGGGGGCGAGTCCATACATAGGAGCCG
>NZ_NIUB01000087.1 GCF_002197815.1 Pseudomonas oleovorans subsp. oleovorans
GGCATAGGGGGCAGTTCTGATGAACTGCGCCCCTGCCACACCACCCGGCATGCGGGTCCGCACCGGGCGGTTCGAGGGATTGAGGTTATGAGAGTCGGGCTAATCCCAGGCGGTCGAACCAGGCCAGGTTCAACACCCTATTGAGTAGCTTGCCGCTGTTGCACCACCAGCGCCGGCTGTTGGCCGCCACCCGTTGTGCCACTGTACGACTTGCCCCCAGTGCGCGTAGCTCCCGGAACATGGTCTTGCCTTGCTTCCACTGCTTGAGCTGGATCGCGCGCAACCGATGACGCAGCCACTCGTCCAGCATCTGCCAGACTCGCGACGCTTGCGCCAACCGGTAGTAGCCCTTCCAGCCCTCCAGGTAGGAACTCAGGCGTTCAACGACCTGCTGCAGACTGCGACCGCACGAGCGGCGGCTCAGCTGCCGAACTCGTTGCTTGAACGTTTCCAGCGCCATCTTCGCCACCGTGCGCTTGATCACCCCTTTCGGGGCTACCCAGAAGCTGTACCCCAGGAACTTGCGCCCCGCAAAGACACTGCTCACGCGGCTCTTGGCCTCGTTGATCCTCAAGCGAAGCCTGGCGTACAAACGGCGTAGCAGCGCCATCACCCTTTCCCCCGCTCGGCGGCTGTGCACGTACACGTTGCAGTCGTCGGCGTAGCGAACGAAACAGTGACCGCGGCGCTCCAGCTCCTTGTCCACTTCATCGAGCAGCACGTTGGCCAGCAGCGGCGACAACGGGCCACCTTGCGGTGTGCCTTCATGCCGCTGCATGACCAGACCGCCATCAAGGATGCCGCTGTTCAGGTACGCTCGTATCAGACGAATAGCGCCTTGATCCGGGACGCGCTTACGCAAGCGTTCAATCAGGATGTCGTGGTTGACACGGTCGAAGAACTTCTCCAGATCCACGTCCACCACGATCCGGCGCCCAGATTGCACATACGCCTGAGCGGCAAGCACCGCATCATGCGCACGGCGTCCAGGCCGAAAACCGTAGCTATGCTCGCTGAAACCAGGATCGAGCAACGGTTGCAGCACCTGCAGCAAGGCCTGCTGGATCAGACGGTCGGTCACCGTTGGTATACCCAGCTCGCGCTGGCTTCCGTCCGGCTTGGCAATCATCACCCGCCGTACCGGACTGGGCCGGTACAACCCTGACAAGAGCTGAGCTCGAATCCCCGCCCACTCCGTCAGCAGCCGTTCGGCCGTCTGCTCTATGCTCAGTCCGTCGACACCCGCTGCTCCCTTGTTGGCTTTGACCCGCTTCCACGCTCGTTGCAGGTTTCCTCTCGCAAGGGCCCGATACAGCAGCCCTTGCCCTGTGCTGTCGGTTTCACCCCGCGGGCGCAGTGCCTCGTCGCTGACGGAGCGAATCACGGCTTCACCGCTCATCGCCTGCGCCCGCCCCACCTTCTGGTGAGCAT
>NZ_NIUB01000088.1 GCF_002197815.1 Pseudomonas oleovorans subsp. oleovorans
AGCCTTCCTCGCTCCAGTCAAACTGAAACGCCTCGCCAAGAGCAAAGGTCAGCGGCACAAAGGCCTGCGACGCCTTGCCCTGTCCCCCTCGCCAGGCACGGATAAACGCGGTGAGCTGGCTGTAGCCACCGTCATAACCATCGGCTTTGATTTGCGCCAACAGCGCCTTGGCACTGCGCCGCTGTTGCTTGGGCCGCAGCGAATCGGCTTTTAGCGCCTGCTCCAGCGTGGCGTGAAAAGGGCTGAGTTTGTTGAAGATCGCGCGGCGTTGGTAGACCGGCGGCTTGGCCTCAGGTGCTCTGACCCACTTGCGAATCGTGTTGCGCGCCAACCCGGTGCGCTTGGCTATCTCATGCAGCGACAGCTTGTCGCGGAAATACATCCGGCGAATTTTGCCCATCATTTCCATACTGATCACCCTGTGTTCTCCTGCTCAAAAATTGAGCAGAAGCAGTTGAACACCTGGGTCAGTTTTCAGTCGGCAGAACAGCCTCTACTGGGTCAGTTTTCGGTCAGCGGCAACACATGCTGGTAGCCATAAGCACAAGCACCCTCCAGCCCTTCCTCGGGCTGCTCGAAACGGAGTTCCACGGCATTGCGCCACTGGCCATCCCTATAAACCTGCAGAGTAAGATTGTGCATATCAGTCACCAGCACTTTAATGCCTAAACAGTAGACGCACACGCATAAAAAGGCAATTTAATACCTAAAAAATAATCTCAACCACAGAATAAGGCATTAAAGCGCCTCAATCTCAGGAGTTAGCTCCCGCTTCGGAGGGCGCAGCCCGTGTTCAACTCCCCAGCAAGGATTTGAACCCGCGCCCAGCCAAATTGCCCAACTGCAACACTTACACTGGGTCTATTTGGATGCGCTCTTGACGGAAGGCTCAAGGTTCCTATACTGCAGATCGACTGCTTGCAGGCACCGCAGGCGCAGGTCAGCTCATGCTCGGGCAGCTCATGGATGACCTCCATACGCGGCAGGTTGGCCGGCAGCGGCTTGCGTTTGCCACGGCGCTTGACCGGCGCAACGACTTCTTCGGCTTCGACTGGCTCGGCGGCCGGCGCTTCGATCAGCTCTTCGACCTCGTTGAACATGGCCAACTGCGGCGAGTCGGCGTCTTCAGGGCTGCGCTCGGACTTGGGCGAGAACAGCTTGTGGCGCAGCAAGGCGTTCTCTTCCTGCAACTGCAGAATCAGAGCCTTGAGCAGGACGGGATCGTCGGGAAGATTGTCGGCGCCAAATT
>NZ_NIUB01000089.1 GCF_002197815.1 Pseudomonas oleovorans subsp. oleovorans
CGCTTGGACTGGTGTCAATACTGGATACGATCACTCGGCTTAGCCGTATGGCCTGAACCGCCGTATACGGAACCGTACGTACGGTGGTGTGAGAGGACGGCGGGGGCGACCCCGCCTCCTACTCGATCGATCTGACTGAAACCTGGCGTGAAGCCAAGCATTCCATCTTTTCCAAGATCTTTGGTAAGGCATAGAAAACCGAGTCATTGACGCCTCGCTCAATGCTTGTTTTTTTGCACATTCGACGATGCTTATGCTGCGGACAGTAAGGGCTACGGCCTGTACGGTCGATTGCAATTGGCGGGTTGCCTCGTTTCTCCTGATTGGTTGATGAGTCGCTGTTGTTAATAAATTCTTGAGCAGCGTGGCGACAGGGATCAGCCCCATGTCCGCCAATCGTAGGCGAGCGGTTGCCAAATAAGCGCAAGAATGCCATCGTAATGACGAATGTCTTTACGCGGAGACGCCCCCTTGGCTTCGATCAATATCCGCATCGACGATGAGCTGAAAGTCCGGGCTTACCGGGAGCTGGAAAAGCTCGGCGTCACCCCCTCTGAACTGATGCGCCAGGCTTTGCAGTATGTGGCCGAGCGCGGACAGCTGCCATTTCGCCCGGTGCTGATGACCGAGGAAGATGAAGCGTTAATCGCCACGGTTCGTGAACGCCTGGCCGCTCCTCAGCGCGTGAAGGTTGCGCTGGATGACCTATAGCCTTGAGTTTGATGCGCGGGCACTGAAGGAGTGGAAAAAAGCTGGGTGATACCGTTCGCCAGCAGCTGAAGAAAAAGCTCGCTGAGGTATTGCTGAATCCGCGAATTGAAGCCAACCGGCTCCATTCGCTGCCGGACTGCTACAAGATCAAGCTGCGCAGCAGCGGCTATCGCTTGGTGTACCAGGTGATCGACCATGAGGTGGTGGTGTTTGTGGTCGCGGTTGATCGCCGTGAGCGCGAGCAGGCGTACCGCAAGGCTGTTGGCGCTGATGGAAAATTGACCCACCCTGCCGATTGAAATTTGACCCAGGGCGGATTGCTGATTTTGTTACCAGCAACTGTGGATAAGTCTACCAGCGCAGCTGCTGTTGCCCCCACTCCTTCGCTAGCCCAGTTCAGTTGTTTAAGACCTGCCACACGCAGCCATGTAGCAGGCCGTC
>NZ_NIUB01000090.1 GCF_002197815.1 Pseudomonas oleovorans subsp. oleovorans
ATCGGCGAATTCCCCCGCTCCAACGCCGCCGACATCGACAAGGCTCTCGATGCTGCTCACGCCGCTGCCGACGCCTGGGGCCGCACCAGCGTGCAGGAGCGTTCGCACATCCTGCTGAAAATCGCCGACCGCATCGAAGCCAACCTCGAACTGCTGGCCGTGGCCGAAACCTGGGACAACGGCAAGCCGGTGCGTGAGACGCTGAACGCCGACGTACCGCTGGCCGCCGACCACTTCCGTTACTTCGCCGGCTGCATCCGCGCTCAGGAAGGCAGCACCGCCGAGATCAACGACGGCACCGTGGCTTATCACTTCCACGAGCCGCTGGGCGTAGTCGGGCAGATCATCCCGTGGAACTTCCCGCTGCTGATGGCCGCGTGGAAGCTGGCTCCGGCGCTGGCTGCCGGCAACGCCATCGTGCTCAAGCCGGCCGAGCAGACGCCGCTGTCGATCACCCTGCTGGTGGAAATCATCGGCGACCTGTTGCCACCAGGCGTGCTCAATATCGTCCAGGGTTTTGGCCGCGAGGCCGGTGAGGCGCTGGCCACCAGCACGCGCATCGCCAAGATCGCCTTCACCGGCTCCACCCCGGTGGGCTCGCACATCATGAAGTGCGCTGCTGAGAACATCATCCCGAGCACTGTCGAGCTGGGCGGCAAATCGCCGAACATCTTCTTCGCCGACATCATGAACGCCGAGCCGGCCTTCATCGAGAAGGCTGCCGAAGGCCTGGTGCTGGGTTTCTTCAACCAGGGCGAGATCTGCACCTGCCCGTCGCGTGCGCTGGTGCAGGAGTCGATCTACGACGCCTTCATGGTCGAGGTGATGAAGAAGGTCAAACAGATCAAGCGCGGCAACCCGCTGGACACCGAGACCATGGTCGGTGCCCAGGCCTCGCAGCAGCAGTTCGACAAGATCTTGAGCTACCTGGAGATCGCCCAGCAGGAAGGCGCGCAGGTGCTTACCGGCGGCGCAGCGGAGAAACTCGACGGCGACCTGGCCAGCGGCTATTACATCCAGCCGACCCTGCTCAAGGGTCACAACAAGATGCGCGTGTTCCAGGAAGAGATCTTCGGCCCGGTGATCGGCGTGACCACCTTCAAGGACGAAGCCGAAGCCCTGGC
>NZ_NIUB01000091.1 GCF_002197815.1 Pseudomonas oleovorans subsp. oleovorans
ATCGGGTAGGAGGCGGCCTCACGGCCGCCGTCCTCCCACACCACCGTGCGTACGGTTCCGTACACGGCGGTTCAGGCCATGCGGTTAAGCCGATTGATCGTATCCAGTATCGAGACCAGTCCAAGTCTGTCCCATAGCTTCTTCGGCAGCGCCTGATTCATATGCGGCGCTCCTGAGTTCCACCACGGACCTCGGCCATTGAAGGCCGACTTGCAGGCACGCTCCTCGCTCAATCCCAGGCGCATCAGGTTGCGCGCCCTCGTAGAGGGCTGCTTCCATTGCCGCCAGATGACACAGCGAAGTTTGTGCCTGACCCAGCCATCCAGCTCTTCCAGTGGACGCTTGCTCTGGCTGAGCTTGAAGTAGCCTGCCCAGCCTCGCAGCACCGGGTTTACCCGCTCGATGACATTCGCCATCTTGTGGCCCCGCACCCCTCGCAGCAGTTCCCTGAGACGGTCGCGCACACGGCGCAGGCTCATGGTTGCCACTCGCAGTCTAGGCTGCGAGTGCCAACTCATCCCATACCCCAGGTAGTCGCATTTCCACGACCCAGCCACGCGACTCTTGTCCCGATTCAGTCTCAGTTTCAGACGGTGATTCAGGAACCGCTCGACACTGGCCAGCACTCGTTCGCCAGCACGCGGACTACGGACATAAATGTTCGCGTCATCGGCATAGCGCACGAAGCGATGGCCTCGCCGCTCCAACTCACGGTCGAGTTCATCGAGCAGGATGTTCGACAGCAGCGGCGAAAGCGGGCCGCCTTGCGGCGCCCCCTCCTGCCGATGGCTGACAACCCCGCCCGACATGACGCCCGCTTCGAGGTAACGGCGGATGAGTCTGAGCACCTGTTTGTCTTCGACATGGCGCTCAACACAGAACATCAGGATGTCGTGGTTGACCCGATCAAAGAACTTCTCCAGATCGAGTTCCACGCAACACCTATGACCCGCCGCCACATGGGTGCGGGCCATCTCGACAGCCTGGTGAGCGCTTCTGCCCGGACGGAAGCCGTAGCTATAGTCCGAGAACAGCGGATCGAAGATCGGCGTGAGCTGTTGCAGCAGGGCTTGCTGGATCAGGCGATCCACGACACTGGGAATGCCCAGTT
>NZ_NIUB01000092.1 GCF_002197815.1 Pseudomonas oleovorans subsp. oleovorans
TGCGGATTTCGGTGAACGTGACCGAGCGTTTCGCTAATACGTGACCGGTGCTTCCACCCCGGTTGCGCGGGTTCTGGATTGTAATCGCATCGGTCACGATGCGGCTTGTTCCTCGGCTTTTTTTCGGCGCAGCGACTCGCCTTTCATCGTCAGCCGGTAGGCGTTGTGCACCAGGCGGTCGAGGATGGCATCGGCCAGGGTCGGGTCGTTGATCCAGCCGTGCCAGTGCTCGATGGGCAGTTGGCTCGTCAGGATGGTGGAGCGGCTGCCAGCGCGGTCGTCGATCACCTCCAGCAGGTCATGCCGGGCTCCTTCCTCCAGCGGGGCTAGCGCCCAGTCGTCCAGCACCAGGGCGTCGACCTTTGCCAGCTGTTGCAGGGTACGGCCGAAGCTGCCGTCGCCATGAGCGGTGCGCAGTTGTTCCAGCAGGCGCGGGGTGCGCAGGTACAGGGTGCTATAGCCCTGGCGGCAGGCCTGGTTGCCCAGGGCGCAGGCCAGCCAGGTTTTGCCGGCACCGGTCGGGCCGGTCAGCAGCAGGTTGTGCTGCTGGCGGATCCAGTCGCCACTGGCCAGGGTGGCGATCAGACGCTCGTCCAGGGCGCGACCGGAGCGGCGGTCGATATCTTCCAGGCAAGCGTTGGCGTACTTGAGCTTGGCCTTCTTGCGCAGCCGTACCAGGCGCTGGTTGTCACGCCAGGCCAGTTCACGGTCGAGCAGCAGGCCGAGGCGTTCATCGAAGCTCAGGCTGTGGCTGGCCGGCAGCGTCCATTGCTCCTCCAGGGCGCGGGCCATGCCGTCCAGGCGTAGCTGGTGCAGTTGATTCAGGGTGTGTTGCGGCATCATCGAACAGCTCCTGTTGCGGGGGTTGGTAGTAGTCGGCGCCACGGACGTTTTCGTGGTGCTCGGGCAAGGCCGTTTCAGCCGCGCGCTTGGGCAGCGGCTGTTGATCCAGGCCTTGCTGGAGCAGGTTGCGCACGCTGCGCCCGGTGAAGGCGCGCAGGTGTACGGCACGTTCGGCAGCGGCTTCCAGGCGTGCATTGCCATAGCGCCGGGCCAGCGAGAGCAGGCCGAGGCAGGCGCGGTAGCCCATCTCCGGGTGCGGCTTGTGG
>NZ_NIUB01000093.1 GCF_002197815.1 Pseudomonas oleovorans subsp. oleovorans
CGGCCTCTCGCTTCGCTCGCAGCAAGCTGGAAGGCCGGGGATTCCTACGGCGCTAGGCGGCTTTCGCCGCGTCGTCGCTTCGGTGGGTTCCTGCTGCTGACGGCCTGACAGCGCCGTTCACTCCACAGGCGATCCGGGCATGGTCCTGCCCTTCGAGCTGTTTCAATCCGCGCTCACGGATGTTTTTCGCAGCCACTGTGTCGGCATTCTCGCGGTGGCGGCAGGCCAGGCACAGGAAAACGGCCTGACTCTGGCGGTTGTCGGCATGGGTGAAGCCGCAGGCCGGGCATTCCTGACTGGTGCGATGCGGCGGGACCGCTTCCAGCCAGCCACCTTCCCAGGCGGTCTTGTAGTCGAGCTGGCGGGCGAACTCGCCCCAGCCCTGATCCAGGATCGAGCGGTTGAGCCCGGCCTTCTGCCGAACCCGGCTGCCGGGTTGCTCGGCGGTGCCGCTGGCCGAACGGGTCATGCTGGCTACCTGGAGGTCTTCGACGATCACCAGCGCGTGGCTTTTGCTGATGGCGGTCGTCGCTTTGTGCAGGTAGTCGGCTCGGGCGTTGGCGATCTGGCGCTGGATGCGCTGAACCCGAGCCTTGGCCTTGAGCCAATTGCGGCTGTGCTTGGTCTTGCGGGCCATCTGCCGCTGGGCCTTGGCCAGTCGGTGCTGGTGGCGGGCGAAGGTGTTGAGTGGTTCCAGCACCGTTTCCCGCTCCCCATCCCAGAGGGTGGCGAAGCGCACCACGCCGAGGTCGATGCCAACCGCGAGTGGGGCGGCGTGCAGCGGCACCGCCACTTCTCGCTCCGTCTGGATCGAAACGTACCAGTGGCCGGCGCTCAGGCTGACCGTGACGTTCTTGAGGGTGCCGAGCACCTGCCGGCTGTTTCGGTAGCGCAGCCAGCCCAGCTTGGGCAGGAAAATCCGGCTGTTGCCCTGGTCGAGCTTGAACTGCTTGGAGTCGGGGAAGCGGAAGCTGTCGTGCAGGCCGCGCTTCTTGAAGCGGGGGAAGTCGGCACGCTTCTCGAAGAAATTCTGGTAGGCCCGGTCGAGGTCTTTGAGGGCGTGCTGCAAGGGATGCACCGGGGCAACCTTCAGCCAGGGCGC
>NZ_NIUB01000094.1 GCF_002197815.1 Pseudomonas oleovorans subsp. oleovorans
CTTTGCTGTTCAGCAAGGCTGATACTGTTCACCCTTGCTGAGGATCGCCCAGATAATCCGGGCATTCTTGTTCGCCAAGGCTACCGTGGCGATGTTCTTGTTGCGTCGGCACATTAGCTGGCTCAGCCAATCACTGCGCTTGTCCGTCTTGCTCTGGCAGTGCTTGAGCACTGAGCGCGATCCGTGGATCAGCAACGTGCGCAAGTATTTGTCTCCGCGCTTGCTGATACCCCCAAGGCGCTCCTTGCCCCCTGTGGAGTATTGACTGGGCACCAGTCCCAGCCAGGCCGCGAATTGCCTGCCACTGGCAAACTGTCTGGCATCGCCAACAGCACTGACGATGGCCGTGGCACTGATCGGGCCGAGCCCCTCGATCTTCATTAAGCGTCTGACCCGCTCATCCTCGCGCGCCTCGCGCTGGATCAGTTGTTCCAGCTTTTTCAAGCGCTCGTCATACCCTTGCAACTCTTCGCTCAACCCCCTCAGCAGCTCTCGCATCGAGCCAGGCATGCTGCTATCTGAATCATCGATCGCCCGACACAGTAGTTCGCGGGTTGCCGCAACGCCTTTGCGTGATTCGATCAAACCAAACTCGGCCAGCAACCCACGAACTTCGTTGACTAATGCTGTTCGAGCCTTGATCAGCCGACCTCTGATCCGATGCACCGACTGGCTCGCCTGTTGCTCTACTGTCTTGACCTCGACATAACGCATGGTGGGCCTGCTGGCCGCTTCACAAATTGCCTGCGCATCGTTCGCGTCGTTCTTGCCGCCTTTCACGTAAGGCTTGACGAACTGCGGAGCAATTAAACGCACCTCATGCCCCAGCTTGCCTAATTCACGGGCCCAGTAATGCGCGCTGCCACAGGCCTCCATCGCCACCACACACGGCTCCAGTTGGCGGAAAAAATCCAGCATCTGATGCCGTTTGAGTTGCTTGCGGCATTTGACCTGCTCATGGCTGTCGACACCATGAACTTGAAAAACCTGCTTTGCCAAATCCACGCCTATGCGTTTAAGTTTCATGCGGGCTCCCCCTCCGGGATTG
>NZ_NIUB01000095.1 GCF_002197815.1 Pseudomonas oleovorans subsp. oleovorans
CGAAAAGGATCACCGGCTTGTCCGGCGGCCCACCGCTTTGCACCCACATCCAGGATTGTGCCGAGGGGTCGCGCCCCGGTTCATGCAGCACCTGTAAGCGCGTTTCGTCGCAGTGCAGCACGGGGTATTCGAACAGTTTGTCGCGCATCAGGTTGAGCAACGGTTGCAGTTGTTCACCACTTTGGATCACCCAACGCGCCAGGGTCTGGCGTGGGATCTCGACGCCGTGGCGGCTGAGCATCTTTTCGAAGCGGTACAGCGGGATGCCGTCGGCGTACTTGGTGGTCAGCAGCATCGCCAGCACGCTGGGGCTGGCCAGGCTCTTCTCGATCAGTTGGGCCGGCTTGTCGGCGGTGACCGGCGCGGTTTCACAGGCCTTGCAGGCATAGGTCTTGCGGGTGTGGCGGATGACCCGTACCTGCATCGGGATGATCTCCAGCTGCTCGCTGGTCTCCTCGCCGATCACCTGCTTGCAGGCACCACAGGCGCAGGCGCGCTCATGCTCGGGTAGCTCATGGATGACTTCCACGCGCGGCAGGTTGGCCGGCAGCGGCTTGCGTTTGCCACGGCGCTTGACCGGCGCAACGACTTCTTCGGCTTCGGCTTCGGCTTCGGCTGGCTCGGCGGCCGGCGCTTCGATCAGCTCTTCGATCTCGTTGAACATGGCCAACTGCGGTGAGTCGGCGTCTTCAGGGCTGCGCTCGGACTTGGGCGAGAACAGCTTGTGGCGCAGCAAGGCGACCTGTTCTTGAAGTTGTTCTATGCGAGCATCTTTCGCCGCCGCCTGTTCACTGGCCAGCAGCAGTAAATGCTTGAGCAGG
>NZ_NIUB01000096.1 GCF_002197815.1 Pseudomonas oleovorans subsp. oleovorans
CCTCCTACTTGCAGTAGAGGGGGCGCTTTTCGTAGGAGCCAGCTTGCTGGCGATGCTTTTTATGGCGGATCGCCGGCAAGCCGGCTCCTACAAAGATCGAGTGCAACGGCTTAACTGACTGACATTACCCCGAGGGGCGTTTTTTATTGCTCCAGATTCTTACTGGGCCTGCTGCACCAGCACCAACTCGCCCTGTTTGTTGACCGGGATACGGCTACCCGGATCACGATCCATGCGTACGGTGCCAACCTGCTCGCCCAACTGGTACTTCACGTCATAGCCCACCAGCTTCTCGCTGGTATCGGTCACGGTGTTGCAGCGGGTTTCGGTGGTGGTGTAGGTGTCACGCTGCTGCATGCCTTCCTGAATCTTGTTGCCGGCATAACCGCCGCCAACCGCACCCGCGACGGTCGCAATCTTCTTGCCCGTGCCACCCCCCACCTGATTGCCCAGCAGGCCGCCGGCAATGGCGCCGATGGCCGTGCCGGCAATCTGGTGCTGATCCTGCACCGGACGCTGGCGGGTGACGGTGACATCCTGGCAGACCTCACGCGGCGTTTTAACGGTTTCGTTTATCGGCGTTACCGCCAGCACCTCGGCATAGTCCGGGCCGCGATCAACCAGACTGTAGGTGGCGACGGCCCCACCCGCGGTCACACCCACAGCACCCAGTACGGCACCTACCAACATTGATTTATTTTCCATCGAAAGGTTAAAACCACCGGCTTTCAGCCGGTGAGCTTTAGCGCCACCATGCGGGGCTGGAGGGCAAGCGCATGGATTACAGATACGGCAGTCATACGGTCTACCAGATCGAGTA
>NZ_NIUB01000097.1 GCF_002197815.1 Pseudomonas oleovorans subsp. oleovorans
GTAAGCCGTGACCACCTGTTTCGGAACAGGCGGAAAATCGGTCACGTTGCTACCGAAATGAGCGGTCACGCGTTAGCGAAATGACCGGTCACGATCAACCGAAACGGCCGGTCACGGTGCTCCGAAATCCGCACTTGAGCACTGAGCGCGATCCGTGGATCAGCAACGTGCGCAAGTATTTGTCTCCGCGCTTGCTGATACCCCCAAGGCGCTCCTTGCCCCCTGTGGAGTATTGACTGGGCACCAGTCCCAGCCAGGCCGCGAATTGCCTGCCACTGGCAAACTGTCTGGCATCGCCAACAGCACTGACGATGGCCGTGGCACTGATCGGGCCGAGCCCCTCGATCTTCATTAAGCGTCTGACCCGCTCATCCTCGCGCGCCTCGCGCTGGATCAGTTGTTCCAGCTTTTTCAAGCGCTCGTCATACCCTTGCAACTCTTCGCTCAACCCCCTCAGCAGCTCTCGCATCGTGCCAGGCATGCTGCTATCTGAATCATCGATCGCCCGACACAGTAGTTCGCGGGTTGCCGCAACGCCTTTGCGTGATTCGATCAAACCAAACTCGGCCAGCAACCCACGAACTTCGTTGACTAATGCTGTTCGAGCCTTGATCAGCCGACCTCTGATCCGATGCACCGACTGGCTCGCCTGTTGCTCTACTGTCTTGACCTCGACATAACGCATGGTGGGCCTGCTGGCCGCTTCACAAATTGCCTGCGCATCGTTCGCGTCGTTCTTGCCGCCTTTCACGTAAGGCTTGACGAACTGCGGAGCAATTAAACGCACCTCATGCCCCAGCTTGCCTAATTCA
>NZ_NIUB01000098.1 GCF_002197815.1 Pseudomonas oleovorans subsp. oleovorans
CATCATTACTGATGCCGTAGCTTCGGTAGTAAGTTTTAGCCCCGGAAATCTTCGGCGCAGGATCACTCGACCAGTGAGCTATTACGCACTCTTTGAATGAGTGGCTGCTTCTAAGCCAACATCCTGGTTGTCTGTGCAATCCCACATCCTTTACCACTTAACTTACATTTAGGGACCTTAGCTGACGATCTGGGCTGTTGCCCTTTCGACTATGAATCTTATCACCCACAGTCTGACTCCCAAGTATAAGATGACGGCATTCGGAGTTTGATAGTCTTCGGTAGGTGCAATACCCCCTAGGACATTCAGTGCTCTACCTCCGTATCTCTCACCTTGAGGCTAGCCCTAAAGCTATTTCGGGGAGAACCAGCTATCTCCGGGCTCGATTGGAATTTCACCGCTACCCACAAGTCATCCCCGAGCTTTTCAACGCTCGTGGGTTCGGACCTCCACGAAATTTTACTTTCGCTTCATCCTGCTCATGGGTAGGTCGCCCGGTTTCGGGTCTACGTCAAGTAACTGAACGCTCAGTTAAAACTCGCTTTCGCTACGGCTCCACACCTTAAGTGCTTAACCTTGCTACTTAACGTAACTCGTTGGCCCGTTCTACAAAAAGTACGCGGTCACACAAGAAATGTGCTTCCACAGCTTGTAAGTGCAGGGTTTCAGGTTCTATTTCACTCCCCTCCCGGGGTTCTTTTCACCTTTCCCTCACGGTACTATACGCTATCGGTCACTAGGTAGTATTTAGCCTTGGAG
>NZ_NIUB01000099.1 GCF_002197815.1 Pseudomonas oleovorans subsp. oleovorans
TGGTGAGCGCTTCTGCCCGGACGGAAGCCGTAGCTATAGTCCGAGAACAGCGGATCGAAGATCGGCGTGAGCTGTTGCAGCAGGGCTTGCTGGATCAGGCGATCCACGACACTGGGAATGCCCAGTTGCCGCATACCGCCCTGCGGTTTGGGAATTTCGACCGCCCGCACTGCCTGGGGATGGTATTCACCTGCCAGCAGCCTGACCTTCAGGATGGGCCAATACTGTTTCACGTAGCCTGCCAAGTCGGCGACCGTCATGCCATCGGCACCCGGCGCCCCCTTGTTGCTGACCACGCGCTGATACGCACGCTTGAGATTCGCCGGTGCAAGCACCCGCTCCATCAGCGTGTCCGGCTCCGCGTTCATCCACGTCACCGACGCCGCCGATACCTCTGCGCTGTCAGGCGTCATCCTCGGCCTCTGGCCGGGACTCGGGGTGACAGTCTTCTCTTGGAGAAATTTCTGCATTTCGGTTATCGACGAGACGCTGACGCCTACTGGCGGCATGACCTGTTCGGCCCTTGATGGCGTGGTTGACCGCCACTTACTACGGCCTCGGCTGACTTCTGCACGCCCATCCCGTCGCCTCTCGACGCCCGGTAGCCCAGCGGCAAACATGCAGATCTCCCAGGGTAATTCGCGCGACCTTCCAGCTTATGCCTGGCGGATCTACGTCGCAGCGTGCCGTGCAAGTACCGGGCTTTGACGAATTGGGCCGCCTCACCCCGCTACGCCGCCTCCATCCG
>NZ_NIUB01000100.1 GCF_002197815.1 Pseudomonas oleovorans subsp. oleovorans
CCGGGGGAAAGACGAAGCCTAAACGGGGAATAGATGCGACTCGGGGAACGTGGCAATCCCGACCACTCGCCTGACCAGCAGCATGGTCAGGCAGGCAAACCGCAAGGGGCGCTGATGGGTGTGGGGAATGGGAGGATGCAAGAAGCGAATGGCTGCCTGTAATGGGTAGCATACCGGTTGAAACATCACCGGCAGGGGCAACCCTGGCTGACGTGCATCTGGTTTACGAGCGCAAGAAGAGCCGCTGATTCCAGCGATAACCAAACGACCCTATGGGCGACTACTGCCCATAGGGGAGTAGTCCGTCCTGAATGTCGTTCATCTCAGGAGGACTGTATGAAAACGCAACCAGCAACACCGGTCGCGTCTGCGCCCTCCGGCGGAGTGATGAATTGGCACGATCTTGATTGGGCCACCATTCAGCAAGCCGTTCGGAAAACGCAGCTAAAGATTGCGCAGGCAACACAGGAAGGTAACTGGCGCAGGGTTAAACGCCTGCAACGGATGCTGACCTATTCGTTTTACGGCCGCTGTTTGGCTGTACGACGAGTCACGGAGAACCGGGGTCGTAAGACTCCGGGCGTCGATGGAGAAACCTGGGGATCGCCCCAGGCCAAGCTCCGTGCTGTGGGAAGTCTGTCGAAACAACGGGGTTATCGGCCCAAACCGCTACGGCGGGTCTGGATACCGAAACCCGG
>NZ_NIUB01000101.1 GCF_002197815.1 Pseudomonas oleovorans subsp. oleovorans
GCCATGTTCAACGAGGTCGAAGAGCTGATCGAAGCGCCGGCCGCCGAGCCAGCCGAAGCCGAAGAAGTCGTTGCGCCGGTCAAGCGCCGTGGCAAACGCAAGCCGCTGCCGGCCAACCTGCCGCGTGTGGAGGTCATCCATGAGCTGCCCGAGCACGAACTGACCTGCGCCTGCGGTGCCTGCAAGCAGGTGATCGGCGAGGAGACCAGCGAGCAGCTGGAGATCATCCCGATGCAGGTGCGGGTCATCCGCCACATCCGCAAGACCTATGCCTGCAAGGTCTGTGAAACCGCGCCGGTCACCGCCGATAAACCGGCACAACTGATCGAGAAGAGCCTGGCCAGCCCCAGCGTGCTGGCGATGCTGCTGACCACCAAGTACGCCGACGGCATCCCGCTGTACCGCTTCGAGAGGATGCTCAGCCGCCACGGCGTCGACATCCCACGGCAAACCCTGGCGCGTTGGGTGATCCAAAGTGGCGAGCAACTGCAACCGCTGCTCAACCTGATGCGCGACAAGCTGCTGGACTACCCCGTGCTGCACTGCGACGAAACGCGCTTGCAGGTGCTGCATGAACCGGGGCGCGACCCCTCGGCACAATCCTGGATGTGGGTGCAAAGCGGTGGGCCGCCGGACAAGCCGGTGATCCTTTTCG
>NZ_NIUB01000102.1 GCF_002197815.1 Pseudomonas oleovorans subsp. oleovorans
GAAGGCAAGGGTGTCGCGGGCGACTGCGAATCTGAAGGAAGCCCGAGGCAAAATGCTGGCCTGACGAACAGGAAGCGGATGAGGCGGCGCAGCGGGGTGAGGTGGCCATAATCGCCAAAGCCCGATACTTGCACGGAACGCTGCGACGTAGATCCGACAGGCATAAGCAGGAAGGTCGCGCGAATTACCCTGGGAGATCTGTACGCTTGCCATTGTGCTACCGATTGTCGAGAGGCGACGGGATGGGCGTGCAGAAGTCAGCCGAGGCCGTAGTAAGTGGCGGTCAACCACGCCATCAAGGGCCGAACAGGTCATGCCGCCAGTAGGCGTCAGCGTCTCGTCGATAACCGAAATGCAGAAATTTCTCCAAGAGAAGACTGTCACCCCGAGTCCCGGCCAGAGGCCGAGGATGACGCCTGACAGCGCAGAGGTATCGGCGGCGTCGGTGACGTGGATGAACGCGGAGCCGGACACGCTGATGGAGCGGGTGCTTGCACCGGCGAATCTCAAGCGTGCGTATCAGCGCGTGGTCAGCAACAAGGGGGCGCCGGGTGCCGATGGCATGACGGTCGCCGACTTGGCAGGCTACGTGAAACAGTATTGGCCCATCCTGAAGGTCAGGCTGCTGGCAGGTGAATACCAT
>NZ_NIUB01000103.1 GCF_002197815.1 Pseudomonas oleovorans subsp. oleovorans
TGGCCCCGTTCACCGGCGAGCAACGGCGCGACATGCTGGAGCTACTGGACGACCGTTACGGCCAGCGCTCGACCATCGTCACCAGCCAGATGCCGGTGGACAACTGGCACGAACTGATCGGCGATCCGACCCTGGCCGATGCCATCCTCGACCGCCTGGTGCACAACGCTTATCGGATCAATCTGAAGGGTGAATCAATGCGCAAACGGACGCAGAAATTGACGACGCCAGCCAACCCGGACTAACAATGCCACCCCTGCGTCGCTGCGCTCCGACTGCCTGTCCGAATGAGCGTGGAACAGGTGTCCGGATCAGCGTGGGCTGAGTGTCCGAATGGCGTGGAATCCGCACGCTGTCAGTACAGAGAATCGCATCCGCGTCTATCAGCGGGCGTAGCCGCTCCCCTATGTGCTGTGCATCCAGCTTTTCCAACTTGAAGTCTGCCTGCTGACCACTGCGATCTCTTACCACCAGCACAGGAATTTGCTCGGCAGACAGTCCGCGTCGTTTGGCGCTGCCACCGCGCCGACGAGGCGGTCGAGGCAGTTCGCGTTGCCCTTTGAAGGACTCCAGGAAGAAGGTTTCATCTGCTTCAACAATGCCTGACGCGTGCTGGGCCTGGTGATCGGCAATCCGA
>NZ_NIUB01000104.1 GCF_002197815.1 Pseudomonas oleovorans subsp. oleovorans
GTGGTGGTGGACTGGACGACTTGGAGGTGAAAGTCCTCTACACACCCGGCAAGGGGAAGTGTTAGCCAGAGGCAAGGGTGTCGCGGGCGACTGCGAATCTGAAGGAAGCCCGAGGCAAAATGCTGGCCTGACGAACAGGAAGCGGATAGAGGCGGCGTAGCGGGGTGAGGTAGCAACGATTGCCAAAGCCCGATACTTGCACGGAACGCTACGACGTAAATCCGACAGGCATAAGCAGGAAGGTCGCGCGAATTACCCTGGGAGATCTGTTTGGCCTGCCATGTGCTACCGGCCCCGAGAGGTGACGGGATGGGCGAACAGAAGTCAGCAGAGGCCGTAGTAGTTGCTCGAAACCGGAGCGATGAAGGGCTGAACCTGCCATGAGTGGATAGTCAGGTGTGCTCTCTGTTGGAGCGTAAAGCAGAAACGCCGTGAACAGCGGTGGTCGAGACCATCAGGAGGTAGGAGTCGGAAACTCCGAGGGCCGGTCTGGGCGCTTAGCTACCGCAGGCGACACATCAACGGAACCAAGCTCGCTGATGCTGTTTGTCAGTAGGCAGGAACCGCCGTATACGGAACCGTACGTACGGTGGTGTGGGAGGACGGCGGGGGT
>NZ_NIUB01000105.1 GCF_002197815.1 Pseudomonas oleovorans subsp. oleovorans
TTTATTTTCCATCGAAAGGTTAAAACCACCGGCTTTCAGCCGGTGAGCTTTAGCGCCACCATGCGGGGCTGGAGGGCAAGCGCATGGATTACAGATACGGCAGTCATACGGTCTACCAGATCGAGTATCACTTTGTTTGGGTGACTAAGTACCGATACAAGGTGCTCAGCGGTGAGGTTGCTGAGCGAGTGCGAGAGCTGGTGAGACAGACGTGCGAAGCATTTGAAATTCGGATTGTGAAAGGTGTGGTGAGCAAGGATCACGTGCATATTCTGGTGAGCAGTCCGCCGAATTTGGCGCCGAGTGAGATCATGAGGCGGATCAAGGGGCGTACGGCGAGCAAGCTTTTCGAGGAGTTTCCCCATCTGAAAAAGCGCTATTGGGGGCAGCATTTTTGGGCTCGCGGGTACTTTTGCGCGACGGTTGGGCAGATGACGGAAGAGATGATCAAGCAGTATCTGGAGCATCATTTTGAGCCGAGCCCGAACGATAATTTCAGGATGGAGCCTGACTGATCCGACGCGTCGTTCAGTCGACGCGTATCCGGACTTTCAGTCCGTAAGTCACTAACCCACCGACTTCAGTCGGTGGTTGTTGAGT
>NZ_NIUB01000106.1 GCF_002197815.1 Pseudomonas oleovorans subsp. oleovorans
GGCTCTGTCTGAGTTATCTGTTGCAGTGGTCTAAACTGAATCGTGATCTTTCCCAGCATGAGGGATCTATCATGAAAGCGGTTCAGTTTTCGCGGTGGATGGCACAGCTCTCCAGCCTCAACCCAGAGCAACGCGACCAGTTGAGATCCAAGCTCTTGCCAGCTGCCAGGCACTGGCAGGACGCAATCAAGGCCCCAAGCCATTGCCCGCATTGTCAATCGCGGGAACTGCGCCCCTGGGGTTCCAGTGGTGACTTGCCGCGATACCGCTGCAAGGTTTGCGGCAAAACCAGCAATGCCCTGACGGGCACCCCAATGGCGCGACTGAGAAAGCGCCATCTCTGGCAAGACTATGCGGACGCACTGACCCAGAGCCTGAGCGTGCGCAAGGCCGCCGTTCATTGTGGCGTCAGCAAAAACACAGCTTTCCTGTGGCGACATAGGTTTCTTTCTCGGATTGCCGATCACCAGGCCCAGCACGCGTCAGGCATTGTTGAAGCAGATGAAACCTTCTTCCTGGAGTCCTTCAAAGGGCAACGCGAACTGCCTCGACCGCCTCGTCGGCGCGGTGGCAGCGCC
>NZ_NIUB01000107.1 GCF_002197815.1 Pseudomonas oleovorans subsp. oleovorans
TAGGCTCGTCCGGAGAACGAGAAATCTCGCCTAGACAGCCGGAACAGACGATGATCACATCACCGCCAGCCCAGCTAGACCGCCTGATTGAGCGGCAGAGGCCTGGTCATCGCCCGACGGCCATGGCGGCTGGCTGCTTCGGGGGGCTTGCCTTGGGCAGGGCTGCAGCTTAGGTTGATGACATTGAGGAAGGCCCTGCTCCTTACACGCAACATCAACCTCCACCCATACTTTGCTGTAACTGGCGGCTCTAGAATCGAAAACTTTATGAGTTACGTTATCAATAATTACTTCAACTGCTTCATCCAGCCGGGTGATACCTTTGTATGCGCTCCATAGACCCCATCTTCAACTGACCTCTCCGTATCCCGGATGCTGGGCTCCCTATTTTCCCGTGGAGTTCCGTCATGATGCGTCCCGACGCCAAAGTGCAGAAGGTCTATCTCTACCCAAAGCCCGTCGACTTCCGCAAATCCATCAACGGACTGGCCGCGCTGGTCGAGCTGGACATCAAGGTGGAGGTGTTCAACCCGGTGCTGTTCGTGTTCCTCAA
>NZ_NIUB01000108.1 GCF_002197815.1 Pseudomonas oleovorans subsp. oleovorans
AAGTGCAGAAGGTCTATCTCTACCCAAAGCCCGTCGACTTCCGCAAATCCATCAATGGACTGGCCGCGCTGGTCGAGCTGGACATCAAGGTGGAGGTGTTCAACCCGGTGCTGTTCGTGTTCCTCAATCGCACGCGCAGCCAGGTCAAGATTCTCTACTGGGAGCGCAATGGCTTCTGCCTGTGGCTCAAGCGACTGGAAGCCGAGCGTTTCAAGACCAAACCCGATGCCGGTGACGAGGCCATTGAGCTGACGGACGACGAACTGAACTGGCTGCTCGACGGTATCGACCTGTGGCGCAACCGTCCACACCAGATACTGACGCCGCGCTTCGTAACCTGAGCCGGTATAATCCACGGCCATGATCGCCGTGCCCGAATCCCTTCCTGACGACCCAATCCTGCTCAAGCATTTACTGCTGCTGGCCAGTGAACAGGCGGCGGCGAAAGATGCTCGCATAGAACAACTTCAAGAACAGGTCGCCTTGCTGCGCCACAAGCTGTTCTCGCCCAAGTCCGAGCGCAGC
>NZ_NIUB01000109.1 GCF_002197815.1 Pseudomonas oleovorans subsp. oleovorans
AGACTCCGGGCGTCGATGGAGAAACCTGGGGATCGCCCCAGGCCAAGCTCCGTGCTGTGGGAAGTCTGTCGAAACAACGGGGTTATCGGCCCAAACCGCTACGGCGGGTCTGGATACCGAAACCCGGCAAGCTGGAGGAGCGCCCGCTGGGTATCCCGACGATGCTGGATCGGGCCATGCAGGCGCTGCATCTGCAAGCGTTGGAGCCTGTAATCGAAAGCACCAGCGATCCGAAGTCCTATGGATTTCGCCCGGATCGTTCGACTGCTGATGCAATGGTTGAGCTTTTCCACCTGCTGTCGCCGCAAACGGCGCCGGTCTGGATTCTGGAAGGCGACATCAAGGGCTTCTTCGACAACATCAACCACGAATGGCTGTGTCGGAATGTCTCGATGGACACGAAGGTACTGCGCAAGTGGTTAAAAGCCGGGGTTATCGACCGGCGACAACTCATGGCAACGGAAGCCGGGACGCCGCAGGGTGGAATTATTTCGCCCTGTCTGGCCAATGCCACTCTGA